>NZ_JBFUIM010000006.1:0-410922 GCF_056401875.1 Roseateles sp. P4_D2 | reverse complement strand
TGAACTGGACAGTCCCTGCGGGCACATACGGTTTCACAATTGGCTCACCTGACTGGTTTTCGGCAAACATGCCATGGGGCGCCCCGATGCCACTCGGCGAAGAATGGCAGGGATTCAACGGCAACTGGAATCGATTCGACGAAATGGACCTTGGCTTCAGAGTCAGCGCAGTTCCGGAAGTTGCACCCCATGCTCTACTGTGTGCCGGCCTAGGTCTGATGTTTGCCATGAGGATCCGCCGCAGGGTCTAACGCGCTTAAGGGGCATCGCTGCAACGTGGCGCGCCTCGACCAGCGACGCGGCTAGCCGCCTTTGACGTCTCGGCCAGGAGCCGTCGCTCGTCAGTGCCATTGGACGGCAGCAAAGTGCCCATAGCGGAAACTCGCCGAACCACGGCAACAGGCTGGTCACCGACTTTCCAATCTCGCGGTCAGATGACCGCTGCCGCGAGCACCGGTCATTCGACTTCCCGCGAGCTGTGTGACCGCTGTCCATCCAAGACCTTTAGGCCGCCGTGTGCTTTTGCGTTTCGGGGGCTTCGACACCGTGAACGATGCGCGCGAACGCTGCGCACGCTCCGCCGTCGCGGCGCGGGCAGCCTCTCCCGGTAGCTGGCAATCGTCTTGACGCCGGCGCGGGCCGCGCCTCTATAGCCAGTCATCTATGCATTCCAGGCGGTCGCTGAGCTGCTGGACCTGCAAACGATCACTGCGGGCATCGCCGCCGCCATTGCACAGCTTGCCGCATGGATCGCCTTGGCCGTGCCTCGCCTCGAGGGGACGACCTCACCGTGCTGAACGGGGTCGGCGGGATGCTCTGCCGCGATGGCCTGCGCAATCGACAGTGAATTTTCTAGGACCTGAACCCATTAGTGGTCCCGCTTCGATCAAGGTCTCTCCGCTAGCCCGCCATTGCAAACCGAGGCGCGCCAAGCCCATCGACGAAGCTGACCGTCAGGTCGACGGCTCTGCTTCCTGGGAAGCGAAGGCCTCCGAGTGGGAGGACGGTTGGGAATGCTATGACCGAGGTCGGGGCCGAGGCCTTCGCCCGCAGCGAACGTGCTTCAGCTGCAGGTCGTGCTTCCGCGGAAGCGCGGTCCCGGCGGCTAGCGGAGCCCAGGGGCGTCGGCAGCGCAGATTCGCGCGCTAGGGCCGCGTCACGACAAGGCACTCACTTCTTCTTGACCACCGTCCCCAGCACCGCCACAAATACTTCCTTGGTTACCGCGCCGACCGTCTGCTTGTTGCCGTCCCACCAAGTCTTGAAGGTGAACCACACCTCCGCGCGCGTCATGTCCCGTGAGGTCAGGTTGGCGCGGCGGATTCCCTGCTCCAGGGAATTCAGGACGTCCACGACGTAGACCGGCGAAATGTTGCGCAGGCTGATGCCAGCCACGAATGGCTGACTGAGGTCCTCGTTCGGCAGCGGCAACTGGACGAATTCCTCCTTCCCCGCCAATGCCGGATGCACGTTGGTGACGACCAGATACGGCCCTTTGCTGTAGTCGAAGTCCGATGCCGCTGGCAAGCGGTATCGATCGGAAATAAGCTTGCCGATCCGCGCGCTCAGACGTGAGCTGCCGGCCACGTTCACCCAGATCGCCACACCGTCCTCACCGATGTCCCGGCCGAAGGCAGAGAAGCGCTTTTGAAGCTCCTCCACGACGGTCTCCGTGCCCGCGTTCGAGTACACCTCGCTGGTACTGATGAAGAACACGTAGACCTTCTTGCCCGCCGGAGTGTTGCTGATCAGCTCGGCGGCGCCGGCCTTGCGTGCATCAACGTTCAGGTTCAGGGCGATATTGCTGTCGGGCGACAGCAAGGGCGTGCCGGCGTCGCCGGCAGGCGCATCGCGCGCGATGCACGGGCCCGAGAGCAGGGCCAGCGCAAGGCATGCGCTCAAGGCACTGAGCAGGGCCGGATTAAAGGATTTCATTCAGCGTTTCCTTGCCAGTTCCGCTGAGCCAAGTCAGCACAGACGTGGAAAGTGCCTTGGCCAGAGGCTTCGCACGCGCGTCTTGAACGTTGGTAATCTGTTGGGCCATGGCGCAGATTGCATGGAGGTCCAGCGGTGCCAGCGCAATAAGCTCGGCGCCGCGGGGCGGCGGACCCTTGGGCAAGGTTTGGTCCGCAAAGACCTTGGCGAGCAGGTTGCCGTGGCGCAGGAAGAACCGCCCCTCGTCACGGCGGCGATCCATCAACACCAGGCCTTCGGCCTCGATCTTCGCCCGCGCTTCCGGCGCCATCCAGAAGAAGCGTTGCGGGGCGCGCTCGTAGGTCGAGATACAGGTCTGCCGCTGAACTAGTAAGGCCGCGCCTGAGCTGCGTGCCGGCGCCGCCTTTACCAGCTTCGCCAGCAGCGAGAAGTACGCTGCGGTCGGCACCTTTTCCGCCGCGAGGATCTCCAAAGCCCCACGGTCGGCCTCGTACTCGCGCCCCTCATCTGCGAAAAGAGCCTGAATGTCGAAGTCGCCCGTCAGCGGCTCCAGCGGGCCGCGCTTGCGGCCGGACGTGTCGCCGGCGTCCCTGAACTTCGCAGCCGCCCGCTGCATCAGCACGTGACCATCGCGAAAATGCACGAACTCGTGCGCGATCAAGGCCTCCAGCTCATCGTCCGTCAGGTGGAGGGGGCTCTCCGGATCGAAGAAGGATGAGGCGATGTAGAGGACGCCATGCGCGCACATGTAGGCGCGTGGCAGGGGCGAATCGAAGACCAGGGTCTTGAGCTCGCCCTCGCCGTGGCTCCTGAACCCCAAATGGCTGAAGTAGTAGTCGTCCTCACGCAAGCGAAACCCCTGGTTCAGACGCAACCAACGGCGCTTATCCGTTCCCTCCATGACGCTGGCGTAGCTGTACGCCTTCTGCGCATAAGCACTGTCCTTGCGATAGAGGCTGTCCTCGTGCTCCTTGCAAATGCGCGTGGACTCGTCGACGAGCTCGCGATACACAGCGCTCACGTCGACTTCAGCGCTGACTGAGCAGCAGGGAACTGCTTGTGCAAGCAGGGCCACGACCAGGTAGACAAGGTGTCGGATGGACATGCACGGCCCCACGTGATGCACGCAACCGTCCAGGCCGGCATGGCCCAGGCAGGCGCAGAAGCCACTTTGCCGAGCTTGGCGGCACGCCGCACCATCAAGATAGTGGACATAACGGTGGTCGCGATCGCATGCCGTGGGCAGGCCCAAGCCCAGGGAGCGGGACCACCTGCATTCGGTCAGCGGAATGACTGCGCGGCTTGCGGGCGCGGCAAACGGCCGCCGTACCTTTGACAGCCGACTTCGGTACCGCCTCACGACCGCAAGGTCCGACGACCGCTTGGCACCGGTCAGCGTGACGTCGCGCGCAACGGACGAAAGGCAGCAATCGCTGCTGGGCCGTCTGTCGCGGCCGATCTCGACCTTCCGCTTTGGGCACCAAGCTGCCGACGGCCTGCCGGTCTGCACCTCGGGGGGCAGGTCAGTGCCCAAAGCCGAAATTGACCGAGCTACGGCAATAGGCTGATCTGAGTCGTTCGTGCTCCAAGCCTTCGACGGCCGCAAGCGCGCAAACCGGGCATTGAAGGCGATTGGCCCCGACCGGCGGCCTAGCCCAAAGAACCTGTCGCTCGGCTGCGAAGCTCGCAACGTGCATGCTCGGCTGAATTGGTCGTCGACCACTTCGTACAGAACTCAGTGCAGGTCCTCACAGTACGCTCCTGCCTGCGGCAGCTTCATAAAGGTGGCCTAGCGACCATGGGCGTCAAGGAAAATGCATGCTCTCTGAGCGCTGGACTGCTTTTCTGATGGCAACGGTTCCTCTTCATCGTCGGTTCAACGAGTGGCGCGATGACGCCGATGACCGCCTTCAGCCGCGACGACGAAGGACTGCAGGTTCAAACGGCCCACTCTCTTGGTCCGATCTGCTGGCCAAGCGCCGTGTCGTCATCCTGGCGGAAGCCGGCAGCGGCAAAACCGAGGAACTGACAGAGCAGGCTCGACTTCAGGCTGCCGCCGGCAAGTTTTCCTTCTACGCGACCGTTCAGGATGTCGGCCACGATGGGCTTGAGCAAGCACTGCGTCGTGCCGATCGCCCGCTCCTGCAAGCATGGCTCGCCAGCAGCGAATCAGCATGGTTCTTCATCGATTCGGTAGATGAAGCCAAACTCGATGGCATCCGGCTGGATCGAGCGCTACGCCACATTGCGGATGGCATTGCTGGGGCTGAAGGACGCGCCCACATCATCCTTTCAGGTCGCCATACAGACTGGGAATTCACGCGCGACGCACGGCGCTTCAGCGACGAGCTGCCGCTCCCGAAAGACCCCATCAGCCTTCCCCTGCCAACGCTGGAGGAGTTGATCCGTCGGGTGCTGCGCCATGAGAAGCCGGAAGAGCCGCCCCCTCCTGAAACACATATCGTGGTGGTGATGGCAGCACTGGACGCCGGCCAGGTGCGCAAATACGCAGCCGCGAAGAATGCTCCAGACGTTGAAGGTCTTGTTGCTGCTATCGACGCAGCGAACCTGTGGGAATTCGCAAGGCGCCCGCTGGATCTCGATTGGATCGTCCGCTACTGGAAGCTCCACAAGCGGCTTGGCAGCCTGGAGGCCATGATTGATCAAAGCCTCGATGAACGCGTTCGCGAAACAAACCCAGATCGATCCCGCGTTGACCCGCTGGATCACACGCGGGCGCGCCACGCACTTGAGCGCATAGGTGCGGCGTTGGTCTTCGGCCGCCAGACCACAATAGCCATTCCTGACAAGGACGCCCCCGACGACGACAACCGCGCATCGATCACGCTCGACGACGTGTTGCCGGACTGGTCGCCTACGGATCGAAACCATCTGTTGACGCGCCCTGCATTCGACCCAGCGACATTTGGTCGTGCTCGTCTGCACAACGACAACGAGGGCGTGGTGAGAGCCTTTCTAACCGCGCGCTGGCTGCTTCGACTTCGGCAATCCAATCTGTCGCAGAGCCAGCTGCATCACCTCCTGTTCTCCCGCCCTTACGGGATCGACCTCGTCAAGCCGTCGATGCTCGAGACGGCAGCATGGCTGAGCCTACGGGACGAGAGCGTCGCGAATGAGGTCGTACGGCGAGCCCCCTTCCTGCTGTTCACGGCAGGTGACCCAGCCAGTTTGCCCGTGCCAACCCGCAAGGCAGCGCTGCTGGCGCTGGTCGAGCGCATGAAGCGCTCCGAAGACACGCCCATGTTGGATCACAGCAGCGTGGCTCGATTTGCACAGCCCGACATCGCACCAGTGCTGCGAGAGATCTGGGAGGCCAACAAGGATGACCAGGACATCCGCTTCTTCGTGCTCCGCCTGATGTGGCTGGGAAAGCTTCACGAGTGCGTCGACATTGCAGAGGCCGCGTCGTTTGGCGGATATCAGGACCGCTATACCGCCATCCTTGCTGGCCGCGTGCTGCTGGCCACGAACGACGAGAGCAGGCTCCAGGCCTATGCCGAATACATCAAGCGAGACTGCGCTTCGATCACGACAACCGCAGTCTGGGAAGCCGTAGAGGCCTTGTTTCCAAGGCTGATCAATGTCGAAGACCTTCTTGCCATCCTGGCTTCGATCAAGGTTGGCGACGACGAAGGGGGCGGCTTCAACCTCGACTGGCATGGCGCCAGCCTGGTGGAGAAACTGAGTTCGGCCAAGAATCTGAGTCGATTGATCGAAGGCATGTTGTCCCAGCTTGGCAATCAGCCAGAGCCTGACACCTACGACTTGTCTTCCTTGGAATCTCAGTATTCCCCGGCGTTGGCCACGGCAGCAAAACTTCTGTTCGAATTGTCCCCACCCGATGAGGCACCGGTGGCCGCCCTGGACGCGCTGCTGCGTCTCGGTGATCGTCGTTTTACCTATCTGCATCGGCGCGCCGAAGATTTGGCCGAGATAGCCAAACTCGCCAACCACTCACCAGCGCGGCGTCGCATTGCGCTGTGGCATACCGCTGGGCGCCTTGAAGGTCATCCAACGCTCTACGGACATCTGCTGCTGCACCCGTTCCAACTGCGTTTTCTGGGCTGGGATCTTGACCTGCAGCTGGAGGACGTTGACTGGCTGCTTGCCGATGCACCGAAGCGCGCGAGCGCCACAGAACGGCGACTTGGCATCAACACTGCTCTCGCCTTGTGGTTCAACGAGGGCAACAAGGATGAGGCCCTGCGGGATCGCATCGCAGCCGTCGCAGCCACGGACGCAGAAATGCAGGCTGCCTACACCGAGTGGATGACCCCAAGAGAGCAGACCGCAGATGAGATTGAGGCTGCAAGGGAGATGGCCGAGATCCGGCAGACCGGTGAGCAGGCGCGCAGCCAGCTGGAGCAAGGCTGGTTCGACTTCATTTCCGACCTTCGATCAAATCCCGCTCAGCTCCAAACGCTGACGCCGACCACGACCAATCGAGTCGACGGGCGCATCTACGACTTGTGGCAGCTGATGAACCAGGCCACTCGAAGCAGTTCGAGATATGCGGTCGACAGCATCGCTCCGATTGCAAGCATCGTCGGCGATGAAGTAGCAGCCGGGCTGCTCAAGGGTCTCTCGGAAGTCTGGCGCGCCTGGATGCCGACATTGCACAGCGACCGTCCACCACACGAGAAGAACCAGATCTCCGACTTCGACTGCATGTGCATCGCCGGCGTCTCGCTTGAGGCTGCAAGCCGCCCGAACTGGACGGCAGACCTGAACGAGCAAGAAGCAATCCGCGCGGCGCAGTTCGCGACGTTGGAGATCAATGGGTTTCCGGAATGGCTCTTCGAACTCGCCGCAGCTTGGCCACCGGCGGTCGCGCAGGTGTTGGCCAAGGAAGCCGCCGATGATCTGGACATCCCCGCACCTGGCGTCCATCACCAAATCCTCGAATACATCGACCGCAGCCCCAAGGCCTTGGCCACATTGCTGTGGCCTGACCTGTGGCGGGAACTGCAAGCGCGACCGACTTTGAGTTCGCTTGCACTTCGCCCTCTGCTGCCAACGCTCGTTCGTGGACTGTCCGATGATCACAGGCTCCAGTTCTACGCACTCGTGATCGACAGGTTCAAGACCTCGGACGATCCGCAGATCAGCGCTCAGTACCTGGGAGCAGCGTATGCCGTCGACGCAGCCAGGGCTACGGACGCACTGGTCGAGAAGCTCGATCTGCTCGGAGATGCGCAGAAACAGGCCCTAGTCGAACGCGCCCTGCCGCACATCTTTGGCTCGCGTTGGTCGAGCGCTCTCGCCCAGGTGCCATCCATGGACGTTCCGACGTTGGAACGACTGGTTGTCTTGGCATTCAAGACTGTCCGGCCAGAAGAAGATCGCGATCGCGCGAACAAAGGGGCGTATTCACCGGACGAACGAGATAAGGCTGAGGCTGCTCGATCTTCAGCGCTGGAAGTCTTGATCAAGACCCCAGGGGAGCCTACGTTCGACGCGATCAACCGCTTGGCCAGCACACACCAGTTGTCCATCCCCGTCGAGCGCTTACAAGCCATGGCTCACGATCGCGCGGGCGCAGACGCTGAGGACACACCGTGGGCGGCAGATGAGATGGCCGCGTTCGAAGAAGCGGCTGAACGTGATCCCGCCACCGGCAAGCAACTTCTGGCGACCGCGCTGCAGCGCTTGGCGGACATGCAGCACGATCTGATCCACGGCGATTTTCAGCAAGGGAAGACGCTCAAGGCGCTGCCTGATGAGCCCGCGGTTCAGAACTGGCTGGCAGACCGGCTGCGCCAAGCCAGACGCACGGCGTACACGATTGAACGTGAGCCTCACGTCGCGGACGAGAAGGAGCCCGACCTGCGCTTCCGCGCCCGTGTGAGCGGCGTCGGCTTGGCGACCGAGATCAAGGTGGCGGAAAGTTGGTCCCGGGCTCAGCTGGAAGAAGCGCTGGTCACGCAACTGTGCGGACAGTACCTACGTGCTCAGGATGGCCGCGAGGGGATTCTTCTTCTCGTTCACCAGGATGTACGGAAGAAGGGCTGGCAGTTGACCGACGGCACATTCATCAACTTCGAACAGGTCGTTGATCATCTCCGTGCCATGGCTGCGATCATTCGCAGAGCGTCCGCAGATGGGCCGCAGCCGGAGATCGCCGTAATCGATGTTTCGAGCTGCGCACCATGACCAAGAGGGCCCGCCCTGCTTGGTCGGCGTCGGAATGGGCTAGTGGTCGGTCGGCGGCGGCCAGACGGTTGCCGCCCGCTTCATCCCCGAAAGCGGTCATCGCCGACGGCTTGGTGACTAAAGAGCCGATGGCAGCTTCGTACGACGGGTCGTGACGATGGCCCGTTGCCGCAGACGACGGCAATCGCTGCGGCGCCGTCCGTCGTCGTCGATTGCAAGCTTCCGCTTTGGGCACTTTGCGGACGCCCGCGACGCTTGACCTTGCGGCTGCAACGGGTCGGAAGCTGTCAGCGAACGCGCCGAGGCGCAGGCCAGCTTGCAGCCGAAGCAGTCTTCCGGCCCACGCACGTCTTCCAAGACGCATCCCTACCGCCCCACCCCAAAGCTGCTCCGATAAGCCCGCGGCGCCAGCCCCAGCCGGGCCTGGAAGTGGTGGCGCAGCGACTGCACGCTGCCAAAGCCCGCCTCGGCCGCAATGCTTTCAACGGGCAGGCTGCTGGCCTCCAGCAGTCGCTGCGCCTCGGCCACGCGCTCGGCGATCAGCCAGTCGCCGGGGGACTGGCCGGTGGCCTCGGTGAAGCGCCGCAACAGCGTGCGCGGGCTCATGGCGCTGGCTACGGCCATGCGCTCCAGCGTCCATGGCGCGCGCAGGTCGGCGCGCACCAGGTCCATCAGGCCGGACAGCCGGTTCGTGCGGTCGCGCGGCACCGGTCGCTCGATGAACTGCGCCTGCCCGCCGCCGCGGTGCGCGGGCATCACCAGCCGGCGGGCTACGCTGTTGGCCGCCTCCACGCCGAAGTCGCTGCGCACCAGGTGCAGCATCAGGTCGATGCCCGCGGCGCTGCCGGCCGACGTGAAGACGCGATCCTCCTCGGCGTAGAGCACGCCGGCATCGACGTCGATGGCCGGGTGGCGCTCGCGCAGTTTGTCGGCATAGCGCCAATGCGTGGCCGCGCGGCGGCCGTCCAGCAGGCCGGTCGCGGCCAGCACGAAGGCGCCCGAGCAGATCGATGCCAGACGCGCGCCGCGCTGCCAGGCTTTGCGCAGCCGCTTGGCCAGCGCCTCAGGCACCGGCACGTCGGCACCCTTCCAGCCGGCCATGACGATGAGGTCGGCCTGGTCCAGCAGCTCGATACCGCCATCGCTCGTCACGCTCAGGCCGCCGTGGGCGCGCAGCGGCCCGGGTTCGACGGCGGCGCTGGCGAAGCGGTACCAGCCCGGGCCCATCTCCGGCCGCGCCAGGCCGAAGACTTCGGCGGCGATGGCGAACTCGAAGGTGCACAGGCCGTCGTAGACAGGCGCGACGACGAGCGGCCCCGTCGTCGTTGGCGAAATCTTGTCGATGCTTGTCATGTGCGCCAATTGTGGCGCAGCGCCCCGCTGGGCACGATGACGACACCATCAACCAGGAGCCGAAATGCCCAGCCAAGTCACCGCCATTCCCGCCGCGCCCGCCCATCTGGCCGAGGCCCACTTCGCCGCTGAGTTCACCTTCGAGGCCGACTGCTGGGACGTGCACGATGCGCTGGCCCAAGGCGCCGATTTCGTACTGCTGGACGTGCGCTCCGCCGAGCTGTTCGCCCGCGGCCATGTGCCAGGCGCCATCCACTTTCCGCACGGCAAGCTTGTCGAGAGCAAGCTGGCTGCCTGGTCCAAGGACACCCTCTTCGTGACCTACTGCGCCGGCCCGCACTGCAACGGCGCAGCCCGCGGCGCGCTGCGCCTGGCGCGGTTGGGCCGGCCGGTGAAGATCATGGCCGGCGGCATCACCGGCTGGCTGGACGAGGGCTTCGAGCTGGCGACCGCGGCCGTGCCTGCCTGAGCCCTGGACCGAGGCGCGGCTAGCATGTCGTGATGAAGATCCTCATGACCCTGCTGGCCGCCCTCTGCGTCACAAGCGCGGCCTCGGCCCAGACCCTGACCCTCGAACGCCTCACCGCTGACCCGCCGCTCGCCGGCCGCCTGCCGCGCCAGGCCGAGATCTCGCCCGGCGGGCAATGGGTCAGCTTCCTGCGCCCGTCGGCGGCGGACAGCGAGGTGCTGGAGCTGTGGGCCCAACCCGCGGCCGGCGGCGAGCCGCGCAAGCTCGTCAGCGCAGCCGACCTGCTCGGCGGCGCCGCGCAGAAGCTCAGCGAGGCCGAGAAGATGGCGCTGGAGCGCCAGCGCATCAACCAGCGCGGCATCACCGGCTACCAGTGGTGCGGCAGCGACGACAGTGCGTTGCTCTTTCCGCTGTCGGGTGACCTCTATCTGGTCAAGTTGAGCGCCGGGGACCCTGAGGCTCAGCGCCTGACGAACACGCCCGAGGCGCCCAAGCAGGACCCGCGCTGCGCCCCCGACGGCAGGACCCTGGCCTATGTGCAGGGCGGCGAGCTGATGGTGCTGCCCCTTCAGGCCGGCGCCCAACCGCGCCCGCTGTTCGGTGCGCGCATGAATCCCCGTGTGACCTGGGGCCTGGCCGAGTTCATTGCCGGGGAGGAACTGGGCCGGCATCGCGGCTTCTGGTGGAGCCCCGATGGGCGTCAGCTGCTGGCGCTGCGCGTCGACGAACAGCGCGTGGGCTTGAAGACGCGGGCGCAGATCTTTGCGGACCGCACCGAGATGACGGAGCAACGCTATCCGGCTGCCGGTGAAGCGAATGCCCAGGTCTCCGCCTTTGTCATCGGCGTTGCCACCGCAGAGGCGCATGCGCTGCAGTTGCCGGCCGGCGCCGAATACATCTCTCGCGCCGGTTGGTTTGCCGACGGCACACCGTGGCTGCAATGGTTCAACCGCGACCAGACGCGATTGACGCTGACCGAGTTCAAACCCAATGCCGCGCCACACGACATCACCGTCGAGACCGATGCGGCCTGGGTCGAAGTCCATGACGATCTCATCGAGACGCCGCGCGGCCTGCTCTGGTCCAGCGAGGCAACGGGCCGTCGCCAGTTGCTGCTGGTCAACCGCGCGACCGGGCAGCGCACGCCGCTGACGCAGCAGGCCGAAGCGGTGGCGCATGCGGTGTGCGTGGGTGAGCGAGGTGTCGTCTTCGCCGCCGCCGGCGACCGCGGCAAGACCAGGGAGCTTTACCTGCAGCCGCTGGCCGGGGGCAATGCCCAGGCCCTGCCGGGCATGGCCGAACGCCAGTGGCGCGATGCCAAGGCCGACAGAGCCTGCGCCCGCCTGCTCGTCACCCGCTCGGCCTGGGGCCAGCCACCGCGGCTGGAACTGCGCAGCCTGGGCCGCGACAGTGCCATCGCCCTGGCCGGTGACGCGCCCGACCCGGCGCTGGAGGCCTTCGCCAACGTCCCGCTGGCACTGGACCTGACGGCGGCCGATGGCAGCACGCCGTTGAACGCCTTCTTCTTCGCACCCGCCAGCCGTCCCGGCCAGGGCAAGCACCCCGCCATCGTGCTGGCCTATGGCGGCCCGGGCTCCGCGACGGTCAACTGGGGCTGGGGCCGCGACATGCCATTGATCGCCTACTGGCAGCAGCGCGGCTATGGCGTGCTGATGCTGGACGTGCGCGGCATGGAGCACCGTGACCGCGCCTTCACTCGCGCCCATTTCCGCAGCTTCGGCCAGCACGAGGTGGCCGACCTGTTCGCGGCCGTGCGGCAGCTGCCCGGCCGCGTGCCGGGCGTGGACGCGGCGCGCATCGGCTTCTTCGGCTGGAGCTACGGCGGCTTTCTCGGTGCGCGCGCGATGCTGGATGCCGACACGCCGTTCGCGGCCGCCGTCGCCGTTGCGCCGGTGACCGACTGGACGCTCTACGACACGGCCTACACCGAGCGCTATCTCGGCCTGCCCGAGGGGGGCAAGGCGGTGACCTACGCCAGCGCCAATCTGCCGGCGCGTGCGTCGCTGCTGAGCAAACCGCTGCTGCTGGTGCATGGCACGGCCGACGACAACGTGCTGTTCGAGCACACGCTGCGCCTGGTCGAGGCCCTGCAGACCGCCGGCAAGACCTTCGACCTGCAGATCTACCCCGGCAAGGCCCACGGCATCGCCGGCCGCGCAGCGCGGCTGCATCTCTACCGCACGATGGATGCCTTGTTCGACCGGCATCTGAAGCCAGCGCCATGAGCCTCGTCTACTCGACCGACGTCGGCCGGGTCTGCCCCGGTTGCGGGCAACCCATCGCTCAATGCGTCTGCAAGGCCAAGCTCCGCCCGGCGGGCGACGGCATCGTGCGCGTCAGCCGCGAGACGGCGGGGCGCAAGGGCAAGGGCGTGACCGTCATCAAGGGCCTGCCGCTGGACGATGCGGCGCTGACGGCGTGCGCCAAGCAGCTCAAGGCCCTGTGCGGCAGCGGCGGCACGGTCAAGGATGGCGTCGTCGAGATCCAGGGCGACCACCTGGACAAGGTGATGGCCTGGCTGAAGGCGCGGCCCGAGGGCTGGACGGTCAAACGAGCCGGCGGTTGAGCCCCAACGACAATCGCGGTATGACCGATACCGCTTTCGACCGCCTGCCTCTCAGCCCCGCCATGTTGGCCAACCTCGGCCAGCTCGGCTATGCGCAGATGACGCCCATCCAGGCGGGCAGCCTGCCGCTGGCCCTCGCTGGCAAGGACGTCATCGGTGAGGCGCAGACCGGTTCGGGCAAGACCGCCGCCTTCGCCATCGCGCTGCTGCATCGGCTGAAGGCCGACCTGCCGCGCGTGCAGGCCCTGGTGCTCTGCCCCACGCGCGAGCTGGCCGACCAGGTCACGCAGGAAATCCGCCGCCTGGCCCGCGCGGCCGACAACATCAAGGTGCTGAGCCTGTGCGGCGGCAACCCCATGAAGCCGCAGATCGAGAGCCTGTCCTTCGGCGCCCACATCGTCGTCGGCACGCCGGGGCGCCTCATCGACCACCTGGAGCGCGACACGCTGGACCTGTCGGCGCTGAACACGCTGGTGCTGGATGAGGCCGACCGCATGCTGGACATGGGCTTCCTCGACGACATCAAGGCGATTGCCAAGCGAGCGCCCGCCAACCGGCAGACGCTGCTGTTCTCGGCCACCTTCCCCGAAGGCGTGACCGAGATCGCCGCCAAGTTCATGCGCGAGCCGCAGACGGTTAAGGTCGCGGGTTCAACGAGTGCCGCCGCGTCCACCATCCGCCAGATTGCCTTCGAGGTGGGGGAGGGCGAGCGCCTGGACGCCGTGCCGCGCCTGCTGCGCGCCTTCCGGCCAGAATCGACGATCGCCTTCTGCAACACCAAGCAGCAATGCCGCGACCTGGAAGCGGTGCTCGCGGCGCAAGGCTTCATCGCGCTGGCTCTGCACGGCGACCTGGAGCAGCGCGATCGCGACCAGGTGCTGATCCAGTTCGCCAACCGCAGCGCCTCGGTGCTGGTGGCCACCGACGTGGCCGCGCGTGGTCTGGACATCGCCAACCTGGCCTGCGTCATCAATGTCGACATCAGCGCCGACGTCGAACAGCACGTGCACCGCATCGGCCGCACCGGCCGGGCGGGCGCGGAAGGCCTGGCGCTGAGCCTGGCCAGCCTGGACGAGATGGGCCGCATCGGCCGCATCGAGCAGCTGCAAGGCCAGGAATTCAAGTGGGAGCCTGTGGCCGACCTCAAGGACGCTCCCGGCGGCCCGCTGCTGCCGGCCATGGACACGCTGCAGATCCTGGGCGGCCGCAAGGAAAAGATCCGTCCTGGCGACATTCTGGGTGCGCTGACCGGCGAGGCCGGCTTTGCCGGCACACAGATCGGCAAGATCAACGTGACCGACTTCCACAGCTATGTGGCCGTGGAGCGCGGCATTGCCAAGGAGGCGGTGCGCCGGCTGTCGCTCGGCAAGCTCAAGGGGCGCAAGGTCAAGGTCCGCCGGATGGCCGACCTGGAATAGGGCCTGTTAGCGCCACGGCAATGGGTCGCGAAGGCCCGCCGCAAGGGGCCAATCTAGACGCAGCGCGCTGCCCGCACTCGCGTGCGGGCCAGGGCTGCAACAACGAGTGGCCCCTTGCGGCGGGCCTTCCCGAAGGGTTGCGGCCAGAAAGACCGCATGCTGTGTTGCAGATCCTCGCTGGGCATGAGCCCAGCTTACGGTCTGCTGTCGTGCCTGCGGCCTTTCTGGCCACAACGCGGCCCATTGCCGTGGCGCTAACAGGCCCTCTAATTCAGCCCCTGCTTGGCCCGTTCGCGGGCCATGTAGTTGGCCTGGTCGCGATCACGATCTCGCTGCACGCGGGCTTCGCGGGTTTCCCAGTCGCCGCAGCTGAAATAGGAGCCGCCGAACAGCCAGCCCAGCAGGCTGGAGTCGTCGACCGCTTTCCCTTCACCGCCGGTGCAGACCATCGCCGCCTTGGAGCTGCTCTGCTCGGTCAGGGCTTCCTGCACGAGCATGGAGCGCGACATCAGCACCGAGGCCGGCATGGCCACGGCCAGCAGCACGCCGCCGATGACAACGCCCTTGGCCCAGCGCGGCAGCGCGCCGCTGGCAGGCGCGGGTGCCGCCGCCGCACGCGTGGTTGTCGGTTGGGGCCGGTTGAAGGGAATCGTGGCGGCGAAGGACGTCGCCTCGGTCGCCGTGGTGGTGCCCGAGCGGCCGCCCGCGCCACTCAGCAGCCGCGGCTGGGCAGGTTGTTGGGGCGGATTGGTTGTGGCGGCCGGCATGGGGTTCGAGGGCCCCCGAAAGAGAGCCGAACGCGATGCTAGGGAGGCCGTTGCGGGCGGATTGTGAGCAATTGCAAGGGCGCGGCGCTGAGGGTGGAAATGCGTGGAGGAAGTCACGATCGCCAGTTGCGCCATAACGTGCCCGTTCAGGGGTGGCCACCATTCCCGGGCCTGGCTGGCAGAGCTACATTCGGCCCGTGTCCAGCATCCTCGACCTGCTCAGACGCCGCCTGTTGAAGGGCCTGCCAGCGCTGCTCGCGGTGGCAGCCGGAGTGGCCCATGCGCAGGAACTGACGCTGACGCTGCGCGCGCCTGACAGCGAGGCCGACCTGCGCAACGCCTACATCCGCGATGCGGTGCAGTTGGCGCTGGACAAGACGCGCGCGACCGACGGCGCTTACCGCCTGCAGCTGTCAGCGCCCATGAACAAGCGGCGCGCGCTGCTGGAAGCCGCCCAGCAGGCCGCACCGAACTTCCTCGTCGTCACCGGGCCGGACGCCGGCCGGGCCGCGGGCCTGGTGCCGGTGCTCTTTCCCATTCATCTGGGCGTGAATCGCTACCGCGTCTGCTTCGTGCACACGCCCCAACGCGCCGTCGTGCGCGAGGCCGATACCTTGAGCGCGGTGGCGCGGCTGCGCCACGTGCAGGGCCGCGGCTGGGCCGATGCCGACATCCTGCGTGCCAACGGCTTCACGGTCGCCGAGGCCAACGGCTACGAGGCGCTGTTCCAGATGGTGGCCATCGGCCGGGCCGACCTGTTCTGCCGCAGCGTGCTCGAGGTCGGCCAGGAGGTGCAGGCCCACACCGGCCTCAAGGGTCTGGCGCTGGACGACAGCCTGCTGCTGTCCTATGACCTGCCGCAATACATCTATACCCATCCCGGCAACCAGCAAGCCATCGAGCGCATTGCGCGCGGCCTGCGCCAGGCTTATGCAGACGGCTCGCTGCAGGCTCTGCTGCGCCAGCACCTGCAGCCCTCGCTGGCGCTGCTCAACCTGCCTCAGCGCCGGTTGATGACGCTGAACGTGCCCAGCCCGGCCCTCATCGAGATGAACGACCGGCCCTTCCAGATCGACGTGCTGCGCGGGCCGCTGCGTTAGAACATGCTACGGGCGTGACATCTTGGCGCCCGGGCAGTCAAGTGCGGGGGGCAGCAAGTTCAGCTGCGACCTTTTCACGCGTAAGGGCCCCATGCGGCGCCTAGTCTGCAAGCAAGACGAGGTGCCCCATGAACTCACGCCCCATGCCCCTGATGAGCGACAACTACGAGTTGCGTTTCGAGTCCCTGTTCCAGGCCGGCCGCGGACTGGCCTTTCCCTGTGATGCGCAGGGTGGCGTGCGGCTGGATTCCCTGAGCGACCGGGCGCGGCAGAACTATCTGTTCGCCCGCGCCGTCGTCGGCCGCGAATACGCCGTGCCCATCGTGCTGCGTTGCGGGGGCGCGCGCGACTGAGGGCTATTTGGAGAAGCTGTCCTTCAGCCCGGTGATCTTGTTGAAAACAGGTTTGTCGGCGCGGTGGTCGACGCGGTCCGTGACGAAGTAGCCGTGGCGCTCGAACTGCCAGCGCGCATCTGACGGCGCATCCGCGAGCGAGGGCTCGACAAAGGCCTGCACGACGCGCAGCGAATTGGGGTTCAGGAACTCGATGAAGTCGCGGCCACCAGCATCGGGCTGGGGCTCTGCAAACAGGCGCTCGTACAGACGCACTTCAGCCGCGACGGCCTCGTGCGCGCCGACCCAGCCAATCGTGCCCTTGACCTTGACCGCGTCGGCGCCCGGCGTGCCGCTCTTGGTGTCGGGAATGACGGTGGCCAGTGCGGCAGTGATGTTGCCCGCGGCGTCCTTCTCGGCGCCGGTGCATTCGATGATGTAGCCGGCCTTCAGGCGCACCTTGTTGCCGGGGAACAGACGGAAATAGCCCTTGGGCGGCACTTCGACAAAGTCCTCGGCCTCGATCCACAGTTCGGGGCCGAGCGAGAACTTGCGCTGACCCAGCTCCGGCTTGTGCGGGTGGGCGGCGGTCTCGCAGGGCTCGCGGTGATCGTTGGAACCGAAGACTTCGGCGTAGTTCGTCAGCTTGAGCTTGAGCGGCTGCAGCACGGCAAAGGCGCGCGGCGCCTGCGGCTCGAGGTCGGCGCGCAGGGCCTGGTCGAGCACGGTGTCGTCGATCCAGGCGTTCTGCTTGCTGGCGCCCGTGGCCTCGACCATGGCGCGCACGCTCGCCGGCGTGAAGCCGCGGCGGCGCAGGCCCACCAGTGTCGGCATGCGCGGGTCGTCCCAGCCGCTGACGTGCTCTTCTTCCACCAGCTGGCGCAGCTTGCGCTTGCTGGTGACGACGTAGTTCAGGTTCAGGCGGCCGAACTCGATCTGCTGCGGCAGCGGGCGGGCCAGCATGCCGAGGTCGGCCAGGTGCTCCAGCAGCCAGTCGTAGAAGGGGCGCTGGTCTTCGAACTCCAGCGTGCAGATGCTGTGGGTGATGCGCTCCAGTGCGTCCTCGATGGGGTGGGCGAAGGTGTACATCGGGTAGATGCACCACTTGTTGCCGGTGGCGTGGTGCTCCGCATGCTTGATGCGGTAGAGCGTCGGGTCGCGCAGATTGATGTTGGGCGAGGCCATGTCGATCTTGGCGCGCAGCACCATGGCGCCGTCGGCATGCTGACCATCGCGCATTTCACGCAGGCGGGCCAGGTTCTCTGCCGGCGTGCGGCCGCGGAAGGGGCTGTCGACGCCCGGGCGGCCGAAGTCGCCGCGGTTGGCGCGCATGTCCTCGGCGCTCTGCTCGTCCACATAGGCATGGCCGGCGTTGACCAGCGCCTCGGCGGCGGCGTACATGAAGTCGAAATAGCTGCTGGCCTCGAACAGGTTGTCGCCCCAGGACCAGCCCAGCCACTGCACCATCTCCTTGATGGCGTTGACGTACTCCAGCTCCTCCTTCTCGGGGTTGGTGTCGTCGAAGCGCAGATGGCAGGCGCCGCCGTAGTCGCGTGCGAGGCCGAAGTTCAGGCAGATGGCCTTGGCGTGGCCGATGTGCAGATAGCCGTTGGGCTCGGGCGGGAAGCGGGTGCGGATGCGCGCCTCGTCCAGCGGGCCGGCATTGTGGTGGGCGGCGTCGCCGGGCGTGCCGGCGAAGTGGCGGCCGGCGAACGCGCCGGTCTCGAGGTCGTTCTCGATGCGCTGGCGCAGGAAGTTCGTCGCAGGTGCAGCGGGTGCAGCGGGGTTGCTCATCGTCGGCTCTGGAAATGGAAGCGGGCCGTGTTCCAGGCCCGCAGTGCGCCGATTCTAAGGACGTGGCTGCTGTACCCGCAGCGGCAGCCGCACATGGGCCAGCCCAATGCTGATCCAGACGGCCACGCTGAAGTACAGCGTCATCCAGACGACCTCGCTGCGCCAATGCGCCCAGTCGTGCGAGACCGTCCAGCGGCTGCTGGCGTCGGCCACACCCGCCACGAGGCTGGGGTAGGCCCGGCCGGCGGCTTCGTCGGCCAGCCAGCGTGCCCAGTACATGGGCACATCCACCGCGAACATATAGGCCGCGTAGATCGCACCTGCGACGATGGCCAGGCCCAGCCAGCGCCGCGCCGCTCGCGTGGCGTGTGGCCACATGGCCAGCAGCGCCAGCACGCTGAGCAGGGCGACCGTGCCCCACAGGGTCTCTTCGACGACATGGCCGATATTGCGCGTCGTCAGCACGGCATACCAGGAATTGACCTCGGCAATGGCGATCAGCGGCAGCACGGCGCCCGCTACCCGGAGGCTGAAGCGGTGCCCGGTCGCCAGCGCCGCGCCGCGCAGCAGCAGTGCCCATTGGGCGGCAAAGCTCAGCTCGGCGATGGTGGCGACGGTGCGGCCGACCAGCACGCTGGACGCCCAGGAATCCACCATGACGAGGCGCGGTACGTCAAAGACCGGCAGCAAGGAGCGGTAGCCGCAGCCCAGCACGTAAAGCGCCGACAGCAGCAGCTGCAGGCGCTGGTGGGGCCAGGTGGTGCCGTCGGGGCGGTTGCGGTGCAGCCAGGCGGTCGAGGCCGTCCAGGCGATCAGGTTGAGGCCGGCGATGGCGCAGAGCAGATGCCACCAGTAGGTTGCGTCGAGCATGGTGTTCTCCTCAGCCCGCCTTCGGTGGCCGGCCGGTCTTGACCGGCGCCAGCCGGTCCAGCGCCGCGGCCAGGGCCTTGGCGTCGAGCTGGGCCAGGGCCTGCAAGCCCGCGCGCAGCAGCTCGCTCTTCTTGGCTTCGCGCTTGACGTCGTGAAGCCGGTTCTTCAGCTCCTTCAGCAGTGCGTAGTCGGCCTCGGGCATCGTGAAGCCGTCGCGCACGAGCTTGGCGCGTTCGGTTGGGGCGGGTTTGCGGGTGTGGTTCATAACGATGAAAACCGTTTATACGGTTTTCATCGAAGCCCCGCTATCGCGCGGCTACAAGGCTTTGAAACGATTTGCGTGCACGCGGCTGACGGTCAGCTTTTCGGGGCGCAGGCGCAGTTCCAGCAGTACCGTGCCGTTTTCCTGGCGCAGGGCGCGCGCCACGGCGTCGATGTTGACGACGGTGGAGCGGTGCACCTGCCAGAAGCGCTCGGCGTCCAGCTGCGGCAGCAGTTCGCGCAGCGACACGCGCACCCAGTAGTCGCGCTCGGCGGTCACGGCGCGCACGTATTTGTCGGCCGCCTCCAGGTAGACGATGTCGTCCAGCGGCACCAGCTCGATGGCGTCGCCGACGGCCGCCTGCAGATGACGCAACTTCGGTGCTGGCGCCGTCACCTGGGTCAGCAACTGGCGCAGCGAGGCCAGCGTCGCGTCGCCTTGTGCCACTTGCTCGGGCTCGGCCAGGCGGGCCTGCAGCCGCGCCACACACTGGGCCAGCCGCTCGGGCGTGACAGGCTTGAGCAAATAGTCGGCCGCCGCGGTCTCGAAGGCCTGCAGCGCGTACTGGTCATAGGCCGTGACGAAGACGAACAGGGGCAGGGCGCCGGCATCGTCGGGCCAGTCCTCGCTGATGGCCTGGGCGGCCTCAAGCCCCGTCATGCCAGGCATGCGGATGTCGAGGAAGCAGACCTGGGGGCGGTGCTGCAGCGCCAGCTCGACGGCGGCCGTACCGCTGCCGGCCTGGGCGGCAATCTGGAGATCGGGCCAGGCAGCAGCCAGTTCGGCGCGCAGGTTCTCGGCGAGCAGGGGCTCGTCTTCGGCGATGAGGGCGGTCGTCATGACGTGATCTCGATGCGGGCGGTGCTGCCGCCATCCGGTTGTGACTTCAGTTCGAAGCTCGCGGCGTTGCCGTAGCGTTGAGCGAGGCGCTCGCGAACCTGGCTCAGGCCAAAGCCGGTACCGACACCGGCCAGCTCGCTCGCGCTGGTCAGCCCGATGCCACTGTCGGCGACTTCGAGCACCAGGCGTTTGCCGTCGCGGGTTGCCGTCACGCGCAACTCACCGCCATCCACATGCGGCTCCAGCCCATGCTTGATCGCGTTCTCCACCAGCGGCTGCAGCAGCAGCGGCGGGATGGGGAGGCCCCCCAGTTCGGCCGGCAGAACCAGCTTCACGCGCAGCCGTTCGCCCATGCGCAGCTGCATCAACGCGAGGTAGTCCGACAGGCGCTCGAACTCCTCGCTCAGCGGGTGCTCGGTGGCGCGGCTGGCTTGCAGCGTGGCGCGCAGATAGGCGATGAGCTGGTCCAGCATGCGCTGGGCTTCGTCGGGCCGCAGTTTGATCAGCACGCGCAGATGGGCCAGCGTGTTAAACAGCATGTGGGGTTCGAGCTGGCTCTGCAGCAGCGTCAGCCGCGCCTCGGCCGCCTGGCGCTGGGCCTGGGCCTGTTCCAGCCGCAACGCGTTCAGCCGGAACAGCGAGAAGAAGAAAAAGGTGCCCAGCACCGACACCAGCAGCACGAAGCTCACCGACACTGCCGCGCGGCCGCCGGGCATGTCCCAGGGCCGGCTGGCGTGCCGGCCGCTGAGGAGGTCGCCCAGCCACAGCCCGCCCGCGTAGCCGGCCAGCGCGCCCAGCAGCACGCAGGGGGCAACCCAGCCCCAGCCGACCCAGCCGTGGCGCAGTTGGGGCGAGTCGCCGCCCCGGCGGCGCAGCAGCAGGGCCACGCCGGCCATCAGCAGCGAGATGTAGAGCGAGATCTGCGCGCCGACGGTGAAGGAATACAGCATCGCAATGCCGAAGCTGCCGCCCTGCAGCAGAAAGTTCAGCAGGCCGACGACGACGCAGATGAGGGCGGTGCCGCCCACATGCGTCGTCCAGTCGTGGTTGCGGTCGGTGGAGGTCATGCGGCCAGCATCATGTGGCCTGCGCACTGGTGCAAGTGGTCTGCGACGAGCGGGGCCGACGCGGCGCGAGGCGCACGGCGTTCAGCGCCGGCGGCTGCCGCTTCCGCCCAGGATGCTGCCCAGCACGCCGCGGATGATCTCGCGGCCCACGGCCGAGCCGATGCTGCGCACGGCCGACTTGGCTGCGGTCTCGGCCAGGCCGGCGTGATGGGCGCCGCGCGGGCCGGTGGTGCCGAAGAGCACGTCTTTCAGCCCGCCCAGCATGCCGCCGCCGGCATCGGCAGGGGCTGGCGCGGTGGTACCGCCTTGGGGAACCTGGCCGCCCGAGGGCGCTGCGGCGGGCTTGCCAGCGAGCTTCTCGTAGGCGGACTCCCGGTCCAGCTGCTTCTCGTAGACGCCGGCCACCAGCGAGTTGGCGACCAGGGTCTGGCGCTGGGCGGGCGTGATCGGGCCGATCTGGCTGCCGGGCGGCAGCACGAAGACGCGCTCGGTGATGCTCGGCCGGCCCTTCTCGTCGAGCAGGCTGACCAGGGCCTCGCCGACGGCCAGCTCCATGATGGCGGTGGCAATGTCCAGACCCGGCTTGGCGCGCATGGTGTCGGCCGCGCTCTTGACGGCCTTCTGGTCGCGCGGCGTGAAGGCGCGCAGGGCGTGCTGCACGCGGTTGCCGAGCTGGCCCAGCACCGCGTCGGGAATGTCCAGCGGGTTCTGCGTCACGAAGTACACGCCCACGCCCTTGGAGCGCACCAGGCGCACGACCAGCTCGATGCGCTCGACCAGTGCGTCGGGCGCATCCTTGAACAGCAGGTGGGCCTCGTCGAAGAAGAACACCAGCTTGGGTCTCTCCAGGTCGCCCACCTCGGGCAGGGTCTCGAACAGCTCGCTGAGCATCCACAGCAGGAAGGTCGCGTACAACCGCGGCGCGTTCATCAGCTTGTCGGCAGCCAACACGTTGATGACGCCCAGGCCGCCCTCGGTTTGCATGAAGTCGGCGATGTTGAGCATGGGCTCGCCGAAGAACTTGTCGCCGCCCTGGGCCTCGATCTGCAGCAGGCCGCGCTGGATCGCGCCGACGCTGGCGGCCGAGACGTTGCCATACTGCGTCGTGAACTGACTCGCGTTGTCGCCCACGTGCTGCAGCATGGCGCGCAGGTCCTTCAGGTCCAGCAGCAAGAGGCCGTTGTCGTCGGCGATCTTGAACACCATCTGCAGCACGCCGGCCTGCGTCTCGTTGAGCGCCAGCATGCGGCTCAAGAGCAGCGGGCCCATGTCCGACACGGTGGCGCGAGCCGGGTGGCCCTGCTCGCCGAAGACGTCCCACAGCGTGGTAGGGCAGGCCAGCTTCTCGGGCGCCTCCAGGCCGCGCTCCTTCAGCACGCCGAGCAGCTTCTCGCTCGGGTTGCCGGCCTGGCTGATGCCGGTCAGGTCACCCTTCACGTCGGCCATGAAGACCGGCACGCCCAGTTTGGAAAAGCTCTCGGCGAGTTTCTGCAGGCTGATGGTCTTGCCGGTGCCGGTGGCGCCGGTGATGAGGCCGTGGCGGTTGGCCAGCGCGGGCAGCAGCAGGCACTCGGTCTGCTCATGGCGGGCCAGCAGGATGGGGTCGGCGGGCATGGGGGGTCTCCGGATCAGGGGCAGGTAGGCTGCGGCGAGTCTAGCGGTCCGCTTTGACCACTTCGACTCACCGCAGCCGCTGTCCGGAGGCTGTGACGCGCCCGCTGGCGCTCAGCTGGCGCGGCGCTTGGCCAGGCCCAGCAGCACCGAGCCGCCCAGCAGCAGGAGCAGGCCTGACGCCGGCTCGGGCACCGGCGCCAGGTGCACGTCGGCGACGGCCAGCGCCGAGGCGCCGAGCGCGTCGAAGCCGTCGAACACGCCCAGGCTGACGCTGTGTGCCCCGGCGGTCAGCGGCGCGCTGGTAAAGGTCAGGTAGGCCGTCTCGTCGAACAGCGGCGAGGCCGAGCCGCCCAGGAAGGTGGCGCTGTTGACGCTGGTCAGCTTGATGACGGTCGTCTTGTCGAGCACGACGTAGGCGGTGTCGTCGGCCGGGGTGCCCGGTGGGTCGTTGCTCATGAACTTCCACTGGAAGATCAGCCGCTCGCCGGCGGCGGCCGTGAAGTCCGCGCTCAGCCCGGAGCCCACGACGGCACCCATGCCGCTGAGCGAGGCGGCCCCGAGCCCGGCGAAGGATTCCAGCGAGGCTGCGGCCACCGCGCTGCCACCGAACAGGAAGCCGGACGTGTCGGCCGTGCCGAGCACGGCCTGGGCGGTGAAGCCGGCAGGTGGGGCGCCGAACTGGCTGGTTGTGTCGACGGCGACGTTTCCGGCCTTGGCCCAGCCCGTCAGGCCGCCGGCGAAGTCGCCATTGGTGACGCCCGCGGCCATCGCCGTCGATGCCACCAGGCTCAGTGCGGCCAATGTGAATTTGAGTTGCTTCATCAGGGTCTCCAGACAACAGGGTAGGAAAGGGTGGTCGGCGCCTTCAGCGCACGGTGCCGATTTGCGTGATCTGCAGCGTGCTCTGCTGCTCGACGCCGAGGCCGGCCTTCACGCAGTCGAGCGCATTGGTGCTGACTTCGGGCTTGAACGACACGGACTGGCGCGAGCGCAGGTTGGTGCAGGTGACCTTGGCGATGTCCATGCCGCCGACCTGCACGGCCGGCAGCTGCGTGTTGACCAGGCCTACCTGCGAGACCTGCACCCGCTCCCCGTGCAGGGAGACGAGACCGGCCTTTTCGCAGTCGAAGCTGCCATCGGTATTGGCTTGAACGCTGACCGACTGGCGGGTGTTCAGGTTGGCGCAGACCACCTTGCCGCGCAGCAGGCCGATCAGGATGCCGTCCACCGGCTTGGCACGCTTGCCGGCCACCTGCAGGAACACGTGGGTGACCAGGTCCTTGGTGACGAAGGTCTTCTTGTCGGCGTCCCACTGCAGCGCATTGGGCTCAACCAGGTCGCCTTCGAGGAAGACCGAGGCGCCGGGGAAGGGGTCCGTCGCCAGCGCGCCCTTCACGTCGGGGTTGACTTCCTGTGCGCCGACCGTCGCGTCCGTGACCTGGCCACGGAACTTGATGCGCACGTTGTGCCCGTCCTTGAGCAGGTTGCCGAGCACGAAGCGGGCTTCGCCGGGCTTGTCGGTCGAGCCGGCGGGCAGTTCCATGGCCGTCGGCAACTGCAGCTGGCGCCATGGCGTGATCGGCTCCTGCTGGTTGTCGAACAGCTTCACGCCACCCGTGGGGTCGAACAACATGCTGTCGATGTGTGCGGGCCGCGGCAGCACGAAGCCCCGCCAGTTGCGCAGCACCAGATTGGCCGCTGCGAGGTTGGCCAGGCCCAGAATGAAGTTGCCGTCCGCCGACAGGGTGCCGGTGTCGAAGGTGGGCACGCGTGGGTGCAGGGGCAGCGCCGACCCGCCGGCATCCAGCAGGGTCGCGTCGGCGATGACCACCTGGGTCGTGGTGTTGAGGATGTTCTCTTCCGCGAAATGCGTGCCGACGTGGAACTGCTCGGCGCCGCGCACCTGGCCGGCGATGCTGCCGGGCTGGTTGGGGCTGGCCCAGCCCTTGGCGGACTGCCAGGTTACGAAGTAGCGGTGGTAGCTGGTGCCCTTGAAGGTCCGCGTGCCGGACGCCACCACGCTGGGCGGGTTCCAGGGACTCAGCGAGCCGGTATAGGTGGACACCGGCGTGAGCGTGGTGCTGAGGCTGAGCACCTCCATGCGCAGCCGCGACGCGGTGGCGGAATTGGGGTTGACGAAGTCCCAGTTGGCCAGAGATTGCAGCGTCAGGCCGACGTTGTTGGCCAGGATGCCGAAGTCCTGGTCGCTGAAGTGGCGGCGTTCGCCGACGCGATTCGTACAGGGCATGGAAGGCCCGGCGGGCATGATGTGGTGGATGAAGGCGTCCTCCCCGGTGTGCACCACCGCGCTGTGCGAGAGGCCGTAGTTGTGCCCGGCCTCGTGCGCGGCCGTGCCGCCGATGCCCAGGGCCCAGCGGTCCAGCGTGTTGTTGGCGCCGGAAAGCTCGGCGCTGCAGAACACGCCATAGGAGCCGCCGAAGACGCGGGCGTGGTCGATGACGTCGGCGTCGCCGGTGTCCACCGCCTCGGCGATGCCGAACAGTGAGGGGTCGGTGTCAGCGCCGATGGCGACCATGTTGCGCCGCGCCGGCGGCGCGCCCAGCGCGTCCGGGTTGGTCGTCGTGGGCGGCAGCACCTGGACGTTGAACTCGCAGTAGTCGGTGGCCACCACATCGAAGATGCGGTCGCGCAGCTGGGCGGTGGTGCCGGCAGGCGCGCCCGGCAGCGAGCCGATGGCGAAGGTGCGTGCGGGCGAGACGTTGGTCGCGTAGGCGGGAAACGTGGCGTCGTTGGCCGTCGGGTAGTAGAGGAAGAGCTTGTTCGGCTTCATCGCGTCGATGGCGCCGTAGTTGTGATAGCAGACCGGGGCGGCCTGGACGGATGTGGACAGCAGCGCTGCACCTAAGCAGCCAGTCCATCGGAAATGAGCGGACAAACGGATCATGAAAAACCTCCTGAGAGCGAACCCTGGCGGGCAGGGACGACTCAAAGTTAGGCGCCGGCCTGCAGGGCTTCACCCACCCCTCACCCTTCAACGTGAGGAAGACTGCAGCTCTTAGGGGGACGCCCTTAGGGGGAGGTTTCTAGGGGGAAGGTCCCAGCGGGCCGGGAGCTCCGCATGCCGCACACCCCCGCAGTTCGGCCAGTCCGGGCTGCGAATGCATGATGAAGTTCCGGGCGCGTTGGCGCTGGCGAGGCCGCGGGAAGATGGACGCCCGCGAGCAGGCGGTGGGGTCGGGGGCAGGAGGCGGCCTCGTAGAATCGAGGGTTGCATGGCATCTGAGCCGTGCTGCCAAAGGAGCTAGAGCCACATGGCCGGACATTCCAAATGGGCCAACATCCAGCATCGCAAAGGCCGTCAGGACGAGAAGCGCGGCAAGATCTGGACCCGCATCATTCGTGAGATCAGCGTTGCCGCGCGCCAGGGCGGCCCCGACATCAAGGACAACCCGCGCCTGCGTCTGGCGGTGGACAAGGCCAAGGCCGCCAACATGCCGGCCGACCGCATCAAGTACAACATCGACAAGGCCAGCGGCAACATCGATGGCCTGACCTACGAAGAAATCCGCTATGAAGGCTATGGCATCGGCGGCGCGGCCATCATGATCGACACGATGACGGACAACCGCGTTCGCACCGTGGCCGAGGTGCGGCATGCCTTCAGCAAATACGGCGGCAACATGGGCACGGACGGCTCGGTGGCCTTCCAGTTCAAGCATTGCGGCCAGTTGCTGTTCGCGCCGGGCACGTCGGAAGACAAGGTCATGGAAGTGGCGCTGGACGCCGGTGCCGAAGATGTCGTCACCGGTGACGACGGTGCCATTGAGGTGTTGACCTCGCCAGCCGACTACGAAGCCGTCAAGGCCGCGCTGGAAGCCGCCGGCCTGGTACCCGAGCTGTCCGAAGTGACGATGCGGGCCGAGAACACGATCGAGTTGACCGGCGAAGACGCCGAACGCATGCAAAAGCTGCTTGACGTCATCGAAGACCTCGACGACACGCAAGCGGTCTATCACAACGCAGAATTGAACTGATGCGAGTCCTAGTCATTGGCAATGGTGGCCGCGAGCACGCGCTGGCCTGGAAGCTCGCCCAGGGCGAACGCGTCAGCCAGGTGTACGTCGCCCCCGGCAACGGCGGCACGGCGCGTGACGAGCAGATCGAGACCGTGCCCATCGGCATGACCGACGCGCGCGCGCTGGCCGACTTTGCCGTCGAACAGAAGATGACGCTGACCGTCGTCGGCCCCGAGGTCGCGCTGGCCGCTGGCGTCGTCGACGAGTTCCGCTCGCGGGGCCTGCGCATCTTCGGGCCCACCAAGGCCGCGGCCCAGCTCGAGAGCTCCAAGGCCTTCGCCAAGGACTTCATGAAGCGCCATGGAATTCCGACGGCAGCCTACGAGACCTTCTCGGACGCCGCGGCCGCTCACGCCTATGTAGACGGCCGTGGCGCGCCCATCGTCATCAAGGCCGACGGCCTGGCAGCAGGCAAGGGCGTCGTCGTCGCGATGACGCTGGCCGAGGCCCACGAGGCGATCTCGTGGATCCTGGAGGACAACAAGCTGGGCGTGACGCACAACGCCGGCGGTGCGCGCGTCGTCATCGAGGACTTCCTCGAAGGCGAGGAGGCCAGCTTCATCGTCGTCTGTGATGGCAAGCATGTCGTGTCGCTGGCCACCAGCCAGGACCACAAGCGCCTGCTGGACGGCGACGTCGGCCCCAACACCGGCGGCATGGGCGCCTACTCGCCTGCGCCGGTCGTGACGCCGAATGTGCATGCCAAGGTCATGCACGAGATCATCCAGCCGACCATCACCGGCATGGCGCGTGACGGCCATCCGTTCACTGGCTTCCTGTATGCCGGCCTGATGATCGACGAGCACGGCCAACCGCGTACGGTCGAGTTCAACACCCGCATGGGCGACCCTGAGACCCAGCCCATCATGATGCGGCTCAAGAGCGATCTCTTCGAGCTGATGATGCATGCGACCGACGGCACATTGGACGAGGTCGAGCTGCAGTGGGACCGTCGCGTGGCGCTCGGCGTCGTGCTGGCGGCCGAGGGCTACCCGCTCAACCCGCGCAAGGGCGACGCCATCAGCGGCCTGCCGGAAGATGACGACGAGGCCATGGTCTTTCATGCCGGCACGGCGATGGTCGATGGCCAGCTCGTCACCAGCGGTGGCCGCGTGCTTTGCGTGACGGCCCTGGGTGAATCCGTGCGCACCGCAGCGCAGAGCGCCTATGAGCTGGCCACGGGCATCCAGTTCGCGGGCCGCCAGTACCGCAGCGACATCGGCCATCGGGCCATCAAGCGTTGAACCCGACTTTCCCCATTCAGCCCATTGTCCTGACCGGGCCCCTGCGCCCGCATGGCCCGTCCAGCGCCCTGGCGCGCTGGCTGCTGGGGCTGTTCGGCTGGACGGTGGATGCACCCGGTGTGCCGGCGGAGCAGGGTGTCATCCTGGTCTATCCGCACACCTCCAACTGGGACTTCGTCATCGGCCTGCTGGCCAAGTGGGCCGTCGGCATCCAGCTTCGCTTCTGGGGCAAGGACAGCCTGTTCAAGGCGCCCTTGCTCAGCCACTGGATGCGCTGGATCGGCGGTGTCGGCGTGGATCGCAGCAGCTCGCATGGCATCGTCGCCGACACGGTGCGCCAGATGCAGGCCGCCGCGGCGCGTGGCGAGCGCTTCTGGCTGGCCGCCGCACCCGAAGGCACGCGTTCGCTGAAGAGCGGTTGGCGCACCGGCGCTTACCAGGTGGCCGTGCAGGCCGGCGTGCCGGTGGGGCTGTGCTATTTCGATTTCGAGCAGCGCGTCGTCTCGGTGACGCGCTTCGTCATGCTGACCGGCGATGTGCAGGCCGACTTCGCGCTCTTTGCCGCCTATTTCGGCACGCGCGTCGGCAAGCGCCCCGAGCTGGCCAGCCCGATTCAGCCTCGCTCATCGAACACCGGCCCGCGCACATGAACACCCAAGCCGTCCGCGACTATCTGCTCGAGTTGCAACAGCGCATCGTCACGGCGCTGGAAGGGGTCGACGGCAATGCCTTCGCGTCCGACGGCTGGACACGCGAGCCCGGTGGCCGGCTCGAAGGCGACGGCCTGTCGCGGCTCATCGAGGGTGGCCCGGTCTTCGAGCGCGGTGGCGTCAACTTCTCGCATGTGAAGGGCCGCGTGCTGCCGCCGTCGGCGACGCAGCATCGCCCCGAACTCGCCGGAGCGCCCTTCGAGGCCTTGGGCGTGTCGCTGGTGCTGCACCCGCACAACCCCTTCGTGCCGACGGTGCACATGAATGTGCGTGCCTTCATCGCCTTGCCGCCTGGGCTGCCTGCCGTGACCTGGTTCGGCGGCGGCATGGACCTGACACCCTACTACGGCTACGAGCGCGACGCGCAGCATTTCCATCGCATCTGCCGCGACGCGCTGCAACCGCATGGCACCGAGCTGTACCCGAAGTTCAAGGCCTGGTGCGACGACTACTTCTTCCTGAAGCACCGCCAGGAGCCGCGCGGCATCGGCGGCATCTTCTTCGACGATTTCGCCGAAGGTGGTTTCGACACGGGCTTTGCGCTGATGCGCTCCGTCGGCGATGCCTTCCTGGCTGCCTATCTGCCCATCGTCGAGCGCCGCCAGGGGTATGCCTATGGCGAACGTGAGCGCGACTTCCAGGCCTATCGCCGTGGCCGCTATGTCGAGTTCAATCTCGTCTGGGACCGCGGCACCCTGTTCGGCCTACAGTCGGGCGGCCGCACCGAATCCATCCTCATGTCCATGCCCCCACAAGTGAAGTGGCGCTACGACTGGGCGCCCGAGCCAGGCACGCCCGAGGCGAAGCTGTACAGCGACTTCCTGCGCCCACGCGATTGGGCCGGCGAAACACCCACCGCACTGTGGCTGTGAAACTGGCAATCTTCGGCGGCAGTTTTGACCCGCCCCATCTCGGCCACCTGGCCTTCGCCCGCTTTGCGCTGGACGCGCTGGCGCCGGACCGCATGGTCTGGCTGCCCGCCGGCCGGCAGTGGCAGAAGCCCGACCAGATCATGGCCGCCGCCGTGCACCGTGCAGGCATGATCAAGCGCCTCATCGCCGGAGAGCCGCGCTTCGTGGTTGATGAGCGCGAACTGCACCGCCGCGGCCCCAGCTTCACGGCCGATACCCTGCGTGAGTTCGCCAGCCAGAACGCTGGCACGGAGTTGATGTTCCTGATCGGCCAGGATCAGTACGCCCGCCTGCCGAGCTGGTACCAAGTTGAAACCATCACCACGCTGGCCACACTGGTCGTCGTGCCACGCGCCGGCGAGGCCGTCGTGACCCCGCCAGGCCTGCCGGCACACCGCCTGCAGGTGCTGGCCCTGCCCGAAATTCCCCTTTCGTCCACCGCCGTGCGCGACGCCGTCGCGCGCGGCGAGGACATCAGCCCCATGGTGGGCGCCGAGGTGGCGAGCTATATTGCCTCGCACCGCCTCTACGAGAAGAAGCACTGAATGGACATTCGCAAGCTGCAACGAGCCATCGTCGATGGTCTCGAAGACGTCAAGGCCCAGAACATCGTTGTGTTCAACACCGAGCATCTGTCGCCTCTGTTCGAGCGCGTCATCATCGCCTCGGGCACGAGCAACCGGCAGACCAAGGCCCTCGCGTCCAGCGTGCGTGAAACGGTCAAGGGGCGCGGCATGCAGGTCATGCGCACCGAGGGCGAGGACAACGGCGAATGGATCATCGTCGACTGCGGCGCCGCCGTCGTCCACGTGATGCAGCCCGCCATCCGCGACTACTACCACCTCGAAGAGATCTGGGGCGACAAGCCCGTCAAGCTCAAGCTCGGTAGCACCGAGACCAGGCTGGTCAAGGCCTCCGAGGAGCCCGCTGCCGCACCGGTCAAGACGGCGCGCAAGGCGACGGCGTCCAAGCCCATCACGACCAGGGCTGCGCCCAAACCCGCCGCGAAACCTGCAGCCAAGGCGGGCGCCAACAAGGCGGTGCCGTCGGCGGCCGCCAAGAAGGCGGTTGCCAAGAAGGCCGCAGCGGGCACCCAGGCGCCCAAGAAGGGCGTGACCCGCAGCGTGGGCGTGAAGACGGCAGCACCCGTCAAGACCGTGAAGGTCGGCGCTGGCCAGGGTGTCGGCAAGGCGGCTACGGCCAAGCGGGTCGCGCCTGCGGCCAAGCCAGCCGCCAAGGCAGCACCCCGCGCGCCTGCCAAGCCTGCCGGCCGCGCGGCGCCGAAAAAGGGCTGATGCGCCTTTTCCTCGTCGCCGTGGGCCAGCGCCAGCCGGCCTGGGCCGACACCGCCTACGAGGACTTCGCCAAGCGCTTTCCGCCCGAGCTCAAGCTGGAGTTGAAGGCCGTCAAGGCCGAGACGCGCGGCAGCAAGACGGCCGAACAGCTGATGGCGGCCGAGGCGGCGCGCATCGAGGCAGCGTTGCCCAAGGGCGTGCGCCGCATCATCCTGGACGAGCGTGGCGAGCGCCGCACCTCAGTGCAGTTGGCTGAGCGGCTGAAGCTGTGGATGGGTGAGGGCCGCGATGCCGCCCTCATCATCGGCGGGCCCGACGGCCTGCATCCCGATCTCAAGGCCACGGCCGACGAGACCTTGCGGCTGTCGGACCTCACCTTGCCCCATGCCTTCGCCCGCGTGCTACTGGCCGAAGGCCTGTACCGCGCCTGGACCGTGACAACCGGCCACCCGTATCACCGCGAATGAATATGACCCCCAAGACGACTTCGTCGTCGGCCCCCCATGGGGGCGCGACCGGCTTGGGACGGCCCGGCGCCGGTCCCCGCTCCATCTACCTCGCCTCGCAAAGCCCGCGCCGCCGCCAGCTGCTGGAGCAGCTCGGCGTCAGGCATGAGTTGCTGCTGCCCGGTGCCGACGAAGATGCGGAAGCGCTGGAGGCGGTCCAAGCCGACGAGGTGCCCGAGACCTATTGCGCCCGCGTCACCGCGGCCAAGCTGGATGCGGCGTTGGCCCGTCTGGCCGCGCGTGGGCTGCCGTCGGCGCCCATCCTGTGTGCGGACACGACTGTGGCTGTCGACGGCCTCATCCTCGGCAAACCCGCCGACGATGCCGACGCGGCACGCATGCTGGCCTTGATGTCGGGTCGCACGCACCGCGTCATCACCGCCGTTGCGGTGGCCGACGCGGCGCGTCGTGTGGCGGCGCTGAATGTCTCTCACGTGGAATTCGCGCCGCTGTCGGCCGCGCAGATCGACCGCTACGTCGCCAGCCGCGAGCCGTTCGGCAAAGCTGGCGCCTATGCCATCCAGAGCCAGGCAGCCGCCTGGATCGTGAAGATTGCCGGTAGCTACTCGGGCATCATGGGGTTGCCCCTCTTTGAGACGGCGCAGCTGTTGGACAAATTCGGCTTTGAGTTCTGACCCTGAGTTTTGATGCGTGCCGCCTCCACCGGCGGCACGCATCAGCATTCAAAGGCAAGAGATGGAAGACATCCTGATCAACTGGTCACCGCAGGAGACGCGGGTGGCCGTGGTCGAGAACGGCGCGGTGCAGGAGCTGCACATCGAGCGCACGTTGGAGCGGGGCCTGGTGGGCAACGTCTACCTCGGCAAGGTGGTGCGCGTGCTGCCTGGCATGCAGAGCGCCTTCATCGATATCGGCCTGGAGCGCGCCGCCTTTCTGCACGTTGCCGACCTGCACAGTGCCTCGCAGTTCGGCCATGGCCGGCACCAGAACGGCCATGGCGTCGAGGTGCCTCCCACGCCCATCGAGCGCCTCATCTTCGAAGGCCAACCGCTGACGGTGCAGGTCATCAAGGACCCCATCGGCACCAAGGGCGCACGGCTGTCCAGCCAGATCAGCATCGCCGGCCGCATGCTGGTCTATCTGCCGCAGGACGAGCACATCGGCGTCAGCCAGAAGATCGGCTCGCCCGAGGCGCGCGAGGCCTTGCGCGCGCGCATGGTCGCACTGGTGGGGACAAAGGAGCAGGGCGGTGGCGGGGGCTTCATTCTGCGCACGAACGCAGAGGACGCCAGCGACGAGGAGCTCGGTGCCGACATCGCCTATCTGCGCAAGACCTGGCAGCAGATCCGCGCGGGTGCGCTGACAACGCCGCCGGCCAGCCTGTTGCACCAGGACTTGAGCCTCGTCGAGCGCGTGCTGCGCGACCTGACGAGCGAACGCACGGGCTCCATCCGCATCGACTCCAAGATGCAGTACGACGTGTTGCGCGGCTTCGGCGAGACCTTCATGCCGGCCGCCACGGCCAAACTGGAACATTACCGCGGTGAACGGCCCATCTTCGACCTGTGCAATGTCGACGCCGAGATCGCCCGCGCGCTGGCGCGCAAGGTGGAGCTGAAGTCTGGCGGCTCGCTGGTGTTCGACCAGACCGAGGCGATGACGACCATCGACGTCAACACCGGCGGTTTCGTCGGTGCCAAGAACTTCGACGACACCATCTTCAAGACCAACCTCGAAGCGGCGGGCTCCATCGCCCGCCAGCTGAGGCTGCGCAATCTGGGCGGCATCATCATCGTCGACTTCATCGACATGACGCGTGAGGAGCACAGGACGGCGGTGCTGGCCGAGTTCCGCAAGCAGCTGGGCCGGGACCGCACCAAGGTGACCGTCGGCGGCTTCACGCAGCTGGGCCTGGTCGAGATGACGCGAAAGCGCACGCGCGAGTCGCTGGCGCGCATGCTTTGCGAGCCCTGCCCGACCTGCGAGGGCCGTGGCCAGGTGAAGACGGCGCGCTCGGTCTGCTACGACATCCTGCGCGAGATCCTGCGCGAGGCACGCCAGTTCTCCCCCCGCGAGTTCCGCGTCGTGGCCGCCGCCAACGTCGTCGAGATGATGCTCGACGAAGAGAGCGCCCACCTGGCCGGCCTGTCGGACTTCATCGGCAAACCCATCTCGCTGACCGCCGAGCCGACCAACCAGACGGAACATTACGACATCGTCCTACTCTGAAGTGGCGCGGCACTGCGGCAGAATTCCGGACCGCACTGCAAAGTCCACTGCATGATCTCTCGCCGTCTCAGCCTTGCCGCGCTTGCGGCCTTTCCTGCCGCCTCGGCCCTGGCCCAGGTGCGCATCGACATCGCCGGCACGGGCGGCACCCGCATCCCGGTGGCCATCGTCGATTTCCGCGATGACGCCAAGACCTCGGCCCAGCCGATCGCCGCCATCGTGCGCGCCGACCTGGAACGCAGCGGCCTGTTTCGCAGCGTCGATGCACCCGCCGGGCTGAACGAGATGAGCAGCCCGGCCTGGCCCGACTGGAAGGCCCGCCAGGCCGATGCGCTTGCGGCGGGTTCGATCACCCGCCTGGCCGACGGACGGCTGGATATCCGCTTCAAGCTCTGGGACGTCGTCAACCGCACCGAGCTCCTCGGCGAAGCGCATGCCGTGCATCCCGATGATGCCCGCCTTGCCGCGCATCGCATCGCCGACACCATCTACCAGAAGCTCACCGGCGAGCGCGGCGTGTTCGCCACCCGCATGGCCTATGTGACCAAGGCCGGCCCGCGCTACAGCCTGGTCGTTGCCGACGCAGACGGCGAGGGCGCCAAGGTCGCATTGACCAGCCCCGATCCCATCATCTCGCCAGCCTGGGCGCCCAATGGCCGCGAACTCGCCTACGTGACCTTCGAAAGCCGCAAGGCCACGGTGCGCGTCCAGGACGTGCAGACTGGCGGCCGCCGCGTGCTGGCCGACTTCAAGGGCACCAACAGCGCGCCGGCCTGGTCGCCCGATGGCTCGCAGCTCGTGCTCAGCCTGTCGCGCGACGGGGGGACCCAGCTCTTCGTCATCAACCGTGACGGCTCGGGCCTGCGTCGCCTCACGCAAAGCGGCGCCATCGACACCGAGGCCTGCTACTCGCCCGATGGCAGCAAGATCTTTTTCGTTAGCGACCGTGGCGGCGGCCCGCAGATCTACCGCATGCCGGCCAGTGGCGGCGCGGCCGAGCGTGTGACCTTCAACGGCAACTACAACATCAGCCCGGCGGTCAGCCCTGACGGCCGCACGCTGGCCTACATCACCCGCATCAGTGGTGCCTTCCGCCTGTCGGTGATGGATCTCGGCACCGGCCAGTCACAGCAGATCAGCGAAGCCAACGACGACGAAAGCCCGGCGTTCGCGCCCAATGGCAAGCTCATCGTGTACGCGAGCCGTGCCGGCGGCAAGGAAGTGCTGATGACGACGACGCTGGACGGCAAGATGAAGACGCCGCTGCTCGTCACTTTGGTAGAGGTTCGTGAACCCACGTGGGGTCCTTTTACACGCCAGTAACTTGACAGTTCGCACCGTGTTGGACAATGGCGCGCCCGCGCCGCCGATGGCGCTGCGCCCCCCCATCCCCCGCCCCCTGTCTGTTGTGGAGACTATTCGAATGAAACTGACCCGCTATGCGCTCACTTTGATTGCCGCCGCCGCCTTGGCCGGCTGCAGCTCCGCCGTCAAGTTGGACGAGCCCGCGCCGGTCGAGACGCGCCAGCCCACACCGCCCCCGGCGACCCCTGAGCAGCAGCCGACAACCGCGCAGACCGCTGTCCCGACGGTTGACCTGTTCAGCCAGTACACCCAGGAAGTCAACAAGGGCGCCAATCGCGTCGTCTACTTCGACTACGACAGCGACGTCGTCAAGGAAGAGTACCGCCCGCTGGTCGACCTGCATGCCAAGCGCCTGAACGCCAACAAGCGCGCCGCGCTGAACCTCGAAGGCCACACCGACGAGCGTGGCGGCCGCGAGTACAACCTGGCCCTCGGCCAGCGCCGTGCCGAAGCCGTTGCCAAGTCGCTGACGCTGCTGGGCGTCGGTGCGGCCCAGGTCGAAGCCGTCAGCTACGGCAAGGAGCGCCCCGCCGCGCAAGGCAGCGGCGAAGAAGTCTGGGCCAAGAATCGTCGCGTCGAGCTCAAGGACAAGTGAAAGTGATGCGCGCTCTGCGACTGTCGCTGATGACGCTGGCCGCGAGCGCGGCTTTCATGCAGCCCGCAAAGGCGGGCCTGTTCGAGGATGATGAAGCCCGCAAGGCCATCCTCGAGCTGCGTGGCACGGTGAAGGCCAACGAGGACGCTGCCAAGCAGCGTGCCGAACAGCTCAACACGCTGGTTCAGGACCAGCTGCAGCCGCTGCGCCGCAGCATGCTGGACCTGAATGGCCAGATCGATGCGCTGCGCAGCGAGATCGCCAAGCTGCGCGGCGCCAACGAGCAACTCGCCCGCGACCTGGCCGACACGCAGCGCAAGCTGACCGACCAGTCGCAGTCCGTCGAAGCGCGCTTCAAGCCGCTGGAGCCGCAGAAGGTCAGCCTCGATGGCCGCGAATTCCAGGTCAACCCTGACGAGCGCAACCAGTACGAAGCCGCCATCGGCCTCGTGCGCCGTGGCGACTTCGCCGAGGCCGTCGCCGCGCTCAATGCCTTCCTGAAGCGCTACCCCGCCAGCGGCTATACCGACTCGGTGCGCTTCTGGCTCGGCAATGCCCAGTACGGCAAGCGCGACTACAAGGACGCCGTTGCGACCTTCAAAGCTTTCATCGCCGGCAATCCTGACCATCCGCGCGCGGCCGAAGCCCTGCTCGCGCTGGCCAATTGCCAGATCGAGCTGAAGGACAACAAGTCCGCCCGGCGCAGCCTCGACGACCTCATCAAGGCCTATCCCGGCACCGAGGCCGCCCAGGCCGCCAAGGAACGGTTGGCGGCACTGCGTTGATGTCCGCTGATCAGCTGGACGCTGATCTGGAGCGCCGCTTCGGCGGCCTGCGCCGTCTGCACGGCGACGTCGCCTACCAGCGCCTGCGCGCCGCGCGCTTCGCGGTCGTCGGCCTGGGCGGCGTCGGTTCCTGGGCCGTCGAGGCCCTGGCGCGCAGTGGCGCGGCGGAGCTGACGCTGATCGACCTGGACCAGGTTTCCGAATCCAACATCAACCGCCAGATCCAGGCTCTCGGGTCGACCGTCGGTATGGCCAAGGCTGAGGCGCTGAGGCAGCGTATTGCCGACATCCACCCCGGTTGCGCGGTGCACGTCGTCGAGGAATTTGTCGAACCCGAGAATTGGCCCGCGCTGATCGGCGATGCGGAGTTCGACGGGCTCATCGACTGTTGCGACCAGGTCCGCGCCAAGGCCGTGCTGGCTGCCTGGGCCCGTGAGCTTGAGCTGCCTTTCGTCACCGTCGGCGCCGCCGGCGGCAAGCGCGAGCCGCATCGCGTGGAGCTCGACGACCTCAGCGCCACGACTCACGATCCGCTGCTGGCGTCGCTGCGCCAGCGCCTGCGCAAGCACCACGGTGCGGCGCGTGCCGGGAAGATGGGTGTCGCCTGCGTGTACTCACGTGAGCCGGTGCATCTGCCGCAGCAAGGTGAGGGCGAAGCCTGTGATGTTGATGGCAGCCTGAACTGCCATGGTTACGGCTCCAGCGTCACCGTCACGGCGACCTTTGGCCTGTGCGCGGCAGCCGAGTTGCAGCGCCTGCATCTGAGTCGAAAACCGGGCTGACGGCAATTCGAGGATTTCTTGCGGAGCCTCTAAAAACCTGCCTATAATGGCGGGCTCTGCTTGACACGGGACGTTAGCTCAGTCGGTAGAGCAGCGGACTTTTAATCCGTTGGTCGCAGGTTCGAATCCTGCACGTCCCACCAGAATTTAGAGCGATGATTCGACGGAATCAACGCTACAATCTTTGGCTCAGCTAAGTCCGCTTAGTTGAATCAGGGCTCTTAGCTCAGTTGGTAGAGCAGCGGACTCTTAATCCGTAGGTCGAGTGTTCGAGTCACTCAGGGCCCACCAAAATTTAAGAAGCAAAAAGGCACTTGGCGAACCGCCAAGTGCCTTTTTTGCGTTTGGGCGTGGCGTCGGGAGACGTCGCAGCAGCGCGAGGTTCAGAGCCCCAGCAGGGCCTTGGCGCGCGCCAGATGCTCCAGGCGATCGTCCAGCCCGTTGTAGCCGCCATTGATCCGCTTGGTGACAGCCTTGGCGTCGTCGGCTTCGGCGAGCGGGCCGATGCCACGCGTCTTCCAGAACCAGCAGGCCACATCGACGCAGGCGAACGGGTCCTGGGCCAGCTGCGTGGGGTCGCTGATGTAATCGGTGCCGGTGAACTTGCTGTAGTCCCGGTAGTTGTTGCGACCGGTGAGCTGGATCAGCCCGCGGCCCTTGAAGCGTGGGCCGTCGCCGGGCTCCGTGTTGCCGAGATCGGTGCGGCCGTCATAGGCGTTGCCGCTGGCCAGTTCCTCGGAATAGAGCAGCGAGCCGGACTCGTGTGCGAGCTGGGCGATGAAGTGGGCGATCTGCCGCGGCGTGTCGATGCCATAGCGTGTCATGCCCTTCACCAGCGGCTCGAAGTAGAGGTCGATGCGCTTTTGCATGGCCCGTGGCATCACGATGCCGAGCTTCTCCTTGGTCGCGCCGGGAGGCAGGCCCGCCAGCAACCGCGTCATCGTGGCGTCGCCCGGTGTCACCAGGCCATCCGACTCCGGCAGGCCCATGGCCTGGGTCTCGAAGGCACGGATCGCGTCGATGGTGTTGGGGCCGATCTGCCCGTCCACCCCCAACTGCTTGAGCGCTGCGCCGCTCCAGGCCTCGCTGTTCATGTTGAGCAGGACCTGGACGATGCGGACATCGGCGACATCGTTGCGGGCACCCAGCCCGACGCTCTTGGCAATGCACATGGCAACGGCTCCCATCAGGAAGAAGAGGTGTCGACCTTATGCGCCCGCCGCCGCCAGCGAATCCCCAATCAGGATGAGACAGCGATGGCCCGCACCTGCCGGTCCCACCAGGGCGTGTCGCCAATCTCCGCGCGCGGGTGGTCGATGAAGAGCCTGGTTTTGGTGGCGTGGCTGCGGCCGGGCAGGCGCACCGCGTGGATGCGCCAGGCGGGCAAGGGTTGGCAGTGGCTGCCGCTGGACTACAGCAGCCAGGTGCGCTGAATCAGGGCAAAGGCCGGATGCTGACGCCCAGGCTGCCGGCCGGGTGGGCCTCGTTGAAGAGCTGCCACACGCGCCCGTTGCGTGCCATCTGGCCGAAAGCCTGGCGCAGCAGGCGCCGGTCGGCTTCGACGAGGCCGCGGCGTGACAGATACAGGCCGCTGGCGTGCCAGCCCAGTTCCTCCAGCGGCTCGACACGCAGGCGCTTCAGCAACGGCGTCAGCTCGGGCTCATTGACCAGCGTGCCGACCAGGATGGACGCCGTCATGACGCTGGCCTGGGCCAGGCCCTGGCGCAGAGCGCGGGCGACGCCGGTGGGGTCGGCCTCCTCGACGAGGCGCTGGCGCTGGCGCAGCGTTGCGATGGCACCGTCATAGGCCGGACCGAAAGAGAAGCCGCGCACGACGACGAGCTTGTAGTCCGGCTGGGCCAGCAGCTCGGCCAGCGAGCGCGGCACGGGCGTGTCGGCGTCCAGGGTCAGCAGGCTGGCCCGCACCTGGATCAGTGGCACGAACTCGCCCACGGCATCACGTGCGGGATTTGATGAGGCCGGCATGAGGATGTCGGCCTGACCAGCGTCGAACATCGTCTGCAGCCGCGCCCGTGGCACCTTGTGGATATTGAACTGGCAGGGCGCGCTGGCCGCCACTTCGCGCAGCAGCGTCGGATAGATGCCCTGGGCGCGCCCGTCCTCGAAGCTGACGCTCAGGCCGATAGGGGCCATGGGTACGTTGAGGGGGCGCGAGCAGCCGGCCTCGGCGGTCATTGCCACCAGCCAGCCCAATAGCCACAAGCCCGATCGCACCCTTGCGTTCATGCCCCTCGATCCCGAGATTCTTGTGGCCCATTGTGCGCGACCCGGCGTTCCAGCGCATCAAACAGCAGTTGCACGATGACGGCCAGGGCCGCGGCGGGCAGGGCGCCGGCCAACATCAGCTTGCTGTCGTTGACGGCCAGGCCCGCGACGATGCGCTCGCCCAGGCCGCCCGCGCCGACGAAGGCCGCGACGGTGGCCGTGCCGACGTTGGTGACCGCTGCCGTCTTCACCCCTGCCATCAGCGTCGGCAGGGCCAGTGGCAGCTCAATGGCGCGCAGCGTCTGGCCGCGGGTCAGGCCCAGCGCCAAGGCGGCATGGGTCAGCCCGCCAGACACGGCCTGCAGCCCGGCATGGGTGTTGCGCACGATGGGCAGCAGCGCATAGACGAACAGCGCCAGCAGGGCCGGCACGAAGCCGATGCGGCCAACCAGGGCAATCAAGAAAGCCAGCAGGGCGAGCGAAGGCAGGGTCTGCAGCAGGCCCGCCACGGCCATGACGGGCGCCGCCAGCCGCGGCAGGCGATGCGCCGCAATGCCCAGGGGCACGGCCACGGCCACGGCCAGCGCGAGCGAGGCCAGCACCAGGGCCAGATGCTGGGCGAGCAGCTTGGGCAGATCGGGTGCAAACAGTCGGTCCATCAAGCCCTGGTGTCCCGTGCCGCCCGAGTCTGACCGCAGGAAGCCGTGCGCCACGTCGGCAAAGGGCCGGCCGTCCAGCTCGGCGGCGGCGTTCAGGCGGGTCATTTCGGCTTCGGGCAGGCGGCCGGCCAGGCCCTGCAACGGCTTGTCGTCGACCGCCGCCCGCATCAGCAGCACCGCGTCGTAGCGCGGGAAGAAGCCGCGGTCATCGCGCAGCACCCGCACGGGCTGGCGGGCGAGCTGGGCGTCGGTGGTGTAGACGTCGATGAGGTCGACCTGGCCATTGGCGAGGGCTTGATACGCCAGGCCGTGGTCCAGGCCGGCGCCGGGTTGCAGCTTCAGGCCATAGGCGCGCTGCAGCGCCGGCCAGCCGTCGGCCCGGGCCAGGAACTCGTGCGACAGGCCAGCCTTGAGTGCCGGCGGTGCCTTGGCGGCAAGCTCCGAGATCGTCGTGATGCCCAGCCGCGCCGCGTCGGCCTCGCGCAGGGCCAGGGCATAGCTGTTGTTGAAGCCCAGTGGTACGCCGGCCTTCAGGCCCAGCGGCTTCAGCCACGCGTTGATCTGCGCCAGCGGTGCCTGCGCATCCGCAGATGACTCGCGCTTGAGCAACTCGCGCACGATGGTGCCGGTGTACTCCGGGTAGAGATCGATCTGGCCTTGCTGCAGGGCCGCGGCCAGGATGGCGGTATTGCCCAGGCCCTGGCGGTGTTCAGCGGCGACACCCTGACCGACCAAGGTCTGCGTGACGATCTCGCCCAGCAGATAACTCTCGGTGAAGCGCTTGGAGCCGACTTGCAGCGCCGCTGGCGCGGCCTGCGCCATGCCGGCAAACCACGCGGTTAGCAGGGTCAACAACCAAAGTGCTTGCCGGCTGGTGCTCATTGCCGCATGGTGCCTCATGGCATGCGTCGCAATGTCAGACAAGGCCTACACGCGGGCCCCTTCGTGTCCGAATGCAACGAAGCCAGGTTCTCTCTACAGTTGAAGGCATCGTTTTCAGAGGAGGTCATCCATGTCTCGCGCCACCGATCATCTGCTGCGTCAGCACCTGGACAGCCTGGGCGTTCACCTGCGCCAGTGCCGCACGCTGTCAGACCGCAAGCAGCGCATGCTGTGCTCGCTGGAATTCCTGGACAGCGCCATCGGCGACCGGCTGTTCACGACCGTCGTCCTGGGTAGCGTCCTCATGGCCGTGGTGTTGAGCTTGGTCGTCTGATCCTCCCCTGATTCGCTACGGCGGCCCCTTTCGGGGCCGCTTGCTTTTTGGGGCTTCAGAACGCTGCCGCCGGTTCCGGCCTGCGGGCCGGCAGGGCATCGGTGACTGGCACCCAAAGCTGCAGGTCGCCGTCGACCTCCCCGAGCGCCAGCGTCGATCCTGGCACCAGGGTGCGGTAGCCGGCGGGCGGCGCGGTGCCGGCGCCCGTCGGGGCACGCTGCAGCAGCAAGTCGATACGCCGACCCTGGTGCACCAGCCGCAGCCGCGCCTCGGGCCAGTGGGGCGGCAGGCAGGGCTGCACGCGCAGCAGGCCATCGGCCAGCTTGACGCCGCACAGCGACTCGACCGCCGCGCGCAGCAGCCAGCCGGCGGCGCCCGTGTACCAGCTCCAGCCACCGCGGCCGGCGTGCGGCGCGGCGGCTTCGATATCACCGGCCACGGCGAAGGGCTCCAGCCCATAGGCCGCGCCGTGCGCGCCGCGGTGGGCCGGGCTGATGGCCGTGAAGGCCGCCCAGGCGCGCTCGGCCTGACCGAGCTTGGCGCTGGCCATCAGGGCCCAGGTGGCGGCGTGGTTGTACTGGCCGCCGTTCTCGCGCACGCCGCCGGGGTAGGCCTGGATGTAGCCCGCCGGTGGCTGGTGATGCTGCAGCGGCGGCCACAGCAGGCGTAGCAGGTGGGCATCGCGGTCATGCAGCTCGCGCCAGGCGCTGTCCAGGGCCAGGCGGGCGCGGTCGGCCTCGGTGACGCCGGTCAGCACGGCCCAGGCCTGCACGATGAGGTCGATGCGGCATTCGCTGTCGTCATGGGTGCCGAGGACGCTGCCGTCATCGAACCAGCCGCGGCGGTACCAGCGGCCGTCCCAGGCCTCGGCGTCCAGGGCCTTGGCCAGCTTGTCGCGCGCCTGGCGCCAGCGCGCCGCGCGGGCCTGCTCGCCGCGGGCGATGGCCAGCGGGTGCAGGGCGTCGATGACGGCGCACAGGAAGAAGCCCATCCACACCGACTCGCCCTTGCCCTCGGCGCCGACGCGGTTCATGCCGTCGTTCCAGTCGCCGGTACCGAACAGCGGCAGGCCATGGACGCCGACGGGCAGGCTGACATCGATGGAGCGCGCGGCGTGCTCGTAGATGCTGGCCTGCTCGTCGCTGATGGCCGGCACCTCGTAGATGTCCTCGGCGCCCTCGGGCACGGGGCGGCCCTGCAGGAAGGGCAGCATCTCGTCGGCCAGCGACGTATCGGCGGTGCGCTCGACGTACAAGGCCAGCGCCAGCGCCAGCCACAGCCGGTCGTCCGCGAAATGCGTGCGCACGCCGGCACCGGCCGGCTCATGCCACCAGTGCTGCACGTCGCCGGGCGGGAACTGGTGGGCTGCGTGGCGGCGAATCTGCGCGGCCAGGCGCTCGGGTGCGTGCTGCACCAGGGACATGGCGTCCTGCAGCTGGTCGCGGAAGCCGAAGGCGCCGCCCGCCTGGTAGAAGCCGGCGCGCGCCCAGATGCGGCAGCCCAGCACTTGGGCCGGCAGCCAATGGTTCACCAGCGCGTCGAAGGCGGGGTCGGGCGTGGCCACCTGAACGGGCGCGCTCAAGGCCCGCCAGACCTCGCGCTGGGCGGCCAGCCGGCGCAGTGGGTCGGCCGCCCAGGCGTTGGCGGCCTGCTCGCGGGCCGCGGGCAGGCTCTGCGCATGGCCGAGCAGCACCGTGCCATGCCAGGCGTGGCCGGCTTCCAGTCGGATCGGCACCGCGAGCAGGGCAGCCGGGTCGGTGGCAGCACCGGCCTGGCCATCCAGCGCGTGCGGCATGACGAGGCGGCCTTCGTCGTCGAACAGCAGGCGGCGGTCGCCGCTGGCCTCAATGGCGGCCGTCCACGGGTGCGGCCGGTTCAGGTCGGGCGTGAAGCCGGCGTCCGCGGGCCAGGGCCACAGGGCCTGATCGCTGGCCAGGCTGTTGATCTGGTCGGCCGTCGCATCGCCCTCGCGGGTCGGGCGCAGTGCCATCCAGGCCGTGTGGCCGCCGAAGCCATTGAGCCCATCGGCCTGCGTGGCCAGGGCCAGCAGCGGACCATCACCCTGGGGCGGTTCCAGTCGCGTCACGACACTGCGGCGCGCACCACTGTCCATGCCCAGCTGCCACTGCGCGGCGGCCAGCAGCCGCAGCAGGCGCGGCGGGCGGCCGGGCGCCGCGTGCAACTCCACCTGGCATTGCTTGACGGCGGTTGTTGCGTCTACTGTCCAGCGCAGGCGCACCACCATGCCTGGCAGCTGGAAAGCCATGGCCGTAGCTCCTGGCAGGTGGGACACGTTCTGGTGCGGGCTGGCGCGGCCGAGCAGCCAGGCCTTGCCGCTGGACAGGCAGTGCAGGATCAGCCATTCGCCGGGCGAGTCCAGCAGCGCGTCGTTGGACCAGGGCGTGATCTGGTGCAGCCGGCTGTTGCCGGCCCAGGCCATGCCGGCACCGCGCTCGGACACCTGGCAGCCGAAGTTCTCGTTGGCGATGACGTTGATCCACGGCCGCGCCGGCTGGCTTTGCTCGGTCAGCTCGAAGCGGCAGGCACCGCTGTCGGCCTCGAAGTCGCTGTCTGGCGCCTCGGCGCCGGGCGGGGCGGCGAGGGCGGACACCAGCGTCGCGCCGGCGCCGCGCCGGGCCTTGGCGGCTTGCTCGTGGCTCTGGCCCAGGCGCTCGAGCTGCTGGGCCAGCGGCCGGCCATCGGCGAACCAGCGCACGCGCGCCAGCATGTTGAGGGCAAAGCGCGTGTCCGGCCCCACGGTCTCGTCCGACAGCACATGCACGCGGCAGCGCCCATGGGTTTGCTGCTCGGCCAGCGACCGCAACGCGCGCGACACCGGCGCCAGATAGGACGGCGGCTCGGCGTCCAATACGACGACGTCCACTGGCAGCGGGCTGCCCTGGGCCTGCAACAGCGCGCACAGCTCGCGCACCATGATGACGCCGGTGGGATCGGCCACGCGCATCAGGATGATGGGGTCGTCCCCCGAGATGCCATGGCGCCACAGCGCATCGCGCTCGTAGCCGGTCTCGGGCAGGGGCAGGTTCTCGCGTGCGGCCTGCGAGGTCAGCAGGGTCTGCAGCGTGAGGCCGGCCCGCCAGGCGCCCGGCGCGAGGCTGGCGCCTTGGGTGCGCACGCCGGCCATGGTGTGGGCCAGCGTCAGCGCACGCTCGACGAGGGCCGGCTGACGCAGCTTGTCCAGCAAGTGGCTGAGCGTCTGCGGCTCGCGAGCGGCGGCGGTGGCCAGCGTCAGCGTCACGCTGGCACCGGGCGGCAGCTGCAGCACCAGGTGCAGCAGCGAGATCGGGTCGTTGCCGGTGTCCAGCATGCCAGACGCGGTGTTGAGGCCGGTCACATCGGTGCCCAGCAGCGCTTGCACGCCGGCATGCGCAATGACGCCGCCGGGCTGACCGGGCATGCCGCCGCGGGCCAGCCAATGGGCACGGTCGGCACCGGCGCGCACACGGTCCAGCCGCGCGCCGCCCTCGAGCTCCACGCCCACCAGCGCATGCACCGCGTGCAGGGGCGCCTCGTTGGGACTGCGCGGCAGGCGCTGCCAGTTCAGGGCCTGCTGGCCCGGTTCCCAACGTGCCTGCAGGAAGAGCTTGCCGAAAGCCGGGTGGGCCAGGTCGGCCTTGGCCGGCGCCAGCACGGGCTCGAAGCTGGATACCAGCGCCAGGCGGCGCGGCCGGTGGGCGAGGTTGCGCAGCGTGATGCGGCGCAGCTCGACGTCGTCCTCGACGGCCACCCAGGCCTCGGTGTGGGCGTGCAACTCCTCGCCCTCGGCCGTGAACTGCGCGCTGGCGGGGTGCAGGCGGCAGCCATAGCGCCACTGCGGGCCGGGCGTGGGCCGCAGCGTGAGCGACCGCCAGGGGCTGGACTCGGGCGCGCCGTTCCAGTGCAGGTCCAGGTCGCGCAGATGCAGGTGGTGGCCGAGCAGGTCCTGCGGCAGATCGTCGCGCCAGCGGCTCACCAACACCAGTGAACCCGGCTCGCCCCAGACCAGCGTGCCGCCGCCATGCTCGCGCACCATCGCGCTGAGGCGCCCATGGCCCAGCCAGGCGGTGGCGGGTAGGGCGCGGCCATGCAGCTCGGGCACGACCAGCGAGATGCGGGCGCGGCGCGGTGCGCTTCGAGTGGGCTGCGGCGGCGGTTCGCGCAGTGGCGCCACCTTGTGCGGCGCGCGCTCGTGCAGCAGCCAGCGCACGGCGCACAAGCGCGGCTCGGCGTCAGCCCAGCGCTGCGGCGCGCCGCCGCACAGCACCTCGGTCAGCGCGACGAGTGACATGCCGTGGTGGTGGGCCATCGTCGTGCCGATGCGCTGGAAGCGACGCCCTTGCTGGGGTGTCTCGCTGGTGGCTTCGGGCTGGCGGCCGACTGTGTAGTCCAGCGCCTCCATGAAGCCGCCCTCATGGCGGGCACCCAGGGCCTGCAGCGCGCGCAGGTTGGCGACGGCCGCGCGCGGCATCACCATGGTTGCCATCAGGCTGGCATAGGGTGCGATGACGATCTCTTCCGCCGGCGTGTCGCGCAGCGCCAGGCTGGCCACGCCCTGCGGGCCGTACTGGTAGGCCAGGCTCCGGTCGCGCTTGGCATAGGCGCTCTCGGACACGCCCCAGGGCAGGCCGGCCGCACGCCCGGCGCGGATCTGCTCCATGACGGCCGCGCGAGCGGCTTCCGCAAGCGCGCTGCCGGTGGGCTCGTCCAGCACCAGCGAGGGCATCAGCATCTCGAACATCGAGCCCGACCAGCTCTTCAGCCCGGTGACGCGGCCACGCGAGAAGAAGGGCCGGCCGAGCGCGCCCCAGTGCGCCGGCGGGATGTCGCCCTTGGCGATGGCCACCAGGCTGGCCAGCCGAGCTTCGGAGGCGAGCAGGTCGTAGTGGTTCTGGTCCAGCCGCTCGGTGCCGGGCTCGGAGCCTTGCGCCGCGACGGCGCCGATGTGCAGCAGGTGGCGCTGCGGGTCGTAGAGCCAGCTGAAGTCGTGGGCCAGCGCAAGGGCGCGCGCCCGCATGGCGACGGCGTTCAGCGCCTCGGCCACGGCCGGCGGCGGCGGCATGCCCTCGCCCCCGCGCGCAAAGCCCTCGCAGGCCGCCGCGACCACCAGCAGATGGGCGCAGAGGTTGCCGCTGTCCACGCTGGAGATGTAGGGCGGCTCCAGCACGCCCAGGCGCTGGGTGTCGATCCAGTTGTAGAAGTGGCCGCGGTGGCGGGGCAGCTTGTCCAGCGTGTCCAGCGTGCGGCCGATGCGCTCGGCCAGGCCGACGTCATGCAGCCAGCCGAACTCGCGCGCGCAGCAGGCCGACAGCAGGTACAGGCCGATATTGGTGGGCGACGTGCGGTGGGCGACGGCGATGTCGGGGTCGAACTGAACGTTGTCGGGCGGCAGATCGTTGTCGTCCTTGGTGACCCAGCGCTCGAACCAGCGCCAGGTGTCGCGGGCGACGCTGAGCAGGTACTGGCGCTCGTCGTCGGTGATGGCCTCGCGGCGCGGCCGGGCGCGTGGCCGGCTGGCCAGGCCTATCCACAGCGGCGTCAGTGCCCAGGCCAGCAGCAGCGGCAGGGCCTGGTCCCAGTCGACGGGGCGGCCGATCAGGGCCGGCGTCATCAGCAGCAAGGCCAGCGCGCCGGTGGCAAAGGTGACATGCTTGTGCTGGCGCCACAGCGAGCGCCAGTCGGTGCGCGCCGCGGCTTCCGCCGCGTCGGCGGTGGTCCATTCCAGCAGATGCTGATGGCTGACACGCTGGCGCCACAGCGCGCGCACGATGGCGTCGATGCTGAGCCAGCTTGCCGCCGGAAGCAGTGCGATGTGCCAGACGATGCCGCCGATGGCGCGCCCGAGTTCAATGGCCGCCTGCCGGTAAAAGCGCGGCAGCGAGATGCGGTCGCCCGAGGGCGCGCAGGCCGCCAGGGCGCCCATCAACGGCCCGGCGCCGAAGGTGGCAGCCACCAGCCCCAGTGCCCACGCCGGCGCCAGGCCCAGGCCCATCCACGACGCGACCAGCAGCAGCAGGGCGGCCGGGGCGACGAGGGAGCGGCGCAGGTTGTCCAGCATCTTCCAGATGTGGATGCCGTGCAGGCCCCAGCGGCGCGGGTGGCCGAGGAAGGGCAGCAGCTGCCAGTCACCGCGCGTCCAGCGGTGGATGCGCGAGGCTGCCACGTCGGCATGCATGGGGGCGGGCTCCACCAGCACCACGTCGCTGACGCCGGCGCAGCGCATCAGCGAGCCTTCCAGCAGGTCGTGGCTGAGCACCTGGCCCTCGGGCATGCGGTGGGCCAGTACCTGCGCTGCGGCCTGCACGTCGATCAGTCCCTTGCCGGCGGCGCTGCCTTCGTCGAACAGGTCCTGGTAGACCTCGGAGCTGGCGGCGCTGTAGGGGTCCAGCCCCGGCTGGCCGGCGAACAGGCTGTGGAACCAGGTGCCATGCACCGTGGAGCTGCCGGCGGCTGTGGCCAGCGGCGTGGCGACGCGTGGCTGCAGCATGCCGTGGCCGCGCACGACGGTGACGGCGCCGCTGGATGTGCGGCTCAACCGTGGGCGGTTCAGCGGGTGGGCGGCGATGGCGACCAGCTCGCGCAGCGCGCCGGGGGGCAGGGCGTTGTCGGCATCCAGCGTGATGATGTGGCGGATGTCCGGTGCGGGCGTGGACAGCTCGCCCAGGTCGACAAAGCGGTCAGGCAGCAGCTCGGGCGGCTGACCGGCCAGCAGGGCGGCCAATGCCTCGGTCTTGCCGCGCTTGCGCTCCCAGCCGATCCAGCGCTGCTCGGTCTCGCTCCAGCGCCGCTCGCGGTGCAGCAGCAGGAAACGCGGCCGGCCCTCGCAGGCCGTGCCGTGGCGCTGGTTCAACGCCTCGATGCCGGCGCGCGCCTGGGCGAGCAGGCCCGCGTCCTGGGGCTGGTGCTCGGCCTTGGCATCGGTCCAGTCGCTGAGCAGCGCGAACTGCGCCTCGTCTTCCAGGTTGGCCAGGTGGTGGCGCTCCAGCTGGGCGAGCAGGGTCGCGATGCCCTTGGACCGCGTCAGCATGCAGGGAATGACAACCAGGCTGCGCGCCCCGGCCGGAATGCCGTGATGCCAGGTCAGGCGCGGCAGCTGCGCCGGCGCTGCGGACTCGCTGATGAGGCGGTTGGCCAGCGCGACCACGGCCTCGCTGGCCGGCAGCAGCGACAGCAGCACGGCCGCCACCACCATGGGCCAGCCGGCGCCCGGGGGCAGGCCCAGCAGCAGCAACGTCAGCTCGGCCAGGATCAGCAACCCTGCCAGGCTGGTCAGATAGAGGGCGACACTGTGGCGGTGCAGCCCGGCGGCAAAGCGCTCGCCAGCGGTAGGCTTGAGGCGAAGTTCGCTCAGCAGGCGTTCGCGGCCGGGGCCGGACAGCCAGTACAGCGGGGCGCGCTCTTCTGCGTCCTCGGCCCAGGCGGGGTCGTTGCAAAGCAGGCGCAGCACCTGGGCCACGTCGGCCTCGGGTACGTTGTGGCGCTCGGTCAGGGCCTCGATGGCGTGCATGGCCATGTCGCGCGTGGCCTCGTGCTCCTGGCGGTAGACGGCAATGTGGCCCAGGGCGCGCAGCGTCGGGTGCACAGCCTCGAACAGTCCGGCCCAGTTGGCCGCGCCGAGGTTGCGCAGGCTGCTGATGGCGTTGCGGATGCTCTGGTGGTCGGCCGCGCTCTCGGCCTGCTCGCTGGCCTGCGCAGCGGCGGGGTCGGGCAGCGCCTCGGCCAGCCAGGCGTGCACGGCCGCCCAGGACGAGTCATCGGAGTCACGCTGCTCGGCTTGGCCCAGGGCGCGGTCGGTCAGCCGCTCGTGCAGGCGCAGGGCCAGGGCCGTGATGGCAGGGTCGCGCGGCCAGGCCGATTGCCATTGCTGCAGCTGGTTGCGCACCGCTGCCGCGTCCAGCTGCGGCAGCGCCTCGAACAGGTGCTGGGCGGCGCGGCGCGCCAGATGACGCCAGGCGGCGCGCTCGGCCAGGCGGCGCAGGTTCTCCACCAGCACGACGCGCAGCGTGGACGGCAGGGCCCACAGCTCGCGCAATGTCAGCGCCTCGGCCTCGTGGTGGCCGGCCAGGAAGTGGTGCAGCAGGGCCAGGTCCAGCGAGCTGTCTGCGTGGGCCACCCAGGCCCAGGCGACGCCATAGATGCGCGGCAGGCCCTGAAGCGGTTCGTCGGCCAGCCGGGGCAGGCGCTGGAAGTAGCTGCGCGGCAGGTCGTGCAGCACCTCGTCGAGCTGCTGCTGCACGATGCGGGCGTTGTCCAGCAGCCAGGCGTGGGCGGGGTCGATGTCGGCCTGCAGGCCTTCCTCGGACAGCACGCTCAGGGCGGCGGCCCAGACCTGCAGATTGCTGCGCAGCCGCGGCGAGAAGGGGCGGGGCTGCTGGCGCGGGTCGTCCACCCGCTGGGCCGCGGCCAGGCTGCGGCCATGTTCGGCAAAGCGGTCGGCACCGAACTGCACGGCCCGCACCGGGGCAGCGGCCGCTTCGGCGCCGCCGGCGAGGCGCAGGAAGGCTTGTGCAGCGCCGGTGGGCGTCAGGTCATGCGGCGGGTGTTGCGGCGGTGCGGACATGCTCCGACTTTGGGTGCCGGCGCGCCGCCGGCACAGCAGCATGCGTCGCGTGTCTCTGTCAGCGCAGTCCTACATCTCCCCCATGAAAAACGTGGGTTCTGCCGCATCGTGGAAAGGCAGCAGCTTTTGTCAGCTCGGACAGGCCGTTTTGGGCGGCCTTGACCCTGGCCAGCTCAGGCTTCGCTGCGCAGGCGCGAGGCCAGCTCGACGTAGGCCGGTTCGACGGGCATGGGCCTCGCGTCCGCCAGGTGCGCCCGCAGCACGCGCCTGAGCGTCTCGGGCTGCGGCGTCAACGGCCCGGCGAAGCGGATGTGCTCGCCGTCGGCGATGAGCAGCGTCGGGAAGGTCTCGATGTCCAGGTCGCCGATGAGTTCGGCTTCGTCCTCGATGTCGATCCAGCGCACATGCAGGCCGGCCTGGGGCAATTCGGCGCAGGCGGCTTCGAAAATTTCTTGGTAGGACTCGCAGGTGCGGCACCAGGCGGCGCAGAGGCAGGCGATGTGCAGGGGCATGGGCCAATATGGTGCCATGGCGGGACAACGGGCTGTCGTCGTGCTGGAATTCGACAGACTATGCTGCCCTCAACCCACGGAGAGACCAGATGCACAACAACACGCTCCAACCCGCATTCCTGAGTTCGCTGATGACAGCCGGAGCGAACCTCGAGCTTATCTACAACGACCTGGCGCCTCATGCCAACGACAGGATGACGGCGGCGTTGGCACTGGCCAAGCACGCCAAGGAAACTCAAAGGCAGCTCAGGTTCATCGGCATCAGTGCCGGTACGTCGGGCATCAAGCATCTGGCCGAGGAGGGTGAGGGCTACGTCACCTTCTCTCTCGTGTACTGATCGTCAATCGAGCGCCGCCAGTGCCGGCTCTGGGCCATTGCCCATTGCGCGAAGGCTTGCAGCTCGGACGAGCCTTCCCGGTCGGCCCATTGGCAGAGGTAGAAGCCGCGCCCCCGATGACAAAAAGCCGCTGAAGGCACGACGAACCGCCCGGCGGCCAACTCCATTTCTTCGCTCGGGATGTTCGGCACCGCACGGAGATCGCGTTAGACAGGGCGTACGGTGAGCTGCATTGCGTCGACTTGCCCGCCGGGCTGGATGACGCAGGGCGAGGGAGCCGAACTTGATGAATATCTTGACCGTGAGGCACCGCATCCTCGCCAGCTTCGCCGCCGTGCTGGTGTTGATGATCGTCATGGGCGCCGTCATCTATTCCCGCCTCGCTCGCGTGGCGCAGGACGCGACCGTCATCCAGAAGGAGGCCTTGCCCGGCATGCTGTACAGCAGCCAGCTGCTGGCCGCCTGGCAAGAGAACTTCGCGTTGACCCAGGAGCAGGTGTTCGAGAAGGATGAAACCGAGGCGCGCAAGATCGAGTCGCAGTTGCAGGTCAACCGGGCTCGGCTGGAGACCCTGGCCAAGAGCTACGAGAGCACCATCTTCTCGGCCGAGGATCGCGAGAACTACGAGGCGTTCAAGAACCTCCACGTTGCCAATCCTTACCTGCGCACGCAGGACGACATCCTGAAGCTGAGCGCGGCCAGCAAGCGCGACGAGGCCCGGGCGCTGCTGCACAGCCAGCTTGACCCGCAGTACAACAAGCTGCGCGCCGCCGTGCAGTCCGTCGTCGACTACAACATGGCCGATGCCGAGGCGGCAGGCCGGCAGATCATGAGCGCGGTCGCAACGGCCAACATGGCCATCCTGGTCAGTCTCGCCGCGGCACTGTTGCTGGCGCTTGCGCTCGGCTATGTCCTGCTGCAATCGATCACCCGGCCGTTGCACCGGTTGCTCACCGCCACCGACGCGATCAGCACCGGTGACTTGACGCAGCGGATGAACCTGGAGCGGCGCGACGAGTTCGGCACGCTGGCGCAGGGGTTCAACCGGATGACGGAGAAGCTGACGGAGCTGTTCGGCCAGGTCCAGCAGTCCGGCATCCAGGTCAACACCTCGGCGACCGAGATCGCCGCCACATCCAAGGAGCAGCAGGCCACCGCCAGCGAAATCGCTGCGACGACCACCGAGATCGGCGCCACCTCCAAGGAAATTTCCGCCACGTCGCGCGCGCTCGTGAAGACGATGAGCGAGGTGTCGCAGGTCGCCGAGGAGACCGCCTTGCTGGCCGGCGGCGGGCAGGAAGGCTTGCAGCGCATGACCGAGACCATGCACAACGTGATGGAGGCGGTCGGCTCGATCAACGCCAAGCTCGCCGTGTTGAGCGACAAGGCCGGCAACATCAACCAGGTCGTCACCACCATCACCAAGGTGGCCGACCAGACCAACCTGCTGTCGCTGAACGCGGCCATCGAGGCCGAGAAAGCCGGCGAATACGGGCGCGGCTTTGGCGTGGTTGCCACTGAGATCCGCCGGCTCGCCGACCAGACCGCAGTCGCCACCTACGACATCGAACAGACGGTCAAGGAGATGCAGTCCGCGGTGTCGGCCGGCGTGATGGGCATGGACAAGTTTTCCGAGGAGGTGCGCCGCGGCATGCAGGAGGTGCAGCAGGTCGGCGCGCAGCTGTCGCAGATCATCTCGCAGGTGCAGGCCCTGGCGCCGCGTTTCGAGGCCGTCAGCGAAAGCGTGCAGACGCAGGCGACCGGCGCCGAGCAGATCAGCCAGGCACTGACACAGTTGACCGAAGCCGCCCAGCAGACCGTCGACTCGCTGCGCCAGTCGGGCCAGGCGATCGACGGCTTGCACCAGGCGGCTGGCGGGCTGCGCAGCGGCGTCTCGCGCTTCAAACTGGCGCAGGCCTGAGGCCCGAGGGCCGGCCGGATGCTGTTCATCCTCTTTCAGATCGGCAGTGAACGCTACGCCCTCGACGCGGGCCAGGTCGTCGCCGTCCTGCCGCGGCTTGGCGTGAAGGCGATCCCGCTCGCGCCGTCGACGGTGGCCGGCCTGTGCGACTACCGAGGTGTGCCGGTGCCGGTCATCGACCTCAGCGAACTCGCGCTCGGCCGCCCGTCAGCGAACCGCCTGAGCACGCGCATCGTGCTCTTGACTTTCCCCGATCCCGCAGCCGGCCCGCACCTGCTCGGCCTGTTGGTCGAAAGGGCGACGCAGACGCTGCGCCGCGAGCCGGCGGAGTTCGTTGCGGCCGGCGTCAACGTCGACGCAGCGCCCTGGCTCGGCCCGGTGACGACCGACGCGCAGGGGCTGATCCAGCGCGTCGAGGTGCAGGGTCTGCTTCCGGCGTCGCTGCGCGCGATGTTGTTCGACGAGGCCGGGGCAGCGTGATGGACATGACCCGTTTCGAGCAATTGCTCAAGCAGACGATGGGCCTGGATGCGGCCTCGATCGGATCGGCGTCCGTCGAGCGTGCGGTGCAGGAGCGGCTGTCGGCCTGCGGGCTGGCGGACGCGCAGGCCTACTGGGAACGGCTCTGCGGCTCGAGCGTCGAGTTGCAGGAACTCATCGAGGCGGTGGTCGTGCCCGAGACCTGGTTCTTCCGTGACCCGGCGGCCTTCGTGGCGCTGGCGCGCCTGGCCAGCGAGGGAGCGCCTGCTCAGGCGCAGGGCGTGCTGCGCTTGCTGAGCGTGCCGTGCGCTACCGGCGAAGAGCCCTATTCGATGGCCATGGCATTGCTCGACGCCGGCTTCCCGGCCAATGCGTTGCGCATCGATGCCGTCGACATCAGCCTGCGTGCGCTGGCGCGGGCGCAGGGCGCGGTCTACGGCCGCAATTCGTTTCGCGGCAGCGACCTGGCGTTCCGTGATCGCCACTTCATCGCGACGGCGGGCGGCCACAGCCCGACGGAGGCGGTGCGCGGGCTCGTGCAGTTTCGACCGGGCAACCTGCTGGACGGCCTGGTGGCCGGGACGGGGCTCTACGACGTCATCTTCTGCCGCAACGTGCTGATCTACTTCGACCGCGCCACGCAGGATCGCGCCATCGCGGTGCTGGGCCGGCTGCTTGCGCCGCGCGGCTGGCTGTTCGTCGGCCCGTCGGAGACGGCCCTGCTGTCGGATCACGGCTTCGTCTCTGCAAAGCTTCCGCTCGCGTTTGCCTTCCGCAAGGGGCCGGCGCCCGGCAGCGTCATCAAGCTCCGTGCAACCCCGGCGCCACCCAGGCCCGTACGTGCTCCGGCCCCGGTGGCCGCGCCCCCGCGGCCCGCTCGGCCCCGGGTGGCGCCCCCCGCTACCGCGCCGCAGGCGACTGTGCGGGCCGAAGCGGCGACGGGCATAGCCCACGCACAGCGCCTGGCCGACCAGGGCCACCTCGCCGAGGCTGCGTCGCACTGTGAAGCACATCTGCGCGAGCACGGGCCTACGGCCGATGCGTTCAATCTGCTCGGCCTGGTGCGCGACGCAAGCGGCAACACGGGCGATGCGGCCGACCAGTACCGCAAGGCGCTCTATCTGAACCCGAATCACCACGAGGCGTTGATCCACCTTGCCCTGCTGCTGCAAAAGCAGGGCGACGCGGCCGGCGCGCGGCGCTTGCAGCAGCGCGCGAGCCGGCTGCAACCAGGCGGGGCTTGACATGAACATGCAAGTGGCCCTGGACGACTGCTGGAACCGCATCGGCATTCGCGGCGATGGTTCCTGCCCGGAACTGAAGCAGCACGTGCACTGCAGCCACTGTCCCACCCACGCCGCCGCCGCGCTGGCCTTACTTGACCGGCAGGCGCCGCCCGGCTACCTCGCCGACTGCACCCGCCACATGGCGCAGGCTCACGAGGCTGGGCTGGCCGAGGTGGGCTCGGCGGTCATCTTTCGCATCGGTGCCGAATGGCTGGCCCTGCCGACGCCGGTGTTCCAGGAAGTCGCCGCCTTGCCGGCGATCCATTCGCTGCCGAGCCGGCGCGGCGGCGTCGTGCAGGGTGTGGCCAACGTGCGGGGCGAGTTGCTGGTCTGCGTATCGCTGGGCAGCGTCCTCGGCCTGGCGCACGTCGCCGAGACGGGGCACGCACGGCAACGCCTGACACTTCGGCGCTTGGTGGTGATCGGCCTGGACGGCCAGCGCCTGGGCTTCGCGGTCGACGAAATGCACGGCATTCAGCGCTTCGATCCGGCCACGCTGAAGCCAGTGCCTGCCACCGTCGCGCGTGCCACGGCGACCTACTCCAAGGCGATCCTGGCCTGGCACGAACCCGCCACCCGGCCGCCCGAACGCGGGCGAACCCCTCGAGAAGCGCCAGGGGGCAGCAATGAGCGCGCGGTCGGCCTGCTCGACGAGCAACTGCTGCTCTACACCATTCAACGGGGCCTCGCATGAGCCCCGCCCGGCCGCCCGAAGGGGCTCATTCCCGCTTGGCGGGATGGCGCGCAGCGCCCAGGGTGCCCCAATGAGCAACGTCGACCTCAGCGACCTGTCGATGCTGGACCTGTTCCGCATCGAGGTGGAGAACCACGCGCCGTTGCTGACGCAGGGGTTGCTCGCCCTGGAGCGGAGCCCGGAAGCGCCCGACCAGCTCGAGTCCTGCATGCGCGCCGCCCATTCGCTCAAGGGTGCCGCCAGCATCGTCGGCATCGGCGCCGCGGTGGAAGTGGCGCATGCGATGGAAGACTGCTTCGTCGCCGCTCAAACGGGCCGGTTGCGGCTGCGCCAACGTCAGATCGACCCGTTGCTCGCGGGTGTGGACCTGCTCGCGCGCCTGGGCCGGACCGCCGGGACGGACCCTGGCGACGCGCTGCAGGTGAAGGCCTTCGTCGAGGCCCTGAAGACCGCGATGCTGGCCAGCGACGAAGACGACCCGGCGCCCGACGCGGCAGCGCCGGTGCTGGAGGCAGCGGTGGCGCCCCCCGCGGCGGTGCCGGTGCGCGACGCCTCGGACCGCGTCGTGCGCGTCACCGCCGACAACCTGAATCGGCTGCTCGGGCTGGCCGGCGAATCATTGGTGGCCGCAAGGTGGCTCACGCCCTTCGCCAACTCGCTGCTGCGGCTCAAGCGGCTTCAGCATGAGGCTGCGCAAGAGCGGGCCGCACCGCCCGAGGTCAGGCGCCGCATGCTTGAGTGCGAGCAGCTGTTGGCTCAGGGGTTGGCCGATCTGGAAACTTTCGAGCGGCGCTCGGCCGACCTCTCGCGCCGGTTGTACGACGAGGCGGTGGCCTGTCGGATGCGGCCATTCGCCGACGGTGTTCAAACCATGCCCCGCATGCTGCGCGACCTGGGGCGTTCGCTGGGCAAGCAGGTCAGGCTCGACATCGTCGGTGCCGCGACGCCGGTGGACCGCGACGTGCTCGAGAAGCTGGATGCACCGCTTGGCCACCTGCTGCGCAATGCGCTCGACCATGGCATCGAATCGCCCGCGCAGCGACATGCCGTGGGCAAACCCGCGGAAGGCGTCGTGCGGCTCGAGGCGCGCCACAGCGCCGGGGCGTTGCAGATTACCGTGTCCGATGACGGCGGCGGCATCGCCTTGGAGGCACTGCGCAGCGCCGTCGTCGAGCGCCGCCACGCCAAGCCCGAGGTCGCGGCCGAGCTGTCGGAGTCCGAGCTGCTGGAGTTCCTGTTCCTGCCGGGTTTCACGCTCAGCCGGCGGGTGACCGAGGTCTCCGGGCGGGGCGTCGGGCTCGACGTCGTGCAGGACATGGTCAAACAGGTGCGCGGCAGCGTTCGCGTGTCGACGCAGCCGGGCCTGGGCACGCGCTTCCAGCTGCAATTGCCGCTCACGCTGTCGGTCGTGCGCACCCTGCTCGTGCACATCGGCGGCGAGCCCTACGCCTTCCCGCTGGCGCGCATTTTCCGCGCCCTGAAAGTAGCGCCACAGCGGGTCGAACTGCTCGAGGGGCGGCAGCACGTCGAAGTCGACGGGCGACGCGTCGGCCTGGTCACTGCGCACCAGTTGCTGCAGGTGGACGCGCCCCGGGCCTTGGCGGGCGACTTGTCGGTCCTCGTCGTCGGCGACCACGAGGACATCTATGGCCTGGTGGTGGACCGTTTCCTCGGCGAATGCGAGCTGGTGGTGCAGGCGCTCGACCCGCGCCTGGGCAAGGTCAAGGACGTCAGCGCCGGCGCGCTGATGGAGGACGGATCGCCGGTGCTCATCATCGACATCGAGGACATGATCCGCTCGGTGCAGAAGCTGATTGCCTCCGGCCAGCTGAGCCAGGTGCGGCCAGGCACCGGCGCCGCCGGGGCGAGCAAGCGCAAGCGCGTGCTGGTGGTCGACGACTCGCTGACGGTGCGTGAACTCGAACGCAAGCTGCTGGCCCAGCACGGCTTCGACGTCGAGGTGGCCGTCGACGGCATGGATGGCTGGAATGCGGTGCGCACCGGCCACTTCGACCTGCTGGTGACCGACATCGACATGCCGCGCATGGACGGCATCGAGCTGGTCACGCTGGTCAGGAAGGATCCGAACCTGAAGTCGCTGCCGGTGATGATCATGTCGTACAAGGATCGCGACGAGGACCGCCGGCGCGGGTTGGAAGCCGGGGCCAACCACTACCTGACCAAGGGCAGCTTTCAGGACGAGACGCTGCTGCAGGCGGCCGTGGATCTGATCGGCGAGGCGGTCGTCACATGAAGATCGCCATCGTCAACGACCTGCCGCTTGCCGTGGAAGCCTTGCGGCGCGTGCTGGCGCTGAGGCCGGAACACCGCGTCATCTGGGTGGCCGAGAACGGCGCGCAGGCGGTGCAGCGCTGCGCGGAACAGCGGCCCGACCTCGTGCTGATGGACCTGCTGATGCCGGTGGTCGACGGGGTCGAAGCGACACGGCGCATCATGGCCGAGACGCCGTGCGCCATCCTGCTCGTCACCTCCAACATGGGTGCCAACACCGCCCGCGTCTTCGACGCGATGGGCCACGGCGCGCTCGACGTCGTCGACACGCCGACGCTGGCCGGCACCGACCCGCACGCAGGCGCCGCACCGCTGCTGGCGAAGATCGAGATCATCGGCAAGCTGATCGGCGACAGCGCCCCGGCCCGGGTCGACGCTGCCCGGTCCGCTGCGAGGTCGCGCAAGAGCTGCCCGCAACCCTTGATCGCCATCGGCGCCTCGGCGGGTGGCCCGGCGGCGCTGGCCACCTTGCTGCACGGCCTGCCGGCAGATTTCCCGGGTGCCGTCGTCATCGTGCAGCATGTGGACGAGCAGTTCGCCGCCGGCATGGCGCAGTGGCTCGGGCAGCATTCGACGCTGCCGGTGCGGGTGGCCGCGGAAGGCGACCGGCCCGCCGCGGGCGTGGTGTTGCTCGCCGCCACCAACGACCATCTGCGGCTTGTGGCGGGCGGGTGCCTGGCGTACACGCCGGTCCCGCGGGAGTACGTCTACCGTCCCTCGGTCGACGTGTTCTTCCACAGCGCCTGTGCGCTGTGGCGGGGTGGCGTCGTCGGCGTGCTGTTGACCGGCATGGGACGCGACGGCGCACTCGGTTTGAAGGCGCTGCGCGACCAGGGGCACCACACCATCGCGCAGGACCAGGCGAGTTGCGCCGTCTACGGCATGCCGAGGGCCGCCGTGGCGCTGGACGCTGCGGTGGACGTCCTGCCCATCGACGCGATCGCACCGCGGCTGCGCGCTGCACTTTCCATGCAACCAGAACCAGGAGGCCATGATGATCGACCTTGATATGAAGAGCCTCGACCTCCCGAAGCCATCGGCGGCCAGGCGCCGTCCCGTCATGGTGCTGCTGGTCGACGACCAGGCGATGATCGGCGAGGCCGTGCGCCGCGCGCTGCTGAGCCACGCGGACATCGATTTCCACTACTGCGCCGATCCCGGGAAGGCGATCGCCTTGGCCGAGCAGATCGGGCCGACGGTGATCCTGCAGGATCTGGTCATGCCCGGCATCGACGGCCTGACGCTGGTTCGCCGCTACCGCGCCAACGCGGCCACCATGGACATCCCGATCGTGGTGCTGTCGACCACCGAGGACCCGGCGGTGAAAAGCGAAGCCTTCGAGGCCGGTGCCAACGACTATCTCGTCAAGCTGCCGAGCCAGGTCGAGCTGGTGGCGCGCATCCGCTACCACTCCAGGGGGTATTCGATCCAGTTGCAGCGCGACGAGGCGTACCGGGCCCTGCGCGAGAGCCAGCAGCAGCTGACGGAGTTGAACATCGAGCTGCAGCGGTTGACCTACGTGGACGGGCTCACCGAGATCAGCAACCGGCGCCGCTTCAACGAGCACATCCAGATGGAATGGAGCCGGGCGCTGCGCGACCAGAGCACGCTCTCCGTGCTGATGGTCGATATCGACGATTTCAAGCAGTACAACGACACCTACGGCCACCCGGCCGGCGACGAGGCCTTGCAGAAGGTGGCAGGCACCTTGCACCTGAATGCCAACCGCTCGACCGATCTCGTGGCGCGCTACGGTGGCGAGGAGTTCGCGCTGGTCATGACGACCACGCCGGCGGCCGGGGCCAGTTTCATGGCCGAAAAACTTCGCCTGGCCGTGCAGGACCTTGAACTGGCGCCGGGCGATTCGGCGCCCGCCCGACACCTCACGGTGTGCATCGGCGGCGCCTCGATGATCCCGCAGCGCGGTGGCTCATCCCTTGAACTCATCGAAGCCGCGGACAAGGCACTCTACGAGGCCAAGCGAGGCGGGAAGAACCGCGCCGTGATGCAGGAGCGCAGTCATTGATGGACCGCCGCGGGACGAGGGTTACGTCACCTTCTCTCTCGTGTATTGACCGTCAGTCGAGCGCGGCCAAGGCCTGGCGCCGCCAGCGCCGGCTCTCGGCCACCGCCCATTGCGCGAATGCATGGAGCTCGGAAGAGCCTTCCCGGTCGGCCCGCCGGCAGAGGTAAAAGCCGCGCCCCGACGACACCCAGCCGCTGAACGGCACGACGAGCTGCCCGGCGGCCAGCTCCCTTTCGATGAGGCAGAGCTGCACGACCGCGATGCCCATGTCGGCGACGACGGCCTCGATCAGTGCAGCGGCCAGGTCGAAGCCCGAGGCCAGTTGGGGCTGGCTCGCCTGCACGCCCTGGGCCTTGAGCCAGAGCGCCCAGTCGGCGGGATGGGCGCTGTGGTGCAGCAGCGGGTGCTGCAGCACGTCTTGCGGCCGGGTCAGCCGGGCAGCGCGCGAGGGGCGGCACACGGGGACCAGTTCGCGCCCGAGCAGGTATTGCGCGACGACGCCTTCGGGCCAGCGGCTGTGTGCGCTTGGCTTGGGGTTGATCCAGCAGTCGACGTCGTCGCGCTCGAAGCGGTCGTCGTGGCGCCAGCGGCGGAACTCGAGCTTGAGCTGCGCATGCTGCGCTTGCAACGCCGGCAGCCGCGGCACCAGCCAGCGCGCGTACAGCGACGGCACGGGCGCCATGCGCAGTGACGGGCCGGCGGGAGCCGTCTGCAAGGGAACGGCCCGTTCCAGCATGTCCAGGGCGGGCTTGATGCGGGCAAGGTAGCTGGCGCCTTCGGGCGTTGGCGTGACCTGGGCACCGCCGCGCGCCAACAGCGCCAGGCCCAGCTCCAACTCGAGCCGCTGCACCGCCCGGCTGACCGCGCCCTGGGTGACGGACAACAGCTGTGAAGCGGCTGAGAAGCTGCCCAGCTCGGCCACGGCGACGAAGGCATGGAGTTCGGCCAGCGACGGCGAGCGAAAGCGCATGGGAGGGCCTGTTCGCACTACGGCAATGGGTCGCGAAGGCCCGTCGCCAGTGGCCAATCAAGGCGCAGCGCGCCGCCCGCACTCGCGTGCGGGCCAGCGATGCAACGCCGAGTGGCCCCTGGCGACGGACCTTCCCGAAGGGTTGTGACCAGAAAGGCCGAATGCTGTGTCGCAAATCCTCGCCGGGTAATGACACGGCTTGCGGTTTGCGACTTGCCTGCAGCCTTTCTGGTCACAACGCGACCCATTGCCGTAGCGCGAATAGGCCCTATTACATCACTGCATAGGGTGGGGAAAACTTGTCGATGGGCACCGCCGGCCACCGCTGGCACAGTCGCGCGGTCCCAGCTTGCACCTCCTCGACATGCACCTGCACCTTCGCACCCTGATCGCCGCCGCCGCGTTGCTGGCGGCTTCCCTGGCCCAGGCGGCACCCACGCCCCAGCAACTGCAGGACCTGGCGAAGCAGGAGCAGCCCGCGCTGCTGGAGACCTTGCGAGCGCTGGTCGAGATCGAGTCCGGCAGCAAGGATCTGGACGGCCTGGCCGCGGTGGCCGGGCTGATCGCCGGGAAGCTCAAGGCCCTGGGCGGCGAGGTGTCGATGATCGAACCCACGGAGGTGTACCGCATGGAGGACACGCCGGAGCGTCAGGGCCAGATGGTGAAGGCGCAGTTCAAGGGGCGGGGAAGCAAGAAGCTGCTGCTCATCGCCCACATGGACACCGTCTACCTGAAGGGCATGCTGAAGGACCAGCCCTTTCGCATCGAGGGCGAACGCTCCTACGGCCTGGCCATCGCGGACGACAAGCAGGGCGTGGCCACCATCCTGCATGTGATCGCGCTGTTGCAGAAGGCGGGCATTGACGACTACGGCACGCTGACCGTATTGATCAACGGCGACGAGGAGATCAGCTCACCGGGCTCGCGCGCAACCATCACGCGCACCGCGGCCGACCAGGACATGACGCTGTCCTTCGAGGGTGCCGGCGCGCAGGGCGGTGTGCGCCTGGCGACCAGCGGCATCGGCTCGGCCTATCTGAGCGTGGAAGGCCGCTCCTCGCACGCCGGCGCAAGGCCGGAGGGTGGCGTCAACGCGTTGACGGAACTGGCTCATCAACTGCTGCAGATGCAGGACTTGTCAGAGCCGGCCACGGGCCTGAAGCTGAACTGGACGATGGCCCAGGCCGGCACCAACCGCAACGTGATCCCGGCCCAGGCCACGGCCCAGGCCGATGCGCGCGCCTTGCGTGTGGCGGACTTCGACCGCCTGGAGAAGGAGCTGCAGCGCCGCGTGCAGCAGCGGCGCCTGGCTGACGCCAAGGTTCAGCTCAAGTTCGAGGTGCGCCGCCCGCCGCTGGAGGCCACCGACGCGTCACGTGCGCTGGCCAAGCGTGCCCAGGCCATCTACGCGGAGCTGGGCCTGGCGATGCAGGTGGCGGAGGTTGCCACGGGCGGCGGCACGGACGCTTCCTTCGCGGCGATGCAAGCCCGAGGACCGGTGATCGAAGGCCTGGGTCTCACGGGCTTTGGCGCCCATTCCAACGATGCCGAGTACGTCGACATCCGCTCCATCGCGCCGCGGCTGTACCTCGTGACGCGACTGATCATGGAGATGTCGGGCGAGAACCCTTGAGGCAACCTGATGGGGGTCGTGCGCATTTGGGTGAAGATCCGCACCGAGTCCGGCAATGTGCGCGCCGCTCGACGTGGCCGCCTCCAGGTCAGGCCTCGGCCACCAACGGCTATTTCTCAGAGGAAACGTTCGGCAAGGTCATGACCACCTGGGGACGGATCGGTAGAGCGCTCGCTGCTGTTTGGGTCTGGCCTTCCTTCAATGCCGCGCTGTCGGAAAGGATACTGACAGCCTCGTCAAGAAGCGCATCGTTGATGGTCTTCCGAGTTTTCTCAGCGGCGAGATCCTTGTCCAGCTGGCGTTCGTTGAACTGCAAGCCGTCGTCGACCAGCGTGCCGCTCGCGCCCCTTCCCGCTTCACCCAGCTGGGCAGCCAGGCGCTTCTCCGAGGCAGCACGTTCTTTGCGTCGAACTGATTCACTGAGCGAAATCACGTTGTTCTTGCGACGCTCCTGTGCCTTGGCCACATCCTGCAGCAGGTTCTGGAAGTCAAGGGCGTGCTCGACGCGGGCTGCGTGCCAAGCCAACAGGCGGGGCAACTGCGTTTTGACGTCACCCACAGGCGAGTAGTCGACGGCTCGAATATTGGTCCACGGCAGGGCGTTGACGTAGCTCGACTCTCCGAACTCGGTGTCGTCGCTGGTTTGCGGAAAGAGGATGTCTGGCGTCACGCCACGGAGTTGGGTCGTCCCGCCATTCACCCGAAAAAACTGAGCGATGGTGAACTTCAGTTCACCGTACGTCGGCGCTGCGTTCTTGGCGATCTGGTCGAGGTTGGCGAGGGTCTGGACGGTGCCCTTGCCGAAGCTGCCCTCGCCGATGATCACGCCGCGACCGTAATCTTGGATCGCCGCGGCGAAGATTTCTGACGCCGAAGCCGAGCCCCTGTTGATCAGGACGCCCAGCGGCCCGCTCCATGCCAAACCAGCCTCGGCGTTCTTCTCGACAGTGATGTTGCCTCTCGCATCTCGGGTCTGAACGACCGGCAACTTGCCAACGAACATGCCCGTCAGGTTCACCGCCTGGCGCAGCGACCCGCCGCCGTCATTGCGCAAGTCGATCAACACGCCATCTACTTTCTGGGCCTTCATGTCGAACAGCAGCTTGCCCACGTCGTTCGCTGCGCCGCGGTAGTCCTTGTCGCCCTTTCTGAGTGCGTCGGTATCCTCGTAGAACGAAGGCAGGGTGATTACGCCGACCAGGCGCTTGCCTGCGCCCGTCGTGACGGAATAGATCTTGGCCCTGGCGGCGCTGTCCTGCACTGTGATGGTGTTGCGGACCAGTACGACGGTCCTGTTCGGCGCATCGGGCCCGCTGTCGGCCGGCAGGACGTCCAGCCGAACCGTCGAACCCTTCATGCCCCGGATCAACGCCACCGTGTCGTCAAGGCGCCTGCCGACGACATCCTCCATGGCGCCGGTCGCGCCTTGCGCGACGCCCACGATACGGTCGCCGACCTTCAACTGGCCCGACAGGCTCGCGGGCCCTCCTGGCACCAGCTCCCGGACGGTGGCGTAGTCGTCGATCTGCGTCAGAAGCGCGCCGATGCCCACCAGGGACAGTCGCATGGAGATGCCGAAGTTTTCCGCGGCGCGCGGTCCCAGGTAGTTCGTGTGTGGGTCGATCGCCATCGTGTAGGCATTCATGAAGGCCTGGAAGGCGTCGGCGCTTGTGATCTTGCCCAGGTTCTTAGAAGCGCTTTCGTAGCGCTTGTCGAGGATCTTCACGATGGCCGGGTCGTCCCTGCCGGCAAGCTTGAGCCGCAACCACTCGTTCTTGACGCGCTTGCGCCAGAGGTCTTGGGACTCTGCCTCGGTCGCAGGCCAAGGCTGATCCTTGCGCTCGACCGTCAAAGATTCGTCTTGCCCGAAATCGAACCCCTTCTTGAGCAAGGTGCGGCCGTAGGTCAGCCGCTCAGCCACTCGGCGTTCGTACAGGTTGAAGACCTCGAACGGCACCCGCAGGTCCTCAGCCAGGATCGCGTCGTCGAGCAAGATGCGGTCGCCTGACAGGCGATCGATGTCGGACTGCAGGAAGTACAGTTTCTCCGGATCGAGCGCCTTTAAATACTGGTCGAAGATCCTGGCCGACAACGCGTCGTCGAGCGAGAGGGGTCGGTAGTGGTAGCGAGACAGCAGGTCCGCAGCCAGATGGGCCGACTTGGCCTGCTGTGCCTCCGGCTTCAGCATCTGCGGGAAAGCCGCCGCGGAGCCTTCGGCAACAACTTGGGTTGCAGCCGTCAGCACGAGCACGAATGAAATCAGCGCTTGCTTCAATGTCACTTAATCCATTTGAACCAAAACATAGTCACAGGCCAGGCTTGACCAGCAACGATCGACGTCTGACCCGCCGGTCAGCGGCGGCTCTCATCCAAATCATTTGATGGACGTCCCCACGTTGACCTGCCCGGCCTCGATGGTGCCATGTTGCCTGGTCCGAGCACCGGGCGCGACGGAGACGGTCGTGCCGGCATGCGATTGCCGCCGCTCAGCCCGAGCGCGAGAAAGGGCGACGGCCGTTCTTGCAAGCCATTCAACTCAATCGTTTGCGGCGGTGGGCAAAACGGCCGGAGGCGAAGCGTCGATCCTCCCCACGTAGAAGTTGCCGTCGTAGCCGAGCCGATCTTTCGGTGGCCGCAACGAAATTGAATACCGCGCGCCTCGCTGCGTCGGCATGGATAGCACTACATGCGGCTCACACTGGCTGGCGGCGCAGTTCCAGGCCGTCCCTTGGTCGTACTCCGCCACGAGGGAAATCGGGCGGAGGTCACGTAGCAGAAAGCCCATGGGCTCCATGGCCGGATCGAACATGTTGCCTTTGGCCAAACTGGTGTGGAGGTCTCCCGTCAGCACGACGACGTGAGAGAAAAGCCCCGTAGCGGTCAGCGCACGGACGTTGCGGCTCATCGTCAGGTCGTCCCCGTCGATCGCGCGGACAGTGATCTTGCGAGTCGGCGTGGCTTTGTTGTGCTGCCGCACCTCATCGAGCAGCACAAGCATGGCCATGCTGGTACGCCCATCCTGTTCATGCGCGGGCTTTGACCAATCGCGGGAACCGAACAACGCCTTGCGTGCACCGCCCCGGCCATCGCTATCAAGGAAAGCGTCGATTGCCGCTTGGTTTTCCTCTGGCCATTCGAGCGCGAGCGCCACGCTTCTCGCCTGAGCAGCCAAGTTGCAGACATAGGCGCTTACGAAATCCGGTATCTGGCGCGTGCCGTGCAGTTCGCCCAATAGGAGCAGAGAGCTGTCACGCAGGCGCTGGGGAATATCGACAGTCGTCTTGCATGGCGCACCATGCGCAATTCCGGTGAACGCTGCGGCGCTCAACAGAACGAGAAGTGTTTGGCGAGAGAACATTCAGGCTCCAGGGCTATGAACCGACGAAGGTAGGAACGCGCACTTGCGACCTATCCAAAATCGTAGAGCGCGAACCGTTTGTCTCCGTTGGCTCTTTTCACCTTCCGCGGACAGTCTGGCTACGGCTCGATGCCCGATGTAGGGCGCGCAGCAGTCATCCAGCCTCGCGGGCAGCGGTTCACGTCGTCAATTGGTAGTGGTTCCAGGCATCGGCCTACACGTGCGGCGCGGTGACCTCGGTACGGTGCGGTGAATCGACCCACCTCGTGAGCCCGCCATGCCGACCTTGCCAATTTCGCCGCTGAAGATGGCTGCCGCGCTGCTGTGTTGCGCTTGCGTCGCGTCGCCGGGCGTGGCCGCCACGCACCGCGCCCGCGCCACCCCGTCGGCGGCACCGCAGACGCTGGAGGCGTTCAACGCTGCGTCGCTGGTGCCTGGACACGGTCACGCGGTGGGTGCCCACGCGGTTGCCCGCGCCCAGGTGCTTCTGGATCGGGCGTGGTTCTCGCCGGGCGAGATCGATGGCCGCCAGGGGCGCAACCTGCAACGCGCGCTGACCGCGTTTCAGCGAGCCAGGGGCCTGAAGGTCAGCGGCCGGCTCGACGCGGCCACCGCAAAGGCGCTGGAACAGGGCGATACGGGCGGTGCGTTCACGACCTACACCATCACCGACAAGGACGTGGCCGGCCCCTACACCCGCACACCTGCCGACATGGCCGAGCGCGCCAAGCTGAAGTCGCTGGACTACGAAACCGTCGGCGAGGCGCTGGCGGAGCGCTTCCATCTCAGCGAGACGATGCTCGCGTCGCTCAATCGTGGCCGGGCGAAGGATTTCAAGGCAGGCGACGAGTTGATCGTGCCCGACGTCTCCGCGCGTCCACCGGTCGGCGGCGCGGCGGTCAGGATCGAGATCGAGAAGAGGGCCAAGACCTTGTGGGTGCTCGGCGCCGATCGCAAGGTGCTGGGGGCGTTCCCGATCAGCATCGGCGGGCCGCAGGACCCGTTGCCGCTGGGCGTGCTGAAGATCGTCAGCGAGGTGCCGAACCCGACCTTCACATACAACCCGGCGCTGCTGAAAAACGCCCCCAAGGACGCGCAGAAGGCCGAGGTCGCGCCGGGCCCCAACAATCCCGTCGGTAACACGTGGCTGGGGCTGAGCAAGCCGCACTGGGGCATCCACGGCACGCCCAACCCCGCGCAGTTGGGCCGCGAGGAAACCAACGGCTGCATCCACATGACGAACTGGGACGCGCAACGTCTGGCCAAGCTCGTGAAACCGGGCTTCGAGGTCGACATTCGGCCCTGACTTCGGCTGCAAGGCAGGCTGCACGCAATGGCACTCCCACCGCCTCGCCACGGCGCGTCCCACGCGGCAATGGCCTTGCTGCTGGCCTGCGCCAGCGCTTGCAGCGAGCGCCGCGCGCCAGTGCCGCCGCCAGTCCAACCTCAGGTGACCGCGCCGGCGGTGCGGGTCGAGGCACCCGCGGTGCCTTCGTCCTGGCCTGCAACGGCGGTCACACCCGCGTCAGGCCCGGTGGACGTCGCCGTCACGCCTGCCGACATCGCCGACCTGCAGGGCCGCGATTTGTCCATTCCGCTACCTGGCGTGTGGGCTGCCACCCTGACGGATACCTTCGGCGACGGCCGCACGAAAGGTGCCCATGAGGCACTGGACATCCCGGCCCCGATGCGCACGCCGGTGCTGGCGGTGGAGGACGGCGTGGTGGCCAAGCTGTTCACCAGCCAGCGCGGCGGCCTCACGGTTTACCAGTTCGACCCCGCGTCGCGCTACGCCTACTACTACGCCCACCTCGACGGCTACGCGCCGGGCTTGGTGGAAGGCCAGTCGCTGCGCCGTTGCCAGTTGGTCGGCTACGTGGGCCTGACCGGCAATTCGCCGGCCGGTGCACCGCACCTGCACCTGGCGATCTTCAAGCTCGAGCCGAAGCCACGCTGGTGGCGCGGTGCGCCGGTGAATCCGTACAACGTGCTGCGCGGCTCGCGGCCTTGCTCTGCGGGCGGCTAAGCCAGCACCACTCGCTCAGTCCCTGACAGCTAAGCCAAGGCCGGGTTGCCGACGATCTGCCGCAGCACTCGCTCCTCCAGCTCCGCAAACCCCGCCGCCGTGCGCGAGCGTGGGCGAGGCAGCGAGACCGTCGCATCCAGCGCGATGCCGCCGCGGTCGATCAGCAGCACGCGGTCGGCCAGGGCCACGGCCTCGGCGACATCGTGGGTGACGAGCAGGGCCGTGAAGCCGTGATGGCGCCAGAGCTGCTCGATGAGGCGGTGCATCTCCAGCCGGGTCAGCGCATCCAGCGCGCCCAGCGGCGAAGACGGCCCTGCTCACTGCGGGCCGAGCGAACCGCCATCGCTTCGTGCGAGCCATGCGGCGGGCCGAGCAGGGGCGGCTCGTTCACCCGGGTGAATCCGCTCTGGTCCGGCGGGGGATTTGAAACTTACATTCCCCATATCGCCGCCTGACGCCGCCGTACGGTGGGCGGTTCAGTCCAACAGGTTTATCCGCCGCCGCTATGCCGACACTTCTTCCAACCTCGCCTGGTCGGCGGATAAACGCTATTCGTTAGCCGTCTTATGCCCATATCAGCAGGCCGAATCTACGCCCTCGCTGCATTCAGCGTAGCCGCACTATTGCTGTATGTTTGGCTCTTCCAGAACTCAGTTCCTTTTGCGCCATTCACACTCGTCGCCTTGAGTGTCGGCGCCGCAATTGCGTCCGGAGCGTCGCGGCACGCACTTCTTCCAGAACACAAGACCGTTCCTGGTCTTCTCAGCCCCGCTCACGTTCGGCTTTACCTCCCCCGCCGTGCCTATCTCGGCTTCTGGCTTTCTCTCTTCTTGCTCTTCGGCCTCTTCGCCGCCGGGTTGTTTGCTCTCGGCAATCCTTCCCGTGAGCCATCTGCGGCGTGGCTACTACTTTTGTCAGGCTGGTGGTTCTTCGAGTTCTACTTTGCAGCGGCTATGCTCATCGTCGGCGTTGTTCCCGTCACCAATTCACCCCACATGCAATGAGAGCTTCAATTAATCATTCGCTGCAGCGGACGGATTCGCTGTCCGCTTAGCTCCCACGCTGGCCATCACCATGAAGCGATTGGTCTTAGTCTGCGTAGTCGGCCTCCACTGTATGGTTCAGGGAACGACGCTGCCGCCGATTGAAGTCTCTCAGCTCTTTCAAGATGCGGACATCGTCGCTTTGGTGGAGGTGACGTCTGGTGAGACGATTGGCACGGGCGAGAAGTCCTGCGGCGCCAAGTACTCGGCCTTGATAGTCGACGGATTCAAAGGCGCTTCAGCCGGGGCAACTATTGAGTTTGGGAACTACTACGGCTACGAAATTGGAAATCGCTACGTCCTGTTCCTTGTGGGGCCTGGGAGCAGGCACGAGCCAGTGATGAGTGCCAATTCCATGCATCGCGACGCTGAGGCCGAGCACGAGAAGCGGTGTGCCTCCCGCCTTCGCAGGAACACCGTGATGCACAGCGGAAACGGTGCATTGAGAGTTCATTGGGTTGCTGACTTCCAATACAAGGACGGCGTCGCGGTGCCCACGCGCTATGTTGTTTTGCCAAGCGCCGTCTCCACAATTCCAGCGAAGGTCACGGAGACAAACGTATTCTCTGGTGAGGTTTGGGTACGCCTGCCCGAGCTGGTTAATGTGCTCAGAGGCATGGCAAGTGAGGGCTAGCAAGTCAACCGACACGGACTTCCTGCCGGCCGCCGGCCATTTCCGGCGCTAAGCCAAAGCCGGGTGGCCGACGATCTGCCGCAGCACCCGCTCCTCCAGCTCCGCAAACCCTGCCGCCGTGCGAGAGCGCGGCCGTGGCAGCGAGACCGTCGCATCCAGCGCGATGCCGCCGCGGTCGATCAGCAGCACGCGGTCGGCCAGGGCCACGGCCTCGGCGACATCGTGGGTGACGAGCAGGGCCGTGAAGCCGTGATGGCGCCAGAGCTGCTCGATGAGGCGGTGCATCTCCAGCCGGGTCAGCGCATCCAGCGCGCCCAACGGCTCGTCAAGCAGCAGCAGGCGAGGGCGGTGCACGAGCGCGCGGGCGAGGGCCACGCGTTGGCGCTGGCCGCCTGACAGCGTCGCCGGCCAGTCGCTGCCGCGGCCGGCGAGGCCAACCTGGGACAGTGCCTCCATCGCGCGGTCCCTGGCATCGGGGCCGGCGAGGCCGAGCGCGACGTTGTCGACAACGCGCTTCCAGGGCAGCAGGCGGGCGTCCTGGAACATCAGCCGGCGCTCGCCCGCCGTGCCCGCTTCGACAAGGCCGGCGCTCGGCGAGTCCAGCCCGGCGATGAGCCGCAGCAGCGTGCTCTTGCCGCAGCCGCTGCGGCCCACCAGCGCGACGAACTCGCCCGGCGCGACGGTCAGGTCCAGGTCCTGCAGCACATGGCGTGTGCCGAAGGATTTGGCAACGCCGCGCAGTTGCAGCGCCAGGCCCTGCGAGGTGCTGCGCGCCGGCGTATCGGCAACCACGGGCTCACGCGGCAGCACGGGCGTGTCGAATTCAGTGAGCCACATGATCAGTTCCCCTCGGCGGCATAGCCGCGGTGCCAGGGCAGCCAGGCCTTCTCCAGCCCGCGCGCGACGACGTCGGCCAGCTTGCCGAGCACGGCGTAGAGCAGGATGCCGACCAGCACGATGTCGGTCTGCAGGAATTCGCGCGCATTCATCGTCAGGTAGCCGATGCCGGCCTGGGCCGACAGCGTCTCAGCGACGATCAGCAGCACCCACATCAGCCCGAGCGAGAAGCGCAGGCCGACGAGGATGGACGGCAAGGCGCCGGGCAGGATGACCTGCCGGTAGAGCTGGAAGCCCGACAGGCCGTAGCTGCGCGCCATCTCGATGAGGTCGCGGTCGACGTTGCGGATGCCGTGGAAGGTGTTCAGGTAGACCGGGAAGAACACACCCACGGCGACCAGCACCAGCTTGGCGGCTTCGTCGATGCCGAACCACAGGATGACCAGCGGGATCAAGGCCAGCGCGGGGATGTTGCGCACCATCTGCAGCGTCGTGTCCAGCAGCGTCTCGGCCGCGCGCCAGGTGCCGGTCAGCAGGCCCAGCAACAGGCCGAGGCCGCCGCCGATGGCCAGCGCCGAGAAGGCCCGCGCCGTGCTGACGGCGACGTGATGCGCCAATTCGCCCGAGCGCAGCAGCTGCCAAAAGGCGGCCAGCACCGCGGCGGGCTCGGGCAGGATGCGCGCAGACAGCACCCCGCTGCGCGAGGCGATCTCCCAGGCGACGAGGAGAGCTGCGGGCAGCAGCCAGGGGATGAGGCGGCGCAACATCGGTTCAGCTCGCGGAAACGGCCTTGGGCACGTAGCTGTTGGCCACGACTTCGCCGAACGGGCCGGTCAGCACGGGCGCGGTGAGCTTCTCGCGCACGCCCAGCGGCAGCAGCGGGAACACCAGTTCCGCAAAGCGGTGAGCCTCGTCCAGATGCGGATAGCCGCTGAGGATGAAGTACTCCAGGCCGATGTCCGAGTATTCCTTGATGCGGTCCGCCACCTGCTGCGGGCTGCCCACCAGGGCCGTGCCCGCGCCACCGCGCACCAGGCCCACGCCGGCCCACAGATTCGGCGCGATCTCCAGCCCCTGGCGCACATCGGCCTTGTTGAACTGGCCACCATGCAGTTCGGCCATGCGGCGCTGGCCGACCGAGTCCATGGTCTTGAAGCGCGCCTGGGCGGCGGTGACGGTGGTTTCGTCCAGCTCGGACAGCAGCTCGCCGGCGGCGCGCCAGGCTTCATCTTCGGTCTCGCGCACGATGACATGCAGGCGGATGCCGTAGTGCAGGCGGCGGCCTCGTGCCGCGGCGCGTTCGCGCACGTCGGCGAGTTTTTTCTCGACCTCGGCCGGGGGTTCGCCCCAGGTCAGGTAGGTGTCGACCTGCTCCGCAGCCAGGTCGTGCGCCGGGCCTGAGGAGCCGCCGAAGAACACCGGCGGGTAGGGCTTGTTGATGGGCGGGTAGAGCACCTTGCCGCCCTTGACGCTGAGATGCTCACCATCCAGGTCCAGCGGCTCGCCGGTGTGCGAGCGGGCCAGCAGTTCGCGCCAGATGCGGATGAACTCGGCGCTCTGCTCGTAGCGCGCCGCGTGATCGAGGAACTGCCCGTCGCCGGCCAACTCGTCGGGGTCGCCGCCGGTGACAAGGTTGACGAGCAGGCGGCCGCCCGAGAGGCGGTCCAGCGTGGCGGCCATGCGGGCGCTCTGCGACGGCGCGACGAGGCCGGGCCGCAGCGCGACAAGGAACTTCAGGTTCTTGGTGGCGTCGATGAGGCTGGCCGCGACGATCCACGAGTCTTCGCAGCTGCGGCCGGTGGGCAGCAGCACACCCTCGTAGCCGAGGCTGTCGGCGGCAATGGCGATCTGCTTGAAGTAGGCATGGTCGGCCACGCGGGCGCCGCGCGAGCTGCCGAGATAGCGGCTGTCGCCGTGGGTGGGGATGAACCAGAAGATCTTCATGCTTTCACCTGTGCAATGGCATCGGCAACGCGGATGGGGCGGGGGATCAGCGCGAGCTCGGCGAAGGCGTCGGCCACCTGCTGCTGCTCGCGGACCAGGTCGGGCGTCAGCGGACCGACGGGCGCGGCACCGCGGCGCTCGACCATGCGTTGCACGATCGCCGTGGGCAGGCCGGCGAATTCGGCATAGCGCTGCACCGCGTCCTTGCGATCGGTGCGCACGCGCGTGTCGGTGTCGGTCAGGGCCTGGAACAGCGCCTTCACCAGGGCCGGTTGCTGGCTCAGCGCGCGCGACGCCAAGTAGAAGGTGTTGTTGCTCGTCAGGCCGCGGCTGGTGGCCAGCGCGCGCAGCTCGCCGCTGATCTCGGCGGCGGCGTAGTAGGGGTCCCACACGGCCCAGGCGTCGACCGAGCCGCGCTCGAAGGCGGCGCGGGCGTCGGCGGGTGGCAGGTAGACAGGCTGGATGTCGGCCCAGGCCAGGCCAGCCTTCTTCACAGCCTGCACGGTCAGGAAGTGGGCGCTGCTGCCCTTCTGCAGCGCCACGCGTCGGCCCTTCAGGTCGGCCAGCGTCTTCAGCGGCGAGTCGGGCTTGACGAGCACGGCCGAGCTGTCCGGCTTGGGCGGCTCGGCGCCCACGTAGACAACGTCTTTGCCCGCGGCCTGCGCGAACACCGGTGGCGCGTCGCCGGTGGCGCCGAGGTCGACGCTGCCCAGTGCCAGGGCCTCCAGCAACTGCGGGCCGGCGGGGAACTCGGTCCACTGGATGCGGGTGCCAGGCAAACGCTGCTCCAGCAGACCGTAGCTCTTCAGCAGGGCGAGGTTGAGCGAGCCCTTCTGGAAGCCAATGCGAAGTTGCGTGGGTGCGTCGGCCTTGGCGCGCGTCCAGACGGCGGCCGTCGTGGCCAGGATGGCGATGGCAGCACGGCGCGTGGCGTGGGCGCTCATCGCGTGGCCTCCGCAACGGTGGTGGCGGGCAGCGCGTCGGCGACGCGGATGGGCTTGGGAATCAGGCCGAGGGCGTGGAAGGCATCGGCGATCTTTTGCTGCTCGGCGGCGACGGCCGGGGTCAGCGGCTTCACGCCGAACTGGTAGCGCGTCAGGCTCTTCTCGACGACCTCGGGCTCCAGTCCCTGCAGCGGCGCGATGACAGCCGCTGCGGCCTTGACGTTGGCCTTCACATAGGCGGCCTGGGCCTGGTTGTCATCGAACAGCGCCTGGATGACCTGCGGGTGCTGCTGCGCGAAGCCACGCTCGGCCAGGTAATAGGCGTAGTTGTTGACCAGGCCGCGGCCGTCCTGCAGCAGGCGCGCACCGCTCTGCTTTTCGACGGCGGCGAGGAAGGGGTCCCAGATCACCCAGGCATCCACCGCACCTCGCTCGAAGGCGGCGCGTGCATCGGCCGGCGGCAGGTAGACGGGCTGCACGTCGCTGTACTTCAAGCCCTGCTTCTCCAGCGCCTTCACGAGCAGGTAGTGCACGTTGCTGCCCTTGTTCAGCGCGATCTTCTTGCCCTTCAGGTCGGCCAGCGTCCTGATGGCGGAATCCTTGGGCACGACGATGGCTTCGGCCTCAGGCGCGGCGGGATCAAAGCCGATGTAGACGAAGCGCGCGCCGGCGGCCTGCGCAAAGATGGGCGGCGCCTCGCCGACAAAGCCCACGTCGACGGCGCCGACGTTCAGGCCCTCGAGCAGCTGCGGGCCGGCCGGGAACTCCACCCACTTCACGGCGACGCCGAGGGAGCTGAGCTTCTTCTCGAGCGAGCCCGAGGACTTCTGCAGCGTCAACAGGCTGGCGGATTTCTGGAAGCCGATGCGTAACGTTGTCTGGGCAGAAGCGTGCAGGCTGGTGGCCGCGATCAGCAGCGGCGCGGTCCAGCGGAAGACATGTCGAAGAGAGCGGAAAAGCATGAAGAGCGTCCTGTGCAAAAAGATCCCGGCGCTCGGGCGCACCCGATCAGCGCCCGAGCGCCGGGATGAAGTCGCCGGTCCCGTGCGGGAGGCGAGGAGACAAGCGGTGGTGAAGCTGGCCTTGCGGCGTCGACAGCTGAGTGGGCTCTGGCGAGTTCCGCATTCGTGGCGTCAGCGGAGCGAGGGCACGGTCCAGCCGTGCAATCAGATCGGGCTCCGGCACGAAGCCGCCGGCCTCATGACGGCGCAATTGAGCGTCAGTGGCGAATACGCCGTCGAGCACATGGCGGGCGCCCAGGGCCGACAGCACGGGCTTGAGGGCGTAGTCCAGTGCCAGGAAATGAGCCGCGCTGCCACCCGTGGCCAGCGGCAGCACGACCTTGTCTCGCAGCGCATCGGGCGGGAGCAGATCGAGGAAGACCTTGAGCAGGCCGCTGTAGGCCGCCTTGTAGATGGGTGTGCCGACGACGACCAGGTCGGCCTGCTCGACGGCCTGCACGGCGGCGGCTATCGCCCGGTCCTGCACGTCCGCCGTCAGCAGCGCTGCGGCGGGCAGCTCGCGCACGAGGATGTCGTCGTGATGCGTGGCGCGGCCTTCCAGGCGCGTCAGCGCGAACTGCGTGAGCCAGGCGGAGCGCGAGCGTTCGCTGGGGCTGGCTGAGAGGCTGGTGATGTGCATGGCGGCCGGTGTCGGTTGATGCCTTGCACGATAGGGAAACCGCCTTCCTCGCGGAACGAAGGAAAGCGGGGATGCTTATTCGCAGAGCGTTGGCGCGTGTTTGGCTGGCGGCCCGTGCACGACGGTTGCGCCACAGCACCGCGGGCCTAGCTGGTGCCGCGTTCAACGGTCGCGCAAGCCCCCTCGAGGGTGTCGATCAGCTTCGCGAGCTGCACCTGTCTGGCCCGTTCATCGCGCGCCGTCAGCAGCTTCAGGATCCATGCGTATTGACGCGTGCGGCCGAGCGACTCGAACGCCGCGCTGGCGAGCGGGTGGCTCGCCAGCGCGACGGCCAGGTCGTGCGGAATGCCGGCGGTGCGCTGCGGCGCATAGGCGGCGGCCCAGCGGCCGTCGGCCCGGGCTGCATCGATCTCGGCCTGGCCCGTGGCCCGCATGCGGCCCGCGGCAGCCAGCACCGCCACCTTGTCCACATTGATCTGCGACCAGCGGCTGCCCGGGCGGCGAGGCACGTACTTCTGCAGGTAGTGGCGCTCGTCCAGCGCCCTGCGTTGGCCGGAGATCCAGCCGAAGCAAAGGCCCACGTCGACCGCCTCGTCGCTCGTCAGCGAGGGCAGGCCCGACCCCTTCCTGGCGATCTTGAGCCAGACGCCACCCTGGAGATCGACATGCGCCTCCAGCCAGGCCTCGAATTCGGCGGCGTCGCGAAAAGCGATCACCGGTGCTTCAGCCATGGCCGTCGTCCGGCGCCTGCCGCCAGCCGAGCACGATGAACAGGGTGAGCGCAATGCCCGCCGCAATCGTGCAGGCGGCGTGGGCGATCCCCTGAGCACGCGCCGCGCGCAGCGCCTGCGCGGCCACCCCGCCGCTGGCGTGGTTGGCAATCAACACCAGCACCGCGAGGCCGACGGCCGCACCGATGCCTGAAGCGGTGGAGACGATGCCCGAGGCCACGCCTTGCCGGTCGTCTGGGACACCCTGGGCCGCCGCGATGAACATGGCCGTGAACATGGCACCGTCGCCGAGGCTGACGACCACCATGCCGGGCAGCAGGTCCAGGTAGCCGGCGTCGGGCCGGGCGGCCAGGCCGATCATGAGCGCGCCGGCGGCGCCCACGAGCAGCGCGCCTGCCATCGTGCGGCGCAGGCCGAAGCGGGTGGCCAGCCGACCGGCTGCCGCCGACGCCCCGGTCACGACGGCCGTGGGCACCAGGAAGGCCAGGCCGGCGTGCAGGGCGTCGTAGCCGAGCACATCCTGAAAGAAGAGGGACAGGAAGTAGAGCAGCGTGCCGAAGGTGGCCATGAACAGTGCGGCGGTGACAGCGGCGAGTGCAAGCCAGCCGTTTCGCAACAGGGCCAGCGGCAGGATCGGGTCGGCGCTGCGCCGCTCGACGGCGACGAAGGCCCCGGCCAGCGCGAGCCCGGCGAGCAGGGCTGCGAGGATCCATGGCGATGTCCAGCCCAGCTCGGGCCCCTGGACCAGGGCCAGGACGATGAGCGTGACGCAGGCCGTGGCGCTGATTGCGCCGGGAAGGTCGAACGGCCGCGACAGGTCGAGCGGCCCGTCGTGCGCGATCAGCGCGAAGGTGGCCGCCAGCGCCGCGCCGGCGAGGGGCACGTTGACGAGGAAGACGGCCCGCCACCCGAAGCCGCTGGTCAGCGCCCCGCCCGCCAGCACGCCGACCACCAGCCCAGCCGCGCCCGCGCCGGCCCAGAAGCCGAGTGCCTGGTTGCGGGCCGGGCCTTGTTTGAACAGCACGTTGATCAGCGCCAGGGTACTGGGGAACACGAGGGCGCCGCCGAGGCCCTGGAAGGCACGGGCCACCAGTTGTTGCGCCGTGCCGGTCGCCAGGCCTCCGGCCAGGGACGCCAGGCAGTACAGCAACAGGCCCACGGCCAGAACCCTGCGCCGGCCCAGCAGGTCCGACGCGCGGCCGCCGAGCAGCAGGAAACCGCTCGACGCGATCGCGTAGGCACTGATGACCGATTGCAGTGTCTGGGACGAGTAGCCCAGGTCCCGGCCGATGTCCGGCAGCGCAACCACCACGATGTACTGGTCGAGCGAGACGATGAACATGGCCAGCGACAGCAGCAGCAGGACGGCGCGTGTTCGCCGGCGTTCGTCGTGGTCGCTCACAGCCGCTCCCGTAGCACCAGCACGACGCTGCGTGGCTCGGTGCCGCGCTGCATGCCCAGCGTGATGCGATCGCCATCCGCCCGGGTGCGCAGCAGCGCCCGTGTCGCGGACAGCTCATCGGCCCGCGCCGCCCGGCCATCGAGGGTGAGGAGCCGGTCACCGACGGCAACCCCTGCCGCCTCCGCCGGGCCGCCGGGAGAGACGTGGGCCACGACGAAGCCCTCGTCGGCCGCGTTGAGCCACATGCCCGAGCGATCGAAGCGGCCCGCGTCGACAGGCGGCGGCACGATGGGCTTGAGGTACATGCGCTGGCGCGAGTAGTCGAAGCTGGTCACGAAGCGCTTGAGCAGCCCGCTGCCGATGTTGCCGTCGAAGTTGGCATCGCTGAAGGAGCCGGCCCTGGCGCCCGACAGCGCCGCCACCGGTGCGGTGATGGTGACCGGCCCGATCGACAGCGACGGCAGGCGCACGACCTCCGACATCGAGGGGCCGCCGACGCCCCAGCCGGTCATGGCGGTGATGGCGCCGGGGAAGCGTTCGCGCAGGCGGCGGGCGGCGACGAAGGGGCTCGTGAGGTCCACCTCGCTGCGCGAGCCGGTGTCGATGTCGAACAGCGCCGGGATGTCGCCCACGCGGCCTTCGACCTGCGGCAGGTGGTCGTAGAACTTGAAGGGGATGGCCGTGCCCGCGTCGCCGGCATCGAAGGCGTCAAAGCGGCTGAACGTCAACGTGCTGTGCTGGTAGTCGACGCGCAGCGCCAGGCGGCGCAGCAGCTCGAAGCCGACCATGCCGTCGACCCGGATGCCTTCGACCGCCGGGTCGTAGATGTCCATGGTGATCGCCGTCTGGTCGTGCATGCGGACCGGGCCGAGCGCGATCTCGCGCACCTTCGCATAGCCGCTGGTCGTCGTCTTCTCGCCGACGCCCGCCGACGGTGAGGCGCCCTGGGCGTCGAGACCCGCCTCGGCCACCACGCGGGACGAAAGGATGGTGTGGCCGCCCGTGTCGACGATGAAGGTGTAGGGACCGTGGCCGTTGACGTGCGCCTCGACGTAGATGTGGTTGTTCAGCAGCCGGAACGGGACGCTGGCCCGGCGGGCGCCGTCGGCCAGGGTGACGCCTTGTGGTGGGTCGGCCGGCATGGCGTAGGCGGTGCGGGGCCGCCGCGGTGGCGAGCTGACGTCGAGCAGCCGCATCGTCGCCAGGCCGGACTCGCCGGTGCCGCCGTCGATGATGACGCGGCCAGCCAACTGCGCGCCGCCCTGGCGGACGTAGTCCTCGTAGGTCGTGCGGGTGTCGAAGAACATCTGGCGCTCGGCGATGCGGGCGAGCAGCCCGCTGCCGGCGTCGAACCAGGCGTCAAAACGCAAACCGCCGCGAGGCATCACGGCGAGATGCTCCAGCGTGCGGCCGTCCAGCGTCTCGCGGCCCAGCGCCTCGATGCGGGCGCCGCCGCGATCCGGGCGCCACCACAGGTTGGCCAGCCGGTAGGCTTCGTTGATCGCCAGGCGCACCCGGTCACCGCCCTGTTGGGGCGTGTAGGCGCCAGAGATGTCGCGCATCCAGGGCAGGCGGCCGTCGAAGCCGTTCGCCACCGTGATCGGGCCGAGTTCACTGTCCGTGACGAAGGCGCCGCTGGCGGTGTCGAACCGCGTGATGACGGTGCCAACCAGCCCCTGGCCCGAATAGGCGTAGCGCAAGGCCAGGCTGCCTGCCTTGGCGGGTTCGCCTGTCGCCGCCCGGTGCGCGGCCAGCACGTGCTGTGCGGTGGCTGCACCCGACATGCACGGCAGGGCCAGCAGGGCGGCGGCCGTCCACAAGGCGCGCAAACTCGAAAACATGGTCATGCAGGCATCCCTCAGAATGAGGCCAGTTTGTGGCCGATTGCATAGCCTGTCTTGAACCGAATTCACCTGCCAAAGGGAGCACCTGGCGGACCCGGCGCGCCCGGCGCCTGCCGCCCGCTGACCGCCGGGCCGATGCGCCATCCGCCGCGCGAGCGGCTGGGCCGGCACCGGCATGACGAAGCCTTCGTCGCCCTGGTGCTCGCCGGCGGCTATGTCGAGGCGGGCGACACGGGGCGGCACCACTTGCGGGCGGGGGATGTACTCGCCCACCGCCGCTGGGAGTACCACCTGGACGAAGTGGCCGGCAGTGGCGCCCAGGTGCTGATCCTGCCCTTGCCCACCGCCTGGGAAGCTGCCACCCATGCCGCCGCCAGCGATCCGGACGCGGTGGTTCGGCTGGCGGAACGGGACCTGCATGCGGCGCTGGACCTGCTGACCGCCAGCCTGACGGAGTTGCCGATTCCCGCTTCGGACTGGCCCGACCTGCTGGCGGCACGGCTGCGCCAGGATCCTGATGCACCGGTGGCTTCGTGGGCGCGCGAACTCGGCCTGCACCCGGGCAGCCTTGCGCGCGGCTTTCGTCAGGTCTTTGGTGTGACGCCGGCGGCTTACCGCCTGTTCCAGCGTACCCATCGCGCGCTCGGCCACATCGCCCGGGGCGACGCCGGCCTGGCCGCCGTGGCCGCGCAGTGCCGCTTCGCCGACCAGGCGCACATGAGCCGCGCCATCCGCCGGATGACCGGGCTGGCGCCCTCCCAACTGCGCGGCACCCTCAGTGACGGGGGCGACCGGCCGAAGGGATGATGTCTTGCTGGCTCAGCGCACGCCCTGTAGCGCGGCGCCACGTGCCCGCACGACGGGCCAGTTCGCGACGATCTTGGTGGGAGTCAGCTGGACCTCGCCCTTTTCCTCGGCCGCCAGCACGGCCTCCTCGGATTTGAGCGTGTGCGGTGTGACGCCGGGCTTCCAGCGCACCATGACCAGCACCCACAGCGGGCTGTAGGTCGCGTCCGCATTGGCGCCGCCCACGGGCCGCGGGATGGAGGGCAATACGGTGGCCTGCTCGTCGCCCGGGAACTTGTAGGCCTTCTCGACGGGCATGCCGGGCTTGAGCGTCTGGGCCAGGGCGGGCACGTAGTTGATGCCCTGCTTCTTGGCGATGCCGGGGTCGGAGATGTCCGTGCTGACGTAATGCACGATCTCGCCCTCGAACCACGCTTCCTTCAGGGGCAGGGTGACTTCGTCGGCTGCCCAGCTGGTGGCTGTGCCCAGCAGCAGGGCAGCACTCAGTGCACGGATGACGGGTTTAGGCATTGCGGTTCCTCGTAGAAGGCGAGACGCGATTCTTGCGCACTGGCGGCAGCTCTGATCGAGCGCCTGGACCTCAAGAATGCCGGACGATCTCAACACCCACGTTGACGAGGATCAGTTGGCCCACCCATCAAGCGGCGGATTTCGCATTGAGCCGCCTGTCATCGATGCCCGGCGGCCCGGGCAGCCAGCTGTGTCTGCAGCTGCGTTGATACAGCCGAGTGAACTTGCGCCCCTTCTGTGCCTTTGCAACAGCGTGGGCGGTGCCTATCGTGATTCATCGCTTTCGAGCCTCACGAAGGAGCACCCATGCAACGTAGCGCTACCTTGTTCCCAAAATCTGTCGTCACCGGCTCGACGTCGCGCTTGGGCGCATGGCTGCTGAACCTGAGGGACGCGTTCACACGGGATGACGACGAGCGCTTTCTTAGCGAAGCCCGGGATCTCGCCGATCTGGAAAGACGGCTGCGACGCCTGGAACAGGGCCGCTCAGAGCGCTTTGGCCCGCTTCCTGGCGTTTTGTGAGGCCGCATCGATGCTTCGTGGTCCCTCCGACAGGAATCGAACCTGTATCTGCCGCTTAGGAGGCGGCCGTTCTATCCATTGAACTACGGAGAGCACCGTTGGCGCCGTGAAGGCGCCGGTCAGGCGGCGCGCATTCTCGCATGGGGTCTCGCGGGCTTTCTGGCAGCATCCGCCTACTCAAGGAGACACGCGACATGACGCACCAAGGAAGCTGCCACTGCGGCCACATCAAGTTCGAGGTCGAGGGCGAGATCGGCTCCGCCTTGTCCTGCAACTGTTCGATCTGCCAGCGCAAGGGATCGCTGCTTTGGTTCGTGCCGCGCAGCGCATTGAAACTGCTGACGCCGGAGCAGAACGCCAGCAGCTACACCTTCAACAAGCATGTCATCCAGCATCGCTTCTGCCCGACCTGTGGCATGCATCCCTATGGCGAAGGCAAGGGGCCGGACGGCTCGGCGATGGCAGCCATCAACATCCGCTGCCTGGAGGACATCGACCTGAAGGCCGTGCCCGTCACGGAGTTTGACGGGCGCTCGAAATAGGCCTTTAGAACTGCGCGACCAGATGGGGTTGGCCGGCCACCTGCGTCAGCACGCGGCGCGGCTGGTGCAGGGTGCCGCCACGCGTCGCGCGTGCCACGGCGGCCTGGACGGCGTCCAGCAGGGCGGTGAGAAGCGGGCGCTCGCCATTGCAACGCGAGCGGGGAATGACCAGGGCGAGGTCCATGGCCTCGCTGCCTTGCAGTTCCAGGCTGGCGTGAACGACCAGCGTGGACGGGGTACTGAGGGAGACGTCGAGATCGGCATCGACAAGATCGGCGGCGACCGGCAGATGGGGCACGGTCTGCGCAGAGAGTGAGTCTGTGAACATGGCCTGAATCCTCGCGGAGGGTCTTGGCGCCCGCTGTCGGGCAGACCAGGGTGGGGCTGTAGGACGGCGCCTGATTGCTCAGGAATGCATCACCGGCAGGGCCTGCTTGACGGTCGGTTTGTCGAACAGGCGGCCGATCAGTGCCCGCGCAAAAAAGTAGTCGTTGCGCAGCTTGTCGCCGAGGGCATCAAGGCCGACGCGGCCCTGGCGGTCGCAGGGAATGTCCAGGCCGGCGCCCTGGTAGGTCAGCGGCTCGAAGTGCAGCAGATGGGTGAGCTCTGGCTCAGCCCGCAGGGTTTCGGCGATGGTCGCCTTGTGCGCGGACTGAGGAAGCGGCAGCGAAGCGGGTGCTGTTGGCGTAGTGAGCTGGACCTGGGTCATGGTGAACCTCCATCGGAATCAACAGGGGTTGATGAAACAACTTTGGTCTCAACGGGGTTTCAGATGTGTAGGCAGGCCGGGATGCCGAATGGCAAACGAAACGCGTCGCTTTGTAGGACGCCGCTGGCGCTTGGGCTCGTTTGCAAGATCTGCGGGTCGAGCGCCGGGCCGCTCCCAAGCCGGCCCGCTCTGGCGATGTGCTTGCGGCTCAACGCCGCAAGCATCGTCGTCCCCTCGGGGGACCGACCAGACTTGCCTGCGTTCAGCAGGGCATGCTGGGCGAGGGGCTCACATCAATCCCATTTCCACTGCCAGATGAGATCGAGCGCGTTGTCGTCCCCACCTTGGGCCCGCAGCGTGAAGCGCTGGGCGATGCGGTAGATGAGCTGCCAGGAGCCCGTGGTGGCATTCAGGCCGCGTTCATAGCCGACATACCAGCGCCGCGAGATCTGCTTGCCCAGGCGCACGATGGTGGCCTTGGTGTCATCGTCGCTCTGCGACAGCGAGAGCTCATCCAGCCCCAGGTTGCGCAGCACCTTGCCTGTCGGGCCTTCGCCTTCGCCGCTGAGCAGGGCCAGGGCGGCGCGCTGCAGCAGGGCCGTGTCGGTGCGGCCCAGGCCATCGGGGCCGCGGCCGAGCAGCAGCCAGGAGAGCTTGTCGGTGTCGCTCATCTCGGGCGAGGAGTACAGGCTCACGCGCGGCGCCAGCGCCGTGCCGCCCACGTAGACGCCGACGCGCACATCGAGGTTGGGCCGCACGGCCAGCAGGTCCAGCGACGGGTTGTCGTAGGCGCCGGTGAAGCTGATGTCGCCGCGCTCGATGTCCAGCTTCTGGCCATAGGCCGCGTACTGGCCGCCATCGGCGTCGAGCTTGCCCGTGACGCGCAGCGGGCCGTTGTTCTGGCTGACCTGCAGCTGGCCGCGCAGCGTCGTCGCCAGGCCCCGGCCGCGTACCTTGAAGTCGCGGCCGAAGTCCAGTGCGACGTTGACGACGCTGTTGCGCGCGGCCTTGGGTGCGGGCGGCGCGGTGGGTGCTGCGTCGCGCGGGCCGCGCAGCACGGTCACATCGTCGGCCAGCGCGGGCGCGTCGCCGCGGCTGAAGTCGAACAGGCCTTCGTCGGCGCGCAGCTTGCCTTCCAGCTTGAGCCCCTTGGCGTCGAGGTCCAGCGTCGCCTGGCCGCTGGCGACGAGGCGGCGGTCCACGCGCGACAGCACGCGCAGCTTGTCGGCCGTCATCTCGATGTGGGCCTTGGGCTGGGCGCCCAACTCGGCCGTGCCGCTGGCGCGCAGCCAGCCATCGCCGCCGCGCGCCTCGAGCTTGGAGAGCTCGGCATGCTGGCCCTTCAAGTCGAGCGTGAAGCGGCCCTCGGTCACATCCACGCCGAACAGCAGATGGCGCAGCGCCAGGTTCTCGCCTTCGGCGCGGCCATTGAGGTCGGGGGCGCCCAGACGGCCGGAAAGCTGCACGGTGGCCGCCGCGCGGCCGCCCAGGCGCCAGCCGGCCGGCACCCAGCTGCCCCAGGTGGCGAGGTTGGCGATATTGGCCTGCAGCACGCCTTGCACGGGCGTCTGCGCGTCAGGCCACAGCTTGGCCGGGCGCAGCGTCACCGCGCCGCCCAGGCTGCCAAGTTCGCTGCCGGCCACACCCTGCGCGAACTGCCACAGGCCGTCGCGCACATTCACCGCCAGGCGCAGGTCGGTCAGTCCCAGCGCACGCTGGCCAAACTCGTCGGTCACGCGCAGGTCGCCGCTCTGGCGTTCGATGAGCAGTTCGGCGGTGAGCCGATCATTCAGCAGCAGCGAGGCATGGCCCGTCACACGCAGGTCGCCGCCCCAGCCGAAGTCAGGTTGCCAGCGCGCCATCAATGGCGCGGCGGCCACGTCCTCGAGCTGCAGTTCGGCGCGGGCCTCGGGCCGTTCGCCGCCGGTCCAGCTCAGGGCCTGCCAGCGCACGAAGGCGCCGCCCACCTCGGCGCGGCCGGGCTCGGCCTGCAGGCGTGGGCCGTCGCTGGCCCAGCGCAGGCCGATGTCCTTGGCCGCCAGCAGTGGCGGCGTGTTGGGGCGCAGCGGGCCGATGGCTATGCGCGCAACGCGGCCGCTCCAGGCCTGCCCATCCCAGCGGCCACGGGCCTGGAGCTGGGCGTTCAGCGTCAGGTCTTGCGAGTCGCGCGCCGATGCATCTCGAATGATCTTGCCGCTGACCTCGGCCTTCACATCGTGGGCGCTGCGCCGGCCTTGCAAGTCGAGCTTGGCGCTGGTCAGCTGGGCGAGCGGGTCGCGCAGCTGGCTGATGTCCAGGTTCAGCGCGACCGGGCCATCGCCATCGGTGCCGGGCAGGGGCAATTCCCAGCGCGCCTTCAGGGCGGCGATGCTGGTGCCCAACGCCTTGGCGGAGGCCAGCGACAGCTTGCCGCTGCCGCCGACCTGCCAGCTTTTGATGCCGCGCACCAGTTGGAAACTGCCATCACCCTCGCCCTGGCCGGCGATCGGCTGCTGGTCAAACAGCGCCAGCAGCGGGTTCAGCTCGGCCAGCGCGCCGGCCTTCAGTGCGGCAGTGCCGGTGATGGCTTCGGCCCGAGCCTGGCCGCTGGTCTGCACGCGGTTGTTGCCCAGGCGCCCGTCGATGTCGAAGGCCGCCGGGTCGGCGGCGCGTTCGCGCTGCAGCTTGATCCGACCTTCGAGGGGCAGGCCGGCGAACTGGCTGGGCAGCAAGCGGGCGTAGACGTTGCCACTGAGCGTGGCGAGGGTTTTGCCGCGCACGTCCACATCGGCCTCGGCACTGAGTCGTGTCGGGCTGGGCAGGCGAGCCCAGGCCGTACCGGGTGCGCCGCGCCACAGCAGATGCGGGTCGAACTGGCGCAGCTGAACCTTGAGTTGCGCGGCACCGGCGGTGTCGACGCGACCGCTGGCCTGCAGCGTGGCGTCGCCGCTGGCCAGTTGGGCGTCCTCGATCTGCCACTTCGTGCCCTCGCCCCGGGCTTTGGCCTTCACGCGCAGCGGACGGTTCTGCACCGTGCCGGCGAGGTCAAGCCTGGCGCTCAAGGGGCCGGCCTTGCTGCCCGCGAGCGTGAGTGGCCCATCCAGGCGCGCCGGCGTCGCACGCGCGTCCAGCGCTTCGGGGCGCAGGCCCTGCACACGGGCGTCGAGCTGCCATCGGCCATCGGCCTCACGCGCTCCCTTGCCTTGCACTCGACCACCGCCGGGCAGTTCCGCGTCCAGCGCGGTCAGGCGCAGGCTGGTGGGCTGGTCAGGCCGGCCCGCGAGCGCGATGACGAGGCGGTTGACGGGCAGGGCGCCCTGGTCCCAGCGGCCGGCAGCGGCGTTGTGCAGGTCGGCCTGCAGCGTGGCTTCGGCGTCGCGGGCGGGCGCCTTCAGCTGGGCGTCGCCGCTCAGCGCCGTGCGTGGCAGGCCAGGCATGAGGGCCGCCAGGTCGAGCTTGTCGGCCTTCAGTTGCAGCGCGTTGACGGGCCAGGGCGCGAAGGGCTGGATTTCGCCGTCGGCCTTCAGCGTCTGGTGCGCGGCCTCCAGCTCGGCCTTGGCCTTGAGCCTGGCCAATGGGCCGGTGACTGCAGCGACGGCTGACCACGGCAGGTCGGTCGCTTCGGCCTGCTGCACGCGCAGCGTCGCGTCGGTCTGCAGCGGCGCGGCACTCTCGATGCGGGCCTTGCCGGCCAGCGTCAGGTGTTGCCAGCGAGCAGCCTTGAGCTCGATGCGATGGGTGCCGCGGCGGGGCAGGTCCAGCTGGGCGTCCAGGCCGAGCAACGGTGCCTGATCGGGCGCCCAGCTCAGCTTGGCGATGCGCAGACTGGCGATCTGCACGCCCAGTGGCAGTGTGAGGTCCGGCGGAAGGACGATGGGCTTGTCGCTGGCCTGGCTGCGGATGACGACCTCGTCCACGGCCAGCTCGCGCGCCAGCAGGAGGCCGGCGCTGGGGCTGACGCCCAGGCCCTTCCAGCGCAGTCCGCGCAATTCGGCCGAGCCACCGGCCCAGGTGAGGATGAGGCGACGCGCGCTGAACTCGCCCATCAGTGAGCCCTCGGGGGCCTCGATCTGCACACCGGGCAGATGGGCCAGCAGCCAGGCGCCACCCGCAGGGCGTTGCAGCAGCCAGGCGACGAAGCCGGCGATCAGCACCAGCACCAGCGCCAGCGCGATCAGGGCGGCACGCAGGATGCGCAAGGATCGCCTCACAGCGTGATCCCCACACTAAAGTGCAGCCGCCACTTGCCGGTTTCCTGCGCACGCGCCAGGTCCACGCGCAGCGGGCCGACGGGGCTGCGCCAGCGCACGCCGGCGCCATAGCCGACGACGGCGCGGTAGTCCTGCCAGCGCGAGGCGGCATTGCCGGCATCGACGAAGACGGCGCCCCACAGGCTGGGGAAGCTCGGCATGATGGGGTGCGCGATTTCCAGGCTACTGGTGGCCAGCACGCGGCCGCCGACGGTCAGACCGTTCTTCTGCGGGCCCAGGCTGCGGTAGGCATAGCCGCGCACCGACTCGTCGCCGCCCGCCAGGAAGAGCAGCTTCTCCGGCACGCCGACCTGTTCCTTCGATACCACCTGCGCCACCTCGGCGCGCGCCGACGCGAACCAGCCACCGAAGGGCTTGTAGACGCCCAGCTTGAACTGCATGCGGCCGAAGGGACCGCTGTCGTCGGTGCCGCCGCCCTTCGCATAGCCGAAGCCGACAAGGGCCAGGGCCTGGTGGCCGTCGGTGGGCAGCAGGGTGCTGTCCAGGCGGCGGCGTATCCACTGCTGGTTGATGGAAAGGGCCAGGTTGGTGTTGACCTCGCTGCCGGCGGTCTCGCGGGCACGCAGCAGCTCGACATAGCTCAGGCGCTCGTCGCGCGTCGACTCGTAGAGGCGGCCCAGGCGCACGCCCAGGTTGGTGGCGATGGTGTCGCCGGTGCGGTCCTGCTCGTACTGCAGCGAGGCGAGGTTGCGTTTCAGGTCGGGTTGGGGGTGGGAGCTCAGTTCCAGCTCGGCGCCGCGCAGGTCGCGGCTGAATTGCAGCTTGGTGCGGGCGCGCACGGGCAGATCGAAGGGGCGGCGGTGCAGATGCTCGACGCTGATGCTCTGGCCGGTGTTGCTGTGATAGCCCACCGCCACCGTGGCCTGCTGCAGGGCCGACTCGGTCAGCGTGACTTGCACGGGCGTGGTGCCGTCGGCGTTCGGGGCCTCGGGCAGCAGTTGCACGCGCACGGCGTCGAAGAGCTGGGTCTTGGCCAGGCGCTCCTGGAACTCGGCGAGCTTCTGCTCGGTGTAGTCATCACCGGTGTCGAAGCCGGCGAGGCGCTCGACGGCATTGCGGCTCTGGCGCTTGAGCCCTTCGATGCGCAGCGCACCGAGCCTGGCACGGTTGCCGCTGGCCAGCACGAGGTGGAGTTCGGCGGTTTGCGTGTCGGGGTCGACGCGGGCGGCCGTCTCGGCCCAGCGCGCCAGCGGATAGCCGCCATTGCGCGCGCGCAGCAGCAGATCGCTCTTGGCCGAGGCCCATTGCGACTGCGTGAAGGCGGCGCCGTTCTTCAGCGTCCAGGCGCTGCGCAGGACTTCCCGCAGGGCCTGGGCCTGCTCGTCGGCCAGGCCTTCGGTGAACTCGAGCTCGAGCTTGTCGACCCTTGCCACCGGCCCCGGCTTGACGGTGAGCAACAGCCGCGTCTCGTCTGCCGGGTCGCGGTCCACGTCGGCCTTGGCGTTGAAGTAGCCCTCGGTTTCCAGCAGCGTCTCGGCCTGCGCGGGCGCCGCAGCGGCCAGGCGGGCCAGCTCCACCCGGCTCAGCGCCGCCTCGCTGGCGCGGTAGCGGGCGAGGTCGAGGTTCTGGGCCAGCAGCGTGCGCAGGCGCGCGGCCTCGCGGCTTTCGCCGTCGATGCGGATGTCGACGCTGTAGACAGCAGGTGCGTCGGCGGGGATGTCCGGCGCCGGTGGGGCGGGTGCCTGCGGGGGAGCCTGCGTGGCACAGGCATTCAGCAGCACTGCGACGAGCAGTGCAAAGAGACGCTTCATTTGCTGAGCAGCCGCATCGCGCCTTCGAGTCCGGAAAGGGTCAGCGGGAACATGCGCTGCTGCATCAGCTGCTGGATCAGCGCGATGCTCTGCCGGTACTGCCAGACGCCTTGCGGCTCGGGGTTGATCCACGCGTACTTGGGGAAGGCGTGGGTGAGCCGCTGGATCCATTCGGCGCCGGGCTCGTCGTTGTTGTATTCGACGCTGCCGCCGGCCTGCAGGATCTCGTAGGGGCTCATGGTCGCGTCGCCGACGAAGATGAGCTTGTAGTCGCGGTTGTATTTGCGGATCAGGTCGAAGGTGTTGAGCTTCTCGGCGAAGCGCCGCCGGTTGTTCTTCCAGACGAAGTCGTAGACGCAGTTGTGGAAGTAATAGAACTCCAGGTGCTTGAACTCGGTCTTGGCGGCGCTGAAGAGTTCTTCCACGCGGCTCACGTGTTCGTCCATCGTGCCGCCCACGTCCATCAGCAACAGCACCTTGACCTTGTTGTGGCGCTCGGGCTGCATGCGGATGTCCAGCATGCCGGCATTGGCGGCGGTGCCGTGGATGGTGCCGTCCAGGTCCAGCTCCAGCTCCGACCCCTCGCGCGCAAAGCGGCGCAGGCGGCGCAGGGCCACCTTGATGTTGCGGGTGCCGAGTTCCAGCGTGTCGTCGTAGTCGCGGTAGGCGCGCTGCTCCCAGACCTTGACGGCGCTCTTGTTACCCCCAGAGCCGCCGATGCGGATGCCCTGCGGGTTGTAGCCGCTGTTGCCGAACGGGCTGGTGCCGCCGGTGCCGATCCAGCGGTTGCCGCCTTCATGGCGCTCCTTCTGCTCCTCGAAGCGTTTCTTGAGCGTTTCCATCAGCTCGTTCCAGCCCATCTTCTCGATGGCAGCCTTCTGCTCGGGCGTCAGTTCGATCTCAAGCTGTTTGCGCAACCACTCCAGCGGCACGTCGGCCGTGAAGTCGGTCAGCATCTCCACGCCCTTGAAGTAGGCGGCGAAGGCGCGGTCGAACTTGTCGAACTGGGTCTCGTCCTTGACCAGGGACGTGCGGGCCAGGTGGTAGAAGTCGTCGATGCTGGCCGTGCCGCCGTTGTCGGGGCCGCCGATGACGCCCGCCTCCAAGGCTTCCAGCAGCGTCAGGTACTCGGGCACCGTCACCTTGAGCTTGGCGGCGCGCAGCGTGTAGAAGAACTGGATCAGCATCGGTGCGGACTCGGGGACTGCAGGTCGAAAACGATTATGCAGCGCGAGTCTCGCCGGAGTTAGGGATGCCGTCTTTCGGGCCGAGCGCCGGGCCGCTCCCTAGCCGGCCCGCGCTGGCGATGTGCTTGCGGCTCAATGCCGCAAGCATCGCCGTTCCCTCGGGGACCGGTCAGACGCACCGCGTTCAGCGGGGTGCGGCTGGACGAGGGGTATCAGTTGCAGGGCACCACGCGGAACTCGACACGCCGGTCCAGGGCGTCCACCGCGTTGTCGCTGCCGCTGCCGACCAGGTTCTCGCGCCAGCCCATGCCGCTGGCCTTGACGCGCTGGGCCAGGGGCGAGGCTTCGGCCGCCAGGCGCTGCTGGATGAAAGTGGCGCGTTGCAGCGAGAGCGCGTCATTGGTCTGCTCCGAGCCGGTGTGGCTGGTGTGGCCGACGATGACCATGCAGACGCGGGCGCCGGCGCCCTCCCTGGCGATCTGCCTCAGCCACATCGGATAGGCGCCGCTGACCTTGGGGTCGGACCAGAACTCCGTGCTGCCGGGGTTGAAGAGGAACTTCACGTCCAGCTTGTTGGCGCGCAGCCCGTAGGCCACGATCTGGCCAAAGGCGGCCTCTGCCTCGGCGGTGCGCCCGAGCCGGACGTTGTTGAGGTAGATGCCGTTGAGTGTGCGCAGCTGCTCGCCGCCCGTCTGATTGCGGGCCTCCTGGTACTTGGTCAACGATTCCGGGTAGCGCTCGGCGTTGTAGAGGGAGCCGGCCTCGTTGATGACGCTGGCCACCGCGACGCGTTCCATGTAGACGCTGTTGGCCGAGCTGCCAGGCGCTGTCAGCGCCGTGCTGATGTAGCCGTCCACCACCTTGTCCTTCACCAGCACCGGGCTGTCCTGGTAGATCGCCAGCGGTGTGTGGTTGAGGCCGTCGTCGCGGGCCAGCGCCGAGGCCTGGGCCATCACCTGGCCCGTCTTGATGTCCACCAGGGCCAGGTTGATTTGCAAGGATTTCTTGCCCGGCACCCCCAGCAGGCGCGTCAGCGTGCCGGTCAGCAGATACTGGACCTTGGACAGGTTCTCGGTCCTGAAGGGCAGCAGGTCGAAGCTGCCTTCCTTGCGCGCCGCCAGGCGCTCGGCGATGCGGCGTTCGAGCAACTGCGTGGTCTGGGTCTGCTGGCCGCTTGTCGCGTCGATCATGGGATCGACGACGACGCTTTTCTTGGCAATCTTGGACTCCACCTTTGCCAGGAAGGCGGGCAGCTTCTGAGTCTGGCCCACCAGGCCATCGGTGGCGACGACGACGGCTTCGCTGAAGGACAACTCGTTGGTCGAGACGGTCGGCTGTTTCGGCGCCGTCTCCAGGCAGCCGGCCAGCAGGGCCATGCAGCCCAGCATCGCGGCACGCCCCAGTTGCACTGAAAAATTGATGCGATTCGTGTGGCCAGCGCTACTCATCGACATTCCTTTTTCAGGTAAGCGGTCTCACTCGCCGTCAGCGGTTCCAGTGAGGCTTTTTGCAGAATATCACTGCACTTTGCGCCCTTCGCCTCGGAGGGCGCAGGAGCGGTCACGGCAGGGCGCGGCTTGGGTGCGGCCGGCGCCACGGCGATGGGCGTCGGCGCCGAGGCTGTGGGTGCCGGCGCGGGAGCCGGTGGCACGGGGGCGGTGGAGGCGGGCGTGTCCGGTGCAGAGGCCGCCGAGGCAGCCTGGACTGGGCTGGAAGCGATCRGCGCTGGAGCTGGAGCCGCAGCGGCGGCCGACGCCGGCGCGGGTGGCGGCGCCAGCTCGGCGGGCGCCGGTGCCCAGAGCAAGGCATATCCGCCCCAGGCGGCCGCGGCCAGGCCCACCACGCCCGCCGCGCTCAGGAGGAGAGCGCGGCGCGGCGGGGCCGGCACGGACGCCTGTGCAGGCACGGCGCTGGACGCTGGAAGAGCTGTCGGCGGGGGCGGGGCAGGCAGCACCGGGGGCGGCGGCGCCGCAGGCAACTGCGTGCGAGCCACGGCGGGCGGCGGCGGTGGTTCGGGGCGTGTCGGCTCCCGCGGCGCGAGCAACGGGCTGATCGATGCGACCTGGGTGGGGTCGAAATCCGGCAACAGCACCGTTTCGTCGCCGGTCGGGAGGCCCAAAGCCTGCAGCTCGAGCAGATCGATGACCTGCGTGTCGCCGGCAGTGAGCAGGGTCCGGAACTCGGCAATGGATTGCGGGCGGTCCTTGGGGTGGATGGCCAGCGCACGGTCGACGGCCGCGAGGAAGGCGTTGCCACAGCGACCCGCCGCCACGGTGGCCAGCGGTTGCAGCTGGTCGTTGAGCAGCCGCTCGACGGAAGCCACCGTGCGGCGGCCGCTGATGGCTGCGTAGAGCACGCTGGCCAGCGCGAAGATGTCGGTCCAGGGGCCCTGGGTGACGCCGGGCATGTCACCGTATTGCTCGATGGGCGCAAAGCCCGGCTTGAGCATGGCGGTCAGCGCATGCGTGAGATCGCCGATGACGCGGCGTGCGGCGCCGAAGTCCAGCAGCAGCGGCCCGTGGTCGGTGAGCAGGATGTTGTCCGGCGCGATGTCGCGGTGGTAGCAGTGCTCGTTGTGCAGCACTTCCAGCGCATCCAGCAGCGGCATCAGCCAGGCGCGCACCTCGGTTTCGGTCGACGGCCGGCCGAGCCTGGCCAACGCCTCCTTCAGCGTCTGCCCCTGGTAGTAGGGCATGGCCATGTAGGCGGTGCCGTTGCCCTCCCAGAACTGATGCACCTTGAGCAGCGCCGGGTGGTCGAAGCGGGCCAGCAGCTTGGCCTCGTTGACAAAACTCCTCAGCCCGATCGCAAAGGTCTCTGCATGGTTGGGCGACTTGACCAGCACTGTCAGCGAATTGCCGGCGCGTGCTGCCATCGACGAGGGCAGGTATTCCTTGATGGCGACCTGCCGCTCCAGGGCGACGTCGGTGGCGAGATAGACGATGCCGAAACCGCCTTCTCCCAGGACCCGGTCAATGCGGTAGTCGTGGATGCGCGTGCCGGGCGGCAGGGTGTGGCCCGGCGTCAGCTGGACCTCCACGGCGATGGTGGGCTCTACCGGGTCTTCTGGGGTTCTGCGCCCGGGTGGACCGCCAGCCGCTTCGCTCATTGCTGCGGGCGACCGGACGGCGGCGCTTCATGCAAGGCAGGCGGCGTGCGGCAGAACTGGATCAGCATGGAGCAGGGCCGGGATCGAAGTTCTGCGGATTATGCAGAGCCGACACCTTCTCGCCCGCCTGCTGGACGTCGGGCTTGTCCTAGGCGGTGTAGCGGGCCAGCCAGTTGAAGAACTCGCCGTACCAGAGTCGGCTGTTGCGCGGTTTGAGCACCCAGTGGTTCTCGTCCGGGAACCACACCAGCCTCGAAGGCACTCCCAGCGATTTCAGAGTGTTGTAGTAGGCCAGGCCCTGGGCATCGGGCACGCGGTAGTCCAGCTGGCCGTGCATGACGAGGGTCGGCGTCTTGAAATGCTTGGCGAAGGCATGCGGGCTTTGGGCGGCGACACGGGCCGGATCATCCCAATAGGCCGCACCCAGCTCCTTGCGATGCCAGCTGTAGGCGTCGTCGGCGTACATGGCCTGCCAGTCGTAGCAGCCGGCGTGGCAGACGTAGGCCTGATAGCGGCCGGCCTTCACGTGGCCGTTCATCCAGGCCACCATGTAGCCGCCATAGCTGCCGCCAGCGGCGACGACGCGCTTGCGGTCGACCCATGACTTCTTCAGCAGCCAGTCAGTGCCGGCCTCGACATCCTGCAACTCGTACTCGCCCCAGTGGCCAGTGATGCTGTCCAGGAACTCGTGGCCGAAGCTGGATGAGCCGTGGTAATTCACGCAGGCGACGACATAGCCCTGGCTGGCGAACACCTGATGGTTCCAGCGCCAGTGCCAGCTGTCACCGAAAGCAGTGTGCGGGCCGCCGTGGATGACGTGCATGACCGGCCACTTCTTCTTCGGATCGAAGCCCGGCGGGTAGGTCAGCCACATCTGCACGTCGTCGCCGCGCGCACCCTGGATCGTGACCTCCTCGTGGCGGCCGAAGCTGTGGGTCGCGAGGCGCTCGTCGTTCAGCGACTCGATGCGGCGCAGGCCATCGTCGGCCAGCACCGACAGCCGCGGCGGGAACTGCATGCCGTCGTGGTTGACGACGAGGAAGCCGGCCGACAGCGCGAAGCTGCCGACATGGCCGCCCTCGAAAACCCGTTCGGCGGTTCGGTCGCCGAGCGCGAACTGCCAGAGGTGGCGGCGGCCGCGCTCCTCGGCGGCGAAGTACACCGCCTGGTCGTCCTCGGCCCAGCGCAGCGGTGCGCTGACCTCATGGTCCCAATCCTCGCTGAAGACGGCCCAACGGCCCTGCTGATCCAGCACTGCGAGCTGGTTCGGATGGTTGTGGCCCAGGGCCTGATGGCTGGCCAGGAAGGCGAGGTGAGCGCCGCCATGGCTGTAGCGCGGCGCGGCGAAGTCCCAGTCGCCGTCCTGCAGCAGCGTCTGGCCCTGGCGCGTTCTCACGTCGATCTCGGCCAGCGCAAAGCGGCCGTCCAGCTTCTTCTCGGCGGTGGGGTCGAACGCGAAGGCGATGCGCCGGCCATCGGGCGACACGTCGAAGCAATTCACATCCGGCTCGGCGCGGCTCAGCTCCCAGGCCGCGCCCTCGAACAGGTCGCGCACCTTGCCCGTCTCGACGTCCATCACATGCAGATGCGGCACACGGTCCATCGGCAGGTGGTGGTCCCAGAAGCGGTAGAAGGCCTCGTCGGTGACGTAGGCGCTTTCCTTGCGGCTCTTGAAGTCGCGCAGCCGCGCGGCCTGGGCTGCGCCCTTCAGATCGGGCCAGACCCAGGACACGAAGGCGATGCGCCGGCCGTCGGGGAACCACTTGAAGGACTCGACGCCCGTGGGCACTTGGCCGACGCGGCGCGCCTCGCCGCCGTCCGGCGGGATCACATAAAGCTGCGTCTCCTCGTCTCTCACGCCGGCCTGCTCGCGCTTGGCGGTGAAGGCGATCAGGTCGCCGCGCGGGCTCCATTGCGGGTTGCCGTCCTTCTCGCCCGCTTCGGTCAGGCGGCGCGGCTCGCCGCCCAGCGTCGAGAACAACCACAGGCTGCTCTGCGCGCGGTTGGCCTCCATCGAGTAGCGCGTGACACCGGCGGCGGCCTGGGCACCATCGGGGCTGAGGCTGGGTTCGCCGATGCGATCCAGGGCCCAGAGTGCATCGACGTCAAAGGCCTTGGATTGTCTTTTCATGTTCGCTGTCGAGTCAGTTGCCAGTTCAGGTGCGCCTTGACCTCGGGCCATTCGCCCACGGTCAGGCTGTACATGACGGTGTCGCGCACCGTGCCGTCGCGGCGCAGCGCATGGTGGCGGATCACGCCGTCGCGCCTGGCGCCCAGGCGCTCGATGGCGCGCTGCGAGGCGTGGTTGAAGTTGTCGGTGCGCCAGCCCACGAGCTTGGCGCCCAGGGTTTCGAAGGCGTGGGTCAGCAGCAGCAGCTTGGCGGTCGTGTTGACGGCGCTGCGCTGCATACGCTGGGCATACCAGGTGTAGCCGATCTCGACGCGCTCGATGGCCGGCACGATGTCGTGATAGCTCGTTGACCCCAGCACCTCGCCGGTGGCGGCATCCAGCACGGCGAAGGGCAGGCGGTGGCCGGCGGCCTGCCCGGCCAGGGCCGCTTCGACGTAAGTGACGGCCTCGTCGGGCGCAGGCACGCTGGTGAAGCGCAAGTTCCACAGTTCGCCGTCCGCGGCCGCGGCCTGCAGGCCGGGCACATGGTCCAGCGTCAGCGGCACGAGGTGGATGGGGCCGGCGGCCAGCGTCACGGGCAGGACGGGTTTCATGGCTTGTCCTTCAGCATCAGCCGCCGCGCCAGTAAGCGGCCGCCGCCGCAGCCGGCGACGATGAGCAGCAGGCCGACGAGCTGCTGCGCATTCCAGTCGGTGCTGGCGATGAAGTCGATGCCGAACTGCCGGCCCAGCCACCAGCCGGCCAGCGCGCCAAGCACAAAGCCGACGGCATCCGCCAGCCCTTCGCGCATCGCGCGGTCGAAGTCTTGAGCCATCAGCGGCGCTCGGCCGTCCGGAGCCGCTGGGCGCCCCCTCGGGGGGCAGCGGGCGTAAGCACGCGTGGGGGCTGCATCATCTGTTATTGCGCTGCATGAAGACGAGCTTCTCGAAGAGCGTCAGATCCTGCTCGTTCTTCAGGAGCGCCCCCACCAGCGGCGGGATGCTGACCTTCTCGTCCTTGGCTTGCAGCGCGTCCACCGGGATGTCTTCGGCCAGCAGCAGCTTGAGCCAGTCGATCAGCTCCGATGTGCTGGGCTTCTTCTTCAGGCCGGGCAGGTTGCGCACGTCGTAGAAGTTCTTCAGCGCGGCGGCCAGCAGGTCCTTCTTCAAGGTCGGGAAGTGCACATCGACGATCTTCTTCATCGTCTCGGCGTCGGGGAACTTGATGTAGTGGAAGAAGCAGCGGCGCAGGAATGCGTCGGGCAGTTCCTTCTCGTTGTTGGACGTGATGAAGACCAGGGGCCGGTGTTTCGCCTTGATGAGTTGCCGGGTCTCGTAGACATAGAACTCCATGCGGTCGATCTCGCGCAACAGATCGTTGGGGAACTCGATGTCCGCCTTGTCGATCTCGTCGATGAGCAGCACGACCGGCTCGTCGGCCTCGAAGGCCTGCCACAGCACGCCTTTGACGATGTAGTTCTCGATGTTGCGAACGCGCTCGCTGCCCTCGATGCCGGCGAGCTGGCTGTCGCGCAACCGGCTGACGGCGTCGTACTCGTACAGGCCCTGCTGGGCCTTGGTGGTGCTCTTGATATGCCACTGCAGCAGCGGCATGCCTAAAGCGCCGGCCACTTCCTCGGCCAGCATGGTCTTGCCGGTGCCGGGCTCGCCCTTGATGAGCAGCGGCCGCTGCAGCGTCGCCGCGGCATTGACCGCGAGCATCAGGTCGGCCGTGGCGACGTACTGGTCGGAACCTTGGAATTTCATTGGGAAAACCGGGGCAAAACCCGAACTGAAGAGGGGCCGGACCAGTATAGGAGGCCTCCTATAATCGCCGCCGCTCCGGAACACGACACCAACCCGAACCTCTTGGGACCATGAAAAAACTGCTGCAGATCTCGCTCGCCCTGGCCACCGCCTTTGCTGCCCTCGCAGCCCAGGCCCAGGACGTGAAGGCCGGTGAGACCAAGGTCGCGATGTGTATCGGCTGCCATGGCATCGTCGGCTACCAGGCCAGCTTCCCCGAGATCCACAAGGTGCCGATGATCGCGGGCCAGAACGCCAAGTACATCGTCTCGGCCCTGCAGGCCTATGCCAAGGGCGACCGCAAGCACCCGACGATGCGCGGCATTGCCGGTTCGCTGAGCGAGCAGGACATGAACGACGTGGCCGCTTTCTACGAGCAGCAGGCCAAGCTGCCGGCGGTGGCCGACAGCATTCCGGCCGCGCCGGCCAATGTGGCCGAGCTGCTGACCAAGGGCGCTTGCGTGTCCTGCCACGGCGCCAACTTCAGCAAGCCCATCGACCCGAGCTACCCCAAGCTGGCTGGCCAGCATGCCGACTACCTGACCGTCGCGCTGAAGTCCTACAAGACCGAGAAGAACCCCGGGGTGGGCCGCAGCAACGGCGTCATGGCCGGCCAGGTCAAGCAGTTCAGCAACGCCGAACTGAAGGCCATCGCCAGCTACATCAGCACGCTGCCGACCGAACTGGCCACCGTGCCGCAGGGCAAGTTCCGCTGACCCGGCGCGACCGCCGCCCGACCGAGCCGCCTTCAAGGCGGCTTTTTGTTGCCCGCGGCAAAAGCGTGCAGGGCTGCACGATCGTTGCACGGCCTTGCCTGCGTCACGCACGGATACTGGTGCGCATAGACGACGCTGTCATGTTGAAGAAGATCTCGACCTCCGACGTGAGGCTGGGCATGTATCTCCAGGCGATGGAGGGGGCCTGGCTCTCCCATCCGTTCTGGAAGACCAAGTTCGTGCTGACCGATGCCGCCGACCTTGCCGCCCTGCAGGCCAGCGGCGTGTCGGCCGTCTGGATCGACGTCAGCAAGGGCGGGGATGTGACTGCGCCTGCGCCAATCGCCGCCGTGACCGTCGCTTCGCCGCCCACGCCGCCCGCCACAGCCGCCCCTCAGCCGCGCGTCAGCATGGAGTCCGAGCTCGACCGCGCCACCCAGGTGCTGGGCCGGGCCAAGGTGGCCGTCATGGCGCTGTTCAACGAGGCGCGGCTGGGCAAGGCCATCGACACCGAGGTCTGCCTGCCCATCGTCGACGAGGTCACGTCCTCGCTGGCGCGCAACCCGTCGGCCTTCCTCAGCCTCGCTCGGCTCAAGGACAAGGACACCTACACCTATATGCACTCGGTCGCCGTCTGCGGCCTGATGGTGTCTCTGGGCCGGCAGATGGGGCTGTCCGATGCCGAAGTGCGTGAAGCTGGCCTGGCCGGGCTGCTGCACGACGTCGGCAAGATGCAGATGCCCATGGAGGTGCTGAACAAGCCCGGTGCGCTGACCGACGCCGAATTCGACGTCATGCGCGGCCACCCCGAGCGCGGCTTCGACCTGCTCAAGGACGGTGCCAAGGTGCCGCCCTCGGCCCTGGACGTCTGCCTGCACCACCACGAGAAGATGGACGGCAGCGGCTACCCGCACAAGCTGGCCGGCGACCAGATCAGCCTGCTGGCGCGCATGGGCGCGGTCTGCGATGTCTACGACGCCATCACCTCGACCCGGCCCTACAAGAACGCCTGGGACCCGGCCGGCTCGCTGCAGCGCATGTCACAGTGGAAGGGGCAATTCGACCCGGCCGTCTTCCAGGCCTTCGTGAAGAGCGTCGGCATCTACCCGACCGGCACCCTGGTGCGCCTGCAGTCGGGTCGCCTGGCGGTGGTTGTCGAGCAGAACGCCACTTCACTGGTCGCGCCGCGCGTCAAGGTCTTCTACTCGACCAAGTCGAGCATGCCCATCCCGTTGCAAGTCATCGACCTGGCCACGTCCACCGACCGCATCGCCGGCCGCGAGCCGCCCGAGGACTGGAATTTCACCCACCTGGACGAGCTCTGGAACCCGAACGCCAAACGGTAACGAAGGGGCTTTGACGGCCTCCTAAACTGCCAGCCCTGCAGTTGGGAGATGGCAATGAAGCGATGGCTGGGTGTAGCTCTTTTGGCATGGGCCTGCGGTGTGTCCGCGCAGACGCTGCGCTGGGCCAGCCAGGGCGATCCGCAGACCATGGACCCGGACTCGCAGAACGAGAGCCTGACCAACATGGTCAATGGCCAGATCTACGAGCGACTGACGAATCGCGACGCCAAGCTGGGCCTGGTGCCAAGCCTGGCCACCGAATGGAAGCAGACCGGGCCGCTCGCCTGGCGCTTCAAGCTGCGCGCCGGCGTCAAGTTCCACGACGGCACGCCGTTGACGGCGGATGACGTCGTCTTCTCGGTGCAGCGCGCCAAGGAGCCCACCTCGCAGATCGCCGTCTGGGCCAACGCCGTCGGCACGGCCAGGAAGGTCGACGACCTGACGGTGGACTTCCAGCTGACCACTTTCAACCCCATCTTCCTGCAGCACATCGACCAGTTGTGGATCATGAGCCGCAAGTGGTGCGAGGCGCACAAGGCCACCAAGCCGCTGGACTTCAAGAACAAGGAAGAGAGCTTCACGGCGCTCAATACCAATGGCACCGGGCCCTTCATGCTGGCCAGCCGCCAGCCGGGCATCAAGACGGTGCTCAAGCGCAACCCGAACTGGTGGAACAAGTTTGAAGGGAACGTCCAGGAGGTCGTCTACACGCCCATCGCGACCGACGCGACGCGCCTGGCCGCGCTGGTGTCGGGCGAAGTCGACTTCGTGCTCGACCCCGCGCCGCGCGACATTGCGCGCCTGCGCAACACCGCTGGCGTCAAGGTCATCGAGGGGCCGGAAAACCGCCTTGTCTTCATCGGCATGGATCAGTCGCGCGACAAGCTGCTCTATGGCAACGTCCCCGGTGACAAGAACCCCTTCAAGGACGTGCGCGTGCGCCGGGCGCTGTACCAGGCCATCGACATCGACGCGCTCAGGACCAAGCTGATGAGCGGCCTCTCGGTGCCCACCGGCGCGCTGACGCCGTCCGGCATCGCCTCCTTCGACGACCCGGCCCTGCAGACCCGACTGCCGCACGACCTGGCCAGCGCGAAGAAGCTGATGGCCGACGCGGGCTATGTCGACGGCTTCGAGGTGACGCTGGACTGCCCCAACAACCGCTACATCAACGACGAGGAAATCTGCACGGCCCTGGCCTCGATGTGGGCCCAGCTGAAGATCAAGGTCAAGGTCAACGCCATGCCCCGCGTCATCTACTTCCCCAAGCTGGAGAAGTACGACACCAGCCTCTATATGTACGGCTGGGGCGGCTCGGTGACGGATGCCGAGAGCATCCTGACGCCGCTGTACCGCACGCGCGGCGACAAGGGTGTGGGCAACTACAACTTCGGCGGCTTCCGCAACGACAAGGCCGACGCACTGGCGGCGCAGTCCAGCGTCGAGCCCGATCCGAAAAAGCGCGAGCAGCAGATCCGCGGCGCGCTGGCCGAGCTGCGCGAGCAGGTCAACATCATCCCGTTGCACCGCCAGGTGGTGCCGTGGGCGGCGCGTGCGAATGTCACGGCCATCCACCGGCCCGACAACTGGCTGGAGCTGGCCTGGGTGCAGATCAACCGTTGATTTCGGCCCTTTAACGGCCCACCACCCGGTGGGCTGGCGCGGCACACTGGCCCAAGCCCAGATTCACGCCCGCGCCATGCTGTACCGCCTTGCTGCTTTTGCCCTGACCCTGCTGCTCGCCTCCTGCGGAGGCGGCGGTGGCGGTTCGGACACGCCTGTGCTGGACAAGCCGCCCACGTTGCGCGGCGTTGCCGCCACGGGCGCGCCCCTCGTCAATGCGCAGATCAGCGTCGTCGATGGCCAGGGCAAGGCCGTTGGCACGGCCACCACCCATGGCGCAGACGGCAGCTACAGCCTGACGCTGAGCACCACCAGCCCCGCCGCGCCTTTGTTCATCCAGGCGCGAGGCATGGATGCTGCCGGCACCATGCAGGTGCTGCATTCCACCGTGCCGGCCATCAGCGCCGCCATGGTCGGCCATGTGACGCCGCTGACCAACGCTGTCGTCGCGTTGTCCCTGGGTACCGAACCTGCGCCGGTATTCGCCGCCGCCTCGACCAGCACCAGCCAGCTGAGCCAGATGGCCAGCGCCGCGCCTGCTGCGGGCACCTTCCTGAAGACCCTGGTCAAGACCCAGGTCAGCGACCTGAAGATCACCGACGCCGCGGCTCTGGACCTGCTGGCGGATTCGACCTTTGCCGCCAACAAGGGTGCTCACGACCTGCTCATCGAGAGCGTGCGCATCGACCTCGCACGCTCCAAGCTCAACGTGCCGGTGCTGCAGATCGGCAACAAATTCCTCGCCGCACCGACGGCCGAAGTCGTCGTCGAGCTGCCCACGGCCCAGACCGAGTTGCTCAAGGCCAGCGGTACGCCAGCCACCGCCATCACCTCCACGCTGAAAGCCGCGACCAGCGCGACGACGCTGCTCGGCACCTTGTCTGGCCTGGACGACCTCGGCGCGGCGCTGAACCAGCTCATCGCCCAGGGGCGCGACGTCAGCACGCTGCTGAACTCCGTCCTCGTCACCGGCTACGACAAGCACAACGGCCGCAGCAAGGCCGACATCGCCGGCATCCTGTCGACCTATACGACGGGCAACCGCCAGTTTGGCCGCTTCCAGCTGCTGGGCTGCGCCGACGATGCACCGACCGCCGGCAACTGCGCCAAGGTGCTGGTGGGCGCCGTCATCAGCGATTCCACCGGTGCAGTCGTCGACCTTTTCAGTGACGCGGTCAGCTACAACAAGTCGGCCACGACGACCAACAAGTGGAACCTGATCGGCAACGGCAAGAAGCTGGCCGTCGGTGTGTATCCGCTGGGCTTCCTGGCGCTGAATGCCGATGGCACGGCCAGCGGTGCCGTGGTGCCCAACCCGGGCATCGGCCTGCAGGTTGAGATCCAGGCGCAGACGGCCGATCCCGTGCCCGGCATTCCGGCCACGCAGCTGCTCAGCTCGGCCACGGTGCAGCTACCCGGCGGCTTCAGCATTCCCTTCGGCTATTGCAACCGGCTCCTGCTGTGCGTGTCGTCCACGCCGGGCGCCACCAACCTGATCCCGACGGGCGGCGTGGGCGACATCGCCATCCAGCGTTCGGCGGTCGGCTGGATCGGCAGCGCGGACAGCGTGCGTGGTGCCAAGTTCATCGCCAGCTACACGATTTCCGGCGTGGCCGAGACGCGCAACGCCTGGCTGCGCGCCGACGTGCTCGGCGAGCCGGCTGCCACGCGCTTCCCGAGTGTTGACAGCGTGTCTGCAGCCAGCCCGGTGTCCGCCGCCTCGCTGCAGAGCGGCAGCTTGGTGATCAACTGGGCCGCCTGGGCCGCTGCCAACCCCGACCTGCGCCTCATCGAGATCAAGCGCGTCTTCACGCCGACCGCCGGCGGAGCGCCCACGGTGCTGGACACGAGCGTGCCGCTGCCGCCCAAGACGGCGGCGACGCTGAGCACGGCGTACACGCCGGTGGGCAGCGTCACATCGGAGCTGTGGCTGCAGGCCATGGACGCGCAGGGGCGACGTTTCCATACCCGTTACACCGGCAAACCGTGAATTGAGTCGCGGACCGGCTCGCAACCGGCGTTGTTGTGAAATGTGACAGCGACTGCGGACGGGGCCAAAGCTAAGCTTTCGGCACCGTTTCCCATCGCCGCCGACGTCTGCCGGCGACCGCCCTTGTGAAAAGCCGCCTAATTGCGCTGGCGTGGTTGTCCACGCTGGCCCTGACTCCAGCGGCTCAAGCCGCTCCAGCCGCCGCCGATGCCTCGGACGACCAGGCGCTCGAAGCGCTTCTGAAACGGGAAGTGCAGGGTCCGTCCCGCTATGCCCAGAGCCTGATGGACGCGCCGGCATCGGTCAGCGTGCTGGAGCGGGGTGTGTCCGATGCCCTTGGCCACCAGACCGTGGGTGACCAGCTGGCCCGCCTGCCGGGCGTCTACCTCAGCAACTCGCGCACCTACAGCGCCCTGGGGCTGCGCGGCTTCAACCGGCCGGGCGACTACAGCGCCCGCCTGCTGATGGCCATCGATGGCCAGCGCGTCAATGACGCCATCTTTGACCAGGGGCTGCCGCAGCTGGAGCTGCCCATCGTCGCCGAATGGGTCAAGCGGGTGGAGCTCGTCCACGGCCCCGGCTCCTCGATCTACGGCAGCAATGCGCTGCTGGGCGTCGTCAACGTCGTGACGCTGAACGGCGCTGACGCGCCGGGCCTGACGGCCCAGGGCAGTGTGGGCGAGAACGGCACGCGCCGCGCCGAGATGCATTACGGTGCTGCCGCGGCGGACAGTGATTTGTTCATCGGCCTCAACCTGCAGCGCACCGCCGGCGAGGACCTCTTCCTGCCCGAACTCGGCACGGCCGATGGCTGGGTGCGCGGTCTTGATGGCGAGCGGCAGGTGGCGCTGCTGGCCAAATACCGCAACGGCCCATGGCGAGTCGCGTTGAACGCGGTGCGCCGCGACAAGGATGCCCCGACCGCACCCTACGGCACCGAGCCCGGTGTGCCCGGCACCCACTACACCGACAGCCTGGTGCTGGGCGAGCTCAGCTACGACGAAGGCTGGCAGGGCGATGTACGCCGCTCGGCGCGGCTCAGTGTGGCGGGCTATGAATTCCGTGGCCGCTATGTCTTCGGGCCGGCGCCTCAACTCGTCAACAAGGACGAAGCTCGCGCCCAATGGACGACGCTGGAGGCGCGCATGCTGTGGCGAGGCCTGCTCAACCATCAGCTGATGTTCGGCGCCGAGCTGCGCACCTCGCCCCAGGGCCTGCAGCGCAACTACGACGTCGACCCCTATGCGCTGCGCCTGGATTCGCACGTCACCCAGGACGCCGCGGGCGTCTACGCGCAAGACCAGTGGCGGCTTTCATCGGTGCTGCAGCTGACCACCGGCCTGCGCCTGGACCATGTGCGCGGTTTCGCGCCAGCCATGTCGCCGCGCGCCGTGCTGGCGCTGCGGCCCGACGAGCGGGAGTCCTTCAAGCTGATGTGGGCGCAGTCCTTTCGCACGCCCAATCTGTACGAGCGCTTCTACGACGACGGCGGGGTTTCCCAGCTGCGCAGCAATGACCTGAAGCCCGAGCGCCTCAACTCCGTCGAAGCTGCCTGGGAGTACGTGCTCCACAGCGGCCATGCGCTCAGCGCCAACGCCTACTACACGCGCATGAACCGCTTGATCGAGCAGCAGCCCGTCGGCAGCGAGAGCGAGGCGGTGGTGCAGTACCGCAATGTCGGCAGCGTCAGGTTGCGGGGCGTGGACGTTGGCGTCGAAAGGCGCGCGACGGACGGCTGGCTCTGGCACATCAGTGCGTCCTGGATGGACGGCCGCGACGACGCCGGCCAGCGCCTGAGCAATTCGCCCTCGTGGATGTTCAAGGGCGACCTCGTCTCACCGGTGTGGCAGCGCTGGCAGCTTGGCACGGAGTGGAACCTGCTCGGCCGCCGCAGCGGCCGCGTCGAGGTGCCGACCAGCGCCCTCGTCAACGCTCATCTGCGCTATCACGTCGATCCGCGCCAGAGCCTGGCCCTGCACCTGAGCAACGCGCTGGACCGCCGCATTTTCGACCCGTCGACCCCCGACACGTCGCTGAGCGCCATTCCTCAGCCCCGGCGCGCCTGGCGCCTGGACTGGCGCTTCACGCTCTGAGCCTGGCCATGCGCGGCAGTCGAGCAGCGGTGAAGGGATGGGCGGGCTGGCGTGCCGGCTGCGCGATCCTGCTCGGCCTGCTGTCGGCCCAGCCGGCCGCGGCGCAGAGCGCCAGCCCGGAAACCTTGAAAGCCGAGGTCGTCTACCGCCTGCTGATGTTCGTCACCTGGCCCGCCGACCGCGAGCTGGCGGGGCGGCCGCTGCAGCTGTGCACCGTCGGCGAGGGCCGCATGGACAGCGCGCTTCAGTCCCTGGCGGGTCGACCGATCCGGCACCTCACCGTCGATGTGCGCCATCAGGCCCGCGCCGACCAGCTCGCCGGCTGCCATCTGCTCTACCTGCCCACGCCGCAGCCGGCGCTGCGCCCGGTGTTGGCCGACCTGCCGGTGCTCGTCATATCGGATGTGGCGGTGATGCTGGAGCAGGGTGCCATGATCAACCTGCAGATTGAAGACGGCCGCATCGTCTTCGACGTGGACCTCGACGCCGCGCGCCGCGTCGGCCTGGCCATCAGCACCAAGCTGCTGCGCCTGGCCCGCTACGTTCGCCACCAGACGACATCGCCGTGAAGCCGCAATTTGCCGATGCCTTCGATCGCCTGCGCGAACTCGTGGTCGCGCTGGCCGCCTTGCTGGTCTTCGCACTGCTGCTCAGCGTGCTGCAGTACTGGCGATTGCATGACCGCCAGCTCGAGGACCTGCGCACCCAGGCCGACATCGTCGCGCAGACGGTCTCGGCGGCGCTGGTCTTCGACAGCCGCAGCGATGCCGGTGAAAGCCTGGCTGCCCTGCAGCAGAGCCCGTCCATCGTGCATGCCCGGCTGCTGAAGGGCGATGGCGCCGTCTTCACGCAGTTCTCGCGCACCGCGGCCGAGGTCACCTGGTTGCACGAGGCCGCCGGCACGGCGAGCGTGCAGGTGCCGGTCATGGCCGACGGCCGGCGAGTCGGCATGCTGGTCGTGGAGGCCAGCCGCCTGCCGATGTGGATGGACGTGGCCCAGTTCCTCGCCGCCACCATGGGCACCCTGCTGGCCACCGCCGGGTTGGCCTGGTGGCTGTCCAAGCGGCTGCGGGTACAGATCAAGGAGGTCGAGCGCCGCACCCGCTATCTCGCGCGCTTCGACGCACTGACCGACCTGCCCAACCGTGAGCACATGCGCGGGCTGCTGGAGCGTGTGCTGCACCACCACGGCCGCACCACCCTGCTGATCCTGGATCTCGACGATTTCAAGCGGATCAACGACCAGCATCGCCACGCCGCCGGCGACGCCGTGCTGCAGGCCATTGGCCAGCGGCTCAGACTGCTGCGCCGGCCCGGCGACCAGATTGCCCGCCTGTCCGCCGACGAATTCGCACTGCTGCTGGTGCCGGGCCTGGAAGACGAGGCGCTGCGCAGCCATGTCGCCCAGTTGCAGGCTGAACTCACGCAGCCGGTGCTGCACGACGGCCATTGGCTGCGCCTGCATGTCTCCAGTGGCGGCGTCTCATTGCCCGAGCACGCGCGTGATGCGAGCGAGGCCTTGCGCAGTGCCGATGCCGCGCTGCGGCATGCCAAGCAGATCGGCAAGGACAGCTTCCAGCTCTTCACGCCGCAGATCGGCGAGGCCCTGCGCCTGCGGCTGGCGCTGGAGCACGATATACGCGAAGGCCTGGCGCAGGGGCAGTTCTGCCTGGCCTACCAACCGCAATATGACGCCGCGCGCCGCATCCACGGCTTCGAGGCGCTGGCGCGCTGGCACCACCCGCAGCGGGGCTGGGTGCCGCCGGCCGAATTCATCCCGGTGGCAGAGAACTCGGGCCTGATCGTCGAGCTCAGCCTGGCGCTGCTGGCCGTGCTGCGCCGCGACCTCGACGGCTTGCGCGCCCGGGGCCTGGCCTGCCCGCCGGTGGCCGTCAACCTGTCATGGGAGCAATGCCGCAAGCCCCAGCACCGCGAGCGCTTCCTGCAGCAGCTCAAGACGCTGCAGCTGGGGCCGGACGAGATCGAATTCGAGCTGACGGAAAGCGCCGGCTTCGAGGACATCGACAAGCCGGATTCCTTCGTCTTCACCTTGCAGGGCCTGGGCTACAACCTGGCCATCGACGACTTCGGCACGGGCTACAGCTCGCTGGCCTATCTGCGCCGCATCCGCTGCCGCAAGCTCAAGATCGACCGCCTCTTCGTGCACGGGCTGTCTGGCAATGCCGACTCCCACATGCTGGTCGAATCCATGGTGCGCGTCGCGCACGCCATGCGCATGGTCGTCGTGGCCGAAGGCGTGGAATTGCCGGCGGACGAGGCGGCTCTGATCGCAATGGGCTGCGACCTGATGCAGGGGTTTGCCTTCTGCAGGCCGGTGCCGCCGGACGAGATGCCAGGATTGCTGTCGGTCGACTGATCCGGCAGGCCGTTGCTCCCATCGGGTCGTCTGTCCGGCCGATCTGCGGTTCGTCGCCTGGCCGTTGTCGATCTCAAGCGTGCTCAACAGAATTGCGCGCACCGCCACCCCTCCGACCTGCAAGGATGCGCAATTGAACAAGCTGCTACGCAACGATCAGGGCCGCCTGCGCAGCGGCTGGTGGATCCTTCTCTTCATGGCCATCTTCCTGGCCAGCCAGTGGGTGTACCGGCCGGTGTCTCACGGCTTGCAGCAGATCGGCGTCGCCAAGGCGTGGCTGTCGCCGCTGCCGGTCGTGTTTCTGCTGGGGGTGACGTGGATCTGCATGCGGCTGCGCCGGCAGCGTCTGGCGGGCGTGGGGCTGGCGCTGGATGAGTCGTGGGGGCGGCAGTTGCTGTTGGGCGTGGCTTTCGGGGCCGCGCAGATGGCGGCGGTCACGGCGTTGATCTTGCTCGCAGGCGGCGTGCGCTTCGAGCTGGACCCGGCGCGCAGCCTCGCGGCGCTGGCTTATGGCGCCTGGGTATTCCTGTGTGTGGCCGTGCTGGAGGAGCTGCTGTTCCGCGGCTTCGTGCTGCAGCGCCTGGTGGAGGGCCTGGGGGCGCGCTGGGCGCTGGCGCTGATGGCCGCGCTCTTCGCCGTCGCCCACCTGGGCAACCCGGGCATGGACGGCATCACGGTCGCGACGGCGACGCTGGACAACGCGCTGGGCGCCCTGCTGCTCGGCCTGGCCTGGCTGCGCACCCGCAGCCTCGCCCTGCCCATCGGCATCCACTTCGGCTGGAACTGGATGCAAGGCTCGGTGCTGGGCTTCGAAGTGAGTGGCCTGGCCCAGGCCGGATGGCTGCACCCCCAACTGCTCGACCGGCCGCAATGGCTCAGCGGCGGCGCCTTCGGACCGGAGGCGAGCGTCTTCGCGGTGGTGGTTGACCTGGCCGCGGTGCTGTTGCTGTGCCGGTGGAAGGGCATGGCGCGCAGGCCGTCCGCGGTGGCGGCTTGAGCGTCAGCGCTCGGATTTCATCGGCCCCGATGCCGCCAACCCACGCTCGCAGGCAGCCTTCTCACTTGCGCTGCTGATGGCCACGCACCGCGCTGCGCCCTCGTTCACACGACCGGGCACGCTGCCGACAGGCGCCGATGCGGGAATGGCAGCGAGGGGCATGACGTTCTTGTTCCTGAGCGGGATGGAGATCTGCGGAATCACCCGTTCCTCGGGGCGCTGGTTGCCAGGCTCCTTGGCGTTCTCGGACGCCGTGATGGCCGCGTTGCGGGTCGGAACCTGTCTTGAGGCTGCGGTCATGGGCGCCGAAGCCGGTGCAGACGCCGGCAGTGGCGCGGCGGGTTGAGCGCATGCGGCACCCGCGACGACCGTTGCCAGGATGCCGCCGAGGAGGGAGTCGAAGACGAATCTCATGGGGCACCGCACCGGCAGTTGCTATGCGGCAAGTTTGGTTCCGTGGTTGGGCGGCGTATGTAGGAGGCCGCTGCGAAACGCTGTGCGTGACGCCCGGTTGCACGAAATGATGTGTACGGCCCCTCGTGCGGCCCGTTTCCTGGCTAGGCTCATGGGCGCACCGGCTTCCGGATAAATCCAATGAAACGCAGAGACATCCTCCAATGGTCCGCCTCGGCGGGCGGCCTGAGCCTGATTGGCGGCACGCCTTCACCAGCATCGGCGGCGCTGCCCGTTCCCAAGCCCACGCTGCCGCAGAAGGCGGACCTGCTCAGCGCCGCGGCGCGCCGGCTCCAACTCGTCAGCCAGCAGGCGCTGTATCTCTGGACAGAATCCCACCTCAACCTCGCCGGCGTGCCGATGGCGGCCGTGGTGCCGGCGGGCGAGCTGCCGACGCTGGAACATCAGCTCAAGACGTCGGCGCTGGCAGTGGAGGCGGTCACCAATCTGGCGGCCTCGATGGCGCCCAGCGGGCTCGCTGCCAGCAGCCTGCAGACGCTGGATGGCTTGAGGAGCCGGCTCGCGGCCGCGCAGGCGAGCTTCGACAGCGTCTCAGCTGCCAACGCTGGCGTGCTGAGCCTGCCCGCGGCCGTGCTCTCGCTGCTGGCCAACCTCACGGCGGCCGTGGGCGACATCGCGACGCAGCTCCGGCAGATCCACTACCAACTCACCGTGCAGGTCACCACGGCGCCGCAGCCCAAGACGGTGGCGCAGTACGACGCGCTGTTCGTGACGCTGGACAAGCCGGCGATAGCGAGCCTGCTGCATGACGACGACACCTTCGCGTACATGCGTGTGGGCGGGCCCAACCCCATGCTGATCCGGCAGGTGGCTGCGCTGCCGGCCAAGTTCCCGCTGAGCGATGCGCAATACCGCCAGGCGATGGGTGGTGAGGGCAACAACGACGGCCTGCTCGACGCCGCCGGCAGTGGCCGGCTCTACCTGCTGGACTATGAAAGCCTGGGCGGCATGGCGCCGGCCGGCCCGGTGAACAAGCCGCTGACGGGCGCCGGCTACGGCTATGCGCCCATCGCGCTGTTCGCGCGCCCCCAGGCCGGCCGCTCGCTGGTGCCGGTCGCCATCCAGTGCGGGCAGGACCCGGCCCTCAGCCCCCTGGTGCTGCGGGCCACCGATCCGGCCAACGCCAACGCCTACTGGGCGTGGCAGTCGGCCAAGACCGCGGTGCAGGTGGCCGACTTCAACTATCACGAGATGTTCGTGCACCTGGGCCGAACGCACCTGATGTCCGAGGCCTTCGCGATGGCCACGCAGCGCCAGCTCGCGGTCGTGCACCCGCTGAACCGGCTGCTCGCGCCCCACCTCGAGGGCACGCTGTTCATCAACGATGCGGCCGCGCTGGTCATCATGGGGCCGCTCACCACGGGCGACACCATCCTGGCCGCGCCCATCGAGACGCTGCAGCGCGAATGCGGCCGTGATCGCCTGGCCTTCGACTTCTACGACAACATGCTGCCGAACGATCTGCGCGCACGCGGCGTGGATGACGCCGGTCGGCTGCCGGACTACCCCTACCGCGACGACGCGCTGCTGGTCTGGAATGCCATCCAGCAATGGGTGAGCGAATACCTCGCCGTGTACTACGCCAGCGACGCCGACGTGACGAGCGACTACGAACTCAAGGCCTGGGCCAGCGAGCTGGCCGTGAGTGGCAAGGTCAAGGGCTTCCGGCCCATCACCACGCGCAGCCAGCTCGCCTTGGTGGTGACGGCCATCATCTTCAATGCCAGCGCCCAGCACGCGGCCGTCAACTTCCCGCAGTCCTCGTTGATGACCTACGCCCCGTTCTACGCCGGCATGGGCGGCGCGTGGGCGCCTGCCGGCGCGGTGGGGCAGAGCGAGGCCACCTGGTCGCAGATGCTGCCCAGCCGGTTGGCGGCGCAGGAGCAGATCCTGCTGTTCCACATCCTCGGCGGCGTGTACTACCGCATGCTGGGTGAATACCGCGACAACGCACCCCCGTATCCGCCAGTGCTGCTCGACCCCGCCATCACCCGGCCCGGCGGCCCGCTGGAGCGCTTTCGCAGCGCGCTGGCCGGCGTCGAGAACACCATCCGGCAGCGCAACCTGGCGCGCACGCGGCCGTATGAACACCTCCTGCCGAGCCGCATCCCGTCGAGCACCAACATTTAGCGTGACGCGAGGCGGTCGCGGGCGTCGCCTCAGTTCGACCCGTGCCCGTAGCTGAAGGCGCGCGTGATCGTCCAGGCATTGCCCTGCTGGCGCCACAGCATGGTGAACTCGGCGCGGCCCTCGCAGGGATGCGTCGTGCCGCCCGGCTTGTAGTGGCAGAAGCGATGCTCGCCGCGGGCCAGCGCACCGAAGCCCTTGATCGGCCACACCTTCAGCGTGCCCGGCACGAGCTCGCGCTGGAACTTGCCGCAGACATGGGCCCGGGTCTGCGCGATCATCACGTCGCGCGTCCACGTGACGCCGCCGAGGTCGTGATAGAACTCGACGGCAGGGTCGAAGAAGCTCGCGTATTTGTCGAGCTGGCCGGGTGCCTCGCAATGGTTGAAGGCCTCAAAGGCCGAGGCGTCGAGCGCGGCGATCGTGGCACTGAGATCGGCCTCGGCCGGTGAGGGCTCCGCCGCGTGGGCGGCCATGGCGACGCCAGCGAGCGCGCACGCGAGAAAGCGGTGGCGTAGAGAGTTCATCGGTCTGCCTTGGGACGCGTGAAGAAGGCCGCATCCTCGCGATGGCCTGCCGGTGCCGCCATCGTGCTGCGACAGTCGGTGGCAGGGTGCCGACAGGCCGTCGATGGGGCACGACGAAACGTGCCGTGCAACGCTCCATCCGTTCGGCAGCGCCACCAAAGCGCCTCGCGCTATGGCTTGGCTCCGAGCACAACCGGCACCGTGTCGATCAGGCGGCGAGACACCACCATGGGCGAGGTCGATTCAAAGAACTTTCTGAAGTGCGCGGTCTGGATGTGCTGTGCGTAAGCTTCTTCGTCTGCATAGATCTCGAAGACGCGTATGTGGTTCGGCCGGTCCCGTTCGGCCACGGCGTAGAGGGCCAGGACTTTCGGCTCGGTCCGCACTGCGGCTTCGACGCCCTCCGCGATGGCTGCCTTGAAAGCCTCGAGTTGCGCCGGATCAATCTCAAGCTCGGCGATTCTGACGAAGGGCATCTTCGACTCCACGGCGTTTGCGACGCTCGAAAGGATCAGCATGGAAAGTGTCGACGCGACGGCAATCGCGGCGGCGCGCGTGCTCATGAGTGACGGCTTGCGATTCCACACGGCGTCCATCCCTTCTGTCGGCGTTCTGCCTGCGCGTTCAGCGCTCGGAACTCATGTCAGCGGGCGGCCCGCAGCGGACTGAAATCGTAGGTGGCCACCCGCGAAGCCATTGGAGAAGGAAAGTCGCGGCTGATGCGCCGCCACTTCTACAAGGTCTGGATTTTCAAACGCTCAAGCGGCGCTAGCCTTCGACGGCGCCCGGAAGCTTGGACACCAGCGTGTCGATCGCCAGGCGCAGACGCAAGGGCATGTGCTGACTGGCCGGCCAAAGCGCATGGCATTCAACCGACGCATGCGGGCGCTCCTCGAAGAGCGCGACGAGGCTACCGCCTTGCAGACTGTCCCGAACGAGCCAATGCGGCAGCCATGCGATGCCGAGCCCGGCGGCAGCCGCGTCGGCGACGACGGCAAGGTCATCAAAACGGAAACGGGAACTCAAGGTGACCTCGATCAGCTTGCCTTCGGCGTCCGGCAGGGTCCAGGGCTGCACGTAGTCGGCCCGCCAGTACAGCAGGGCGTCATGCCCTTCGAACGACTGGGTGTCGGCGGGATGGCCGCGCGTCGCGAGGTAGTGCGGCGAGGCGCACAACACCTTTCTCTGGCTGCTCAGCCGGCGGCTGCGAAGCTGCCCCGTCGCCGGCCCCAACTTGCCGTTGCGGATCGCGAGGTCGATGCGCTCGGCAACGATGTCCGTCGGGCGGTCACTGAAGCACAGGTCGAGTTCCAGCTTCGGGTGTTCGCGCGCGAGTTCCAGCAGGATGGGTGCCACGCAAAGCCGACCGAACAGCACGGGCATCGCGACGCGCAGCCGCCCGCTGACCTCGTGCCGGCCGGATTCAAGCAGCGCCTCCGCTTCGCGGAGCTCATCCATGGCGCGAACGCAGCGCTCGTAATAGATCTGGCCGTCTTCGGTCAGGCTCAGCGCCCGCGTCGTGCGGTGAAAGAGCCGCACACCCAGCCGGGTTTCGAGCCGCGCAATGGCCTTGGCGACGGCGGAACGCGTCAATGCCAGCCGCTCTGCGGCGCGCGCAAAGCCACCGGCATCCACCGTTTCCACAAAAACCGCCACGCCGTCGAGTCTGTCCAGCATCGTTCTATTGTCGAATTTTCGGAATCATAACCAAGACGTTAATGCGCCACTGGCGAATTAATGGAAACCGTAGCATGCCGCGAGCGTCCCGCCATGGGACCGGCCTGATCCGTTCAAGGAACCACTCATGAAACTGCTTTGCCTCGACATCCCCCAGCCCGGCGCCACGCTGGAACAGTACCAACCCCACCTGCACGGCGAAGCCCGCCACGGCTGGCAGCTCTACAAGAGCGGCATCGTCCGTGACATCTATTTCCGCCAGGACCGCCCGGGCGTCGCCATCCTCGCCGAGGCCGAGTCCGTGGAAGCCGCCAGGAAGGCCCTGGCCGAGTTCCCGCTGGCCAAGGCCGGCCTCATCGGCTGGGACGTCATTCCGCTGGGCCCCTTCCTGAACTGGGAAATGCTTTTCGCCGCCGGCAACGCCTGATTCCTCATGCTCCAAGCCGTCTCGTTTCCGAACCGGGCGATCCAGCTCTCAGGGCACCTTCATCTGCCGGACGACTTCCGGGAAGACAGGCAATACCCCGCCCTCGTCGGCATTCACCCCGCCGGCGGCGTGAAGGAACAGACGATAGGCCTGTATGCCAGGAGGCTGGCGGCGCATGGCTTCGTCGTTGTCGTCTTCGACGCGTCCTACCAGGGTGCGAGCGGCGGCGAACCCCGCCTGCTGGAGGACCCGTCGGCGCGCGTGGAAGATGCCCGCGCTGCCGCGGACTTTCTCTCGACGCTGCCCTACGTCGACGTGGAGCGCATGGGGGTCTTCGGCGTTTGCGCCGGAGGCGGCTACGCGCTCGCCGTTGCCCAGTCGGAGCGCCGCTTCAAGGCGGTGGGCGTCGTCAGCGCCACGCCGATGGGCGAGGCAGCCAGGACCATTGTTGGCAACCCCATCCCCGTTGCTGCCTTGATCGGAACCCTGCAAGCGGCGGCGCAGCAGCGCACGGCCGAGGCCAGGGGTGCGGAGCCCCTCTACGCCCCGTTCGTTCCCGAGCGGCTGGAAGACATCGACGACAACACGCCGACCTTTCTTCGCGAAGCCTACGACTACTACCGCACACCGCGGGGCCAGCACCCCAACTCCAAGGGCCGCTTCCTGATGACCAGCCTCGACAAGATGCTGGCCTTCACGGTCTTCCACCTGATTCCGGACCTGCTGACCCAGCCGCTGCTGCTGATCGCCGGGAGCATCGCCGACACCAAGGTCTACAGCGAGCAAGCGTTCGCGCTGTCGAAAGGCCCGAAAGAGCTGTTCGTCATCGAAGGCGCCACCCACGTCGCGCTCTACGACCGGCCTGAATACGTCGATCAGGCGATTGCCAAGCTCGCCTCCTTCTTCAGCAACCTGTGATTACAGCCATCGCCCATGACCCGACAAGCTTCTGAACTCAAGCCCATCCTCTTCGTCGTCACCAGCAACCCGGTCAAGGGGGCGACAGGCATCCCCACCGGCTTCAACCTGGCGGAGGTCACCCACCCGCTGGAGAAGCTGCAGCAAGCCGGCATCCGCGTCGAGATCGCCTCCATCCAGGGCGGCGCCGCGCCGCTCGACGGGCTGGAGGACATGAAGGACCCGGTGGTCGCCCGCTATTGGGCGGATGCCGAATTCCGCCACGCCATTGCCAACACGCTGCGCATCGATGACGTCGACCCCGCGCGCTACTCGGCGGTCATGTTCGCGGGCGGCCACGGCACGATGTGGGACTTCCCCGACAGCGCCGGCACGCAGAAGCTCATCCGCGAGATCGACGCGGCTGGCGGCATCGTCTCCGCCGTGTGCCACGGCCCGGCGGCCCTGGTCAATGCACGCCGTGCCGACGGCAGCCTGCTGGTGGCGGGCAAGCGCGTGGCGGCCTTCACCGATGGCGAGGAAGAGGAAGTCCAGTCCACCCACGTCGTGCCCTTCCTGCTGGCCTCCACGCTCAACGAGCGCGGCGCGTTGCACCAGGACTCACCCAACTGGTCCAACAAGGTGGTGGTTGATGGCCGGTTGATCACGGGCCAGAACCCGCAGTCCGCGGCCAGCCTCGGCGAAGCGCTGCGCGACGCGCTGCTGGCGTGATCGGCGGCCGAGGGGCGACATGAAGCTGATCTGCGTCGAAGAGCACGTGCTGGATGCCGCCATCGGCGCGGCGTCGCAAAGCCTCGTGCGTGCCGAGGCGCCCTATCTCGCTGACTGGGGCAGCCGCGTCATCGACGGCCAACACGTCGCCGACCCCGGCCGCCCGCATGTCGTCGCACCCAGCGAGTCGGCGCGCAAGGCGCTGGACATGGGCGCGGCCCGTCTAGCCGACATGGACGCGGCAGGCATCGCCATGCAAGTCCTCTCCTATGGCGGCTTCCCGCAGCTGCTGCCGGCCGCCCAGGCCATAGCCCTGAACCGCGCCGCCAACGACAAGCTGGCCGCGGCCGCGCAAGCCCACCCTTCGCGATTCGCCGGGTTTGCCACGCTGCCCTGGCAGGCGCCCGAGGCCGCCGCGCGTGAGCTGGAGCGGGCCGTGAAGGAGCTGGGCCTCAAGGGGGCGCTCATCAACGGGCGCCCCGGCGAGACCTTCCTGGACGACCCGCGCTACGCCCCCGTGCTGGCTGCGTTCGACGAGCTGAACGTGCCGCTGTACGTTCACCCCGGCCTGCCGCTGCCGGCCGTGCAGGCGCCGTACTACGGCGGCTTCGAGCGCGAACTCAGCGCACGCCTGTCGATGTTCGCCTGGGGTTGGCACAACGAGGCCGGCATCCAGGTCGTGCGCATGCTGCTCGCCGGGGTGTTCGACCGCCACCCCCGCTTGCAGGTCATCAGCGGCCACTGGGGCGAGATGGTGCCCTTCTTCCTGCAAAGGCTGGAGGACGCCATCCCTCAGGAAGCCTCCGGCCTGAAGCGCCCCGTCGTGCAGACCTATCGCGAGCACGTCTACGTGTCGCCCAGCGGCATGCTCACCTTGCCGCACTTCCAGTTCATCCATGCGCTGATGGGTGCGAAGCGCATCCTCTACTCCATTGACTACCCCTACCAGAGCCTGGACGGCGCGCGCGCCTTCATCGAGGGCCTGCCCGTCAGCGACGCGGACAACGCCCTGATCGCCCATGGCAACGCCGAGCGCCTGCTTGGCCTGGAGAGCTAGGCCCAGGACAGTCGAACAAGCGCACGAATCGGCGGGCGCTCGAAGAGATGGACTGCGTGATGCCGCGGCAGGAGCTGATGGCGCTGATCGACCCATTCATGGCCGAAGGTCGACTTGGCCGGCCGGCTGAAGCACCGGCATCATGCCCACAACAAAGTCGATGAAGGCTCTGACCTTGGCCGGGACGTGGGTCCGGCTGGGGTAGTAGACATAGAGAGGAAAGGTCTCGTCAGCCCAGTCCGTCAAGATGGTCTCCAGCGTGCCCGCTTGCAAATGCACGTCCACCCCGAGGTCGATCACCTGGGCGATGCCATGGCCCGCGAGACAGGCGCCAATCTTGATTCCGGCGTCCGTGACCGTCAGGTTGCCGCGAACGGCCACCTTCACTTTTTCGTCGCCACGCCAGAACTCCCACTCGAAGGGCCTGCCGGTGGCGGGATCGATGGCGACGATGCACTCATGATCGTCGCCCACCAGATCCTGCGGCGACCTGGGTCGACCGCGGCGCGCCAGATAGGACGGCGCGGCAACGGTCAGAACGCGCGGGCTGTAGAGCCTGCGGCAGACCAGGGTCGAGATGGATGGAGGCCCAAATCTGACGGCGAGATCAAATCCGTCGCTCACCAGGTCCGAGAGGCCGTTCTTGGTCTCCAGCCTCAGTTGAAGAGACGGGTGGGCCTTCAGAAACTGCGCCAGCTCCGGTGCCAACACGAGGCCGGCAAACCGGGCATCGCAGGCGACGCGCAGCGTGCCGTTGACGGCCGAGGCCTGGTCAGAGGCGGCGGCCGTCGCATCCTCTATCCCCTGCAGCAGGGGCAGCACCTTGGAGAGCAACGCATGCCCGGCATCCGTCACTTCAACGTGTCGGCTTGTGCGATGCACGAGCTTGGCGCTGAGGCGGTCTTCCAAGCGCTGGATCGAGCGGCTCACCGCGGGCTGCGTCTTGCCCAGCCGAGAGGCGGCACGACCGAAGCTCTTCGATTCGGCGACCGCATTCAGCGCCAGCAGGCCGATGACAAGCGCTCCATCAAGGTCATCCATGGTCGATGTGTTCTGGTAATGGCAGCGATAACCAGTTCGCTGTAGCCGGGCGCGGAAGGATTCCTCACTATACGAATCGTTCGCCCATTGATGAAAGCCAGCGATGACCCAGACCCAAGCCGTAGCCACTCTGATCGAGGACTATTTCAATCTGGCCTATGAGCCCAAGAGCCGTGACTTCAACAAGGTCTTCCACCCGAACTGCTTCGTGCAGTGGCTTGACGGGGGGCGGTTGAACATGCTGTCCTCACAGGACTATGCGGCGCTCATCCATGGAAGGCCGAGCCCCCAGTCGACGGGTGCGCCGAGGGACGAAGCAATCCTCTCGGTCGAGCACATCTCGGGCAGCCTTTCAACAGCGAACGTGAGGGTGCGGATCGGCCAGAAGCTGTTCAACGACCACTTCGTCCTGCACAAGGTGGAGGGCAGCTGGCTGATCACGGTCAAGGCATCCTTTGTGGCGGGCACCTTCGACTGAAGCGTCTCTTGACGCTATGCCTGGCTGCTCTGTGCCGAGTCCTGGGCCTCGACGAAGGCGCGGCGGAATACAAGTGGCTCTGCGATGCCGTCGATGGGCGCATGGGATGCGCCGGTGCCCGCAATGACGAGGGTGCCAAAGTTGAGCATTCGGCCCATGAGGGACTGATTGACCTGAATGCTCTCCACCTTGTTGATGTTGATTTCGATCGTGTGGCGACGGATGAATCCGTGTTTGACGATCACTCTCTTGGTGGTTACTGCCAGCTCGGTTGACCTGATGCGAACGTAGGCGGCCACCCAAAGGATGAGCCCAAGGCCAAAGGCGGGCAGCAAGAGCAGGCCGAACAACAGCAAGTGCCAAACCGACCAGAGGCTGGTGCGCCCCAGATGGACGACTCGCTCGCCGGGCACGAGAACCTGATCGACGTAACGTGACATGGCGAGATCCGGTGAGTTGGCATCGCGGATTGGACGCGAGTCCTGCCGATTGATGCAAGGAACATGCATCGCGCTCTTGCTTCTCGAGCTGGCGGACGCTGTGAGATTGCCGCACCTGGCGGTGCGTCCAAGGCCGCTGCGCGGCCTTGCCGAACTCACGAAAACCTGGCGGAAGCGGTGAGATTCGAACTCACGGAAGGCTCACACCTTCGACGGTTTTCAAGACCGTTGGATTAAACCACTCTCCCACGCTTCCAGCGGGACGCGCATTCTACGGTGCCTTGGCTCAGCTGCCCGGCTGCTGCGCCTGTTCGCAGTCCACCTGGATGATCTCGCGCTGCAGGCCGTCCACCCGCGCCGCCGTCAGCTTGCCACCCCAGACGCAGCCCGTGTCCAGGCCAAGCAGGTGCGGCTGGTCCAGCAGCCCCAGCGTCGACCAATGGCCGAAGGCGATGGGCGTGTCGGCGGTCCTGCGGCCTGGCACGTCGAACCAGGGCATGAAGCCTTCAGGTGCCGCGCCGGCGCCGTCCTTGGTCTTGAAGTCCATCTCGCCGTCGGCGCTGCAAAAGCGCAGCCTTGTCAGCGCGTTGACCGTGAAGCGCAGCCGCGCGGTGCCGGCGAGGTCGGGGTCCCAGCGCGCCGGCTCGTTGCCGTACATGGCGTGCAGGAAGTCGGGCAGGGCAGGGCCGCGCAGCACGGCCTCGACGTCGGCCGCCAGGGCCAGGGTGTCGTCGCGGCTCCATTGCGGCACAACGCCGGCGTGCACCATCAGCCAGCCGGCCTCGTAGACGGCCATGCGCTGCTGGCGCAGCCAATCCATCAGCGCCTCGCGGTCGGGCGCGGCCAGGATGTCGTCCAGCGTATCGCCCCGGTGCGGGCGGCGCACGCCGTGGTGGGCGGCGAGCAGGTGCAGGTCATGGTTGCCCAGCAGGCAGGTTGCCGTGCCGCCCAGGCCGGCCAGGCGGCGCAACGTCGTCAGCGAGGCCGGGCCGCGGTTGACGAGGTCGCCCAGCAGCCAGAGGCGGTCGCGTGACGGGGAGAAATCGATCTGCTGCAGCAAGCGCTCCAGCGCGTCGCAGCAGCCCTGGAGGTCGCCGATCAGGTAGTTCATGTGCGGATTGTCCCGGTCCTGGGGCTCTGCGCGGCAGAGGGCGTGGCCCGCGTTGAGACTGGCAGGGACGCAGGTTAGGCGCGAGGAGGCCGCGGGTGCTGACCCGCAACGACGAGCAACAACACATGCGCCCCTGCCAGTCTCAACCCGGAGGGCCGGGGCGATTTGCGGGGCCATGCATCGTTGCCGGCTCGTAGTGGGGCTCGCCCCACGGCCTCGCCGACGCCTAGCCTGGCCCCGCAACTCGCCCCGGCGCGAGCTACGTCCTCTGCCGCGCAGACCCCAAAGCGAGGGATCGCACGGTGGGTTTGGTCATGGCCTTCTGATAGTCTCCCGGGCTTCGTTTTTGCCTTGCGCCACCTGGGGTTTTCCCCGGGGTCTGGCGCCTTCGATGGATACCGCTCTCGTTCTCTTTCTGATCCTGATCAACGGCCTGTTCGCGATGTCGGAGATGGCGCTGACCGCCAGCCGCAAGGCGCGGTTGCAGGTGATGGTGGAGAGTGGCGAGGGCGGTGCGCAGGCCGCGATGGACCTGCATGACAACCCGACCAAATTCCTGTCGACGGTGCAGATCGGCATCACCGGTATCGGCGTGCTGAACGGCATCGTCGGCGATGCGGCCTTCTCCGGCCCGCTGTCGCGCTGGCTGACTGAGAGCTTCGGCTTGAACCCGCATGCCACCGACATCGCCGCGACGGCGCTGGTCGTCATCATCATCACGCTGCTGACCATCGTCTTCGGCGAGCTGGTGCCCAAGCGCATCGGCCAGATCTACCCCGAGACGGTGGCCCGCCTCGTCGCGCCGACGATGAACTTCATCTCCATGGCCGCGCGCCCGCTGGTGAAGGCGCTGAGCTTCATGACCGAGGCGACGCTGGGCCTGCTGGGCTTGCGCAACAAGGGCCAGCGCGGTGTGACGGAAGAGGAGATCGCCGCCAGCCTGGAAGAAGGCCGCGACGCCGGTGTCATCGAGGAGCATGAGCACCAGATGGTGCGCAACGTGTTCCGCCTGGACGAGCGCCAGGTCGGCTCCATGATGATTCCGCGGGCCGAGATTGCCTGGCTGGAGGTTGATGCGACGCCGGCCGAGGTGCTGGCCGTCTTGCGCGAGCATGGCTTCAACCGCTACCCGGTCTGCCGCGGCGGCCTGGGCGAGGTGCTGGGCGTGGCCAATGCGCCGGCGCTGCTGGCCGGCATGCTGGAGGGCTTGCCGCTGGACCTGATGGCGGGCCTGGAGCCGCCGCTGTTCGTGCCCGAGACGTTGTCGGGCATGGAGCTGCTGGAACATTTCCGCGTGTCGGACGCGCCCCTGGTCTTCGTCGTCGATGAGTACGGCGAGGTGCAGGGCGTGATCGCCGTGCGTGACGTGCTGGAAGCCATTGCCGGGGAGTTCAATGCCCCGAGCGATGGCGACGCCTGGGCGGTGCAGCGCGAGGACGGGAGCTGGCTGATTGACGGCCTGATCCCGGTGCCCGAGCTGAAGGACCGCCTGGAGCTGAAGGAACTGCCCGAAGAGGACCGTGGGCGCTACAACACCCTGGCCGGCATGATCATGCTGTTGCTGGGGCGCTTGCCGCGCACGACCGATGTCGTGGAGTGGGACGCGTGGAGATTCGAGGTCGTGGACCTCGATGGCAAGCGTGTAGACAAAGTGCTGGTCAGTCGTCTGGCCGAGGAAACTGGAGAGAGAGAAACATGAGCAACCCCCCGATGTACGGCGAAATGCAGCCGCTGGATCGTGACGTCCACAAGAACCTGAAGCTGGACACCGACCAGTCCGTCGTGAGCCGCGTGGCCGATCAGAACTCGGTCTTCCTCGCCGCCGTCGAGTTTGCCGACGCCTGCAAGGAATACCCGATCGTCTTCGTGCGCGCCGGCAGCCCCGGCCCGGATGGCAAGCAGCCCGTCGCGCCTCTGGCCGTGCTGGGCCTGCGCGCGGGCTCCAACCTCTTCGTCGAGGGCGACAAGTGGACCGGTGGCTACGTGCCCGCCTATGTGCGCCGTTATCCCTTCGTGATGGCCCGCATGGACGAAAGCTCGAACAGCATGGCCGTCTGCTACGACATGAAGTGGCCGGCCTTCAACGAGACGACCGGCGAGGCCCTGTTCAAGGACGGCCAGCCGACCGAGTTCCTGCTGAACGCCAAGGCCTTCCTGGAAAACTTCGAGCAGGAAGCCGAGCGCACCCGCCTGATCTGCAACCTGCTCGTCGAGATGGACCTGCTGCAGGACATGCGCTTCGAGGCGACCTTGCCCAACGAAGAAAAGCTCGACGTCGAGGGTTTCATGGCCCTGGACGAGAAGAAGTACGCCGAGCTGGCCGACGACAAGGTGCTGCAGCTGCACCGCAACGGCCTCATCGCGATGATCGAGATGCACCGCCTGTCGTTGACCAACATGAACCGCCTGGTGGGCAAGTACGTGGTCTGATCCCGCAGCGCCTTCGCTCCCGAGGCCACGCCGCGCGTGGCCTTCTTTCTTGCCGTGGTCCCCGAATACCAGGGCGCGGTCGTTGTCGCATTTCTCGGCGACAGGGAAATCCCTGATCCCCCCGATTTAGATGTATCGGTCTGTGAGCTTCAATGAAATGCGTCATTTCAATCCCTAGACTCCGCCGCTCGGTGCGTTGGGCACCAAGGATGTAGTCGATGACGCCCATATTCGAAGAAAGCCGCCGCACGCCGCTGAATCCCTTCGGCGGACCGCCGCTGGAGCTCAACAGCGATTTCGGAGCGCTGGAGGGTGACGCCTACGAGCTCGTCGAACGCCGTTACGGCGATCGCGGCCTGGCGGTGAAGCGGGAGACCTACACCAGCCGCAAGGAAGATGGCGACATCATCTGCACGGCGCGCAACGGCGACAACATCATCGGCACGCTGTCGGTGCGTTTTGACGGTGCCGGCGGCCTGCACGCCGACCTGCTCTTCGAATCCGAGCTGGCCGAATGGCGTTCCGCCGGCGTCAAGCTCTGCGAATTCGGCCGGCTGGCTGTGGACAAACATGCCTTCGAGCCCAAGCGGGTGCTGGCCCAGGTGTTTCACCTCGGCTATCTGCACGCCCACCGTCGCGCGCGTTGCGAGCGCCTCATCATCGAGGTCAACCCGCGCCACGTCGCCTTCTACCGTCGCTGGTTGGGCCTGCTGCCCTACACGGCGGCCCGGCACAACCCGCGCGTGAACGCGCCGGCTGTGCTGATGAGCATCGATCTGGCGACCGTGCGCGAGCAGATCGCGCTGTGGGGCGGCCGGCCTGAGCTGCTGACCCAGGCCCGTTGCCTTTATCCGTTGGCTTGGGACGAGGCCACCGAGGCCTCCATGCTGGCCAAGTTGAGCTGAGCGGTCAGCAAGGTCCGCCCTGGCGCCATGCCAGCCAGCTGCTCCGCGGCAAGCGGCGCAGTGGCGAATTCCTGCTGCAGGCGTTGCAGCAGATCATCACGATCCGGCGGCGGCGCACCGCAGGACGTGCGTGCCGCGATGGCACGATCCAACGCCCCTTCCAGACCATTGCATTGCACCGAGAACGAGGTGTGGTGAGGCTGACCATGCTGGTCGGTCCAGGTGGCCACGACGCGCAGCACCGGTCCGATCGTGCGTGTCACCCATTCAAAGCGTATGCCGGCGGTGCGTGTGCGGCTGCGCCGCATCAGCCGGCCCGTGCTGCTACCGCCCGGCCGGCGTGCGCGCTCCAGGCGCATGTCGTTCAGGAAGCGCCCGGCCGCGCCCATGGCGGTGGCTTCGGTCATGGAGGAAGTGCCCATGAGGTCAATCGTCATCGCAGAACTCCGAGTTGCTGAATAAACCCGCCGGTCTGTGGCAAACGGGATGCCAGCTCAAAGCAATGGCTCCACCAGGCGGGCAAATCCCTGCAGCAGGCGCTGGCCCAGGCCGCGCTTGGCCCATTGCGCCGCGTCGATGCGCTGAGATACCTGCAGGTCGCGGGCGAACAGCGCCTGCATCTGCTGGCCGAAGTCGTCGCCGAGGACGATGACGTCGACCTCGTTGTTGCCAACGATGCTGCGCCAGTCGAGGTTGCTCGAGCCGACGCTGGAATAAACGCCATCCACGACGGCCGTCTTGGCGTGCATGACGGACTCCGTCATTTCGTGGATCTGCACGCCGGCTTCCAGTAGCTGGGCATAGCGCGAACGCGCGGCGTGCAGCACCATGGCGACGTCGCTGCGGCCCGGCAACACGAGGGAGACGGCCACGCCGCGGCGGGCCGCGTCGCACAGGGCCCGGATGAGCTCGGGCCCGGGTGCGAAATAGGCCATGGTCAGCTGCACGCTGCGCTGCGAGGCATCGATGGCGTGCAGCAGCGCCGTGTAGCTGGGGTTGATGCCATTGGCCGGATCGCCCGCCACCAGCTTGACGACGCGCTGCCCGGGTGTGGCCACACTGGGCGGCGGGGCGGGCGCCAGTTCGCCGGGGCAACCCTGCAGGGCCCAGGATTCGCGGAACAGCACGGCCAGGGCCGACACCACGGGGCCGCGCAGCTCCACCTGGGTGTCGCGCCAGCCCTGCTTGTCGGCGTCGGCCGGCGGCTGTATTGGCGCACCCTTCGCGCTGCGCGCTGTCCCGCCAGGCGGGAGCGGAGCCCCTTCGGGCGGCCGGGCGGGGCCCCTGCGGCGGGCGCTGCTGAAGGAGCCTTCGGCGTAGACGTTGCTGAGGTTGATGCCGCCGGTGAAGGCCACGTCGCTGTCGGCGGCCAGCATCTTGCGGTGGTTGCGCTGCAGCACGCCCCAGTGGCCCGGTCGCTCCAGCGGATTGATCGGGTTGAAGGCGCACACGGCGACGCCGCCCTTGCGCAGGCGGTCGAAGAAGGCGCCATCCGTGCCCATCGAGCCCAGGCTGTCGTACATCAGCGCCACGCTGACGCCCTCGGCGGCCTTGCGCAGCAGCAGCTCGCCGATCTCGGCGGCTACGCCCTCGTCCTCGATGATGTAGAACTCCACCAGCAGGCGGTGGCGGGCGGCGGCGATGGCCGCCTTCATTGCTGCAAAGGTGGCGGGGCCGTCGACCAGCAGCTTGGCCGTGTTGCCGCGCAGCAGCTGGGTGTCGCCCCTGGCTGCCAGCGCGCCGAGATGGCGTTCCAGCAGCGCGCCATTGCCCTCGTCGCGCACCCGGGCCAGGTCCCTGGCCTCGACGGCATCGGAGACGGGGCCGTCACGGCCCTGCAGGGTGACGCGGTCTGCGGTCAGGCGCGCCGACGCTGGCTGCACCTGACGTTCCTGTTCCAGCAAGGTGCCGCAGGCCACCGTGCCCGCCAGGGAGAACACCACCGCGAGGGCCCAAGCCCAGCCGCCGAGGTGCCAGCCGCGAGATTGCTTCATGAGGCCCGCCAATGCACCAATGTTGAGCTTGCAGGGCAGGCGGTGTGCCCGCCCAGGCCCAGCTTGCAGAAGCCGGTGAGGTCAAGCGGCTGCAGGGGGCGGAGCAACCGGTAGAAGTTGCAGCAATGCTGGCGGCACGACCTCAGGCGTCGGTGGGCGTCGGGCGACCGCCTTCGCCTTCCCAGGTTTGCACGGCGACCGGTGCTCGCGCCGAATGGGCCCTGCGACGGCGGTGGTGGTGGCCATGGCAGGCTCGCCAGGCCAGCACGAGCACGGCACCCAGTGCCAGCGCGTCCAGCAACCGCGTCAACGAGAGACCGGCGGGATCATGGCAATCAGCGTCTTGTAACAAGGGGTTGCTCATGGGCGGGCATAACGTTACGGTGGGCGGCCAGCTGAGGGCAGCTGGCATGCCTGACGGGGATTACTGGTGGATACACGCCCCGGCCGGGCAAAGTTTTTCTGACGGGGGTGGAATGTGTTGAAAATGACTGCTCCCGTAGCGCCTGGGTCACCGTAACAAAGCTGGAAGGAAACGATGCCGCATGCCCTGGTAGTGGACGATGACCATGATTCAGCCGCCTCCCTGCGCGAGTTGATCGCGGGCGAGCAGTTCACCGTGGCGGTCGCTCACAACTTGCGCGATGCGCGCAAGCAGCTCTCGCTGCAGCAGCCCGACATCCTGCTGCTGGACCTGCGCCTGCCCGACGGCAATGGCATGGACCTGCTGGCCGACCCCAAGCTGGTGGCCAATTCGGAGGTCGTGCTTTGCACTGGCCACGCCAATCTGGAGACCTCCATCCAGGCGCTGCGCCTGGGGGCGGCCGACTATCTCGTCAAGCCCGTCAACCTCAAGCAGTTGCAAGGGGTGCTGTCGCGCATCATGAAGCCGGCGACCCTGCAGGCCGAGGTGGAGGATCTGACTGCCAATCTGGACGAGTCCGGTCATTTCGGCCATCTCTGGGGCCGCAGCGCGCCGATGAAGCGCATCTACGAGCAGATCTCGCGCGTGGCGGGTACCAGCGTGTCGGTCTTCATCACGGGCGAGTCGGGTACAGGCAAGGAGGTGGTGGCGCAAACCGTGCACGACCTCAGCCGCCGTCGCAAGCGCCCCTTCCTGGCCGTGAACTGCGGGGCCATCAGCCCCAACCTGATCGAGAGCGAGATCTTCGGCCACGAGAAGGGCAGCTTCACCGGTGCCGAGCGCCAGCACCAGGGCTTCTTCGAGCGCGCCAGCGGTGGCACTCTCTTCCTGGACGAGATCACCGAGATGCCGCTGGAGCTGCAGGTCAAGCTGCTGCGCGTGCTGGAGACCGGGCGCTTCATGCGCGTGGGCAGCACCACCAGCCAGGAGACCGACGTGCGCATCGTCGCGGCCACCAACCGCCTGCCCTACCAGGCGGTGGCCTCGGGCAAGTTGCGCGAAGACCTGCTCTACCGCCTGAACATCTTCCCGATCGCGCTGCCGCCGCTGCGGGACCGCATCGCCGACATCCCGCTGCTGGCCAACCATTTCCTGGCCGCCATCAGCGAGCAGGAAGGCACCGTGCGCCGCTTCTCGCCCGAGGCGCTGGCGACCTTGGTGGGTTACCCCTGGCCGGGCAATGTGCGCGAGCTGCGCAATGTCGTGCAGCGCGCTTATGTGATGGCCCAGGGCGAGCTGATCGATGAGACCTGGCTGCCCGGCAGCGAAGAGACGGGAGTCACTTCGACTTGGGGAGGCCAGGGGCCGCAAGACCTGCCAGTGGCATCGCCGGTCGGTATCCCGCCGTCGCCTGCTCGGCTGCCCGAGATGCTGAACGCCGATGCCGACATGCCCTTCATCACCCTGCCCATCGGCTCCAGCGTGGCGCAGGCCGAACGCGCGCTGATGCTGGCCACGCTGCGCCACTTCAACCACCACAAGGAACGCACAGCTGCGGTGCTGGGGATCAGCCTGAAGACGCTGTACAACCGGCTGAAGGAATATGCAGCCGAAGGCAGCGCGGCTGCGGATCTCGGCGGCCCCCCGCAGCGCGACTGAGCGCGGGCACGGCGCGCGGATTGCCCCCACTGCATTCCGACACTCTGATGAAGGAAGCACCATGGGTCACGCAGATTGGGTTGACGATGCGGCCGATGCTTCGCGGCATGGCCTGCAGAAGGCGCAGAACGCCGCGCGGCGCGGCCTGGACCATCTGGCCGACGGCGTGAGCGAAGCGCGCGACGCCATGGCGCCGGTACTGCGCAACATGCGCTCCGGCGTCTCGCAGGTTCGCGAGCGGACCGTGGGCTATGTGCGCGACGAGCCGGTGCGCTCCGCCCTCGTTGCGGCGGCGGTCGGCACACTGGTGTTTGCGCTGTGGCACCTATTGAGCTCGCGCAGCAGCTCCCGCTGATGCCCCGCTAGCACCCGCGCCATCTGCGCCGCCTCGGCCAGGCGCAGCGGCGTGCGCGTGCGCAGGGCCTCGTCGAGCAGCCGCGTCCAGCAGCGCACCACGGCGCGGTGATCCGCGTCGCCCGGATGCAGCTCCAGGCGCAGCAGCGGCGCCTCGCGGGCGCGGCGCGCCTGCAGGCTGTTCCAGGCCAATGACAGCCCGCGGCGCCAGGCCGTGCGTGTGCTGAACACCAGGCTGGGCGCCGGCAGCACATGCCGGTGTGGCAGGGCGATGACCTCGGTCAGCGTGCAGGTGTGGCGAAAGCCTACGTCGGCAACGGCTTGCAGCGCAGGTGGGGCGAGCAGCCAGGCCGGCGCGACGAAGCCGTCCATGGGCAGACCGTGGTCGCCGGCCCAGGTACGGCCCTCGCGCAGCCGTTGCATGGCCTGCGGGTGGGACAGGGCGGCAAACTCGCCCTCGCCCGCCGTGTAGTGGCGGCGTAGCAGATAGTCGCCCAGGCCGCGCAGCGGCGGGCCTTCGTCGCTGTGGGTGAGGCCGTGCAGCAGCAGTTCATGGCCGGCGCCGGCCATGCCGCGCAACCAGCGCAGATAGCGCGGCGGCACTTCCGCATTTCCGTGCATGCGAGGCACCACGAGCAGGGACAGCGGCAGCCGCACGCCGGCATGGCTGGCACAGCGGCGCAGTTCAGCCAGCACGCGCAGGCAGCCGTCCCAGCGCGCCGGTGACACGTCGTGCAGCACGACGCACACGGCGCCGGCCGCTCGGGTCGGCGCCGTCAACGCTGGCGTGCCAGCCGATTGGCCAGCGGCAGAGCCGGGTTGCGGGCCGGCGCAACCAGTGTGGGCTGGCGGCCGAGCAGGGCGGTGTAGCGCCGCGTCATCTGCGCCATCACGTGCGGCCAGTCCTGCGCTTGGGCGCGCGCCAGGGCGTTGCGGCGCTGAACCGCCTGGTTGCCGTCCAGGCTGGCGTCCATCGCTTCAGCCCAGGAGCCGGCCCGCGGCCGGTCCACCAGCAGTCCCGCTTCGCGCGCCAGTTCGGCCAGGCCGCCGGCACTGGCGACCACCACCGGCGTGCCGCAGGCCATGGCCTCGAGCACACCCAGGCCGAAGGTCTCCTGGTCGCCGGCGTGCACGTAAGCATCGCAGCTGGCCACCATGCGGGCCAGTTGCCGGCTGTCGTGTTCCGGCGGCAGCACCAGCACCTGTTCGCCAAGCGGCGGCGCCGGCCCGTCGCCCACGGCCAGCAGCACATGGCCGCGCCCCAGCAGGGCGACCGCATCGGCCAGCAGCTGCAGGTTCTTCTCCAATGCGAAGCGGCCGGTGTAGATGAACAGGCGCGTATCCGGCGCCAGGCCGTGGTCGCTGCAAAACTGCAGCCGCCAGGCGGCGTCGCGCGCGCAGGGCGTGAAGGCCGAGCAGTCCACGCCCAGGGGCTGCAGCGTCACGCGCGGCACGCCCCAGGACTGCAGCAGCTGCACCATGCCGCTGCTGGGGGCCATGACGAGATCGAAATGGCGGTAGAGGTTGACCAGATAGCGCCGGGCCCAGCGCTCGGCGCCGCGCCCCAGGCGTGTGCCTTCGGGGCCGCCCGCCAGGCGCGCCGCCAGCTGGGGCAGGTTGCTGTGGCAGAAGGCCACGGCCGGGATGCGCAACTGCTCCGCCGCGGCCAGCGACGCCCAGGCCAGTACATAGGGGTCGGCGGATTCGACGATGTCGGGCGCGACGAATTCGATCTGCCGCAGCGCACGGCCCCGGCCCAGCACCATGCGGTAGCCGCCGCTGCGGGGCAGGGGCATGCCGCCACAGTCCACCATGCCGGGACCCTGGGCGCCGGGCGCGATGACCGTGTGCCGCCAGCCCAGCGGGCGCAGCCGCTCATGCTTGGCCGTCAACACGCGCCGCACGCCGCCCGTGGCGCCCCAGAACATCGATACATCCAGCAGATGGGGGCCCGCACCAGGACGCGTCTCCTGGACCTGCTGCTCGGGCACGGCGTGGTTCGCATGCATTGCGGCGCGGAGGCAATCGGCATGCCTGGCACGTCGCCTGCCTGGGCACGGCATGCCCAACCCGCCGTCATCCCGGGCCCCGGAGGTTCGCCAGGCGCGCCAGGCCGGCCTGCGCTGGCTCAGCGATACGGGTCCCGGCATCCGCCGCGAGCCGGCGACTTCCGGCGGCTTCCAATACCGGGACGCCCGCGGCCGGCGTGTCCGTGACGACGCCACGCTCGCGCGCATCCGCAAGCTGGCCATTCCACCGGCCTGGCAGCAGGTCTGGATCAGCCCGCATGCCGACAGCCATCTGCAGGCCACCGGCCGCGATGCGCGCGGGCGCAAGCAATATCGTTATCACGCCGACTGGATGGCCGACCGCGGCCAGACCAAGTTCGACGGCCTGCTGCGCTTTGGCGCTGTGCTGCCACGGCTGCGCCGACGCGTGCAGCGCGCGCTGGCGGGGCAGGGCGAGCCCACCCGCGAGCGCGTGCTGGCCACTTTGGTGCGCCTGCTGGACACCACCTGGCTGCGCATCGGCAACAGTGCCTATGCGCGCGAGAACGGCTCCTACGGCCTGTCGACGCTGCGCAACCGCCATGCCGGCGTGCAGGGTGACGCCATCCGGCTGTCCTTTGTCGGCAAGAGCGGCGTGCGCCACTCGGTCAGCGTGAGCGACCGCCGTGTCGCCCGCATCGTGCGCCGCTGCCGCGAGCTGCCCGGCCAGGAGCTGTTCCGCTATCTCGACGAGGGCGGCCAGACCCATGCCGTCGACTCCGCGGACGTCAATACCTGGCTGGCCGAGGCCGCCGGCCGGCGCGTGACGGCCAAGGACTTTCGCACCTGGCATGGCAGCGTGCTGGCCCTGCAGTTGACGCTGCAGGCCTGTGCCGAGGGCGCCGAGCCCTGCCGGCCGCAGCAACTGCTGGCAGCCGTGGCCAAGCGCCTGGGCAACACCCCAGCGGTTTGCCGCAAGGCTTACATCCACCCGCGCGTGCTGGCCCTGGGCGACGCGCTGGGCGATGAGGCGGCCCGCGCCGCGCTGCGCGCCCAGCCGTGGGCGGCGGCGCCTTCGGCCCGGTCCGGCCTGAACGCCGCCGAGCGCCAGTTGATGGCCCTGCTGCGCTCCCGGGCGGCCGCTCGGTCGACCTGAGCAGCAAGGGCCAGGAAGGGGCGGGCATTCCACTTGCCATGACGGCGGAATGCAACAGCCGGAGTGAAGCGTCGTGCGCATCGCCTATGTCACCGAGACCTTCCCGCCGGAGATCAACGGCGTGGCCCTGACGGCCGAGCGCGCCCTGCGGCATCTGCGCGACGTCGGGCACGAGGTGCAGCTGATCCGGCCGCGCCAGCCGGGTGAAGCGGCCCGCCGCGACGAGCGCGAATGGCGCTGCGGCGGCGGGCCCATCCCGATGTATCCCGAGCTGCGCTACGGCTTGGCCACGTCGGCGGGGCTGCGCGCGCTGTGGCGCGAATGCGGCGGTCCGCCCGATCTCGTGCACGTGACGACACCCGGCCCGCTGGGCTGGGCCGCGTTGCGCGCTGCGCACGCCGAGGGCGTTCCCCGCAGCGCCGACTTCCGCACCAACTTCCACGCCTATTGCGGCCACTACGGCCTGGGCTGGCTGGAGACCGTCGTGCTGGGCTATCTGAAGCGCCTGCACGGCATGGCCGACCTCAACTTCGTGCCGACCGCGGAGCTGCAGCGTGAACTCGCCGCCCACGGCTTCGAGCGCCTGCGGCTGCTTGGCCGGGGCGTCGACGCCAAGCTGTTCTCGCCTGATCGCCGCGACCTGCGGTTGCGCCGCGAATGGCGCATCGGCAACGATCATCGCGTCATGCTCTATGTCGGCCGGCTGGCACCGGAGAAGAACGCGAGCCTGGCGTTGCAGACCTTCGAGCGCCTGAGCGCCCGCCGTCCGGGGCTGCGCATGGTGGTGGTCGGCGACGGCCCGCTGCGCGCGAAGCTCGAGCGCACCCACTCGACGGCGCGCTTCGTCGGCATGCAGACGGGCCTCGCGCTGGCCCGCCACTACGCCAGCGCCGACGTCTTCCTCTTTCCCAGCCAGACCGAGACCTTCGGCAATGTGACGCTCGAAGCCCTGGCCAGCGGCCTGGCCGTCGCCGCGTTCGACACCGGCGCCGCCGCCCAGCATGTGCGCGACGGTGTCAGTGGCTGCCTGGCACCGGTCTGCCAGGGCCTGGACGCCGCCGATGCCTTCCTGGATGCGGCCACCCGCGCCCTGGATGCCTCCGCGCCCGACGGCCTGCTGCGCATGGAAGCGCGGCTGGACGCCCTCCAGGCCGACTGGGGCAGCGTGCAGCGCCGCTTCGAGCAGCAGCTGCTGCAACTGGCTGCGGCCGCCCGGACCGTGCCGCGCTATGCCGCCCTGGCTTGATGCCGATCGCCTGCGCAGCGCCGAGCTGGACCTGCGCGTAACGGCTGGCCTGATGCTGTGCTGGAGCGCCTGGTGAGCTCCGTTGCTGCCACGCGGCACGCCGTGCCATCGCCGACGACGCCGCGGGCGTTCAGCTGCGCCTGCGGCCGGCCGGTGTTTTTCCGCAACAGCGAATGCCTGGCCTGCCACCGGCCACTGGGTTATGCCCCCGCTCGGGGCCAGTTGCTGGCGCTGGAGGCGGCACCGCGCTCAGGCCGCGGCGGCTGGCGCGAGGCCGGCGTGCCGGCACGCCGCGCGCCCCGCTACGCGCGCTGCGCCAACCTGGACAGCGCGGCCGCGTGCAACTGGCTGCTGGACGTCACGGAAGTGATGGCCGGCTTCACGCTGTGCCGCTGTTGCCGGCTGACGCGTACCGTGCCGGACCTGTCCCAGCCCGAAGCCGGCCTTTGGTGGGGGCGCATCGAAGCGGCCAAGCGCCGCCTGGTGTCGTCGTTGATCGGCCTGGGCCTGCCGGTGCTGTCGCGCGCCGAGGATGCCGAGGAGGGCCTGGCCTTTGACCTGCTGCTGGCGCCCCCCGAAGGCCCGGCCGTCATCACCGGCCATGCCGACGGCGTCATCACGCTGGACGTGTCCGAGGCCGACGACGCGCGCCGCGAGGCCCGGCGCCACCAGCTCGGCGAGCCCTACCGCACGCTGCTGGGCCATCTGCGCCACGAGACCGGCCACTACTACTGGCAGCGCCTCGTCGAGCCGACGGACTGGCTGCCCGCCTGGCGCGAGCTCTTCGGCGACGAGCGCGAGGATTATGGCCAGGCGCTCCAGCGCCACTACGCCAACGGCGCGCCCCCCGACTGGGGCCAGCGTTTCGTCAGCGCCTACGCCAGCGCCCACCCCTGGGAGGATTGGGCCGAGACCTGGGCGCACTACCTGCATCTGGTCGACACACTGGACACGGCGCGCAGCTTCGGCCTGGATGGCGAGCGGGTGGAGTTGAACTACGAACGCTTCGACGCCAACCTGGTGGCGGATGCCGGTTTTCTGCAGCTCATCAACAGCTGGATGGAACTGACCGGCGTGCTCAACGAGCTGTCACGCAGCATGGGCGTGGCCGACTTCTATCCCTTCGTGCTGTCGGCGCAGGCGGTGCGCAAGCTGCACCTGGTGCACCGCATCGTGCAAGGTGCCCGGTCATGAGGTTGGGCCGCCCACTGCTGTGCGCATTTTTCGCGCCCGGGCAGAGGCCCCGGCGCGGGGCCGCTGCCAGGCCTTAGTTGCGGCCGCGGCGCGGAGCGCGCGTGCCGTCCGCGGGCCGTGAAGACGGTTGCGTCATGCGGGCATGGCAGTGCCCGTGGCAGCTCTCAGCGCCAGTGCGGCGCCAGTGCGACCGGTGCCGGCCGGGTGTGCAGCTCAGGCAACTGCGGCGGCGGCGAGGGATGGGTACCCACCCGCGCATCCAGGCGAGCCAGCACCTCGTCGACATTCAGCGGCTTGGGCCACAGTTCGCAGAAGCCCCAGTCCTCGACCGGGAAGTTGACGTCGGCCGTCACGGCCACGGCTGGCACCGACTCGCAGCCAGGCAGCGCCCGCAGCAGGCCGAGCAACCGGCTGCCGTGGCAATCGGGCAGGCCCAGGTCGAGCAGCAGCAGGGCGGGGTGCAGGCCGGCCGCCATGCAAAGCGCCTCTTCGCCCGTGGTGGCGACGAGGAGCTCCAGCTGAGGCCGTCTTTCCAGAATCGCGGCCATCAACAGCGCATTGACCGGGTGGTCCTCGACATAGAGAACGGGTCGGCGGGCTGGGCTGGGCATGGGTCCTCCGGAATGAAAGCTCAGGCCTGGTGGCAATCCGCGTGCCCGGCGCCGCGATGCAAGCCGGGCACCGCCCTTGCCACTGACGGGCTCTCGCCAACCAGGGCCCATCTATGTCCACTTCCGCCGCCACCACCGACGCGCCGCGCAGCTTCGGCGTCTTCAAGCCGGTCGGCCACGTCGTCATTTCATTCCCCGAGGCGGGCCAGGCCGCCCGCGCCGGCCAGGCCATGGCCGGTTTCGGCCTGCCTGACGGCGCGGTGCGCCACTACAGCGACCAGGAGATGCTCAGGCAGATCGACGAGGACATCGCCCACGCCAGCCCGCTCGCCTCAGTGGGGCAGGAGATGAATCTCGTGCTCGCCCACCGCGCGCTCGCCGCCAAGGGCTACCACTGGCTGGTTGTCCGTGTCGCCAATGACGACCAGGCCATCCAGGTGGCCCGGGCCGCCCAGGGCTGCGGGGCCGAGCGCGCCCAGCACTATGGCCACTTCATCATCGAAGAGCTGATCGAGCGGCCCGGCAACATCGCTCAGGTCGCCGAATCGCCCGACCGCGGCCTGGATGCGCAGACGCCCTCGGGCAAGGAAACCGAAGCGGCCCAGTTGAAGAAGGACCCACGATGACGACAGTCGACAAGACCCTCCAGACCCAGCGCGCCATCCAGAAGCGCCAGGACCAGGCCGATGCCGGGCAAGCCAAGCACGGCAAGAAGGAAGAGGAGAGCGGCGCCATGCAGGCTGGCGCCCGCAAGCAGCCCGAAACCCTGCCGGCCCAGCATCTGCAAAAGCCCGGACGGGAGGCCGACCTCGAACTCGCACCGCGCTTCCTGGCACCCGACTACCGCGGCAGCGGCAAGCTGCAGGACTTCGTCGCCCTCATCACCGGCGCCGACTCCGGCATCGGCCGCGCCGTGGCGGTGCTGTTCGCGCGCGAGGGCGCCGACGTGGCCGTGGCCTACCACTCCTCCACCGAGGATGCCGAAGAGACTCGCCGCTGCATCGAGGCCGAGGGCCGCCAATGCCTGCTGCTGCAGGGCGACGTGAAGGACAGCCGCTGGTGTGAGGACGCCGTCGACCAGGTCATGGAGCGCTTCGGCAAGATCGACGTGCTCGTCAACAACGCCGCCTTTCAGGAGCACGCCTCCTCGCTGGAGGATCTCGACGACGAACGCATCATGGAGACGCTGGACACCAACATCGGTGGCTATCTGCGCATGGCCCGCGCGGTGCTGCCGCATCTGAAGGCAGGCGGCTCCATCATCAACACCGGCTCGACGACCGGCCTGCGGGGCAGCGCCAAGCTCATCGACTACTCGGCCACCAAGGGCGCCATCCATGCGCTGACCAAGTCGCTGGCCAGCAACCTCATCGAGCGCGGTATCCGCGTCAATGCCGTCGCGCCGGGGCCGGTGTGGACGCCACTGAATCCGGCCGATTCGCCCGCCGACAAGGTGGCCGAGTTCGGCAAGCAGACCGACCTGAAGCGCGCCGCCCAGCCGGAGGAGCTGTCGCCGGCCTATGTCTTCCTCGCCGCGCCAGTCTGCGCCGGCTACATCACCGGCATCGTGCTGCCCGTGACCGGCAGCGTCGGCGCCATCTGAGCACGCGGCTGGCAAGCCCTGCTGCAAGTTCTTCCGCCGCCCGCACCGCGCGAGCGGCACCCCGTTTGCCTGATGCCGGTGACTTCACCTCGACCAGGAGCTCACCATGAATCTGATTGTCTGGCTCATCTCCGGGGGCATCATCGGCTGGATTGCCAGCCTGCTGATGCGCACTGACGGCGAACAAGGCGTCATCCTCAACGTCCTGGTCGGCATCGTCGGCGCAGCCATTGGCGGCTGGTTGATCTCGCCCATGGTCGGCATTCCGAGCATCAATCAAGACGCTCTCAGCCTGGGTGCTCTCGTCGTGTCCCTGCTGGGCGCGGTCGTGCTGCTGGCGATCGTCAACCTGATCCGCCGCGGCACCCTGCGCTGAACCGTCTCCCGCTTTCCAACCCCAAGGACCACCATGGCCACCACCACTGCCAATACGCCCTTCCCGACCTCGTCGGTCTCGCCCGCCACGCCCGCGCCTGCCGCAGCCGTAGTCAACGACACAGCCGCGAAGGCCGGTGACGCCGTCGACAAGGGCGCAGCCGTCGGTCACGACGTGCTGAACCGCGTCGTGCAGGGTGCGCACAGCGCCATCGACCGCGTGGCCGAGACGGCCGCGCCCGCCGTGCAGCGTTTGCAGGACGGCGTGCAGGCCGCTAGCGAATCGCTGAGCCAGCGCGCCAGCGATGCGCGCGACCTGGGCGATGAATGGGCCGAGAGCCTGCGCAGCACCGTGCGCGAGCATCCGCTGGCCGCCATCGCGACGGCCCTGGCCGTCGGCGTGCTGGTTGCCCGGCTCGCCCGCTGAGGCGGCCTTGGCCGACTCACCGCAAGACCAGCCCGCCCCACTGCTGGAGCAACTGCAGTCGCTGTGGCGCGAGTTGCCTGGCCTGGTCAGCGACCGGGTCGAGCTGCTGTCGCTGGAGCTGCAACGCGCGGTCCAGGCGCTGGCCCAGATCGTTGCACTGATGGTGGCCGTGGCCATCCTCGGTGTGACGGCCTGGCTGGTGCTGTGGGCCGGCGTCATCCGCCTGCTGGTCGCGGCCGGGCTGCCGCTGGAGGTGGCCCTGCTGCTGGCCATCGCCGTCAACGGGCTGGCCATCGTGCTGGCGCTGCAACGCGTGCGCAGCCTGCTGCCCAGGTTGCGCCTGCCCGCAACGCGGCGCCACCTGATGCTGGCTCCCGACCCGCAACCCAATGAGGCCAGCGATGAACGCGCCGCTGCCTGAACCCGATATCGATGCCCGCATCCTGGATGTCGAGCACCGGCTGATGGCGCGCGAGGCCAGGCTGCACGCGGGTGTCGAAGGTCTCACGGGCCAGCTGCGCCACCGCTTGCAACCCAGGAAGCTGCTGCTGCCGGTGGGTGGCGCACTGCTCGCCGTTGCGGCGCTGCTGGCGCTGCGCCGGCGCCCTCACGCCGAGCCCGCAACGCCGCGCCCCACCGGCGCGCTGCGGAACATTCCCTGGCTGCGCCTGCTTGGCCTGGCCTGGCCGCTGCTGCCCGAGCGCTGGCGCGGCCGCGTCAGCCCCGCTGCGGCGAGCAGCTTCGTGACGCTGGGGCTGCCCCTGGTCGAGACCTTGCTCGGCACGCATCGGTCCGAGCCACTGGCCACCGTTGCCGAGGTCGACCTGGCGAAGCTCAGCGGCCGCTGGTTCGTGGTTGGCGAGTTGAAAGCGCACGGTGCGCCGGCGTTGCAGCCGCCGGAGTTCGGCCTGCTGCCGCGCGACGACGGGCGGCTGGATCTGCTGGAACGCCGGGTCGACGGCAGCGGCACCCACGGCAGCGAGGCCTTGGTGGAGCCGGTGCCAGGCGGCCATGGCGCCCGGCTCAGGATCAGCCACTGGCCCGAGGCGTTGCGCTGGCTGCCGCTGGCCTGGCTCGAGCATGGCGTGCTGCATGTCGATCCGACTTATGACGAGGCGCTGATTGGCAGCACCGGGCGGGACGCGCTGTGGTTGCTGTCACGCCGACCGACGCTGGCCGCGGAGCGCCGCCAAACGCTGGTGCAGCTCGCGCGGGATCGCGGCTTCGCGGTGGAAAAGCTGCGCTTTTACGACGCTGGCTGATCCGCGGGCACGGCGGCACACGCCTTGCCTGCGATGGGTGCGGGGCCGTCCCGCGTTTCACAGCCGGAGGTTTTCATGGCACGCAGCAGCCTGCTAGGTATCGATTCCGCCGCGGCCGAGCCCGCCGGCCGCGACAAGGCGAGCCTGGGGCCCAGCGACAGCTCGGACAGCGGCAGCGACGTGGCGGGCATGGACGGTGAAGACGACGGCACCGACCCCGGCCTGCCCGTCGACGTGGCCCTGCGCGACGATCAGGTGGCGCCCTTGCCGCTGGGCGAATCGCTGCCGTCCAGCGAAGGCGAGACAGGGGTGCGCGACGGCGCCGACATCGGCGTGGACCGCGTCTTCACGCCGGGCGAAGCCGATGACACCGAAGCGTTGCTCACGGCCATCGACGAAGCGCCGCAAAGCGAAGACGACGAGGACGATGAAGATGAAGATGAAGAGGAGGAGCAGGAGGGTGAGGCCAACCTGGTCAACACCCCTGCCAAGCCTCGCCAGCGCGCCACCAAGGCCGCGCCGGCGCAAACCGACAGCGAGGAGCGGCCCGGCGATGCCGATGCCGAATCCTCGCACCGCCCCGGCCGAAGCTAGGGCGGCTGCACGCTCAGACGGCGGCGCGAGCCTGGTCGCGCAGCGTGCGCACCTGCAGGTGGTTGCGCTTCACGCCTTCGTACTGGCGCTCCACGAGCATGCGCACATCGGGCGGCAGGGCCTCTTCCAGCGCCTTGCGATAGGCGCTCATCGCGCTGTCCTCACCGCGCTCGGTCTCCTCGAGGATGGCCTTGTCGGTGTAGCCGGCCAGCGTGCCCTTCACGGCCACCCAGCCGCGGTGCATTGCACCGGCGGCGGTGCCGCTGTCCTCGGCCTTGCCGCCCAGGCGCACGACCTGCGACTGCAGTTCGGTGGCAGCCTGGCGGCACTCCTCGGCGCGGCGCTCGAAGGACTGCTTGATTGCCGGGTCCTTCAGGTATTCCGCCGAGGCGTGGAAACCGTATTCACCGTCCTTGCAGGTTTCGATCAGGTCGTTCAGTGTGTCGATGATGTCGTCGTTGCTCATGGCAGATCCTTTCAGGGTTCGATGAAGACGCGCCGGCCGTCCGCAGGCATACCGTGCGTCCAGCCCTGGCATCGGCATTTGGCATGCCCGCGCCTGCCGCGGTGGCTGAGTTGTCGTTACGGCGTGTGGCCGGCCGTGGGCGGCGGGTGGGCGATGCGTGCCGCCGCGAGGGCCGCCTGCAGCGCGGCCAGCAGCTCGGCCGGCGCGCAGGGCTTGTGCAGGGTGATGAACTCGCCTTCGCCAATGGCCGAGTTGTTGAAGCCGGTGATCAGCACCACCGGCAGGCGCGGGCGGTGCTCGCGCAGCCGGCGCGCCAGCGCGACCCCGTCCATGGCGCCGGGCATGACGACGTCGCTCAGCACCACATCCGCCCCGGCCCCGTCGTCCAGCAGGCGCAGGGCGGCGCCCACCTCGGCGGCGCGCAACACGCGGGCACCATGGGCCATCAGCAGTGCCGCCGTCACGTCGCCCAGGGCCTCGTCATCCTCGACCAGCAGCACCGTGGCGCCGGCAATGCTTTGCGGGGCCGTGTCGGCAAAGGCCGGCATCTGGTTGTCCTGGGCGTTGCTCGCCACCGGTAGCAGCAGCGACACCGTGGTACCCACGCCCGGCGTGCTGGCCAGGCGCGCGGTGCCGCCGGCCTGGGTCGCGAAACCATGGACCTGGCTCAGGCCTAGGCCGCTGCCCTGGCCTACCCCCTTGGTCGTGAAGAAGGGCTCGAAGGCATGCTCGACCAGGGACGGATCCAGCCCCATGCCGTCGTCCCCCACGGTCAGCAGCACATAGTCCCCCGGCGGCAGGCCTTCCTTGTCGTGCGCCTCGGCATTGCTGGCCCGCAGCCGCAGCTCGCCGCCCGTCGGCATCGCGTCGTGGGCATTCAACGCCAGGTTGACGAGAGCGAGATCCAGCTCGTTGGCGTCCACCCGCACCGGCCAGACGTTGGCCGCCACCTGCACCTGGATCTCGATGCGCCGCCCGAGCACGCTGCGCATCAGCTCCTGCACCTCGGGCAGGTAGCGGGCCAGCGACAGGGTCTGCACCCGCACCGGCCGGCGGCCGGAAAAGCGCAGCAGATGCTGGGTCAGCGCGCTGCCCTTGTCGACCGAGCGCTGCGTGGCGCGCAGCGGCCCCTGCAGCTCGGCGGCGCTGGGGTGGCGCTGCATCAGGTGCATGCTGTTGCTGATGACGCCCAGCAGGTTGTTGAACTCGTGCGCCACGCCGCCGGTGAGCCGGCCCAGGGCGACGACGCGCTGGCTCTGGGCGCCCCGCTGCTCGACATGGCGCGTGCGCTCCACGGCCTGGGCCACGCTGAGTTCCAGCTCGGCGCGGCTGGTCTCCATGTCGCGCGCCGCGCTGGCCAGGGCCTCGGCCACCTCGTCGCACTCGGCCATGCCGGTCGGGGCGGCCTGCACCGGCCGGCCGGCCTGCAGGTCCTGGGCGAGGCGCTTGAGAGCGCCTATCGGCCGCTCGATGCGGCGGGACACCCAGATGGCGCCGGCCATGGCCAGGGCCAGCAGCGCCAGCGCGCCTACCGCCACGCGTTGCACGGCCTGGGGCACGCGGCCGGCGAATTCCTCGCGCGGCATGGCGCTGACATAGCTCCAGCCGAGCGCCGAGGTGCTGAAGTAGCCCGCCGTGGCGCGGCCGTCCAGCGAGATCGATTCGAAGCCGCCTTCGCGCGCCGCCGCCATGCGCTGACGCAGGTCGGCGCGGCCCTCGCGGCCGACATAGGCCGCGCCGCCGGGCAGCCGGGCCACGAGGCGGCCGCTGCTGTCCATGACAGCGCCTATCCAGCCCGGATGCGGCGACTGCGCCTGCAGGACGCGCTGCAGCTCCGAGGGCCGCACCGTGACGACCAGGTTGTAGACCAGGCGGCCGTCGCGGGTCACCGGCTCCACCCAGGCGGCATGCGGCTCCGGGGGCACGCCCGTGGGAGTGGGCGCAACGGGTTGCAGCGGCAGCATGACGGGGGTGGCACTCAGCGCCTCAGGCGCGCTGGATTCGGCGCTGGCGCCGTCGCCCGGCCGGGTGCTCAGCAGCAGCTTGCCCGGTGCCCTCAGCTCAACCCAGCCGCTCAGCCCCTGCATGGCGCGCCGGGCCAGGCGCTCGAAGGCCAGGCGGCTCTCCTCGCGCAGCGGCCCGGGGCCGTCCAGCGCGGGTGACTGCGCCAGCACCTGGGCGATGGCCGCGCGGCGCGACAGCTCGCCGTCGACCAGCAGGGACAGCGCGCGGGTCGTGTCGCGCAGCGTGCGCTCATGCGCGTCGCGTTCGGTCTCGTAGATGCTGGCAATGAGCCAGGCGACGCCCAGCATGCCGGGCAGCAGCACCGACAGCACGAGCAACAGCAAACGGGAACGAATGGTGACCGGCATGGCGGGTCCAGGTGCGGCAGGCGTGAGCGGATTGCACGGACGCAACCATAGCGCTGTGGCCCGCCCCGGCCACGAAGAAGTATCAGGCCGCCTTGGCAATTGGCGTGCCCGACTGCGTGCGGCTGAGCCACCGCCCCTAGGTGTAGTGCTTGCGTGAGCGGGATTTCGATGGCGGCCCGCGCAGCAGCGAGCCCAGCGACGGCGACGGTGCGTGCCGGTCGCCCTCCAGGAAGCGCCGCAGCAGCGCCAGGCCCCGCCGGCGCTGGCACACGCTGCGCAGCCCGATCAGCAGGGGCACGGCGATGAGGGCGCCGACGATGCCCCACAGCCAACCCCAGAACAGCACCGACAGGAAGACCGACACAGTGCTCAGCGACAGCCGGCGCCCGACGATGACCGGGCTGACGATGTTGCTTTCCACCGCATGGATGGCCATGAAGGACAGCGTGGGGCCGAAGATCTCCGGCCCGGTCTCGAAGGTCGCGATGCCGGCGAGCAGCAGCAGCACCATCAGCGCCATCGGGCCGAGGTAGGGAATGAAGCACAGCAGCGCGGCGATGCAGCCCCACAGCGTCGGGTTGGGCAGGCCCAGCAGCCACAGCACCAGGGCCAGGATGACGCCCACGACCGCGTTGATGATGCCGACGGCGGCGAGGTAGTGGCTGATGTCGCGCTGGGCTGCGCGCACGCCACCCAGCAGCAGCGCGCGGGTGCGCCGGCGCGGCAAGGCCTCGATGCTGCGGGACAGCAACCATTGCTCGGAAGCGAGCAGGAAATAGGTCAGGATGACCGTGGCCGCGGCTGCCAGCAGGAAGGACAGGCCCCGTGTCAGCACCAGGCCGGTCAAGGCCACGCCTTCGGTAGCCAGCCTTTCCTTCAAAGGGTCCGATGCCGGTGTCGCCGCCACCCGGCCGAGCCGCGTGGCGGGCTGCGGTGGGCTCAAGCCCGGAATGGCGGCCCGCAGCTTCTCCAACTGCTCCAGCAGCTGGGCGACGGTGGTGGGCGCGGCCTGCCACCAACTGGCGGCCGGGCGCGCCAGGCTGCTGGCCACGGACACGGTGGACAGCAGCAGTGCCAGCACCAGCAGCAGTGCGCCGATGGAGGGCGGCACGCCGCGGCTGTGGAGCCAGCGCACGGCAGGCGCCAGAGCGAAGGTCAGCATGACGGCGATCAGCACCGGCGCCAGCAGCGGCCGGGCCTCGCGCACGGCGAAAACCAGGGCGACAAAAAAAATGCCGCGCAGAGCCCAAGTGCTGCGCGGCGGTTGGGACGGCTCGAGTCGCGGGTCGGGCGCCGTCATGGGGTCCCCGACCTAGTGTGGAGTCACCCTGGCGGCCGCCGTGGCTGGGGTCTGCATGGTGCTCACTTCTCCGGCGGGCGCACGATGATGTTGTTGCGCACTTCCTTCACGTCGGGCGTGCTGCGGGCGAGCTGGCCGGCGCGATCTTTCTCGGCCTGCGAAGTGGCGAAGCCGGCGAGCTGCACGGTGCCCTTGAGTGCCTCGACCTGGATGCGCATGGCGCTGACCTGGCTGTCTTCGGCGAAGCGTGCCTTCACGCGGGTCGCGACGGTGGCATCGTCGACATACTGGCCCACGGTGCTCTGGCCGCTGGTGACCGCGCAGCCGCCGGTGCCGAGGGTGGCCAGCGCGACCATCGAGACGATGAGGATCTTCTTCATGCGTTCTCCTATTGCGAGGGATCTCGCGCCCGGCCAAGGGCAAGGGCTGTGCCTGCGCGGGGTTGAAAGGCGAAAAGGGCTGCAGCGGCCGGCGTCGAACATGCCGTATCAGGCGGCACGCTTTGCCGAAATTGCCCATTCGGGGAGGGCGCTTCGGTAAATCTTGCAGCGGCGCGGCGCCCGTGGGCGGGGCGTTCCATGGGCTTCACGCTTGCCACGCGACGCTATTCCCTGGGGGCGGAGCCAAACTGTTTCGGGATGCGACAAGCAATGCTCGCCGGCACGGAGGTTGCATTGACTGAAGTTCCCGCGCGCCGTCCACGCACGGCGCGGCAAAAGCGACGTTGCCAACAGGAGCACCCGTGCCCTCCATGGACCTCCGTGCCGACCACCGGCAGACCCAGACCCTGTCCCCCCGACTCCAGCATGCAGTGCGTCTGCTGCAGATGTCCTCGCTCGACTTTGCTGCGATGCTCAGAGACACCCTGGGCCGCAACCCTTTCCTCGAGACCGAGGAGGGCGAGGCCGGTGACGGAGAGGGCAGCACGGCGCTGCCGCTGGCTACCGGCACCGAGGCCGGCCCGATGGAGCAACCGTCGGCCCTTTCCAGCCTGATGGAGGAGGGTGTTTCGGCCGATGCCGGTACCGAGCTGCCGGCTGCGGCCAACGATCCCGACACCAGCGGCGGGCCCGAGGATGGCAGTGACCGGGACCTGTGGGCGACCGACAGTGCCGGGCAGCGCCGCGCCGAGGACGGCGAACTCAGCGCGCTCGACATGATGGCCGTCGAGACCTCGCTGGCGACGCATCTGCACGGACAACTGAACGTGCTGCCGCTGTCCGATCGTGACCTTGCACTGGCGCGCACCATCGTCGAGTCGTTGGACGACGACGGCTATCTGCGCACGCCGCTGGAGGAGCTGATCGACGTCACCGGCCTGGAGCCGGCGCCCGAGCTGCAGGAGATGCAGTTCGCGCTGAGGCTTGTGCAGTCGCTGGACCCGGCGGGCGTGGCGGCGCGCGACGTCGGCGAGTGCCTGCTGCTGCAGCTGCCCGGCATCGACTGCGCCGACACGCGGGCCCTGGCCCAGGACATCGTCACCAACCACCTGTCGGCGCTCGCGGCGCGCGACGTGGCTTCGCTGGCGCGCCAGTTGGGCGAGTCGCCGGCGCGCGTCGAGGCGGTCTGCGACCGCATCCGCCGCCTGGACCCGCGGCCGGGCTGGCGCTTCGGCTCCACGCAGGTGCCGTATGTCGTGCCCGACGTGATCGTGAAGAAGGTGCGGGGCCATTGGACCGTGCAGCTCAACCCGGCCATCGTGCCCCGCGTCAGGCTGAACCAGGTCTATGCCCAGCTCTTCCAGCGCCACCGCACGGCGGCCAACGCCGAGCTCGGTGCCCACCTGCAGGAGGCGCGCTGGACGCTGCGCAATGTCGAGCAGCGCTTCTCGACCATCCTGGACGTGGCCGAGGCCATCGTCAGGCGCCAGCACAACTTCCTGGACTACGGTGCCATGGCGATGAAGCCGCTGGGCCTGCGTGAGATCGCCGAGGAAGTGGGCATCCACGAAAGCACCGTCTCGCGTGTGACCAACAACAAATACATGGCCACGCCGGTGGGCGTACTGGAGCTGAAGTACTTCTTCAGCCGCGCCATGATCAGTGCCAATGGCAGCGCCTGCTCCGGCACGGCGATCCGTGGCCTCATCAAGGACATCATCGAGGCCGAGAGCCCGGATGCGCCGCTGTCGGATGCCGAGATCACGCGTCAACTGGCCCAGCAGGGCCTGGTGGTGGCGCGGCGCACCGTCACCAAGTACCGCCAGATGCTGAAGATCGAGGCGGTGGACCGCCGTCGACGCGTGGCTTGACACGCCCCTCGTCCGGTCTCGCCCTGCTGAACTCGGGCGTGCCCAGCCGGTCCCCCAAGGGGACGGCGATGCGTGCCGGGTTGACCGGCGCGCACATCGCCTAAGCGGGCCGGCTTGGGAGCGGCCCGGCGCTCGGCCCGAATGCACCCGCTGAGATGACTTAGCGCGGCGCCACGCGCCAGATGGCATTGCCCACGTCATCGGCTACCAGCAGCGCGCCGCGAGCATCGACGGCCACGCCGACCGGGCGGCCGCGGGCCTCGCCCTCTGCGCTCAGAAATCCCGTCAGCACGTCCACGGGCAGGCCCTGCGGATGCCCGTTTGCAAAGGGGATGTAGACGACCTTGTAGCCCGCGAAGGGCTTGCGGTTCCAGGAGCCGTGCAGGCCGACGAAGACGCCTTCGGACGAGCCACCGGGCAGCAGCAGCTTGGGCACTGGGCTGGTTCCTGCAGCAGTCAGGCCCAGCGCGGCGACGTGAGCGCCCAACGCATAGTCGGGCACGAGGGCTTTGGCGACGAGATCGGGTCGTGGCGGCTGGGCGCGGCTGTCCACATGGGCGCCGTACCAGCTGTAGGGCCAGCCGTAGAAGCCGCCATCGCGCACCGAGGTCAGGTAGTCGGGCACCAGGTCGCTGCCGAGCTCGTCGCGTTCATTGGCCACGGTCCACAGCATCGGTGCGCCGCCGGGCGCGGCCATCCAGGCCATGCCGTTGGGATTGCGCAGGCCGGTGGCGAAGAGGCGTTTGGCGCCGCTGCTGCGGTCGATCTCCCAGATGGCGGCGCGACCTTCCTCGGCCTCGATGCCATGCTCGGCCACATTGCTGTTGGAGCCGACCGTCGCGTAGAGCTTGCTGCCGTCGGGGCTGGCGATGAGGCTCTTGGTCCAGTGGTGGTTGCGCGTGCCGGCGGGCAGGTCGGTCAGCTTGCGGCCGGGGCCGCTCAGGCTCGTCTGACCCGGCATGTAGCTGTATTCCCAGACCGCATCGGTGTTGGCCACGTAGAAGCGATCACCAACCAGGGCCATGCCGAAGGGCGAGTTCAGGTCCTGCAGGAAGACGGTCCTGACCTCGGCGCGGCCATCGCCGTCGGCGTCGCGCAGCAGCGTGACGCGGTTGGCGCTGGGCGTGGCTGAACCGGCCTTGGCCATCAGCTTCTTCATCACCCAGCCCTTGAACCCCTTGCCTTCGTCCGGCCGTGGCGGCGCGTTCGTCTCGGCCACGAGCACGTCGCCGTTGGGCAGCACATGCAGCCAGCGTGGGTGCTCCAGCCCGCTGGCGAAGGCTTGGGCCTGCAGGCCTGGCGCGGCGATCGGCGCCTCGCCGGCTGCCCAAGGGCGGGTCGAGGCGACGTGGGCGGTTGGCACCAGGGTCTGCACCGGTTCGACCAGGGTGGGCCGGGGGCCGACGTCAGCACCCTGCGGCAGGCGGGCGCTCTCGCCGCAAGCCGTGAGGGCCGCGGCGGCCAACAGCAATAGGCAGCGTGTGTTCATACGCAGGTCTGGCAAGCCAGATGCCCGACAGATGCCCGGCGGATTTGCGGCGCAGATGGCCGCGGCCGTGCCGCTGGCTTGAGTGGCCCTCAGTGCGGCGCCGTGGCGTCGCCCGGCGCCGAGATCTCGCGCAGGGCGCGGTCGATGTGACCGGACTCGCGCACCGCCAGGTCGCCCAGCGACACGATGCCGATCAGGCGCCCGTTCTTGTCGACCACCGGCAGGCGGCGCAGCTGGCGGGCGCCCATCAGGCGCTTGGCGTCCTCGGCATCCTGATCGGCGGTGCAGGTCTGGACCTCGGGGCTCATGATGTCGGACACGCAAGCCTGGTCGGGATTGAGGCCGTCGGCGATGCCGCGCACCGTGATGTCGCGGTCGGTCAGCATGCCGAGCAGGCGTTCACCGTCGCAGACGGGCAGGGCGCCGACGTCCAGTTCCTGCATGCACTGCGCCGCACGGCGCAGGCTTTCCTGCGGCTGGATGGTGCGCACCTGGGTGGACATGATTTCGGCGATGGTCGACATGAGGGTCTCCTGAGTGGGGTGGACATTCGGCAAGGCGGGTGCCGGGCATGCGGACCCCTTGGACGCTGCTGGCCCACCGCGGGCCCGGCACTGCCGAGCCCGCGTCGCCGCAGTCAATGGAAGAAGAGATAGACCAGCAGCAGCACGATGCCGGGGACACCCAGCAGCCAGGCGAGAAGGTATTTGCCCATGATGGTCTCCAGTGGGGTTGGGGTAGGCAAAGCATCGCTGCGCGGGCGCGAGGAGGACAGCGGACGAGGCGCGACAGGCACGTAGGAAGAGCGGCAGCCGACCTGGTCGATGTTGTCAGCGGGCGCGCCATGGGGCGGCCCGCCGGCTTTGCTGAGGCGCGACGTAGGACTGGACCCACCCGCCGACCCGGCCCAGGCCGGCCCGGGTGCACTGCCTGGCTCGTTAGTCTGACGCCAGTCCCCTAGGCAAGTCGTCACGGGGGTCGTCACAAAGGAGCACACCATGAACACCGATCAAGTCAAGGGCAGCGTCAAGGACATCGCGGGCAAGGCGCAACGCAAGCTGGGCGAGGCCATTGGCAGCACCGAGCAGCAGGTCAAGGGCGCCGCGACGCAGGTCGAGGGCAAGGTCCAGAAGGCCGTGGGCGATGCCCGCGAGGCCGTCAAGGACGCCCGCGACCAGCGCAAGATCTGATTGCGCCGCACGCCATGCTCCCGCCGCCGGACCTCAGGGTCCGGCGGCGCTTTTTCTGTCGAGAGGTACACCATGCGTTCTTCCAAGATTCCGTTGCGCCACGGCGCGGCGGCCACCCTGATCGTGGCGGCCCTGCTGGCCGCTGGCTGCTCGTCGATGAGCGAGCGTGAACAAGGCACCGCCAAGGGTGCCGGGGCCGGCGCTGTGGCCGGCGCCATCATCGGTTCGGTGACCGGCGGCAGCGCCGGGCGTGGGGCCGTCATTGGCGGCGCTGTCGGCGCGGTTGCCGGCAACCTGTGGTCCAAGCGCATGGAGGACAAGCGCGCCGCCCTGGCCCAGGCGAGTCAGGGTACCGGCGTCGAGGTCGCGCGCACTGATGACAACCGCCTCAAGCTCAACGTGCCCAGCGACGTGTCCTTCGACACCGGCCGTGCCGACATCAAACCGCAGATGCGCCCGGTGCTCGACGAGATCGGGCGCAACCTGGACCCGGGTGTGCGTGTGACTGTCGTCGGCCATACCGACAGCACCGGCAGCGATGCCATCAACGAGCCGCTGTCGCGCGAACGCGCCGCGGCCGTGCGCGACTATCTGTCGGCCCGCGGCGTGTCGAGTTCGAGAGTCAACGTGGCGGGGCGCGGCTCGCACGAGCCGGTGGCCGGCAACGACACCGAGGCCGGCCGTGCCGCGAACCGCCGCGTGGAGATCTTCCTGGCTGAACAGGGCTAGAGCCAGGAGCCACCAGCCCGTAGTGGGCGCACCGCGGTTGATCAATGAGGGTTGGTGCTAGGCATCCTCGGGCGGCAAATCGACCACCCTTCGCGCATTTCGACCGATTGGAAGATCCATGCGCAAGAGCGTTGCCGTCGTTGTTGCCGGCCTGGTGGCCGGTGCCCTGGACATCGTGGCGGCGTTCGCGAGCTATGCAGCGCAGGGCGCCACCGTCGAAGGCATCCTGAAATACATCGCCAGCGGGCTGCTGGGTGCCTCCGCCTTGCAGGGCGGCGTGGCGATGGCAGGGTTGGGGCTGCTGTTCCACTTCTGCCTGACCACGGCGATGGCTGCGGTTTACATGGCTGCGGCGTTGCGGTTGGGCGCGCTGACGGCGCGCCCCTGGCTGTGGGGCAGCGTCTACGGCCTGCTCACCTGGGTGGCGATGGTCTACGTCGTCGTCCCGCTGTCAGCGGTCAACGGCTGGCAGCTTCCGCACGGGTGGAACATCGTCAGCGGCCTGCTGTCGCACATCTTCTATGTCGGCGTTCCCATCGCCCACATCACGCGCCATGCCTTGCGCCCGCAGGCGGCCTGAGCGTTCTGGTTCGCGCCGGCTCAGTCGGGCCGATGCCAAGCCACATCAGGCGTCGCCTGCGGCTGCATGACGCTGCCCGGGGCTGACGCGAAAGAGGGCAGGCGGGCGGTGGCGAGCTTCTCGACATAGTCGGCCAGCGCGGGCCAGTCGAAAAAGCGCGCGTCGGGCTCCCGCAGGGGTGAACGACGCCAGACAGTTTCGCCGCCACTGTCGAAGAGCAGGCCCTGGCAGCCTGCGCGGTGGCCGGCCTCGACGTCATCCAGCCTGTCGCCCACCATCCAGGAGCGCGCCATGTCCAGGCCGTGGCGGTGGGCGGCGCGGATCAGCATGCCGGGTGCCGGTATGTGGCACAGGCAGGCCGGGCGGCCTTCGTCGTCGGGTGCGTGGGGGCAGACTTCCACGCCCTCGATGCGCACACCGAACTCCTGCTGCAGCCGTTGCAGCAGGACCTGCTGCAGGCGCGCGAACTCCGCCCTGGTGAAGCGGCCGCGCGCCAGGCCGCTCTGGTTGGTGACGATGACCAGGGCCAGCCCCGCGCGTTGCAGCCTGGCCAGGGCTTCGCCTGCGCCGGGCATGAAGCGCAGCAGCAGCGGGTCGGCGTTGTGGGGTGCGCCCTCGACGAGGGTGCCGTCCTTGTCGACGAAGAGGCAGGGCCTGAGTGGCGCGCGGGCCGGCGCCGGCCGCTGCAGGTCGCGCAGCGTCAGACCACTCAAGGCATAGGGTGCATAGCTCATGGGCGCACCTTGGGCTCGGCAAGGGCGGAGGTCGGGAAACGGCAGTCGCTCATGTCGGGGGTCCGGGCTGAAGAAGGTGCGGCACCGCTCCCGGCAATCGGCGTGCCCGCCCCGGAACGACGCTGCCGCAGCGCTTCATGACGGCGGCAACATGAGCCTGCTTGCCCTGGCGACGCGATGCGTCCCGGCGTCCTACACAGCGATGCGGCGCTGTTCCCTGACCCGCCGCAGGCCGGCCGGCGTAGCTTGTCGGGACACAGGAGATTCCATGGCCACATCCGCCCGCTCTATCGCTTCCCTGACCCTGAGTTTCGGCCTGGTCAACGTGCCCGTGCGCCTGTTCTCGGCCACCGAGGCGGGCGCTGACATCCGCTTCAACCTGCTGGCCAAGGACGGCGCGCGTCTCAAGCAGCAATACGTCAACGAGCGCACGAAGAAGGTTGTCGAGCGCAAGGATATGGTCAAGGGCTATGAGGTCGAGGACAACCAGTTTGTGCTCTTCACGCCGGAGGAGCTCAAGGCGCTGGAAGAGGGCAGCAGCCATGTCATCGAGATCGTCAGTTTCGTGCCGCTGGCTTCCATCGACCCGCTGTTCTACGACAAGAGCTATCTGCTCGCGCCGGACAAGCGCGGCGACAAGCCCTACGCCCTGCTTGCCGAAGCCTTGCGCCGCTCAGGCCGCTGCGCGCTGGCCAAGTGGTCCTGGAAGGCCAGGCAGTACGTGGTGCAGGTGCGCGCCAATGATGACGGGCTGATCCTGCAGCAGCTGCGCTATGCCGCCGAGGTGCGCTCGCTGGCCGACCTCGACATCCCCAAGGCCAGCATCTCCAAGCCGGAGCTGCAGCTGGCCCTGCAGCTGGTGGATCAGATCGCGGCGGACAGCTTCGAGCCGGGGCTGTTCCACGATGAGGAGAAGGACCGGGTGCTGGCAGCCATCGAAGAGAAGGTCAAGGGCCGCAAGATCGTCGCTTCCACGCGCGAGGAGCATGGGCCGACAGGCGGCGGCCAGGTCATCGACCTGATGGACGCACTGCGCGCCAGCCTCGGCAGCAAGCCCGCCGTGAAGGCCGGCGGCAAGACGTCTGCCAAGGTCACGCCAATGCCGGCGCGCAAGGCGGCCACGCGCGATGCCGCCGAACCCGAGGCCGCAGCCCCCAAACGGCTGCGGGCGCGCAAGTAGCGCCTGACCCATGAGCAAGCCCCGCCCCGCTACCGCCGAGGCGCCATTGGCGCGCTACAACGCCAAGCGCGATTTCAGCGGCACCGCCGAGCCCAAGGGGAGGCTGGGGCGCCGCAAGTCCAAGGCCTTGGGCTTCGTCATCCAGAAGCACTGGGCCTCGCACCTGCACTACGACTTCAGGCTCGAACTGGACGGCGTCATGGTCAGCTGGGCCGTGCCCAAGGGGCCGAGTTTCGACCCCGCCAAGAAGCAAATGGCCATCCATGTCGAGGACCACCCGGTCAGCTACAACAGCTTCGAGGGCGAGATTCCCAAGGGGCATTACGGCGCCGGTACCGTCATCATCTGGGACCGCGGCAGCTGGACGCCTGTCGGCGACCCGCGCGAGGGCCTGGCCAAGGGCAAGCTGATCTTCGAATTGCATGGCGAGAAGCTGGCCGGGCTGTGGGAGCTGGTGCGCATCTCCAAGCCGGGCGAGAAGAAGCAGGACCAGTGGATCCTGTTCAAGAAGCGCGGCGATGCCTGGGCGCGGCCGACGGCCGAATACGACGTCATCAGCGCCCTGCCGGACAGCGTCGTGGAAAAACCCCTGGGCCCCGTGGAGGAGCGTGAACCGCGGGTGCGCGCACAGCCGCAGACGGCCGGCCCCGATCTGTCCCGCGCAAGGAAGGCGCCGTTCCCGAAGACGCTCGAGCTGCAGCTGGCAACGCTGATTGCCGCTGCGCCCGCAGACGGCGACTGGGTGATAGAGAACAAGTTCGACGGCTATCGCATGGGCGTGCGCATCAGCAAGGGCAAGGTCGCGCTGATCACGCGCAATGGCAATGACTGGACCGCGAAGCTGGCGCCGCTTGTCGATGAACTTGAGAAGCTCGGCATCGATCAGGCCTGGCTGGACGGTGAGATCGTCGTGTTGAACGAGCATGGCGTGCCGGACTTCAACCGGCTGCAGAACGCCATCGACAACGCGCGCACGCAGGACATCGCCATGTTCCTGTTCGACCTGCCCTTCCTCGGCGACACCGACCTGCGAGAGGTGCCGCTGCGCAGCCGGCGCGCGGTGCTCAAAGAGCTGCTCGAAGGCCGCACCTCGGCCCGCGTTCGCTTCAGCGATGAGCTGCCGGCGGCGCCGTCGCAGGTGCTCGCCGCGGCCTGCCAGCTGGGCCTGGAAGGCGTGATGCTGAAGAAGGCCGACTCGCCCTATGTCTCCCGGCGCAGTGACAGCTGGCTCAAGCTGAAATGCCAGCGCCGCCAGGAATTCGTCGTCATCGGCTTCACCGACCGCACGAACTCGCCCCAGGAAGTTGGAGCCCTGATGCTGGGCTATCACCAGGACGGCAAGTTGCGCTCGGCCGGCTCGGTCGGCACCGGCTGGGCGTCGGCGCAGGGGCGCGAGCTGCACCGGCAGTTGAGCAAGCTGCAGACGAAGACGCCGGCCATAGCCCCGGCGGCCGTCGAGCCGGGCCGCTGGTCGCGCCGCGCCCGGGGTAGCGAGCGCTGGGTGCGGCCGGAGATGGTGGTGGAAGTGGCCTTCGGCGAGTGGACGCCCGATGGCCATATCCGGCATGCGAGATTCGTTGGTGTGCGCGCCGACAAGGCGCCCAAGGCGATCCAGCGCGAGCAGGCCGCGGCGGTACGGCCTTCGCCCAGGACGAGCGTCAAGATCAGCCACCCCGACCGGGTCATCGACACCTCGACCGGGCTGCGCAAGATCGACCTGGTGCACTACTACGAGAGCGTCGCAGACCGCATCCTGCCGCACCTGAAGAACCGCCCCGTCTCCCTGGTGCGTGCACCGCAGGGCATCAGCGGGCAGCTGTTCTTCCAGAAGCATTCGGACAAGGAGATCCCGGGCATCACGACCCTCGATCCGGCGCTGTGGCCGGAACACGAGGCGCTGATGTCCGTCGACAGCGTCGAAGGGCTCATCAACGCCGCCCAGCTCAATGTCGTCGAGTTCCACACCTGGAACTCCAAGGTCGGGCGCATCGACCTGCCGGACCGGATCGTGTTCGACCTGGACCCGGGCGAGGGCGTCAGCTGGGCGCATCTGCAGGAGGCGGCCGCCCTCACGCACACCATGCTCGAGGAGCTGGGCCTGAAGGCGTGGCTCAAGACCAGCGGTGGCAAGGGCCTGCACGTGGTGGTGCCGCTGGCGCCCAAGCTGGACTACGACACCGTCAAGGCCTTCTCGCAGGCCGTCGTGGCCCACATGGCCGAGACCCTCCCGCAGCGCTTCGTCGCCAAGAGCGGCGGCCGCAACCGCGTCGGCAAGATCTTCATCGACTACCTGAGGAACGGCTTCGGCCAGACGACGGCGACGGCGTTCTCTGCGCGGGCCCGGCCGGGATTGGGCGTCTCCATGCCCGTCAGCTGGGAGCAGCTCGGCTCACTGAAGAGCGGCGCGCAGTGGACCATCACGACGGCGCGCGAGTACCTGTCCTTCGAGAAGGAGGACCCGTGGCGCGACTACGCCAAGTCGCGGCAGACCTTGTCCACCGCAAGAAAGCGGCTCAAGCTGCCGTAGGCTCGCCCATCAGCACGCGCTTCAACGGCGCCCCGCTGACGGTTTCCTGGCCGAGCAGCATCTCGGTCAATGCGTCCAGGCGGTCACGCTTGTCCTCCAGCACGCTGCGGCATTCGGCCTGGGCACTCTCGAGCAGGGCGCGGGCCTCGTCCAGCAGCGACTTCTGTACGTCGGGGCCGATGAGTTCCTTGGGCACGCCGGCCATGCTGAGCAAGCCGAACGTCTTGCCAAAGCCCATGGAGCCGATCATGTTGGTGGCGAGCTCCGACGCGCGCTTGAGGTCGTCGGCCGCGCCGGAGGAGGTGTTGCCGAAGGCGATCAGCTCGGCCTCGCGGCCTGCCAGCATCATGGCCAGGCGCGAGCGCAGCTCGCGTTCGCCGTACAGCGGCTCCTCGTGGGTGCGGGTCACATAGGTCACGCCCAGGGCCGGGCCGCGCGGCTCGATGCTGACGCGCTCGACACTGCCGGCCTCCAGCACATGGGCCACCAGCGCATGGCCGGATTCATGGAAGGCGATGCGGCGCAGCGTCTCGGGCGTGATGACGTCCTTGCTGTTGCTCACCTCGCCGCCGAGCTGATGGGTCTCCAGCGACTGGTAGACCCGCTCCTCGCTGACGTGGGCTTCGCCGGCCTCGGCCGCATAGGCCGCGGCGCGGTTCACGCAGTTGGCGATGTCCGCCGGTGACATGCCGGCGGCCGTGCGGGCGATGGACGGGAGGTCCATGACGGTCGCCGCCTTGATCTGGCCGAGGTAGAGGCCGAACAGCTGCTGGCGTTCGGGCACTGTGGGCATGGCCGTGCGCACGATGAGGTCGAAGCGGCCAGGCCGGCGCATGGCTTCGTCGATGTTGTCGATGTGGTTGGTGGCGCCGACGATGACGACGTTCTCCAGCGAGGAGAAGCCGTCCATCTCCACCAGCAGGCGGTTGATGATGCGGTTCTGCTCCTGCTCGCCGCCCCCCCCGCCGGCTTCCTTGCCGTTGCTGCGCCGGCCGATGCCGTCGATCTCGTCGATGAAGACGATGCAGGGCGCTGCGTCGCGGGCCTTCTTGAAGAGCTCCTTCACCTTGCCGATACCGGCGCCATAGAACATGGAGCTGAAGTAGGAGCCGTCGACGCTGATGAAGCTGGCGCCGCATTCGCCGGCCAGGGCTTTGGCCAGCAGGGTCTTGCCGGTGCCCGGCGGGCCGTCGAGCAGCACGCCGCGCGGTGCCTTGGCGCCCACGGCGGCGTATTGCTTGGGATCCTTCATGAAGGCTGCCACGCGGCGCAACGCCTTCTTGGCCTCTTCGGCGCCGATGACGTCGTCGAAGCGGGTCTTGGGCTTGTCGGCCAGGCGGGTACGCTGGCTCAAGGGGCCGCGCAGCTGCAGATAGACCAGCGGGCCGGCGATCAGCAGCATGACGAGCAGCGGCGCCAGCGCGCTCCCGGCCCGCTCCAGGGACTGGAACAGGCGCTGGCCGCCGGTACGCGCGTCGACGTCGATGTCGGTCAGCGCAAAGCCTTGGGCCACGCTGAGTTCGCCCAGGCGTGAGCCGATCTCGTTCTTGCAGCCCAGGCCGCAGTCGATGAGCCGCGTGCTGAATTGATGGCCGGCGCGGTCGGTGTAGAGCACCAGGCCGCCGCTGACACCGACGGCCGCAACGTCCTTGGCCTGCAGGGCGCGCTCGAACTCGGAAGCTTCACGCGGGTGGGCCAGCCATTGTTCGGGCGAGCGCTCGAAGCTGAGGGCGGTGGCGTTCTTGCGGGCCTGCACCTCGCTGGTCGTGCGCTCGTGCAAGGTCGACAGGCCGAACAAGGCCAGCAGCGCCGTGACGACGATGGCGGCAATGATGAGTTTCTGACGCAAGCCCGGCGTGGGGGTGTTGCTGGCGCTGTCCATGGTGTTCGGGCGACTTCGGGAACTGCAATCCATGCAGACTAACGGCCCGGTGCCCGCGCCGCGCGTGCGTTATCGAGGTTGGGCTGAGGTCGTTTGCAACAGCTGTTCCAAGTGCGGAAAACTGCCCAGAACGCAAAAAGGGCCTGATCGCGAGATCAGGCCCTTGGTGCTTCTTCTTGTTCTGGTGCCGGCAAGAGGAGTCGAACCCCCGACCTTCGCATTACGAATGCGCTGCTCTACCAACTGAGCTATGCCGGCCTCACGCGTCCCGCAGGCGGGATCAGCGAAGCCCGAGATCATAGCGCAACTGCTGTGAGCCGCCAAGATCGGCTTGCTTTTCGGGCGGCAGGACGCAAACTCCGGCGCATGAAAAAAATCAGGATTCTGCTGCTGGGGGCGTGGATGCTGGGCGCCACGGCGCTGACCCAGGCCGAGGATGGGCGCTTCGATGTCGCCACCCGCGAGGGCGTCGTCACGCCGGTGTTCTGGCAGGCCGCCGAAGGTGCGCGGGCGACGGTGCTGCTGTTTCCTGGCGGCAGCGGGGGCTTCGGTCGCATCGAAGCGGGGCGGCCGACGAGCCGCAATTTCCTGGTCCGCTCCGCAGGGGAGTTCGCCGCGCGCGGCTACAACGTCGCCATCTTCGGCAAGCCGAGCGACACGCCCGATCTGGGCTACAGCGAGCGCATCTCGGATGCCCACATGACCGACATCCGCGAAGTGCTGAAGGCCGTCAGGCAGAAGTCGCCATTGCCGGTCTGGTTGGTCGGCACCAGTCGTGGAACGGTGTCGGCCACGGCGGCGGCCATCCGATTGCAGGGGGAGATCGCCGGCCTGGTGTTGACGTCCAGCATCGTCGCCTGGGACAAGCCGGGCGCCGTGCCGCGCCAGGAGTTGTCGGCCCTCCGCGTGCCGGTGCTGGTGCTGCACCACGCCAAGGACCAGTGCCGGCAGACCCTGCCTCATGACGTGGGCTACATCCCGCGGGGGCTGACGGCTGCGCCAGTGAAGAAGCTGGTCGTGGTCGACGGCGGCGCCGACCCGACGGGCGACGCCTGCGAGGCCCTCCACTGGCACGGCTTCATCGGCATGGAGGCCGAGGCCGTCCAGCTCATCACAAGCTGGATGGACCGGCCTATGCCATAGACGCTTCTTGGTACGCTTCTCAGGACGCGTCGAGATGATAGGCCGCGATACGCTCGACCTCGTTCTTGGAGCCCAGGGCCACGGCCACGCGTTCGTGCAGCTTGGTGGGCTTCAGGTCCATGATGCGTTCGCTGCCGGTGGTGGCCACGCCGCCGGCCTGCTCGACGAGGAAGGCCATCGGGTTGGCCTCGTACAGCAGGCGCAATTTGCCGGGCTTGTCGGGCTCGCGCTGGTCCCAGGGGTACATGAAGACGCCGCCGCGGGTCATGATGCGGTGCACGTCGGCCACCATGCTGGCGACCCAGCGCATGTTGAAGTCCTTGCCACGAGGCCCTGTGGAGCCGGCCAGGCATTCGTCGATGTAGCGGCGCACCGGCGGCGCCCAGTGGCGCAGGTTGGACATGTTGATCGCGAATTCCTTGGTGTCTTCCGGAATCCTGACCTGGTCCTGCGTCAGAACCCAGGAGCCGGTCTCGCGGTCCAGCGTGAAGACAGCTACGCCATCGCCCACCGTCAGCACCAGCATGCTCTGCGGACCATAGACGCAATAGCCAGCCGCCGCCTGCTGCTTGCCGGGCTGCAGGAAGTCGTCTTCGCTGACGCCACGCGAATGGCCCACCTTGCGCAGCACGCTGAAGATGGTGCCGATGGACACGTTGACGTCGATGTTGCTCGAACCGTCCAGCGGGTCGAACAGCAGCAGGTATTCACCCTGGGGGTAGCGGTTGGGCACGACGTAGATGCCGTCCATCTCCTCGCTGGCCATGGCCGCGAGGTGGCCGCCCCATTCATTGGCCTCGATCAGCACCTCGTTGGCGATGATGTCGAGCTTCTTCTGCACCTCGCCCTGCACGTTCTCGCTGCCGGCGGTGCCCAGCACGTCACCCAGCGCCCCCTTGTTGACGGCGATGGCGATGCGCTTGCAGGCGCGCGCCACGACCTCGATCAAGAGGCGCAGTTCCTGCGGGATGTGGCCGTGCTCGCGCTGCTGCTCGACGAGGTATTGGGTCAGGCTGGTTTGACGAGACATCGATCAGCCTCCCGAAGCCAGCGCGCGTTCGACGATCTCGCGCACGTCGCTCGACAGATCAGGCTTGGCGGCAACGCGCGCGACGGCCTCGCGGGCGGCGCTGCGGTAGGGCTCGGCCAGCACGGCCCAGCGGTCCATCGCGCGGGCGAGGCGGCTGGCCAGTTGCGGGTTGATGGCGTCGATGGCGAGCACCTGCTCGGCCCAGAACACATAGCCGGCCGCGTCGGCGCGGTGGAACGCAGCCGGGTTGAACATGTACAGCGAGGCCAACAGGCTGCGCGCGCGGTTCGGGTTCTTGAGTGTGAAGTCGGCATGCTTGGTCAGCGCCTTGGCACGCGCGAACACACGGCCATCGGCCTCGGGCGCGCGCGCCTGGAGCGAGAACCACTTGTCGACCACCAGCGCATCGTCCTTGAACAGCGCGTGGAAGCGCTGCAGGGCCGGTGCGGCCAGTTCGGCGTTGGCGTTCACCAGCGCGGCCAGCGCGCCGAGACGCTCGGTCATGTTGGACGCGTCTTTGAAGCGCTGGTAGGCCTTGCCCGGCCAGACGGTGTCGCCCGTGGCCTGCGCATCCAGCACGAGCATGGACAGGGCCAGGTTGGCCAGCGCCCGCTTGCCGGACGAGACCGGGTCGGGCGTGTAGCCACCGCTGATCTGGTTGGCCTCGAAGGCCGCGGCCCAGTCGTCGCGCAGGGCGGCGGCGAGCTGGGTTTGTGCGGCCATGACGGCAGCGTGGATGGCCTGTGGGTCGACGACGTCGAGCTGCTCGGCGATATAGGCCTCGCCGGGCAGGGTCAGGGCCAGTTCCTTGAAGGCCGGGTCCAGCTCGGGATGGTTGAGCAGGACCCGCATCGCGTCGATGAAGACGGGGCTCAGCACCAGCGGCTGGCCCGCGCGCAGCGAATGCAGGATGCGGTTAAGCGCCAGGCGCTGGCCGGCTTCCCAGCGGTTGAAAGGGTCGCTGTCGTGGCGCATCAGCACGATCAGGCCGGCGTCGGACAGGCCGTCCTCCAGCACCACCGGCGCAGAGAAGCCGCGCATCAGCGAGGGCACGGGCTCGCTGTCGATGTTCTCGAAGATGAAGGTCTGCTCGGCCTGGTCCAGTACCACCACGCCCTCGGTGTCGCCGTTGGCGTTCACGGGCAGTGCGGCGCCGTGGCGGTCCAGCAGACCCATGACGATGGGGATCACCTGGGGCTGCTTGTCGCCCTGGCCCGGCGTGGCGGGTGTGGTCTGCGTGAAGCGCAGCGTGAAGGTGCGGGCGGCGGCGTCATGCTCGCCGCGGGCGGTCACGCGCGGCGTGCCGGCCTGCGAGTACCAGCGCTTGAAAGTGTCCAGGCGCGTAGCGAGGCCCGAGCCGGGGTTGGCGTCGGCAATCGCCTGCGCGAAGTCGTCGCAGGTCACGGCCTGGCCGTCGTGGCGCTCGAAGTAGAGCTTCATGCCCGCCTCAAAGCCCCTGCGGCCGACCAGCGTCTGGTACATGCGCACGACCTCGGCGCCCTTCTCGTAGACGGTGGCCGTGTAGAAGTTGTTGATCTCGCTGTAGCTGTCCGGGCGCACCGGGTGGGCCATGGCGCCGCTGTCCTCGGGGAACTGCGCGGCGCGCAGCTGGCGCACGTCCTGGATGCGGCAGACGGCACGGGCCGACGGCGTGCCGGCCATGTCCATCGAGAACTCCTGGTCGCGGAAGACGGTCAGGCCTTCCTTGAGCGACAGCTGGAACCAGTCGCGGCAAGTGACGCGGTTGCCGGTCCAGTTGTGGAAATACTCGTGGGCGACGATGGACTCGATGCGGTTGAAGTCCGCATCCGTTGCGGTGGCGGGCGAGGCGAGCAGGGCGCTGGTGTTGAAGATGTTCAGACCCTTGTTCTCCATCGCGCCCATGTTGAAGTCGGACACGCCGACCACCATGAAGCGCTCCAGGTCCAGCGGCAGGCCGAAGCGGGCCTCGTCCCAGACGATGGAGGCGATCAGCGAATTCATCGCATGCTCGGTCTTCTCCAGGTCGCCGCGGCGCACGTAGACCTGCAGCAGGTGGTCCTTGCCGGCGCGGGTGCGGATGCGCTGCTCGCGCGCCACCAGGTCGCCCGCGACGACGGCGAACAGATAGCTGGGCTTGGGGAAGGGGTCGGCCCAGACGGCGAAGTGGCGGCCGTTGTCGAGCGTGCCGCTGTCGACCAGATTGCCGTTGGACAGCAGCACCGGGTAGAGAGTGGCGTTAGCGCGCAGCGTGACCGTGTAGACGGCCATCACGTCGGGGCGGTCCAGGAAATAGGTGATGCGGCGGAAGCCCTCGGCCTCGCATTGCGTGAAGAAGCTGCCGCCCGAGGTGTACAGGCCGGAGAGGGCCGTGTTCTTGTCCGGGCAGGTGGTGTTGCGGATCTCGAGCGCGAAGTCGGCATCGGGTGCGCCTTCGATGATGAGCTCGTTACCTTCCTGGCGGAAGGAGACGCTCGCGCCGTCGATCAGCACGCGCAGCAGGTTCAGTTCCTCGCCGTGCAAACGCAGCGGGCCGTGGGGCACGGCGCGGTTGCGCTCGATCTGCATCTTGCTGGTGACCAGGGTCTTGGCCGGGTCGAGATCGAAGGTCAGGTCGACCTTGCGGATCCAGAACGCCGGTTGCTGGTAGTCCAGGCGTTGGATCAGGGTGGCATTGCCTTCACGCATTGGGGCTTCCTTGGAAATCGGTCAGTTCAGTCGAAGCGCTGCGCGCCAGCCGGAACGCGGGCGCGCAGTGCTTCAGGGAGGGCATCAAACGCCCTGTTTCAGCGACTCCGTGATGAACGGGTCGAGATCGCCGTCCAGCACCTTCTGCGTGGCAGACGTTTCGTAGTTGGTGCGCAGGTCCTTGATGCGGCTCTGGTCCAGCACATAGGAGCGGATCTGGTGGCCCCAGCCCACGTCGGTCTTGGTGTCTTCCAGCTTCTGCTGTTCTTCCTGGCGCTTGCGCATCTCATGGTCGTACAGGCGCGAGCGCAGGCGCTTCCAGGCGACGTCGCGGTTGCTGTGCTGGCTGCGGCCGTCCTGGCACTGCACGACGATGCCGGTCGGGATGTGCGTCAGGCGCACGGCCGAGTCGGTCTTGTTGATGTGCTGGCCACCAGCGCCCGAGGCGCGGAAGGTGTCGGTGCGCACGTCGGCCGGGTTGATGTCGATCTCGATGCTGTCATCCACCTCGGGGTAGACAAACAGCGACGCGAACGAGGTGTGGCGGCCGCCGGAGCTGTCGAACGGGCTCTTGCGCACCAGGCGGTGCACGCCGGTCTCGGTACGCAGCAGGCCGAAGGCGTACTCGCCCTCGACCTTGATGGTCGCGCTCTTGAGGCCTGCCACGTCGCCGGGCGTCTCGTCTTCCAGCGTCGCCTTGAAGCCCTTGCGCTCGCAGTACTTCAGGTACTGGCGCAGCAGCATGCCGGCCCAGTCGCAGGCTTCGGTGCCGCCGGCGCCGGCCTGGATGTCGATGAAGCAGTTCAGCGGGTCGGCCGGGTTGTTGAACATGCGGCGGAACTCGAGTTCCTCGACCTTGGCCTGCAGCGCGGCGGCGTCCTGTTCGATGGCCAGCATGCCGGCTTCGTCGCCTTCCTCGCGGCTCATCTCGAACAGCTCGGTGTTGTCCGCCAGCGAGCTGGTCAGCGTCGTGATCGTGTCGACGACGGCCTCCAGCGTGCGCTTTTCCTTGCCCAGTTCCTGGGCACGCTTCTGGTCGTTCCAGACGTTGGGATTCTCGAGGGAGGCGTTGACCTCGTTCAGTCGCAGTGCTTTGCGGTCGAAGTCAAAGATACCCCCTTAGCGCGTCGGTACGCGCTGTGAGGTCGGCCAGGTTGTTGCCGATTTGGTTGATGTGTTCGATGTCCATGACGGTCGCTTGGTTCTTGGCGAAACGCGGATTTTCTCATGGGTGAGAATGGCCGCCATGACAGCTCCGCTGCGCGACGACTATTGGCGCCGCACCCGCCGCCTGACGGTGTGGTTGCTGCTGGCCTGGGCCATCGTTGGTTTTGTGCCGGTGTTCTTTGCCCGCGAACTCAGCGTCGAGGTGTTCGGATGGCCGCTGGCCTTCTGGCTGGCGTCGCAGGGCGCGCTGCTGGGCTTTTGCGCCATCGTCATCGTCTACGCGAGACAGATGGACAAGTTGGAGGCCGAGTTCAGCGAGCCTCGGTCCTGAACAGGCGCCGGGCTTCGGCCTCGCCGACATAACGCGCGTAGAGCTGCTGGATCCAGCCTTCGCGCCTCAGCAGGGTGATCTGGGCCTGCAGCAGCTGAACGTCGTCCTCGGTGACGGTGGTGCGGTTCAGGTAAAGGCCGATGGGTTCGGTGCCGGCCTCCGGCAGGTCGACGACGATGCTGTGCGCCGGCAGTGCGCCATCCCGCTTGAGCTTGGCATGGATCATGTTGGGAATGATGGCTGCCTGGATGCGCCCGGCCGTCAGCTTGGCCGCCAGGTTGTTGAAGTCGGGCGAATACTCGGCCTGTCGCGAGGCCAGCAGCGGTGCGATCCGTTCCTCCAGCACCTCACCTACGCGCACGCCTCGGACGATACCGAGCTTGAGGTCGGGCCGGCCGACAAAGGCCTCCAGCGAGCGCGGCCCGCGCTCCGACGCGACGATCAGATCCAGTTCCGTGAAGGCATAGGGCAGGAAGTGCCCGACCCGGTCGCGGTCGGCAGCGCGCATGGCCGAGGTCAGCACGTCGATGCTGCCGTGCTCGAAGTCCAGCAGCACGCGCGCACGAGGCGCGTAGCGCAGGGTCAGCTTGCAGCCACTGCGCCGGGCCAGCTCGTCCAGCAGATCGGGCACGACGCCTTGGATCTGGCCGTCGCGCAGGAAGGCTGAATAGCCGAGGTCGGAGATGCCGACGCTGAGTTCTCGCGAGCAGCTCGCCTGCGCGCCTGCGGCAGCCAGCGCGAGCAGCAACCCGATGGCAGGCTGCCTCATGTCTTCGACAGGAAGGGCTCAAGCACGGCGGCCAACGCTTCGGGTTGGTCGTGGTGCAGCATGTGGCCGGCGTCCTGCAGCACGGCCTTCTCCAGCTGTGGCACCAGGGCCAGGCGGGCCTCGAAGTCTTCGCGCGGGTAGCGAGTGCCCCAGAAGCGCGTCAGCTGGTCGTCGCTGCCCTCGACCCACAGCGTGGGCGCGGCGATGCGCTGCCAGCAGGCCAGCACCTCGGCCTTGCGGTAGAGCATGGGATTGGCCAGCTTGTGGGCCGGGTCGGCATTGAGCTGGAAGCCCTCGGGCGTTTCACGCGACCAGTGCTGGGCCAGCCAGGCGGCCTTGTCGGCGGCCAGGCGGGGGTTGTTCTTGCGCAGTCGCTCGGCCACGTCGGCCAGCGTCGCGTAGGGTCGCAGCGAGGGCGGGTCCTTCAGCTCGTCCAGCCATTTGGCCAGGCGTTCGGGCGCGGCGGCGGACGAGATGTCGGGCATGCCAAAGCCTTCGAGATTGACGAGGCGACGGATGCGCTGCGGACGAACCCCGGCATAACTCATGGCCACATTGCCGCCCATGCTGTGGCCCAGCAGGTCCACCGGCGCGCCCGGGCTCAGCGCATCGAGCAGGGCGTCGAGGTCGCCGAGGTAGTCCGGGAACCAGTAGCTGTCGGCACCCGTCGTCGCGCTGAGGCCGAAGCCGCGCCAGTCCAGCGCAATGACCTCGCGCTCCTGCTGCAGGGCGTCTACGACGAACTGGAAGGACGCGCCGACGTCCATCCACCCATGCACCATGACCAGGGGCGAGTGGCCCGGCAAGGGCTGGCCCCAGCGCAAGATGTGGTGGCGCAGGCCGCGCAGGCTCAGAAATTCGCTGCGGTGGGCGCGGCGCGGGGAATAGACATCGGGCATATCCGCACTGTAGGACACGGCAGTGCGCTGACAATGGCCACCATGCCCGCACCCCGCCACGACATCCGCGCCGCCGAGCCGCGCGATCTGAAAGCCATCGTCCAGCTCATCGGCGAGCTTGCCGAGTTCGAGAACCTGACCCATCTGTTGCAAGTCACGCCAGAGAAGCTCGAGCCGCATCTGTTTGGCGATGCTCCCGCGGCCGAGTGCCTGGTTGGCATGGTGGACGGTGAGGTGGTCGCCTTTGCGCTGTTCTATACCAACTTCTCGACCTTCCTGGCCAAGCCCGGCCTCTATCTGGAAGATCTGTATGTGCGCCCCGCCCACCGCCGCAGCGGCCTGGGCAAGGCGCTGATCATCGAGCTGGCCCAGACAGCCTGCGAGCGCGGCTATGGCCGTTTCGACTGGACGGTGCTGGACTGGAATGAGGACGCCATCCGCTTCTATGAAGGCTTGGGCGCCGACGTCATGCCCGAGTGGCGCATCTGCCGCCTGACCGGCGACGCGCTGGAGCGCTATGCCGACGGCGACCGGCCGAGCATGTGGTCTCCCTCAGCTTGGCTCGGGCTCTGACCTGACCGCCCGGTTTCTGCCCCGGGCAATCCATTAGCCCGGGCATTGCCGGGCTGGCTAGCATTCGCCCCCTTGTCCCAACCGGGGGTGGCCCATGGCGGAAGACCGATACGAGCAGCTGCACGGCGCCTTTCGCTGGCAGGTGCCCCAGGACTTCAACATCGCCGAGGCCTGCTGCGGCCGCTGGGCGCGCGACACCCCCGACGCCACGGCCATTTATTTCGACAGCGAAAGCGGCTGCCGCGCCCACTACAGCTACGCGCAATTGCAGCGGGCCGCCAACCGGCTGTCCAACGCGCTGCTGGACCAGGGTGTACGCCGCGGCCATCGTGTGGCCATCGTGCTGCCGCAGCGCTTCGAGACGGCCGTCGCCCACATCGCGATCCAGCAGATTGGCGCGGTCGCCATGCCACTGTCCATGCTTTTCGGCGCCGAGGCGCTGGAGTACCGGCTGCAGGACAGCGGTGCCGTGCTCGCCATTGCCGCCTGCGAAGCCCTGCCGGCCCTGCGCGAGGTCAAGGCGCGCTGCCCGGCGCTGCGCCGCATCCTGGTCGTGGGCGAATGCCCGGTGGATTGCGACGAGCTGCCGTGGATGCAGGCCCTGCAGGCCGAGGAGGCGCGCTTCAAGCCAGTGGCCACTCAGGCCGACGACCCGGCCATCCTGATCTACACCAGCGGCACCACCGGCAACCCCAAGGGTGCACTGATCCCACAGCGGGCGTTGATCGGCAACCTGACTGGCTTTGTCGCCAGCCAGAACTGGTTCGGTTTCGATCCATTTCCCGATGTCACTGAGACGATCAGGCCCTCTTCCCTGGGGAAGAGGGAGCGGGAGATGGGAGGCGGCAATGAAGGGCCTCGGCCCAGCAAAGGGCTCCAGAAGACGGACGCCGTCTTCTGGAGCCCTGCCGACTGGGCCTGGACCGGCGGGCTGATGGATGCGTTGTTGCCCACGCTCTACTTCGGCCGCCCCATCGTCGCCTGGCAGGGCCGTTTCTCTGCGGCCAAGGCCTTCGAGCTGATGGCGGCCTACGGCGTCACGCATGCCTTCCTGTTCCCGACGGCGCTCAAGGCCATGATGAAGGCCGAGCCTCGCCCGAAGCGCCATGCGCTGAAGCTGCGCGCGCTGATGAGCGCCGGCGAGGCCGTTGGCGACGCGGTGTTCAACTGGTGCCGCGATGCGCTGGGGGTGCCGGTCAACGAGATGTTCGGCCAGACCGAGATGAATTACGTGGTTGGCAACTGCCAGGCCCTGTGGCCGGCCAAACCAGGCAGCATGGGCCGGGCCTACCCGGGCCACCGCGTGGCGGTCATCGATGACGAGGGCCGGGAATGCGCGCCCGGCGAGACCGGTGAGGTGGCCGTGAACGCGCGTGACCGCCACGGCGATCCCGACCCGGTCTTCTTCCTTGGCTACTGGAACAACGAGGCCGCGACGAAGGCCAAGTTCACGGGCGACTGGTGCCGCACCGGCGACCTCGCCCGCAGCGATCGGGACGGCACGCTCTGGTACGAAGGCCGGGCGGACGACGTCTTCAAGGCCGCCGGCTATCGCATCGGCCCCGGCGAGATTGAGAACTGCCTGCTCAAGCATGCGGCCGTGGCGAACGCGGCCGTCGTGCCCAAGCCCGACGCCGAACGCGGCGCGCTGGTGAAGGCCTATGTCGTGCTGGCCGACGGGCATGCTGCTAGCACCGCGCTGGTGGAGGCCCTGCAAGCCCATGTGAAGGCGCGCCTGGCGCCCTACGAGTACCCGAAGGAAATCGAGTTCATCGACGCCCTGCCGATGACGACGACGGGCAAGGTGCAGCGGCGCGTACTGCGGCTGCGCGAGCAGGAACGGGCCGAAGCTCGATCTGATTCAAGCCGCGCGGTTGCGCAGCCTCAGCAGGCTCAGCCCCAGCAGCACGAACAGCCCGCCTGAGATGCGGTTGAACAGCCGCAGATGCCGTACCTCGGTCAGGAAGCGGCGCAGCGAGCGGAACAGGCCCACATAGACCGCGTGGGACACCAGGGCCAGCACGGTGAAGGTCAGGGTGAGCAGCAGGGTCTGCAGTAGCAGTGAATGGCCGGGTGTCAGGAACTGGGGGAACAGCGCCGTGAAGAACAGGATGGCCTTGGGGTTGGTGACGGCCACGCCCATGCCTTGCAGGAAGAGCTTGCCCGGCGTGTGCGGCTGGTTGGCCGACGCCGGGGCATCCAACCGCAGCGGCGCGCTGCGCCACTGCTTGATGCCCAGATAGATCAGATAGCCCGCGCCGATGAGCTTGACGACGAGGAAGGCCGAGGCCGACACCGCCAGCAGGGCGCCCATGCCGGCGGTGGCGGCGCCCGACACGATGAGCAGGCCGGCCGCATTGCCCAGCGAGCTGAACACCGTGTGCCGCGGTCCCACGGCCATGGCGTTGGAGATCGCGAGCAGCACGCCGGGGCCCGGCGAAAAACAGGTCAGCAAGGCCACGCCGCAGAACAGCAGCCAGGTCGAGAAAGGCATGGGGACTTCCGGGTCAGATCGACGACCCTGCCGAGTCTATGGGGAGGGCCTTAGCCCCCGGGCGCGCGCTGGTATTGGATGCGCCAGATCAGCGCCCAGGTCTTGCCGCCATCGGTGCTGCCTTCCCAGTCCCACATGAAGCTGTCGGGCTTGATGTCGTAGAAGCGCATGCGCTGGCCCTTGATCTGTTCGCCGACGGGCTTGAGGTCGGTCGCGAAGAATCGTGTCTCGCCGATGCTGCCGCCGGTCAGCGCGAAGAAGCCGCCCTGGTTGTCGGCCCAGGCCTGGTGCCAGACGCCGGCCTTGTCGAGTACCGACAGCGAGCGGCCCAGCAGCCGCGGCGCGACGGCCGGGTCGCCCTCGAAGTTCTCCTCGATGACCTGGCCGTCGAGGATCTTGCCGACGCGGTTGCGAGCCTGGCCCGGGCTGCCGTTGGCGTTCTGCCAGGTGACGATCCAGTCGCCGACCCAGAAATCAAACAGTTCGGCCGGCGCGGCGGCCTGGGCGGGCGAGAGCAGGGCGGCAAACAAGGCAGCGGCAAGGAGCTGGCGCATGGCGGGTGTGGGCAGTGATGAGGGCACCAGCCTAGGCGTGCAGTGCGGGCACCGGTGTTGCAGAAATTGCTGCTCGACACCGGTTGGTCGAAAACGATGCCCGCCGTTCGTCGTAGCGTGGGCACCTCCACGGGCGCCTGTTTCGCAACTTCGAGGACCGCCATGCCACTCCAGATCATTGACCGACCCGCCGTCACCGTCGTCGGCCTGCAGATTCGCACGACGCCGATGTCGCCCGATATCCGGGCCCTGTGGCCGCGCTTCGTGGCCCGCATCCCAGAGGTCGCGCAGGCCATCGAGGCCAGGACCACCTACGGCGTCATGCACAACCAGTCTGACGCCGGCTTCGACTACCTGGCCTGCGTGGCCGTCGAGCCGTCGGCCACCGTGCCGGCGGGCATGACGAAGCTGACGTTGCCAGCCGGGCGCTACGCCTTCTTCAGCTTTCCGTTTTCAGAGCTTGAGGCGGGCTTCGGCGACATTTTCGAGCGCCAGCTACCGGCTTCGGAAGATGTCCAGGCCGCCGGTCCGCTGTTCGAGCGCTATGGCCCCGACTTCTGTCCCGATGAGCCCGGATCGCCGGTCGAGGTCTATGTGCCGGTGGCGCCCAAGGCCAAAGGTGGCTGAAGGAGGCAGGGCACGAAGATTGCCCCGGCCGCCCTGTCCGTCAGGCTTTCTGCCAAGGAGCGAGTCATGCCCGCGCAGCCGACCCACCGTCTGAGCGTCACCCTGCCGGCTGTGCTGATGCTGGCCCTGCTGGGCGCCTGCCGGCGCGAAGTGCCGCCGCCGCCCGTGCCGCCGTCCGAGCCGCTGCCCAAGGTGGCGCCGAGCACCGACCTGCGCGGTGCCTCCGACCACCCGCAGGCGCCGCCCGCCGTGGGCGCGATGACGGCCGGGCAGGACGCGGGCGGTGCGCGCTCGCGGCCGATCCAGCCCAGCGGCGGCGATGGCACGCCGGCCGCATCCGCCGCGAGCAGCCCGCGCTAGGCGCCTAGACTTGCGCGCATGATCCTGCGCGAGTTGCCCGACCTGGCGCCGCGGCCACTGACGGCTGCGAACGCGGGGTTCCGGCAGTGGTTCGCCCAGCACTGGGGGCAAGAGAACGCCGTCGTCATGGGTTGGTCCCGTGGCGTCGAATTCCCGCCGCACACGCAGACGCTGTCCATCAAGCGAGCCTGGGGCGGCGAGGGCGAGGACTATCTGCTGCCGGGCCGGCGGCTGCGCGTCGACACCGAACGCTGCCTGATCCTGAACCAGGGCGGCCACTACGGCGCGCGCATCCGCAGCCGCGAGCCGGTGCTGAGCTTTGGTGTCTTCTTTCGGCCCGGCATGGCCGACGAGGTCGCCCACGCGGCGCACCAGACGCCGGCCGACGTGCTCTCGGCCGACGGCGAGAACGGGCGTAAAGCGGCAGGGTTTGCCGAGCATCTGCGCCCGGCCGATGGCGCTTTGAACCTGGAGCTGACCCAGCTGCGCGATGCCATTCTTGGCGGCCGAGGCGCGGTGCTTGGTGACGTCGGCGACGAGGCCTGGCTGGAGGAGAGCCTGCAGTCGCTGCTGTGGCGCATGCTGGAGGCCGAGCCCGGCTGGCGCTCGCGCAGCGGCCGCCTTGCGACCCTCAGCCGGGGCCAGCACGTCGAGCTGCTGGCTCGCCTGGACCGCGCCACCGATTTCATGTTGAGCTGCCACGCTGACGCATTGACGTTGGACGACATCGCCGCGGTGGCGCGGCTGTCCAAGTACCACTTCGTGCGTTGCTTCCGTGCGCTGCAGGGCTGCACGCCGATGGCCTGGCTCGCAAGGCTGCGCACCGAGCATGCTGCGCGCCTGCTGCTGGACCCGGCGCTGTCGCTGGACGATGTCGCCGCCCGCAGCGGCCTGGGCTCGCGCCAGACGCTGTTCCGTCAGCTCAAGCGCCGTGGCGGCGCCGGTGGGCAGGCACTGCGCGAGCGGCTCAGCGCGACGTAGCCAGCCCCTGGCCCGCGGCCCAGGTGGCGATGTCATCGCGCCGGATGGCCGCTGCCATCAGGCCGGGGAAGGCGTCCGGCGTGCAGGCGAAGGACGGCACGCCCAGGGCGGCCAGTTTGGCGGCCAGTTGGTGGTCATAGGCCGGTGCACCCTCGTCGCTCAGCGCCAGCAGCGTCACGAACTGCACGCCGCTCTCCACCAGCTCGGCTGCGCGCTTCAGCAGCCCGGCCTCGACGCCGCCCTCGAACAGGTCGGAGATCAGCACGAGGATGGTGTTGCGCGGCTCGCGAATGATGGACTGGCAATAGCCCACCGCGCCGTTGATGTCGGTGCCGCCGCCGAGCTGCACGCCGAACAGCAGCTCCACCGGGTCGTCGAGCTGCTCGGTCATGTCGACAACGGCCGTGTCGAAGACCACCAGCTTCGTGGACACCGCCGGCAGCGAGGCCATCACGGCGCCGAAGATGCTGGCGTAGACGACCGAGTTGGCCATGGAGCCGCTCTGGTCGATGCACAGCACCACCTCGCGCTGCGGCCGCCTTGCCTTGCGGCCATAGCCGATCAGCGTCTGCGGCACCACGGTGCGGTGCTCGGGCTGCCAGTGGCGCAGGTTGGCGCGGATGGTGCGGTGCCAGTCGATCTCGGCATGGCGCGGCCGGCGGTTGCGCTGGCTGCGGTCCAACGCACCGCTGATGGCCGAGCGCAGCGGCTCGTCCAGGCGCTTCATCAGCTCGTCGACGACGCGTCGTACCACCATGCGCGCCGTGTCCTTGGTGCCGGCCGGGATCACGCGCGACAGCGCCATCAGCTGGGCGACAAGGTGCACGTCGGGCTGCACGCTGTTCAGCATCTCGGGCTGCAGCAGCATGTCGCGCAGGTTCAGGCGCTGCAGGGCGTCGCGCTGCATGACCTGCACGACCTGGCTGGGGAAGTAGCGGCGGATGTCACCCAGCCAGCGCGCCACGCTGGGCGCCGAGCCACCGCGGCCGCCGCGCCGGTCGCGCGACTGCAGGCCACCGGGGCCCTGAGCGTCGTAGAGAGCCGTCAGCGCCTGGTCCATCTCCTGCGCCGGGCCGCTCAGCCCGCCGCACGCGGCCTCGGCCTCGCCGCCCAGCACCAGGCGCCAGCGGCGCAGGCGTTCTTCATCGGCACTCATGCGGGCAGCTCCAGCAGGCGCCGCAGCAGCGGCAGGGGCAGCGCGGCGCGGGCCTCGTCCCAGTCGGCCGCGCCGCCGATTTCGGCGGTGATGGCGCCGCGTGCGGCACGAGTGCCCAGGTCGCGGCGCTCGCCCGCGGCGAAGTGCGAGAAGCTGCGCCGCACCAGCGGCAGCACGGTGATGAAATGGTCTTCGCCCAGTCCCGTCAGCCAGTCATCCACAAGGCGCCACACCGCGTCGTCATGCAGCAGCACGACGGCATTGCGGTTCAGGAAGCCGTCCAGCCAGGCGGCCGCATCGGCCGCGGGCGCGCCGGCCGACAGGTGCAGCGACAGCTGCTGCGCCGCGCGTTCGCTGTCCCAGTCGCCGCCGTCAAGCAGCAGCCGTGTCGCCAGGCCCTGCAGCAGCTCGTGGGCCGTCGGCAGGCTGGCCAGCTGTTGCAGCGCCTGGCGCCATGCGGCGCTCTGCGCATCGCCCGCGCGCAGGCCCACCGCGGCATGCGCGGCCAGCAGGTGCTCGCGCAGCGCATCGGCCGCGGTCTCGTCCAGCGCGGTGCAGGCCAAGGGCAGGGCGAGCGCCGCGCGCACGATGAGGCCGTCCAGCAGATGGCCCACCATGGCCGCGTCGGTCTGGCGCACATTGCCGTAGCGGAAGACATTGGCCAGGGCCGGCAGCGCGGCCAGCAGCTGGGCGGTGTCGCCAGTCAGCGCGGCGCGGTCTTCCAGCGCGCGCGTCGTGGCAGCGACGGCGCCTTGCAGGTCGGCCAGCAGCACACGGTCGACCAGCTCGGACAACTCGGCCAGGCGCTCGATGCTGGCGCTGCGCTCGATGGCGCGGGCGGTGGCGGCCTGGGCCACGGTCTGGCCCCAGCGGCTGGCCTCGATGAGGCGCAGCGCGAACTCGGGCTGCCATTGCAACGTCCACACCTCGTGGAAGCTGCCGCGCGAGGAACGGCCCAGCCTGGCGACCTGGCCCCAGGGCAGGTCGATCAACAGCAGCCGGTGCAGCAGATGGCTGCGCGCGAGGTCGTTGGGCTGGCGCAGGTCCAGGTCCAGCGTCTTCTGCAAGGCCTCGGCCTTCAGGCGCAGGCTCTTCTGCGTCTGCTCGAGGTCGCGCTGCAGCGGCACCGTGGGCACGTCGGCAGGCACCTGACCGAAGCGGTCGCCCACCACCAGGGCCTCGGCCAGGAAGCGCAGTACGGCCTCGTCGCCCAGCGTCAGCACCGTGCGCGTGGCCTCGTGCAATTCCTCCAGCCCCGGCGCCGGGCGGCCGCGCAGCGCGGCCAGCGTGTCGGCCAGTCGGGCGGCTTCGATGAGGTGGGCGGACGAGCAGTCGAGATCGCGCGCCCGCATCAGCGCAGCCACGCGGGCCAGCCAGCCGATGGCGCGCGGCCGGTCGCCCGCGGTGCTGGCCCACAGGTGCTCGTACCAGCCGGGCGAGGCGATGCCGGCGCCATAGCCGCTGGCGCGCGTCAGGTGGCGGTAGGTCCAGGGCACCCAGGTGCAGGCGATCTTGAGCTTGGCGCGCCCGGCTTGCGCTTCTTTCAACAGCGCGGCGTCGGCCTTGGCCGCGACCTCGGCTTGCAGAGCGGGCAGATGCCAGGCGCCGCAAACGACGGCGATGCGCTCGAAGCCTTCCTTGCGCGCGGCACGCAGGCATTGGCGCATATGGGCCTCGCGCAGCAGGGTGTGGGGGTCTTCGTCGCCGGCATCGGCGCGCAGCGCGGCCATGGCTTCGGCAATCGCGGCGAAGAGCTGCTCGCCGTCGCCGCGCTCTTCCACCTGGTCGTTCCACCAGGCCTCGCCATCGGCATAGCCGGCGGCTTCGGCCAGGCGGCCGAGCGGGTCTTCGCGCAGCGGCGTTTCGTCCTCCTCGGGCCGCGTCAGCGACAGCGCCACCGGCAGGTCGATGAAGCGCGCCGGCACGGCGGCCATCGCGGCCCAGCGCAGCGCCTGCCATTCGGGCGAGAACTCGGCGAAGGGGTGGTAGACGGCGCGGCCGGGTTCGTCGGGCGCATAGCTCAGCAGCGCGACGGGCGGTTGCATGCCGTCCTGCAGCACCGCGGCGACCAGGCCATCGGCCTCGGGCGGGCCTTCGATCAGCACGCAGTCGGGCTTGAGCGCGTCCAGTGCCCGCACCAGGCTGCGCGCGCAGCCGGGGCCGTGGTGACGGATGCCGAAGAAGTGATCCACGTCAGTTCAGTTCACGGAAGGCGCGGTAGAGGTCTTTCCAGTCGCTGCGCTCCTTGACGACGGTTTCCAGGTATTCCGTCCACACGGCTTGGTCCTGCACCGGGTCCTTGATGACGGCGCCGATCAGGCCGGCCGCCATGTCGGCCGGGCGCAGCACGCCGTCGCCAAAATGGCCCGCCAGCGCCAGGCCGCTGTTGATGACCGAGATGGCCTCGGCGGAGGACAGCGTCGACGTTGGCGACTTGATGCGCGTCTTGCCGTCCTCGGTCTGGCCGCTGCGCAGCTCGCGGAAGATCTGCACCACGCGCTGCACCTCCTTCAGCGCCGGCGGCTCGGCCGGCAGCTCCAGCGCGCGGCGCATCTCGCCCACGCGCTTGGTGACGATGGCGATCTCGTCCTCGGCGCTGGCCGGCACCGGCAGCACGACGGTGTTGAAGCGACGCTTCAGCGCGGCCGACAGTTCGTTGACGCCCTTGTCGCGGTTGTTGGCCGTCGCGATGACGCTGAAGCCGCGCACCGCCTGCACCTCGCTGCCGAGCTCGGGGATGGGCAGGGTCTTCTCGGACAGCACGGTGATGAGGCTGTCCTGCACGTCGGCCGGGATGCGCGTCAGCTCCTCGACGCGGGCGATCTTGCCGGCGCGCATGGCCTGCATCAGCGGGCTGGGCACCAGCGCCGCTTCGGACGGCCCGTGGGCCAGCAGCTGGGCGTAGTTCCAGCCATAGCGCAGCTGCTCCTCGCTGGTGCCGGCGGTGCCCTGGATGAGGCGCGTCGAGTCGCCGCTGATGGCCGCAGCCAGGTGCTCGGACACCCAGGACTTGGCCGTGCCGGGAACGCCATAGAGCAGCAGCGCGCGGTCGGTGGCCAGCGTGGCGACGGCGATCTCCATCAGCCGCGGGTCACCGATGTACTTGGCGCTGACCGCGAAGCCGTTGTCCAGCCGCCCGCCCATCAGATAGCGCACGACGGCCCAGGGCGACAGCTCCCAGTTGGTCGGGCGCTGGCGGGTGTCGGCGCGCTTGAGCTCAGCCAGTTCCTCGGCGAACTGGGTCTCGGCGTGCTGGCGCAAAACATCGGCGGTCATGGCGTCCTCGGGGTCAAGGTGTGCAGGGCGCGACGCGCGCTCACGATGCGTTCAACCGTGAGCAGCGCCTCGGCGCAGGAAGGGGTTTCGTCGGCCCGGCGCGGCAGGGCGGCGAGCGTGGCCAGGCTGTCGGCATGCGCGGCGCAGGCGAAGTCGCTGAGCAGGCCGCGCAGGCCGTAATCGGTGTTCAGCGTGCCGTCGCCGATCTGCTTGCTGAGCGTTCGCGCCAGCAGGGCGGACAACTCGGCCGACAGCGCCTGGCCGGCCGCGCAGGCGTTCAGCGCATGCACGAGCACGGTGGCGGTGGGTTGGGAGCCGCCGCTGGCGTAGCGCAGCAGGTGGCGGTCGCGCGCGGCAGGTGCGAGCAGGCCCAGCACACGGGCGGGGTCTTCGCGCAGGCTGGGCGGCCAGTGGTCGAGCAGGGCGTCGCACCAGTCATTCGCCGGTGCGGCGAACAGCACCTCGGCCCAGCCGCGGATCAGGGCCTCGGTCCAGTCGGTGCCCGCGGCCCAGGCCAGCAGCTCGGCTGCCGTCATGCCGGTGTGGCTGCGCCACCAGGCCAGCGGAGTCTGGCGCACCAATTGATAGAGCCACCAGGCGCGCTCGCCGAGCGCATCGTTCTGCGGCCGGGTCGCGTCGAGTTGGTCGGCCTTCCAGTCCGCGGCGGCTGCGGCGGGCGCATCGATCTGCCAGCGCTTGCGCAGCAGGCCGCGTTCCAGCACGAGCAGGGGTGACAGGCGGGCGGCGGCGCGCTGCGGATGGGCGGCCGTGGGCAGGCGCAGCAGCAGTTGCAGCGCAGCCTGGCGCACCTCGCGGCTGCGGTCAGCGCGCAGTTGATCGAGCAGCGGTTCGTCGTCGGGATTGAGGCCAGTGACCAGTGCGGTGACGAGGTCGGCGCGCTCGCGAGCAGGCAGTTCGGCCAGGGCGGCTTGCAGGCGCTCGCGGGCGGCCGCAGGCTCGGCCTGGCGGGCCTGCGTGAACCAGGCGCGGCGCTGCTCCAGCGTGCCCTCGGTCCAGGCTGCATCGCTGCCTGTGGCTTCGCTGGCACCGGCGGCAAATGCCCAGTCGGCGCGCTGGGCGGCCAGCCACAGGCCGCGTTCGCCCAGCACGGTCAGCAGCGGTGCGCGCAAGGCCACGGAGCGGCGGCCCAAGTCCAGGGCCTGCGGCAGCAGCCGGGCAGGCAGGCGCCGGGCGGCCTGGCCGACGCGCAACAGCGCCTCGTGTTGCAGGCGCGTGGGGCCGTCCTGCAGCACCCAGTTCAAGGCATCGAGGGCGGCGCCGGCTTCGAGCGCGGGCCGCGCATCCTCCGGCGCGGCGGCCGGCAGCGGCTCGGACCATAGCGAGCCCTGAGCCCCGGCCAGCGAGCAACTGGCGAGCACGGCTGCGGCGCGCAGCAGGCCTGTGGCCGGTTCGGTGGCGGACTCGGCGGCCTGGCGGGCCAGGCTGCCGATGTCGCCCGCCGGCAGCGGCCAGGGGCCGGGCTGGCGGTCGGTGCCCACGGTGGCGGCGGGCAGCAGGGCGGTCCAGGGGCCACTCATGAAGGGCTCCTCAGCCACAGCAACTCGTCGCCACGCCAAGCCGTCAATGGCGCCAGGGCCTGGCCGTCCCATTCGGCCGTGACATTCAGCGGCCGGCCGCCGGACAGGGCCAGCAGCGTCCAGACATCGGCCTCGCGCAGGGCCAGTGGCAGCGCGCGGCCGTCGACGATGAGCAGCAGGCGTTCGCCATGGCGCAGCGGCAGGGCGTCACAGAGCACGATGGGATGCAGCCCCACCCAGGGGCAGCCGGCCACGCGGCGGGCCACGGCCTGGAACTCCTCGGCGGCCTGGGTGGCGGGCCAGCGGGCGGCGCCAACGGGCGCGGCCGTGTCCACCAGCAGGGCGCGCAGGCCGCTGCCGCTGGGGAAGAAGGCCAGCGTCGCGTCAACGGCCGTGCCGGTGACCCAGGACTGCTCGAAGCCGCGGCCACCAAAGGCGTGGTCAAGGATGAAGGCGCGGCGGCCGCTGCGCTCGCCGTGCAGCCAGACGCGGCGCTCGGTCAGTCGGTCGTCGCGGGCCTCGGTGGCGCTGCCCAGCACCGTCCAGCGGTCGGTCTCGCGCGGGCCTTGCGCCAGCACCTCGTCGCGGTCCATTGGCCAGCCGGCGACGATGCGCAGGTCGGCCTGTTCACCGGCGCCGAGCTGCGCGCGCCGGCTCAGGGCCTCGCAGGCGAGCTGCAGCAGGCCCAGGCGCACCAGCGTCTGCTCGGGCCAGTCGGCGCCGCGGCGCACACCGGCCGCGGCGGCCTGGATGCGCTGGCCCAGGCCCGGTGCCTGCGCATCGACCATGCGGCGCGCCATTGCGGCCCAGCTTTGCAGCGCGCTGTCGTCGAGCACGCCCAGGCCGCGGGCGATCTGGTCGGCCAGCCAGCGCTGCAGGTCCTGTGCGGCGGTCTCGATGCGTTGCCAGCGCTGGGCCTCGCGCTTGTCGGCCGCTTCAGGGTCGGCCGGCGCGGCGCTGGCCTTGGTGGCTTGCTTCTCGGCCTGTTTTTCCGCCTTGTCGGCACGGCCGGCCAGCCATTCACCGACCCAGGCCGGCGCATCGCTGGCGGCGAAGTCGGTTGGCTGCTGGGCCCGCATCAGCAGCAGCGCCAGGCCGTGCTTGCAGGGGAATTTGCGGCTCGGGCAGGAGCAGCGGAAGGCGGGGCCGGCGAGGTCGACCTGGGTCTGGTAGGGCTTGGCGCCGCTGCCCTGGCATTCGCCCCAGACGGCGGCGTCATTCGCGCCGAGGGTGGGCCATTGCGAAGGCCTGACCAGGCCGTGGGCGGCCTTGGCCGAGGCAGCATCCGGTGCGAGCGCGAGTACGGCTTCCGAGGTCAGCGACATGCTGGCCATTCCCCCTGATTTTTTGTGGCCGCAGTCTATGCCAGCTCGCCGCCCTTCATTTGCACTTGTAGGGCTTGCCCACCATGCTCACCGCCCGTGGGGCGACGTTGCCGTTGAACTGGTCCATGTCGGCGATGCGCGAGCGGAAGATCTCGACGCAGGTGTTGCCACGGCGCATGACGGTGCGCCGGTCCCCGAGGGCGCCGACGGACTGGGAGCGGTTCTCGCCGGTGCTTTCCTCAACCCAGGCACCAGCGCCGCCGGTGGCGTCGGCGATGCGGTCCTCGAATGTCGGGCGCGGCGTGTTGCTGCGCGGGTCGCTCAGCGCCGGATTGCGCGCCGCGGCTGATGACGCCGCGTAGCCAGGCGGCAGCATCAGGCGCAGCGTCGTGCGGGGAGGTTCGGCGGGTGCCATGGCGGCCGGGGCGGGTTCGGCGGCTGGGGCAGGCGCGGGGCTGGCAGCGCCGGGCGCTTCAGTCCTGAAGGGCAGGGGCGCGATGTCGGGCAGCTCGGGCCTCGGCTTGCGCTGCGTCGGCGCGGTCGACGGTACGGGCGCCGGCGTCTGTTTCGGACGTGGCAGCACCAGGCGGACCGTCGTCAGACGTCGCTCGCCGGGGTGGTCCAGCGGTGGCGGCCGGTGCAGCCACAGCGCGGCCAGCAGCGCCAGGTGCAGGCCGCCGACCAGGCCGCGGGCGATCCAACGGTGGTTCATGCCCCTTACAGCTTGACGCTGAGCTTGCTGTCGGGCGGCGGCAGCAGGCGGGCTGCGTCGGGCCAGTTCTCCTGGCCGGTCAGCAGCGTGCAGGGGCGGCCCTTCTCGCCCTTCTTGGCATCTGGATCACGCTCGCCAGCGGCAAGGGGCAGGGGCAGGCCGAGCAGTTGCCCGTTCTCCTGCCACTGCAGCTCCCAGCTGGGTGTGGCCGAGCACACGCGCACGGCCTCGATGCGCGGGAACAGCCAGCGCAGATAGAAGGGCAGCAGCTCCTCGCGCAGCGTGCGGGCGACGCGCAGGGTCTGGCGCACCTTGGCCATCGTCAGCTGTTCCGGTGGATAGGTCAGCTCGATGCTGCCGCGAATGGGCAGCGTGCCCTTGGCAGCATTGCTGGCCAGGTCGGCAGTCTTGGCCTCGGCCTCGGGCAGCAGCGGCAGGTCGAAGCGCCCTTCGCCGTCGATGCGGATGGGGTGGTCGGCCTCGTCGCTGCGCACCGCCATGCGCACGTCCGCCAGGGGCGTTGTGGACTTCGTCGTGTCGACCTTGAAGTCCATGCGGAACAGCCCCTCGCCATACTTGCCGAACTTGGTCAGCAGCTCGTTGATGCGTGCATAGGGCAGCACGCCCTTGTCGCGCTTGAGGTCGGTCTGGACGGGAGGCAGGACTTCGGTCTGGGCATGGGCGGCGCAGGCCGCCAGCAGCAGGCAAGAGATCAGAAAGCGCATGGGATGACAGCGGGTCAGGGGTCTTCGGGAGGCTCGGGGCCGGGCTCCCAGGCGAGCAGGTCGCCGGGCTGGCATTGCAGGGCTTCGCAGATGCGCGTGAGGGTGTCGAAGCGCACGCCGCGCACCTTGCCGCTCTTGAGCAGCGACAGGTTGGCCTCCGTGATGCCCACGCGCTCGGCCAGCTCGCGCGAGCGCATCTTCCGGCGCGCGAGCATGACGTCGAGGGTCACGACGATAGGCATGGGGTTAGACGAATTCAGCGTTTTCGTCGGCGACGCGTGCTGCCTCGGAGAGCACCTGGGCCAACGCCAGCAGCAGCAGACCGAACAGCAGAGCCAGGTAGTGGTCGGCCGAGAGGCCGAACCACAGCTGGCGCTCGCCCTTGGGGTTGCCCCAGGTCAGCGCCAGGATGGCCAGCGTCTGGCCCAGCGGTTGCGCGGCGGCCAGGGCGCACAGGCCCAGGCCCAGGCGGCGCAGATGCTGGGCGGGCCGGCGCGCCAGCAGCTCGCCCTGGGCGAAGCAGCCGAACAGCGACCACATCTGCCACAGCGCGAACAGGCTGACCGATGTCGGCAGCATCGACGCCGCCAGCCCCCACAGCCGCGAGCCGAGATCGAGCTGCAGCTTGTTGACGTTCCACAGATGCGCCGCCACCTCGGCCACCCAGTCGGCCTCGGCCCAGAAGATGAAGGGCAGGGTGCCGATGACCACGACGCCGAGCAGGCAGAGCAGCCGCACGACCCAGGCCAGGCGGCGGATGCGCCGTAAACCATCGGCAGAAAAGGAGTCGGGCATGGTGGCCTAGGGCAAACACGGAAAACTTACTGTAAAACAATAATTCATTGTCGAGAAACAGAATCGAACGCCTCCCCGAAAATGAGGGGATGAGCAAGAAGAGCAGCCATGTCAGCGAAACCCCGGCAACCCAGGCCCTGAAGCGCGCCGGCGTCGTTTTCACCGAGCACGTCTACGACTACATCGAGCACGGCGGCACGGCCGAGTCGTCCAAGCAGCTGGGCGTCGAGGAGCACGCTGTCGTGAAGACCCTGGTCATGCAGGACGAGAAGGCGGAGCCCTTGATCGTGCTGATGCACGGCGACCGCACGGTCAGCCTGAAGGAACTGGCGCGGCAGATCCCCTGCAAGAAGGTCGAGCCCTGCAAGCCCGACGTGGCGCAGCGCCACAGCGGCTACCAGGTCGGCGGCACCTCGCCGTTCGGTGTGCGCAAGGCCATGCCGGTGTTTGTCGAGGCTTCGATCCTGGCGTTGCCGAGGATCTGCATCAACGGCGGCCGGCGCGGCTACCTCGTCGGCATCGAGCCACAGGTGTTGACCACGCTGCTGGGCGCGCGGCCGGTGACCTGCGCGAACTGAACCGGCGCGGGCGCGCGGCTTGCCAAGCGGGCGGCCATGTGGGCCACCGTCCTCCAGACCCTGCAGTCCGAGTTCTCTGACGCGCCCGATGTCGAGCAGGTCACCCGCCTCATGACGCGGCTGCTGCTCGCGGCGCTGCTGGGCGGTGTGCTGGGTTATGAGCGCGAGCAAAAGGGCAAGGCGGCCGGCATTCGGACGCACATGCTGGTGGCCATGGGCGCAGCCTTGTTCGTGCTGGTGCCGCAGCTCGGCGGCATGGCCGTGGCCGACATGAGCCGGGTCATCCAGGGCATCGTCACCGGCATCGGCTTCCTCGGCGCCGGGGCCATCATCAAGCACCGCACCGAGGAGGACACCCAGGGCCTGACGACGGCGGCCGGCATCTGGATGACGGCGGCCATCGGCGTGGCCTGCGGCCTGGGCCGGGAGACGACGGCGCTGATCAGCGCGCTGCTGGCCCTGGCGGTTCTTGCGGTGTTGCCGCGGCTTGTCGGCCGGGGCAGGCGCTGAGCGTTCGCGGTCTCGTCCTACGGGCTGCCCGGCAGGCGCTCGCGACACTGCCGTCGATGTCGACGCGAACCTCCGCCATGAACGGCCGCGAGACGCTGGATCTGGCGTACTCCCAGCTGGAGGCACTGCTGCCCAAGCGCGCCGCCCGCTGCCTGGCCTGGTTGCACAGCCCCCGGGCGGTGTGGGTGCGCATCCCGGCTGGCCTGCTGTGCATCGCCGCGTCGGTGTTCTGGTTTCTGCCCATCATCGGCATCGAATGGTTGCCGCTGGGGCTGCTGTTGCTCGCGGAGGACCTGCCGTTCCTGCGCAAGCCGGTGGGGCGGTTCATCCTGTTCCTGCTGGAGCAGGGGCGGCGGCTGCAGGTCTGGTGGCAGGCCCGGCAGCATTGACAAGGCCGGGCTGCACGACAATGCCGCCCCATGCAAACCGTCCTCCCCCTGCTGGCCGCCCTCCTCGGCTACCTTGTCGGCTCGCTGTCCTTTGCCGTCATCGTCAGCCGCGCCATGGGCCTGTCGGACCCGCGCTCCTATGGTTCGGGCAACCCCGGCGCCACCAACGTGCTGCGCTCGGGCAACAAGGCCGCGGCCATCCTGACGCTGGTGTTCGATGCGCTCAAGGGTTATCTCCCCGTGCTGGCCGTGCTGATCTGGGGCCCCAGGTACGGCCTTGGTGAGGGCACGGCGGCGCTGGTGGGCCTGGCGGCCTTCCTTGGCCATCTGTGGCCGGTGTTCTTCCGCTTCCAGGGCGGCAAGGGTGTGGCCACGGCGGCCGGCGTCATCTTCGGGCTCAACCCCCTGCTAGGGGTTGCGACGCTGGCGACCTGGCTCATCATTGCCTGGTTCAGCCGCTATTCGTCCCTGGCCGCCATCGTGTCGGCCGCCTTCGCGCCGATGTATCAGTTGCTCATTTGGGAAGCCGGCCCAGCCGTGCTGGCCCTGATCATCATGGGCTTGCTGCTGGTGTGGCGCCACTCGGCCAACATCAAGAAATTGCTGGCCGGCACCGAGAGCAAGCTCGGGCACAAGGCAGAGAAAGCTGTGCCGGCATCGAATCCCGTCAAATCCACCAAGCACCGGAAGAAAGCATGACCGCCTCCACCCCCGTTGAACGTTTCGACATCGGCGCCCGCCTGTCGGAGATGGCCGTGTACAACGGCGTCGCCTATCTGGCCGGCCAGGTGCCCGAGGACGCCAGCGCCGACGCCACCGGCCAGACGGCCCAGGTGCTGGCCGCCATCGACAAGCTGCTGGAGCGCGCCGGTACCGACAAGAGCCGCATCCTGCGCGCCCAGATCTACCTGGCTGACCGCGCCGACTTCCCCGGCATGAACGCCGCCTGGGACGCCTGGGTGTCGGCCGGCCACACGCCGCCGCGCGCCACCGTCATCGCCGGCCTGGCGCGGCCAGAGTGGAAGGTGGAGATCGTCATCACGGCGGCGGTCTGAAGGGCTACGCCGGTGCGCCCTGTGCGCGCCGGCGCCAGAACTCCGCGTCGATCAGCTGCTCCGCCCCGGTGCGTGCGTTGATCAGCCAGAACTGACGCCCGTCGGCGCTGATGCGCGCCACCTCGCCCACCTGCCGCCCGGCGGCCACGCGCCGCCCCAGCGCATTGGCGGGAAAGCCCGGCTCGCGCGCCAGTTCCTGCAGAGGCAGGGCGTCCCGGGTGTCGCCGGCCAAGCGCAGCCGCTGCACCAGCGGCGCCAGCAGCGGGCTGGCCGCATCGGCGGGCGACACGAACAGCACCAGCTTGGCCTGCGCCCGGCTCAGCGCGACGTTGAGCAGGCGCTGTGCCTCGTCGCCGTGCAGGAAGGGCTGGGCGCCATCCGCGGGGTCGAACAGCACCACCGGCGCCTCGCTGCCCTGGGCGCGGTGCACGGTGCTGACCCGCAGCGCCTCCGGCAGGCCGCGCGCACGCAGCCGCTGGCGGATCAGCGCCCGCTGCGCACGGAACGGCGTCAGCACGATCAGCTCCTCGGCCTGCCATGAGCCGCTGGCCAGCGCACGCTCCACCAACTCTGCAATGGCTTCGGCCGACTCGCGCCGCACCGGCCCGCGCTCCGCGGCCGACCAGCCGCCATCCGTCTTCAGATGGTGGACATGCACATGCACGTTGGCGCCGATGTCGCCCAAACTGCGTTGGCGAGCAGCCTGCCAGCTGGCCGAAGCCTCGGCGTCTGCCGCCACGCGCAGCGCGCCGTCGTAGAACAGCTGGCTGACCAGCTCGCCGATCGGCGGCGCCATGCGCGACTGTTCGTCCAGCAGCGCGACGGACGGCCCGCGCGGCATCTCCGTAAACGCCGAGCGGCCCAGCCAGCGCCGGGCCAGACGGTCGTCGCTGCGCAGCACGGGCGACAGCTGCTGGGGGTCACCCGCAAACAGCCGGGCGCGGCCCAGCGGCATCAGCACGAGGGCATGCGCCAGGCTCACCTGGCTGGCTTCGTCGAACACCAGCAGGTCGAAGGGCGGTTCGCCATCGGGCTGCAGCTCGCGCAGCGTCTTCAGCGTGAAGGCTGCGCGCGTCGTCGTCATGCTGGCCAGGCGGCAGCGTTGCAGCACCTTCAGCGAAGCGGCGCGCAGCTCGTCGCGCAGTGCGGCGACGCGGTCGGCCCAGGCCTTGAGCGCGAGCGAATCACGGGCTGATGGCCGCTGGCCTTCGGCGCGGGCCAGGCGGGTGATGAGATCGCGGTCCTGCGTCGGGATCAAGTGTTCGCGGCCTTCGTAGGCCGTGGCGGCGAAGCGTGTGCCCAGGCGCTGCACTTCGGCGCGCAGGTGCTCGCGGCGGCCCTTGTGCAGGGCCTTGTCGACGGCCAGCGTGGCCTGGTCCACCGCCTGGTTGGTGGTGGACAGCAGCAGCACGCGAGCGTGCGGGTGGCGGTCCAGGTACTCGGCCAGCAGCACGCCCAGCGTCGTCGTTTTGCCCGTGCCCGGTGGCCCCCACAGGAAACCGCTGCTGTGGCCCGCCAGCGCCAGCGCTGCGCGTTGCGCCGGGCGCAGCCAGCGGAAGGGCTCGCCGGTCAATGCCGTGCCGCCGTGCAGAGGTTGTGGGTTCGACAGGTCGGGCAGGCAGGCCAGCGCCTGTTCGGCCCAGGGCGTGTCCCACCACGCATCGGCCACGGCGTTCAGGAAGCGCGTCGGGTAGAGGCGGAGCAGGTGCCCGGCCGGCGGCGGCGGGCCGCTGGCGTTCTGCAGCACGAGCTGGTCGTCCTCGGCCAGCACGGCCAGCACGCTGGCGCCGCCTTTGCTCGGCGCGCCCCACCACGCAGAGGCGCCGTCCAGGCTGTCGTCCAGCAGCGCCTGCGCCGAGGCCACACCCGGCCGCTGGCCCTCGGCGAACACATAGCCCGGCTCCAGCGTCACCCGCCACAGCACGCCGTCGCGCTCGCTGTGCAGCACCTTGAAGTCGTAGTACTCGGGCGTGGCCGAAAGCTCGGCGTTCAGCGCCGCGCGGAGGTCGGCGAGGCTCATTGCAGGGGGGCGGATTCGGGGAGGCGGCACTGTAGCGGCCTCCTCGCTCAGAAGGTGTTTTTCGGCGGCTGGAAGTTGGCGGGCAAGGCCGTGGGGGTCAGCTCCAGTGCGAACTTTTCGTCCGAGCCGGCGCGGGTCATCTCGATGCGGGCCTTCTGACCCCAGGCCGACATCACGCTGGGGTGGCCGAGTTCCACGCCCGGCTCGCCATGGCTGATCTGAGTCTTGATGAGCGCCGAGTCGCCGGCCTTTTTCGGCCACAGCGTGATCGATAGCGGCTCCTTCACCCAACCCGGCTCGTCGCCGGCCAAGGCGTCGAGCCGCAGCATCACACGCTCGCCGTCGCGGCCGATGACGCGTGCCTCGATGGTCGACTTGTCGCCACCCTGGCTGCGCTCCACCTTCAGCTGCAGCTCGATGAAGCCGGCGCCGGCTGCGGGAGGCGGGCTTTCCGCCGCATAGGCCAGAGTGGAGACGGCGGCCACGCCGGCCGCGAGCAGCAGCGCGCGGCGGCGGTTCAGGGGTAGGGGGCGGTTCAGCATCGCGATCCTTTCGACGAGAGGGTGGGAGCTGCCCCAGCGGCTGGCCAGCGGCGCGCCGTGGGGCGTGAGATCGTGGGCCGCCAGCAGGGCCCGCGTGTAGTCGGCCTGCGCGCCGGGCCGGGCCGCCAGCACGGCGGCATCGCAGGCCAGTTCCTGGTCCGCCTGCATACGGCGCGCGGCCCACCAGGCCAGCGGGTTCCACCAGTGCAGCGCCGTCAGCGCGCAGGCGAGCAGGTTCCAGAGGTTGTCCAGTCGGTCGCGATGCACCTGCTCGTGGGCCAGGATCAGCTCGCGCTCGGCAGGCGAGAAGCGCTGTTCGAAATCGACGGGCAGCGCGACGCGCGGCCGCAGCAAGCCGACGAGGGCGGGGCTGCTGCCGGCCGGCAGTTGTTGGCCCAGGCGCGTCAGCCGCCATTGCCGCCAGAACTGGGTCGCGGCGAAAAGCGATGCGCCGCCCAGCCACAGCGCCAACCAGGCTGCCGCGTGATCCGGCGGCGGCGCTGGCAGCGCAGGCGCGGCCAGCGTCTGGGCACTGCCCGTGGCCTGCAGCACCACGCGCAGCGGCTCCTGAGCCGGCCGGGGCAGCAGCAGCGTCAGCAACAGCGCCGGCACCAGCAGCCAGGCCGCGTAGGCGCTGCCTGCGCCCAGGCGCCTCAGCAGCAGCGGCCGCAGCGCGGCGATCAGCATGACGCCTACGCTCAGCAACAGAGCCTGCTGCAGCAACACCACCAGCAGCCGCTCACTCATGCCCCTGCTCCTTCAGCAGCGCCTTCAGCGCCGCGATGTCGTCCGCGTTCAGCTTGCGTTCCGACGCGAACTGCGCCACCAGCGGCGCCAGGCGCCCGCCGAACAGCCGGTCGATCAGCGACAGGCCGGTGTCGGCCACCCAGGCGTCCTCGGGTACGGCAGGCGCGTACAGAAAGCGCCGGCCGTCGCGTTCGGCCGTCACGGCGCCCTTGCTCAGCAGCCGGTTCAGCAGCGTCTTCACGGTGGCAAGCTGCCAGCCTTGCCGGGGCCCGAGCACCGCGGCGATCTCGTCGGCGGCCTGGGGAGCGCGCTGCCAAAGCAGGCGCATGACCTGGGCTTCGGCGTCGCTGATGGGGGTGGGTGGCCTGGTCATTGATTACGAGCGTAAACGATGGCGAATGATTACGTGTGTAAACGATGTCGTCAAGCTCCTTGTCACAGTCGCGCCATATCGCCCGCCTAGGCTCGCGGCCTACAGCCGCCGTTGCGGCCGGGAGCCCTCGTGAGCCACATCGAAGACGAACTGGTGAAGCGCATTCACCGCGACCTGCAGGACGATTTCGACGAGGAACTGGAGCTTGAGCTCGAGGACCGAGAACACGGTGTGATGGCCAGCGACGCGCCGGCCGGTGAAGCCATCGAGCGGCGGCGTTACTTCCGCGAGCTGTTCCGCCTGCAGAGCGAACTGGTCAAGCTGCAGGACTGGGTGCAGCACACGGGCCACAAGGTCGTCATCCTGTTCGAGGGCCGCGACGCGGCGGGCAAGGGGGGCGTCATCAAGCGCATCACGCAGCGGCTGAACCCGCGCGTGTGCCGAGTGGCCGCGCTGCCGGCGCCCAACGACCGCGAGCGCACGCAGTGGTACTTCCAGCGCTATGTGTCGCACCTGCCGGCGGCCGGCGAGATCGTGCTGTTCGACCGCAGTTGGTACAACCGCGCCGGTGTCGAGCGCGTGATGGGCTTCTGCACCGACGAGCAGTACGAGGAGTTCTTCCGCTCGGCGCCCGAGTTCGAGCGCATGCTGCAGCGCTCGGGCATCCAGCTGATCAAGTACTGGTTCTCGATCAGCGACGACGAGCAGCGCGTGCGCTTCCTGGGCCGCATCCACGACCCGCTCAAGCAGTGGAAGTTGAGCCCCATGGACCTGGAGTCGCGCCGGCGCTGGGAGGCCTACACCTCGGCCAAGGAGGTGATGCTGGAGCGCACCCACATCCCCGAATCGCCCTGGTGGGTCGTGCCGGCGGATGACAAGAAGCGCGCGCGGCTGAACTGCATCCATCACCTGCTGGGCCAGATGCCCTACCAGGAGGTGCCGCACGCCGACATCGATCTGCCCGCGCGCGAACGCCGCGAGGACTACCTGCGCAACCCCGTGCCGGACGACATCATCGTTCCCGAGGTTTATTGAGCCGGTCTAGCATGGGGCCATGAAGTGGCCCCCGCTTTCGCTGCTCGTCGTCGTTGCGCTGACCGCGCTGGCCTCCTGGGCCTGGCGCGGGCATGTTGCAGCGCAGGACGGCGAACTGCTGAAGCAGCGCGCCAGGCCGGGCGATATCCGCATGATCTCGTCCGAGACCTGCCCCTATTGCCTGGCGGCGCGGCGCTGGATGACTCAGGAGGGCGTGCCCTTCAGCGAGTGCTTCATCGAGCGCGATGCCCAGTGCCTGAGCGACTACCAGGCCCTGGGCGCCGTCGGCACGCCGACCCTGGTCGTGCGCGGCCAGCGCGTCATCGGCTTTGACCGGGCACGGCTGAAGGAGATTCTGGAATAGGCCGAGCTGAGTCGGCAGTACTGGCTCAGCAGTACTGGCGACTCGGCTCGACGGTGGGGAAAAGGCGTCATCTGCATGGGGACCAGACGTCGGCTCAAGTGCGCTTGGCGGTGGTCTTGGCGGCCGCCAGCGTGGTCCGGCGCAGCAGCGTGGATTCGCTGTGGCCGACCACCACAACGCGCGGCAGTTGCGCAACTTCTTGGGTGGCCTTGCCGGTGACGACGACGCGCTCCAGCTTGACGGTGGGTTGCGGTGCGGCTTGGGCCGAGACGGTAAAAGCGGCAGAGAAGGCAAGGACGGCGGCGGTGAAGGCAGTTTGCAGGCTCATGATGGACTCCGTTCGGTGGGTTTCGAACCGCGTGATTGCTTGTTCGATGGAGTCAGTTTCGGCAATGGGAAGCGACTCTTCCACGGGCCTGCGATCAAGCGCGAGCCACGTTGGATGAACTGCAAGCGGGGCGGACAAACTGCGGGAAATACGGTCGATCGTCGGTGCAGGCGTGTCGGCAGCCTGCAGAAGCCGCCCTTGGGCGGCTTGTCGATGTCTGGCGCGAGGTTTGCAAAACGCGCGAGGCCCCGATGGGGCCCCGTGGTTGGGTGCAAAGCCCTGAGGGCCGAGCCGAGTCGGCAGTACTGGCTCAGCAGTACTGGCGACTCGGCTCGACGGTGGTGGGAAAGGACGTCATTCGCATGTTCAGACGGCGCCCGGCTCAGCCGCGCTTTGCGGTGGTCTTGGCGGCAGCCAGGGTCTGGCGGGCCAGCGTGGCTTCGCTGAAGCCGATGACCACGACGCGAGGCAGTTGAGCCACTTCACGCTGGGCGTAGCCGGTCACGACGACGCGCGGCAGCTGGGCGATCACTTGAGTTTCAGCGCGGACGGCCTTGCCGGTGACGACAACGCGTTCCAGCTTGACGGTGGGCTGCGGGGCGGCCTGGGCGGCAATGGCGGAGAAGGCAAGGACGGCGGCGGTGAAGGCAGTTTGCAGGCTCATGATGGACTCCGTTCGGTGGGTTTCGAACCGCGTGATTGCTTGTTCGATGGAGTCAGTTTCGGCAATGAGCCCGCGCCCTTCCAGGCCGCTGCGATCAAGCGCGAGAGCCGCCGGATGAAATGCAGGCGCGGCGGATGAACTGCGGGGAAATCCCGCGCAGCGGCATCAGTCCAGTTGCAGGCCCAGCCGGCCCAACTCGCCGCGCCCCTGGCGCACCAGCACGGGCTCGTCGCCCTGGCTCAGGTCCAGCACCGTGGTCGGCTGGGCCGGGCAGGCGCCGGCGTCCAGCACGAACTGGAGCTGGCGGTCCAGCCGGGCGCAGACGTCAGCGGCGTCATTCATCGGCTCGGTCTCGCCGGGCGGAATCAGCGTCGTCGACAGCAGCGGTTCGCCGAACAGGGCCAGCAGCTCCTGGAGGACCTTGTGCTCTGGCACCCGCAGGCCGATGGTGCGCCGGCTCGGGTGGGAGAGCCGGCGCGGCACTTCCTTGGTGGCCGGCAGGATGAAGGTGTAGGCGCCGGGCGTGGCGAGCTTGAGGAGCCGGTACTGGCGGTTGTCCACCATCGCGTAGGTGGCCAGCTCCGACAGGTCGCGGCACAGCAGCGTCAGGTGGTGCTTGTCATCCACGCCGCGCACGCGACGCAGCGCCTCGGCTGCGCCCTTGTCGTTGAGGTGGCAGACGAAGGCATAGCTGGAGTCGGTCGGCACGGCACCGATGCCGCCCGCCTGCAGCATCTGCGCGCATTGGCGCAGGAAGCGCGGCTGGGGGTTGTCGGGGTGGACTTCGAAGAGCTGGGCCATCAGTGATGAATCCGACCAGCCAGTTCAGCCCACACCGGAGTCAGCTTGGCCGGCAGCGGTGGCAGCGTGCCCAGGTCGATGCGGCTTTCCTCGGGGCAGTGAAAGTCCGAGCCGCGGGAGGCCAGCAGGCCGAACTCGACGGCTGTATCGGCGTATTGAACGAACTCCGCCGGTGTGTGGCTGCCGGTCACGACCTCGATGCCGCGCCCGCCGTGGGCCATGAACTCGGTGATCAATGCGTACTCTTCCGTCGGCGTGAAGCCATAGCGGCCCGGATGGGCGATGACGGCGACGCCGCCGGCGCGGGTGATCCAGCCTACTGCGTCTTTCAGCGCCGCCCACTTGTGCGGCACGAAACCGGGCTTGCCCTCGGTCAGGAAGCGGCGGAAGACCTCGGGAATGTCGCTGCAATGGCCGGCCTCGACGAGGAAGCGCGCGAAATGGGTGCGCGAGATCAGGTCAGGGTTGCCGACGTACTTCAGCGCGCCCTCGAAGGCGCCGTGGATGCCCACCTCGGCCAGGCCGGCTGCCATTTCCCGGGCGCGCGGTTCGCGGCCGCCGCGGGTGGCGCGCAACCCCTCGATGATCTCGGGCGCCTCATGGTCGAAGCCCAGGCCGACGATGTGCACGACGCGGCCGGCGAAGCTGACCGAGATCTCGGTGCCGGTCAGGTAGGCCAGGCCGTTCGCCCGTGCCGCGGCGATGGCGCGGGTCTGGCCGCCGATCTCGTCATGGTCGGTCAGCGACCACAGCGCCACGCCGCCCGCCTTGGCTCGTTCGGCCAGGGCCTCGGGCGTCAACGTGCCATCCGAAATCACGGAATGGCAGTGCAGGTCGGCGTTCAGGGTGGGGTCGAGGTTCACCACGCCATTGTAGGAAGCGCTTCTCACCCCTCCTGCTCAAGCGGCCTTCCGGTGGCCCTGACCCTGACGTGAGCGCAAGCGCAAGTTGCTGGTGGCGGAAAAAGCTCAGGCCGCGAGCAGGGCGCGCTGCGGCGTGCGGCGGTCGACAAAAAAGCGGCTGCCGCCGGCGCGCCCTTTGGCGACGCGCTTGGGTTCGGCCAGGGCGGCGCTCAGCGCGTGGGCGCTGTCGAAACTGCCGGGCAGATGCAGTACCGCGCCGGCCGAGATGGTGGGCAGCGGGTGGAAGCTGGGCTGGTTCTGCCGGTTCAGCGTGATGTAGCCACCAGCGGTCAGGTGTTCGGCGGAGAAGAAGCTGCGCACGCCGGCATCGAAGGCCTGGCAGACGCGGGTGAGCCTGTCCTCCCAGTCGGTGCTGCCCAGCACCATGACGAAATCGTCGCCGCCGATGTGGCCGACGAAGTCCAATTGCGGGTCGGCGGCCTGGGTCAGCACGCGGGCTGCCAGGCGGATGATGTCGTCGCCGATGCGGTAGCCGTAGACGTCGTTGAAGGGCTTGAAGTGGTCGATGTCCCACACCACCGCGGCAAAAGTCTCGGCCGCCTCGATGAGGCGGTCCAGGTGGTTGTCGATGGGTACATTGCCAGGCAGCAGCGTCAGCGGGTTGGCGTAGCGCGCCGAATGCACCTGCAGGTCGGACACGGCTTTGAGCAGGTCGGAGCTGCGGCCCGAGCCGAGGTAGCAGCCGTCGCGCGTGACGATGAAGCCGTCGACGAGCAAGCGCTCGTCGAGGTTGGCCATGGCGTCGCTCATTGCGCGCAGCGGCGTGCTGACGTCAAACACGAGCGGGTTGGCGTCCATCAGCTCGACGCAGCTGCGCTTGTCGAAGATGTCCATGAAATAACGCTCGGTGCTGCGCTTGAGCACATGCAGGGAGCGCAGCACGCCAATCGGCCGCTGCTGGGCGTCCAGCACGGGGATGGCGAGCAGTTGCTCGTCGCGGTGGAAGAGGTCGACGACGCTGCGGCAGTTGGTCTCGGGCGTGACGGTCAGGCTGCGGCGGGCCAGCTGCGCGGCGCTGCTGATGGCGCCTTGGCCCAGTGGCAGGGCCAGGTCGTTCTGCAGCAGGCGCGGCTGGGCGTCGGCGGCCAGGCGCCCGCTCCACTGCGCGCTCAGGGATGCACGCGGCGCCGCGCTTGGGCGAGCGAACAGATAGCCCTGGCAGATGGTCAGCCCCAACCGGCGCAGCACGTCCAGGTCGGGCTCCTGCTCCAGACCCTCGGCGACCACTTCGCAGCCGCTGGTGGCGGCCATCTCGACGATGGAGCGCACAAACTGCTGCTTCAGCGGCTCCTGGGCGATGCCGTCGATGAAGTGGCGGTCGATCTTGACGAAGTCCGGCCGCATCTCCATCCAGCGGCGCAGCGAGGCAAAGCCCTCGCCGAGGTCATCCAGCGCCACACGAAATCCGAGGTCGCGCAGCGCCTGCAGCGCGTCGTCGAGCTGGGCCAGGTCCTCGATGGGGCGGGTTTCGGTCAGCTCGATGACGACGCGCGAGGTCGGCAGGCCCAGCTCGGCCAGCTCCCGCGCCAGCAGGCCGGCATGCTCGCGGGCGCCGAGCAGGGTGTCGGCTGTCACGTTCAGGAAGAGCTGGCCCGGCAGGCCCAGGGCCTTGAATCGCTGGATGGCGCGGCGCACGATGAGGTGTTCCAGCTCGACGAGGCGGCTCAGCCGGGCGGCGGCCTCGAACAGCACCAGGGGCGAATGCAGCGGGCCGTCGGCAGGCGCGCGGGTCAGCGCCTCGAAACCAAAGATGTCGGCGCGGTCGATGGCGACCAGAGGCTGGAAATGAATGTCAAAACTTCGCTGCTGGATCAGGCGATCCAGAGCATCGGCAAGGGGATCGGGCGCGGTGGCGCGCATGGGAAGGCTCCGGGCTGGCTGGCGCCGCGGATTCTTGAAATCTCCCGTGACAATCCGGTGACTTGGGGTGGCAGGGCGCGCGACGCTGCCAACTTCGTCACATCTCAGGTGTCAGCACACGCCTCGACGACGTACTGAACGCGCTGCTGGCCCTGCCATTCGTCCAGGCTAAGCCGGTAGGCCAGCGTGACGCGCTCCGGCAGCATGTCGACGTGGTTGAACCAGATGGCGTCGATGAGCTGGCCGCCGCGGCGCAGGCGCAGCTTCAGATGCTTCTCGCCAACGAGGCGCTGCGAGATCAGCTCGAAGCGGTCACAGAACACCGGCGCCTCAAAGCCCTGGCCCCAGACCTGGGCGTCCAGCAGCCGTGCGGTCTCGGCCGTGGCGGCATCGGGCGCGAGCGAGCCGTCGTGGCGCAGCGTGCGGGTCAGGTCCTGCTCGTTGAGCCATTCCTCGGCCACGCGCGCGAAAGCCAGCGCGAAGCGGTTCACATCGTCGACCGCCAGCGTCGCCCCGGCCGCCATCGCATGGCCGCCGAACTTGGACAGCAACTCGGGCTCACGCTTGCTGACGAGGTCCAGCGCATCGCGCAGATGGAAACCCGGAATGGAGCGGCCCGACCCCTTGAGGTTGCCGTCGGCACCGCGCGCGAAGACGAAGGTGGGGCGGTGCACGCGGTCCTTGATGCGCGAGGCGACGATGCCGACGACACCCTCGTGGAAGTCGGCATCGAACAGTGCCACCGCCGGGGGCAGGGCGCCCTGCAGCGCCTCGACCAGGGCATCCAGCCGCGCCTCGGCCATCTCGCGCATGCCGCTCTCGATCTCGCGGCGCTCGCGGTTGATGGCGTCGAGCTGGGTGGCGAGCTGCAGCGCCCGCTCGGGGTCGTCGGTGGTCAGCGTCTCAATGCCCAGCGTCATGTCGGCGAGGCGGCCGGCCGCGTTGATGCGGGGCCCGAGCGCAAAGCCGAGATCGAAGCCCTGGGCCTTGCTCGCATCGCGCTTGGACGCGCTGAAGAGCGCCATGACGCCCGGCTGGGCACGGCCGGCGCGCATGCGCTTGAGGCCTTGCGCAACGAGGCGGCGGTTGTTGGCGTCGAGCTTGACGACGTCGGCGACGGTGCCAAGAGCCACGAGGTCGAGCAGGCCGTCCAGGCGCGGCACGTCAGCGAACGCGCCGCGTGAACGCAGCTCGGCGCGCAGGCCCATCAGCACATAGAAGGCCACACCGACGCCGGCCAGCGACTTGCTCGCGAAGGTGCAGCCCGGCTGGTTGGGGTTGACGATTGCCGAGGCGTCCGGGACGACGACGACGCCATCGACCAGGGCTGGCAGGTGATGGTCGGTGACCAGCACCTTCAGCCCCTGGGCACGGGCGTGCGCCACGCCGGCGAGGCTGGCGATGCCGTTGTCCACCGTCACGAGCAGAGTCGGTTTCTGCGCCATCGCCAGGTCGACGATGGTGGGCGTCAGCCCGTAGCCGTGCACGGCGCGGTCCGGCACGACATAGCCGAGCTGCTCGGGCTGCGCGCCGAGCAGGCGCAGGCCGCGCAGCATGACGGCGCAGGCAGTGGCGCCGTCGCAGTCATAGTCGGCCACGATGACGAGGCGCTCGCCGCCCTGGATGGCGTCGGCCAGCAGCCGGCCGGCCTCCAGCAGGCCTTTCAGGTCTGTGGGCGGCAGCAGCTGGGCCAGGCTCTCGTCCAGCTCGCCCGCCTCGCGCACGCCGCGGGCCGCGAGCAGGCGGGCCATCAGGGGCGCGACGCCGGCCTGCTCCAGCGCCCAGGCCGTGCGCGGTGGCACGTCGCGTTCGACAAGGCGAGGTGAAGTCATAGCGCCTCCAGCACGGCGCTCACATCGGGCGTCTGCCAGCGCCGCTTCAGCCTGTCGATGAAGGACAGCGGCTGCGTCGTGAAACGACGCGCGAATCGTTCGCCGCACAGCGTCAGGCTGGTCAGGGGCTGTGCCAGCGGCCCGGCGTCCAGGCGCTGCCAGGCCTCGGCCCAAGCTGCGAGGTCGCCGTTGAGCAGCGGCTCGGTCAGGCGGGCATCGACCGTCACGTCGGCGGCCTTGCCGTTGCTGCGGCCAATGTCGCCGATCCAGACCGAGTTGACGGGATGCTCGCCGCGTGCTTCCCGCTCGAGGTTAAGGGCGTGCTCATGCAGCAGCATCTGGGCCTCGTTCTGCCAGCGGCGCAGCACGCGGCTTTGCGGCAGCCAGGGCTCGATGGGCCGGCCGGCGGCGCGCTCGATGCTGGCAGCGCGCAGGTCATCCAGCGCTGTGGTGTGGCCGATGGCCCAGTGCGTGGCGTCCAGCAGCCGCCATTGCCAGCCTTCGGACTCGGGCCAGAGTTCGCGCAGCAGCGCCGTGAAGCGCGCCGCGTCGGATTCGGACAGCCGCAGCGCCGCGGGCGGCAGCACATCGACGCCATCGCTGCCGACGGCCAGGTGCACGGGGCTCATCAGCGCCCAGGCCAGTTCGGGCCCGGCCTCGACGGCCCAGGCCGCGGCGCTTGACTCGGCTTGCTGGCGCAGCGCTGCCAGCGCGATGTGATGCGGCGGCTGCGGCGATAGCTCGTCGCTCCCCCAGGTCTCGGCCGGAGTGAGCCGGTTCAGCTGCGCAGCCAGGTTGGGCAGGGGCAGGGTGCCGAAGGCATGCCGCGCGGCTTCGTCCAGCGCGCTGGCATGGGGGATCATCAGGTGCATGGGCCTGGATTATCCCGGGGGCATTTCAAGCCGTTGTCACACAAGCTTCATACACTTTTCTTCATGACCGACCCGACCCCGCTGAAGCTGCTCAACCGTGAGCAGGCCATTCTTGAATTCAATCGTCGCGTCCTTGCCCAGGCCCAGCGTGAAGATGTGCCGCTGCTGGAGCGGCTGCGCTATGTCTGCATCGTGTCGAGCAACCTGGACGAGTTCTTCGAGGTGCGCTTCGCCGACATGCTGGAGGCCGTGCGCGATCCGCTCAGCGCCGTGACAAGCCAGGACGTCGAACGCGTCGGCCGCGCGGCGCACACGCTGATCGACGAGCAATACCTGATCTTCAACGAGCAGCTCACGCCGCTGCTGCGCAAGCGGCGCATCGTCGTGCTCAACCACGCCGACCGCGACGAGCCGCAGCGGCACTGGGTGGCCAAGTATTTCGAGCGCGAGGTCAGGCCGCTGCTGGTGCCCGTGGGGCTGGACCCGGCCCACCCCTTCCCGCAGGTGGCCAACAAGTCGCTGCACTTCATCATGAGGCTGTCGGGCAAGGACGCCTTCGGCCGCGACAACCGCATCGCCATCGTCAAGGTGCCGCGCGTGCTGCCGCGCGTCATCAAGCTGCCGGCCAACCTGAGCGACGGCCGCCAGGCCTTCGTGCTGCTGACCAGCGTCATCCGCGCCCACCTGGAAGATCTCTTTCCCGGCCGCAAGGTCGAGGCCTTCTCGCAGTTCCGCGTCACACGCGACTCCGACCTGGAAGTGGATGAGGAGGAGATCGCCAATCTGCGCCACGCGCTGCGTTCCGGGCTGACGACGCGCCATTTCGGCCGCGCGGTGCGGCTGGAGGTGGTCAACACCTGCCCGGCCGAGCTGTCGGAATTCCTGCTCGAGCAGTTCGGCCTGCCCAATGCGGCGCTCTACCGCGTCAACGGCCCCGTCAACCTGGTGCGGCTGAACGAGCTGATCGACCAGACCGACGCGCCGCCGCTGCGCTTCACGCCCTTTGAACCGGCCTGGCCGACCGGCCGGCTGCCGCGCCACAAGTCCATCTTCGAGAAGCTCAAGAAGGGCGATGTGCTGCTGCACCATCCCTTTGAAAGTTTCGACCCCGTCGTGCAGATGCTGCGCGAGGCGGTGGTCGACCCCGAGGTGCTGGCCATCAAGCAGACCATCTACCGCACCGGCGCCAAGTCGGAGCTGATGGACCTGCTGATCGAGGCGGCGCGGCGTGGCAAGGAGGTCATGGCCGTCGTGGAGCTGAAGGCGCGCTTCGACGAGGAAGCCAACATCAACTGGGCCGAGCGGCTGGAGGCCGTCGGCGCCCAGGTCGTCTACGGCATCGTCGGCTACAAGACCCACGCCAAGCTGCTGCTGATCACACGGCGCGAGAACGGCAAGCTGCGCCGCTACGGCCACATCTCCACCGGCAACTACAACCCCAAGACGGCGCGCCTGTACACCGACCTCGGCCTGCTGACGGCCGATGCCGACCTGACGGCCGATGCCGATTCGGTGTTTCGCCAGCTCGCGTCCCTGGGCAAATTCAAGGCGCTGCGACGCATGCTGCTGGCGCCCTTCAACATGCACAGCCGCATGCTGGAGCTGCTGGCCCAGGTGGAGGCCGCGGCCCTGGCCGGCTACAAGGGCGCGCGCGTCGTCGTGAAGATCAACGCGCTGACCGATGCCGAGCTCATCCACGGCCTGCTGCGCACGGCCCAGGCCGGCGCCAAGGTCGACCTCATCGTGCGCGGCGCCTGCATGCTGCCGCCGGGGCTGCCCGGCGTCAGCGACAACATCGTCGTGCGCTCCGTCGTCGGGCGCTTCCTGGAACACACGCGGGTGCTGTATTTCCGCTGGGCAGAGGGCACCGAGGCTGACCCTGGCGAGGCGCTCTTCCTGTCCAGCGCCGACTGGATGAGCCGCAACATGTTCCGCCGCATCGAGGTGGCCTGGCCGGTGCAGGACGCGCGCCTGCGCCAGCGCATCGTCGATGAGGCGCTGCAGCCCTATCTGCACGACACCATGGACGCCTGGCAGCTCGGCCCGGATGGCCGCTCGGCGCGCATCAGCGACAGCGGCGTCAGCGCCCAGCAGGCCCTGATGCGGCGCTATTCAGAAGGGTAGACCCGCCATGGACCTGATCCTGTGGCGCCACGCCGAAGCCGAAGTCATCGCCCCTGGCCAGGATGACCTGCAGCGCGCGCTGACCCCCAAGGGCGAGCGCCAGGCCCGGCGCATGGCGGCTTGGCTCAACCATCGCCTGGCCGCAACGACGCGCGTGCTCGTCAGCCCTGCGCTGCGCTGCCGGCAGACGGCCGAGGCCCTGGGCCGCGAGGTGCGCATCCTGCCGTCCATCGCGCCCGATGCGCCGATCTCGGCCCTCATCGAGGCCTCACGCTGGCCCAAGTCGGCTGAGCCGGTGCTGATCTGCGGCCACCAGCCGACGCTGGGCCTATTGGCTGCCCATTTGCTGGCCGGCGTGGACCAGGAATGGGCCGTCAAGAAGGGCGCCGTGTGGTGGCTGCGCTGGCGCCAGCGCGACGGCGAACCCGAGGTGACGCTGCACGCCGTCCAGGGGCCCGATGCGCTTTAGAGGTGACGAATCTCTTCGGGCTTGTTCCACCAGTTGTTGTGCAGCCCGTCGTAGTACTGCACCGGCGCGGCGACCAACTCCTCGGCGGGCACATCGTCGAGGCAATTCACCTTGACCGACACGAAGGCACCGCCGACCTGTTCGATGTAGCCGTGGCCGTAGGACCGCACGCCGCAGGTCTTGCAGAACAGGTTGTGCACGCTGTTCGAGCCGAACTGGTAGTCGCTCTGCGCGTCCTCGCCGGCCAGCAACCGGAAGGCGTCGGGCTTGACGCTGGCGCTCCAGTTGCGCGTCTTGAAGCAGATCGAACAGTTGCAGCGGCCGGTGCCGGCGGCGAGGTCGAGGTCGACTTCGAAGCGCACGGCCTTGCAATGGCAGCTGCCGGTATAGGTCTTGAGCATGGCGGTCTCCGGGTGTGGAGCCGGCATGTTCGCTCAGTCGTGCTGTCAGCGGCTGGCAGCAGAGGCTGGTGCCGCTGGCGGAGTGAGGACGACGCGCACGCGCGAGCCCGTGCGCGGCACATGGCCCATCAGTTCCTGACGCTGCCAGGCATAGAACTCGGCGATGCGCAGCTTCGCCGGGGGCTGTTTCCAGCTGCCGCGCCAGTGCACGGTCCAGACGTACTCCGGCAGATAGCCGGCCGCGTCGATGCGCATCAGCGCGTCCATGTAGGCGCTGGACTTGGGTGCCTTTTGCAGCAGCTCCCGCCAGATGACGAGCAGCGTCCGGCGCGCGGTCATCTCACCTTCGAAGCTGGGTTCCAGGATGCCCAGCGGTGCCTGTGCCAGCGCACCGCTCTGGCTGGCCCAGTTGGCCAGACCGACGGCATAGGCCAGCCAGACGACGCTCTCGTTGGGATCGTCCGACGAGTCGATTTCGATCGCGGTCGATTTGCCGGCGTCGTCGCCCCAGGCAGGCAGCGCCATGCAGAGCGCCGCGAGGCAGGCGAGCAGCCGGCGACGCGAGCTCACGCCACGACGAGTTCGAGCAGCCCGCTGCGGGCCCAGGTCTCGGCCTCTTCCTTCAGCAGGAAGCGCGTGCGCGCTTGGCCGGCCGACCCGCCCTTGGGCAGTTGCAGCGTGAGCCGCTTGCCGTCGCGCGCCAGTCCGGGGCTGCCTGGTGCCTCCGTGCGGGCATGGCAGAGGATGACGGCCAGACGCAGCGCAATGAGCTGGTCCAGCAAGCTGGGATCGCTCAGCTGCGCTTCCAGCTTGCGCAGGCCGCCGCGCTGGCCCAGGGCCAGGCCCGCCAGGCGCTGCAGCTGGTTGGTTGAGAAGCCCGCCGCGTCGACATGGGCGATGACATAGGCGCTGTGGCGGTGGTGGTCGTGGTGGGAGACCAGCATGCCGACCTCGTGCAGGGCCGCGGCCCAGCTCAACTCGCGCAGCAGCTCAGGCGCGGGCTTGAGCGTGAGCTGGTGGTAGAACAGCTCGGCCTGGCTGGCCACACGCTCGGCCTGCGCCATGTCCACGGCAAAGCGCTCCTGCAGCTCGGCGACGGAGTCCGCCCGCGGGTCGCGCGCGCCGCTGGGCTGCAGGCGCTCTACCAGATCGAAAATGACGCCCTGGCGCAGCGCGCCCTTGGTGGGCAGCAGCTCCTCGATGCCGAACTGGTTCAGCAGCGTGTAGAGGATGCACAGGCCACCGGCGACGACAGGACGGCGGTCGTCCTTGAGCCCAGGCAGTTGCAGCTTGTCCTGCGAGCCGGCCGCCAGGCATTGGGCGATGCACCAGCGCAGCGCGTCCGGCGTGATGCGGCCGTCGGTCTTGCCGCTGGCTGCCAGGATCTGCGACACCGCGCCAACCGTACCCGAGGAACCCAGGGCTTCCTGCCAGAGCTCGGGGCGGAACAGGGTCAGCGCTTCTTCCAGCTCGGCGCCTGCAGCCACCTGCGCGGCGCGGAAGGCCTCGGCCGTGTAGCGGCCGTCGGCGAAAAAGCGCACCGACAGCCCGACGCTGCCGACGCCGAAGGACTCGGCCAGCAGCGGCTTGCGGCCGCGGCCGAGGATCATCTCGGTGGAGCGGCCGCCGATGTCGATGACCAGGCGGGGCTTGTCGGAGGGCTGCAGCCGGGCAACGCCGGCAAAGATCAGCCGCGCTTCCTCGCGGCCGGCGATGACCTCGATGGGATGGCCGAGCACGGCCTGGGCACGGGCCAGGAAGGCGTTGCGGTTGCGCGCCTCGCGCAGGGTCTGCGTCGCAACGGCGCGGATGCGCTCCGGCGCGATGCCGACGAGCTGCTCGCCGAAGCCCTGCAGGCAATTCAGGCCGCGCTGCATGGCCTCTTCGGTCAGCATGCCCTGTGCGTCCAGGCCGGCGCCCAGGCGCACGGCCTCCTTGATGTAGCTGACGCGCTGGTAGCGCTCGCCCGACAACCGGGCCAATTCCAGGCGGAAGCTGTTGGAGCCGATGTCGATGGAGGCCCAGATTCGGCCGGCTGGATCAGGGCGCGTCGTCATGGCGGCGGATTGTCGGGGCAAAATTTGACGCTCCCTTCGTATCTCACTCTGGAGCCCCCACCTTGAAAGACGAGATCGACAGCCTCGCGCCGTCCCGCGACTTCAGCCGCCGCAGCTTTGTGCAGACGACGGTGGGTAGCGGCTTCGCGGCCGCCGTGCTGCCGGTGACGGCCCAGACGATCTCCACCGACACGGCGGGCCTGGAGGCGGGTCCGGTCAGCATCCCCGTGGGCGATTTCCAGATGCCGGCCTATCGCGCCGCGCCGGCGGGCAAGAAGAACCTGCCGGTCGTGCTGGTGGCCTGCGAGATCTTCGGCGTGCATGAGCACATCGCGGACGTCTGCCGGCGGCTGGCCAAGCAGGGCTACCTGGCCATCGCGCCCGAGCTGTTCGCCCGCCACGGCGATGCCGGCGCCTACACCGACATTCCCAAGCTGGTCAGCGAGGTCGTCGCCAAGGCGGCCGACGCCCAGGTCAACGGCGACCTGGACGCCACGGTCGCCTGGGCGGCGGCGAACGGCGGTGATCCCGCCAAGCTGGCCATCACCGGCTTTTGCTGGGGTGGGCGCACGACCTGGTCCTATGCGGCCCACAACCCCAGGCTGACGGCTGCAGCCGCCTGGTACGGCCCGGTGGCACGCAACTACAAAGCTGGCGACAAGACTGTCGTCGAGCGCGCCGCGAGCATCAAGGCGCCGGTGCTGGCGCTGTACGGCGCGGCCGATGGCGGCATCCCGGTCGAGACGCTGACCCAGCTCGAAGCCGCGCTCAAGGCGGCGGGCAACACGAAATGCGAGTTCGTCGTCTACCCCGACACGCCGCACGGCTTCTATGCCGACTACCGCCCCAGCTACCGCAAGGCCGCGGCCGACGACGCCTGGGCGCGGGCATTGGCCTGGTTCAAGAAATGTGGTGTGGCTTGACCCGTCTGCTACGCTGACCGCCCTCGGGCCGCAGTCCATGGCTGTGGCCCGTTGCTTTTGCCTGATTCCATGACCCTTCTCTACATCGTGCTCGCCACCTTCGCGGGCGGGCTGCTGTCGGTGCTCGTTGCCGCGAGCCTGACCGTCGGCGTGCTGACCCGCCTCGTCAAGAGCCTCGTCAGCCTGTCGGCCGGCATCCTGCTGGGCACGTCGCTGCTGAACGTGCTGCCCGAGGCCTTCGAGAGCCACACAGCCAAACCGCAGGTGCTGTTCGCCGTGCTGCTGGGCGGCCTGCTGTTCTTCTGGCTGCTGGAGAAGGTGGAGCTTTACCGCCACGTTCACCATCACGAAGGCGACGGCCACCACCACCACCACCACTTCGACGCCGAGCAGGCCGGGCGCGGTGGCCTGACCGTGCTGGTGGGCGACAGCATCCACAACTTCTGCGACGGCGCCATCATCGCGGCCGCCTTCCTCGCCGACACGCGGCTGGGCTTCGCCACGGCGCTGGCCATCGTCGCCCACGAGATCCCGCAGGAGGTGGGCGACTACATCGTGCTGCTCAACGCCGGCTTCAGCCGCGGCAAGGCGCTGCTGTTCAACGCGATCTCGGGCATGGCGGCGGTCGTCGGCGGCGTGCTGGGCTACTTCCTGATCGGCGGCTTCGAGGGCGTGCTGCCCTATCTGCTGGTGCTGGCGTCCAGCAGCTTCATCTACATCTCGGTGGCCGACCTGCTGCCCCAGCTGCAGCAGCGCCTGGCCTGGCGCGAGACCTTTGCCCAGGTCGCGTGGCTTGGCGTGGGCCTGGGCGTGGCCTTCGCGGTGTCCCAGCTGCTGCATGGCACTCATTGACGCAGGGTTGCGCGGCGCGCTGGTTGCCGTGCTGATCCTCGTTGTGCTGGTGCTGCTGCCGCATTGGCGGCACCCACGGCATGCCGACCTCGTGCGCACGGGCATCGCGCTGTCGCTGTCCTCTGCCGTGCAGGCCATTTCTGCCTCGCCCTGGGTCGAACACGAGCTGCGCTGCGCCGTCCAGGCGCCCGGCATCGGCATCTCGCTCGGCTCTGCCGTGCTGTTCTGGCTGTTCGCGCGCGCCGTCTTCGAGGACGGCTTTCGCCTGCGCGCCTGGCATGCCGTGCTGTGGGCCGCCGTCGCGCTGTTCGGCGCGACGATCTGCCTGTGGTGGGGCTGGTGGCCGGCCTTCGTGCTGTTGCGGGCCTTGCCCATCGCTTTCGCGGCGCTGGGCCTGGCCGCCGTGGTGGGGCCATGGCGGGTGGACCTGGTTGAAAAGCGCCGGCGCCTGCGCGGCCTCGTCGTGGGCGGTGGCGCAAGCTATGCCGTCGTCATGGTGGCCCTGCGCATCGGCTCACCGAACGGCACGTTGAGCGGTGCCGCGGCACTTGGCGACGTGGCCATGATGCTGACGCTGACCAGCCTCGTCGCCTGGCAACTGTTGCGGCCGCGCGTGTCTGGCCTGTGGGACGAGGACGTCGCGGCGCCGCCGCCTTCCGCGCCGCCAGCCGAGGACCCGCAAGACCGGGCGGTCGCTGCCGCGCTGGCCAGGCTGATGGGCGAGGGCCGCGGCTACGCACAGGAGGGTTTGAGCCTGGCCAGCCTGGCCGAGCAGCTCGGCACGCCGGAGTACCGGCTGCGCCGCGTCATCAACCAGGGCCTGGGCCATCGCAATTTCAATGCCTTCGTCAACGGCCTGCGCCTGCTTGAGGCCAAGCGCCGCCTGGCCGACCCGAGCGAGCGCCAGCTGCCGGTGCTGACCATCGCGCTGGACGTGGGCTTTGGCTCCATCGGCCCCTTCAACCGCGCCTTCAAGGCCGATACCGGCCTGACGCCCACCGAATTCCGCCAGAAAGCGCTGGCCGATTCTTAAAAAGCAGCGCCGAAACCTGCAAAGCGCGGGTTTCGGCCAGACATAGCGGGCAGGGTGGCCGAGGCTGAGGGCTTCTCAACTTCCGAGGAGCCAGCCATGTTCTTCCGCTTCCTGCTCACCAGCCTGGCGCTGAGTGCCTCCGCGCACGCCGCCACCGTCGGCACACTGACTCTGCCCGCCGACGATGACGGCGGCGCCGTCACGCTGTTCTATCCCACCGCCGCCGCCGGCCGGCCTGAAACGCGCGGCGACCTGCAGCTGATGCTGGCACCCGACGCGCCACCGGCCCCCGGCAATGGCCGCCTCATCGCCATCTCGCACGGCTCGGGCGGCGGCCCGTGGGTGCACACCACCCTGGCCAAGGCCCTGGTCGAGGCCGGCTTCACGGTCGTGCTGCCCCTGCACCGCGGCGACAACTGGACTGACCCCGGCCGCCCCGGCCCCGACAGCTGGAAACAGCGCCCCGCCGAGATCAGCCATGCCATCGACCGCGTTGCCGCCGACCCACGCTTTGCCGGCCTGAAGCTGGACCGCGTCGGCGGCTTCGGCATGTCGGCCGGTGGCCACACCATGCTCAGCCTGGCCGGCGGCGCCTGGTCGCCCGAGCGCTTTCGCGCCCATTGCGAGAAGGACCTCGCGGAAGACTTCTACAGCTGCATCGGCCTGGCCACGCGGCTGACCGGCGGTGCGCTGGATGGCCTCAAGCTCTGGGTGGCCCGGCACGTGCTCGACTGGAAGTTCCGTGACGCGACGCCGCAGGTCCACAACGACCCGCGCATCGCCGCCGTCGTGGCCGGCGTGCCGGCGGCAGCCGACTTCGATCTGGCGACCCTCGCCAAGCCGCGCGTGCCACTGGGCCTGATCACCGCCGATGGAGACCGCTGGCTGCTGCCGCGTTTTCACAGCGACCCGCTGCTGGCCGCCTGCCAGGGCTGCGAGTTGATCGCTGCGCTGCAAGGCGCCGGCCATGGCGCATTGCTGGCACCGCCGCCGCCGGCCGACAACCTTGGCCGCCTGGAATGCGACCTGCTGTGCGACCCGCCGGGGTTTGATCGGCCGACGACGACGGCGTTATGGGTAGAGCGAACGGTGGGCTTCTTTCGCAGGCATTTGCTTGGCGCCGAGATGTGACAATTTGAAACGGAAGCTAAACAACCCGTCCCGTCCCTGGATTACCTAAGTAGTACCGATCCTTGGGAGAGAGACATGGTTTCAGTGGTCACCGGCAGTGGTAATGGTTTGGTCAACACGTCCAAGGACGTGTTGGGCGGGGCGGGCGGGATGGGACAGGCCGCCACGGGGCGTGCCGGCGAACAGATCACCGTCAATGCAGCCAACGGCAACCTCGTCATCCAGGACCGCGACGAATACCTGGTGGGCGTCGGCCCCGACGTCGACCTGCTTCGCACCTACAACAGCCAGGGCGGCTGGGACGGCGATAACGGGGATGGCTGGCGCGTCGGCTACTACCGGCGCGTGTCGGGGCGCGTGGGCACCGTCAACACCACCGGCAGCAGCATCAAGCGCACCGATGCGGACGGCCATGAGGCGTCGTACTCCTTCGACACCGCCACCGGCAAGTACCTCACGGCCGAGGGCTCGGGCCAGTTCGACAGCCTGAGCTACAGCGCCGGCGTCTGGACCTGGACCGATGGCGATACCGGCACGGCAGAAACCTACGCCAATGTCGACGGGGAGATCTACCGGCTCTCACAGGTCAGCGACGCCCAAGGCAACCTGGTCAAGGTTGACTACGACGGCGGCGGCCTGATCAGCAGCCTGTCCACCTTCAAGGCTGGCAGCTCAACGGCCGACGAAGTGGTGACGCTGAATTACACCGGCACGCAGCTGTCCAAGATCACCACCAGCTACAAGGATGCGCAGGGCGCGCAACAGACGCGCAGCGTCACCAGCTACGGCTACACCGGTGGGCGGCTCAGCCTGGTCACCACCGACCTGACGCCCGAAGACACCACCGACAGCAGCACCTATACCGTCAGCTACGGCTACGACGCCAACGGCAGGCTGCAGACCATCACCCAAAAAGATGGCAACACACAGACCATCGACTACTGGCCCGACAGCCGCGTCAAGTCCATCACGGACGATCAGAACCGCAAGACCGGCTTCGTCTACGACACCACCAACCGCACCACCACGGTGACCGATGCCCTGGGCCAGGTCACCACGCTCAAATACCTCGGCGGCGTCAACAGCGGCCAGCTGGAAGAGATCAGCGGCGCACTGCTCGGCGGTGCAAGCTTCAAGCAAAGCTACACCTATGACAACGGCGACGTGCTGACCAGCACCAACGCCAAGAGCGAAGTCACGACCTACGAGTACGCCGGCGCCGGCAAGCTGGCACGCCGGACCGATGCGGCGGGCAACGTGCTGGAGCGCACCTACACCAGCACGGGCCTGCTCGCCTCAGAGACGACCTACACCGTTGCCGACCCGGACGGCGTCGCCGGCCCGCTCAAGGCCAGCGGTGCGCGCACCACCCAGTACATCTACGACACGACGCAAATCGCCAAGCGGCGCCTGGCCTATGTGCTGGGCCCGCAGGGCGAAGTGACACGCTACGTCTACAACGGCTGGGGGCTGCTCGCACGCCAGGTGCAGTACACGGCTGCTGTTTTCAGCGACCCCAATCCCAGCTTCACTTCGCTCGAGAGCTGGGTGAACGGTCCCCAGGCGCAGAGCCTGGATCGCCAGATCGTCGAGTTCGACTACGACCTGCGCGGCCAGGTGAAGGAGCAGCGCCGCTACACGACGATGGCCCTGTCCAACGGCGTTGCCACGCCGGGCGGGGCGATCAAGACATTCACCAGCTATGACGCTTTCGGCCGACTGCTCTCCAGCAAGGACACGAACAGCAACGGCACCACCTATCTGTACGACGGGCTGAACCGCGTGACCAAAAGCGTGGACGCGAACGCCGCGATCACGCTCTATACGTACGCTGATTCGGATCGCAAGACCTCCGTCAAGCTGGACAACGGCCTGACCACGGTGCAGATCTTCGACACGATGGGCCGCCTCGTGTCCAGCGACGTGCTCGGCGCCGTCAGCCAGACGGCGCTGGGCGCCACCAAGTACTTCTATGACGCGGTGGGCCAGCTGCGCCGCGTGCAGGACGCCACCAGCGTCTCCAGTCACACCCTGTACGACGTCAGCGGTCGCAAGAGCGCCGACATCGCCGCCAACGGCCAGCTCACCGAATACCTCTACGACGGCGCGGGGCGGCTGACCCAGACGGTGGCCTACGCCACGCTGGTGAGCGAAGCCACGCGGGCCAGCTTGAGCGACGCCCAGGGCCAACCCACCGCCAAGACGGTGGCAGACGTCCGTCCCGCGGTCGATGCAACGAATGACCGCGTCACGACCTTCTACTACGACGCCGCCGGCCGGCTGGCCGGCACGCTGGACGCCGACGGCTACCTGACCGAGAACAAGTACGACGGCACCTCGGCGCTGACGGCCCAGACCCGCTATGCCACCGCCGTGGCCGTCACGCGCCTGGATGCAACCCAGGGCACCACGCGCACCAGTGGTCCGTCCATGTCAGCGCCCACGGCAGACGCCGCGCGGGACCGCACGACACGCAACCTGTACGACGCCACGGGGCGCCTTGCCGCGCGGGTAGACGGCGACGGCGGCCTCACCGTCTGGAAGTACGACGCGGCGGGCAACACGCTCTCGCAGCTGCGTCGCTCCGCCCTTCTGAGCGATGCACAGCGTGCCAACCCCTCGCTGGCCGACTTGCAAGCCCTCGCGCCATTGAATGACGACGAGTTCACCCAGTGGGTCTATGACACAGCGGGCCGCCAAATCGCCCAAGTCAACGCCGAGGGTTATCTCACAGAGTACAAGTTCGATACCGCAGGCCGGCCCGCTGGAAGCATCAGTTATCTCGCCCAGGCCATCAAGCCGGTGGTCAGTGGCAGCCCGGCAAGTCTGAAGTTGTTCAAGGCCAGCGACCTCACCGATGCCTTGCGGACCTCGTTGAGCAGTCCCAAGTTGCCCCTGTCCGCCAGCAAGACGTACAACAACCGGGGTTTGCTGGAGCAGGAGACGGCAGCGGACGGCACCGTCACCTTCTACGACTACGACAGCCTTCAGCGCCTCAAATCCACCACGCTGGCCAAGGGCTCGGGCGAGGATCGCAAGCAGAACATCGGCTACGACGACTGGGGCCGCGTGCAGAGCACGCAGATCGAAGGCGATGCCACAAGCACCACTTTCACCTACGACGCTGCAGGCCGCCGAACCAGCGTGACCGATGCGCGCGGCAACAAGACCTTCTTCTACTACGACGCGCAAGGCCGTCAGGTCTACGCCATCCTGCGCGACCCGATCAAGGGTGGCGAGGTCACGGAGACGATCTACAGCAACTTCAGTGAAGTGCAGGCCACGGTCACGCACAGCCAGCGACTCTCGGTGGCCGACGCCACCGGTCTGGTAGGTGGCAAAGTTGACACAGCGGTTGTGAGCCGTGCGCCTGCAGCTGACATCTCGCTGTCAAGCGCGATTGCCGCGCTGAACAACGCCGGCCTGGACAACCGCAGCTCGGCGACCTACAACCGCCGTGGCCTCATCCAGCAAGCCATCGATGCGCTGGGCAACAAGGCCGACTACAGCTACAACGCCTTCGGCCAACTCAGCAAAGAGATCCGCGACATCGATCCTGTGGGCACCGCCAACGCGCGCCGCCTGACGCTGGACTATGGCTATGACCGGCGTGGCAACGCCACTCGAACCGAACGCAGCGGCCCGGGGCTGGCAAGCGCCGTGATCACGGGCGCAACCTTCGACGCCCTCGGCCGGCTCTACAACACCACCGACGAACTCAACCGGATCACTCAGTACACCTATCTGCGCGACAGTGGTGCCGGGCGCAAGATCACGATCGCCGGGCCGGCCGGCACCACATCGACCACGTACGACGCGCTGGATCGAACGGTCACCCGTGTCGATCGCGCCATCAGCACCGTCACCTATACCCACGACGCCGTCAATCGCAAGCTGACGGTAAAGACGGCAGGTATCCAAACCGTCACCGAGTACAACCGCCACGGGCAGGTCTACAAAGTCACCGACGGCGCCGGGGCGACCACCACCTACGCCTACGACGCCCACGGCAACCTGCTCACCGTGACGGATGCGCTCGGCAACGTCACGCAGAACGGCTACGACGCCAACGACAACCTCGTCCAGGTCGTTCAGGGACTGAAGGCCAACGCCGGCGGTGCCCCGATCAATGACGGGGCCGCCAGCACGACGAGCTACAGCTTCGACGCCGCCAACCGCGTGCTGATACAGACGGTGGACCCGCTGGTCAACGGTGTGGGGCTGAACCTGCAGACCCGCTACGAGTACGACGGCCAGGGGCGCAAGCTCAAGATCACCGACCCTCGCGGCACCGTCACAACGCAGGTCTACAACGCCAGGGGTGAACTTGCCGACGTCATCGTCGACGACGTGACCGGCGGGCTCAAGCTCAAGACCAGCTACAGCTACGACGCCCAGAGCCGAGTGCTCACCGTCATCGACGGAGCCGGCACGACCTCCGCCCGCAAGGTGGCCTATGCATACGACATCCTGGGCCGACGCACGTCCGAGACCGTCGACCCCGACGGGCTGAAACTCAAGACCAGCTACGAGTACGACGCGGCCGGGCGTCTGCTGTTGAAGCGTGACTCGCAGAACAACGTCACGGCCCGCTACAGCTACGACAACGCCGATCGCCTGCGCTACGGCGTCGACGCCCTTGGTGCCGCCACGCGATATGACTACGACGGTGAAGGCCGTGTCACGGCCATCCGGGCCTATGCCACAACGCTGGCGGCGGGCTGGGCCAGCAAGACCTACGACGAACTGCGTACTGCTCTGGACATATTGAGCGCCGGCCCGGCCGAGCAGCTCAGCATCAATTCCTACGACGGCGATGGCCGTTTGATCTACAGCGTCGACGCCCTGGGGCAGGTCACGGAACGCAAGTACGACGGTGCCAACCGGCTCGTGTTGGAACGCAGGTACGAGCAGATCATCACCGGGGTCAGCGTGGGCATGTCGGCCTCCGCGATCTATGGGAAGCTGGTCAAGGTCGATGCCAAGGATCACGTCACCCGCTACGCCTACGACAAGGTTGGCAATCAGCGGTTCGTCGTCAATGCAGAAGGCTTCGTGAGCGAGCGGCGCTACGACGCGGCAGGCCGGATCGTGGCGAGCGTGGAGCACGAGCAGCCCTGGACCTGGAGCGTCGGCACCGTGCCAAGCGAGGCTGACCTCGCGGCGATCTATTCGCCGACCAAACGCGAGTTCAACAGGGACATGGACGGGCTAGGGGGCTCCGTCGGCATATGGGAAGCCGGGCGGCTCAAGCTGGTCAGCGAGCCCTTGCCGAACGGCGGCTATGCGCTCATGACCAGCCCAAAGCAGATGCCGGTGGGGTCTGTACTCAAACTCGACTATCAGCCGGTGCACCTCCAGCAGACGACGCACATCATGCTCAAGGATGGGGCTGGTGGTATGAGCCGAGCGGCCCTGATTTTCAAGAACAACGGCCACGTCTATACCCAGTGCCGACAGCTACCCGCCGGAACGTTTGTGGAGGTGGACATCGGGGTCTACGTTCCGGGCAAGACGTACAGCATCGAGATGGAGTCAACCGCCACCGGCGCGCGCGTCTTTGTCTATGAAAAAGGCACGTCGCGCGCCAGTGGCTTGGCGGCAACGATTGTCGAGCCGACGACGGACTGGCAGTCCGTTCGGGTTGAGTTTGCCGTCTCGCGCGCCTCAGACCTGCCAGCAGGTCAAACGATCAGCTACGTCGACAACGTCGAGGAGATCCCGCCGCTCAAAGGCCGCGTTACTCAATTTGCCTACGACGCAGCGGGCCGCCAGCGCTTTGCGGTTGACGCGGAAGGCTATGTCACCGAGACGCGCTACGACGACGCCAACGCCCGCACGACGGCACTGCGCTATGCCAGCCGCCTGAGTGGCAGCGGCAGCTACACGCCTGCTGCCTTTGCCCCCGTGCTGAACACGTTGACGGCTGCACTTCCGGGTCTTGGTGCGGCGACCAGCGTCATCCGTGAACTCGACCGCGCCGGGCGACTGAGCGTTGAGACCGACGGCAATGGCGTGCAGACCCAGTTCACCTACGACGCCGCCGGCCGGCTGGAGACCGAGGTCCTGGCCAGCAACGTGGTGGGGCAAGCCAGCACGACGCGCTACGGCTACAACGGCGCCGGCCAACGCATCTCGATCACGCGCGCCGACGGCACGGCACTGGCCAGCACCACGCGCTACGAGTACGACGCCCAAGGCCGCCTGTGGCACGAGATCGACCCCCGCGGCGTCGCGCTGGCCGAAGGCACCGGCGCCTGGGAGCAGGCCGAGCGCGCGCGGCTGGGCTACGCCGCTGACCTCTCCACCCTGGCCGCCGATGCCAAGGCCGCGGCGCAAACCGCGCTGCGCAAGCTCTACACCACCGACTACGGCTACGACGCCGCCGGCCGCGTCACGACAGTCACCGACGCGCTGGGCGGCGTCACCGCGACGGACTACGACGCCTTCGGCCGCGCCAGCGTCATCACCGATGCGCGCGGCTTCAAGCGCTACCAGGTCTACGACAAGACCGGGCGCCTGCTGCAGGCCGTCGATGCACAGCGCTACCTCACCGCCTATGGCTACGACGCCTTCGGCAACCTCACCAGCAGCCTGCGCGTGGACGCCAAAGTGCAAGGCACGCTCTCGGGCGGCCAGGCCGTCGTTCTGGCCACCGCGGCGCAGGCCAATGGGGCCTACGTGCTCACCGCCGCCACGGCAGACGCCCTCACGAGCCGCACCTACGACCGCAACGGCCGCCTGCTCCAGGAGACCGACGCCGAGAACTACGTCGAGGGTACCGATGTGCTGGACGCATACGGCCAGCGCCTGAGCGTCAAGAACAAGCTCGGCGCTGCCGTCACCTACACCTACGACCGCCTCGGGCGCCTGCGCACCGAAACCCTGCCCGTGCAGGCCAAGGACGGCACCGGCGCGCTCAAGGACGTCGTCAACGAATACCAGTACGACAGCCGCGGCAACCGCATCACCAGCATCGAAGCCAAGGGCCTGCCGGAACAGCGCACCACGCAGATGGCCTACGACGCCAATGACCGCCTGGTCCGGCGCATCGGCATGGGCTACACGGCCACCGCCGCCGACGGCAGCACCAGCACCGTCACGCCGGCCGACGCGATGCGCTACGACGCCCGCGGCAACCTCATCGAGCAGGTCAGCCACGGCCAGCTCCAGGCCGACGGCCTCACCGTCAGCGGTGGCAGGCGCTCCGTGGCCTGGTACGACGCGCTCGACCAAAAGACGCTGGAGATCAGCGCCGACCGCGTCGCCTCGCGCGCCAGCTACGACGCCGCGGGCAACCAGGTCGTGCAAACCGTCTACGCCACGCGCATCGCCGACGGCGTGACCCTCGACCCGGTGGGCAGCGCGCCCGCGACCACCGCCGACACCGCCAACGACCGCACGCTGCGCACCCTGTACGACGCGCTCAACCGAAAGACCCAGACCTCGCTGGACAGCCTCTACGCCTGGAGCAGCGGTGACGGCAACACCGCCTTCGTCATCAGCGGCCTGACGCCGAAGAACACGGTGCTGCAGAGCTTCTTCTACGACGCGGTGGGCAACCTCACCGAGCGCAAGGATGGGCGGGACAACTCCAGCTTCGAGTACTTCGACGGCAACGGCCGGCGGACCCTGTCCATCGACGCCGGCGGCGCGGCCATCGCGTGGGAGTACGGCCACGCAGGCAACGTCGCCACCAAACAAACCCGCTACGCCGCGATGCTGCCCGGCGGCTACGCCCGCCAGGCCGACAAGCTGGCCAGCGCCGGCGCCACCAACGACCCGGCGCAGCTCATCCCCGTCATCGCCGGGCAGTTCGTGCCTACCGGCGAGCAAAACCGCATCACCGAGGTCAGCCTGGACCGGCTGGACCGCGTCACCGAGCAGCGCCTCTTGAACGTGGCGCAGGACACCGTCGACGCCAGCGGCACCCGCACGCAGAGCACGACGACCGCCATCACCCGCTACCAGTACAACGGCCTGGGCGCCGTCACGCAGACCCAGGCGCTGGCCACGGAGGTCGGCACGACCCTGACCTGGGAGCAGACCGACATCAGCTACGACGGCCTGAACCGCGAGACACACCGCGAGGCGCCGGGGTATGTGGACTACCTGGACGCCAACGTCCGTCCGACCACCGACACCGAGTACGACGGCCTGGGGCAGGTCAAGCGGCGCATCCAGCGCGGCAAGGACACCACCGTCGAGACGGACGACCGCATCACGCTCAGCGGCTACGACGCCAACGGGCTGCTCGTGCAGACGACGGACGCCGCCGGCGCCATCACGACCTATGCCTACGACGCCAACGGCAACCTCGCCCGGCGCGTGAACAAGGACGTGCGCCGCTCGGACAGTACCGCCAGCGCCCCCAAGCTGCGCGACATCATCACCAGCTACGAGTTCGACGCGGCCGGGCGCATCGTCGTCGAGAAGCACTGGGAGAGCGACAAGACCGCCGCGGCCGAGACCCGCAAGACCCGCTACAACGCCTTCGGCGAGTTCAGCGCCAAGGGCATCGGCGACGGCTGGGAGGAGTTCGCCGAGTACTCCACGCTGGGCAAGGTCGTGAAGACGAATTCGGGCGACGGGGCGATCAAGTTCTATGTGTATGACGCCAACGGCAACATGACGCGTGAGATCCGCGGCAATGGCGATGCGACCTACAAGGTGGCCGGGCTGGACGTGGCCATCGACCTGCGCAACCTCACCCTGCAGCAGGCCACCTCCGGCAAGCGCAACCCGGCCGACACCGTCACCTTGCCGCTGTATTCGCGGGTCTCGATCTACAACTCCCGCAACCTCATCACCCAGACCGTCGATCCGCAGATCGATGTGCTCAAGAGCGCGGTGACGATGAGCAGCCTGTATGACCAATCCTGGGTTCCGGCATGGCAGCCCATGCAGCCGGCGAATCTGCAAGCGGGGAATGTAATTCCGCTGGGAACATTCACGACAATCAGTGGATCAGCGCCGAGGATTAATTTCCAGCTGGATGCTGGAGATTGGTTTGACTTCTACACGGGAACCAACCCATGGGCACCATTGGCGAGCAGCTCTAAAAGTCAAGGCGGCGCGTTTTCAATTAACTTGGAGTCATACAAAGGCACGGGTCTTCATACATTCTTTTATACCAGAGGCACATCTATTTTCAATCTAGGGGCGCCCACAGTAAATGGCGTGGGGTGCAGCGTAAAAAGCCAGGGCGCCGGCCAATTTAGCGTCGACAACCAAGGCAACATAACCATTGTTTCTCATTCGCTCACACTTCCCACGGGGGGATATCCCGCTGGCACGGATCGTAATCGTGTGGCCGTCAATTTTCAGGACCCGGTTGGGTTCGGAAAAGATGCGGACTATCAATTCTCATTAAGTACTAACGGTTCCAGCTACACCGATCTTGGTCGGTATACATGTTTGCAGCTCGGTACCAGCCCGAATTGTCCAGCTGCGGTAGACCTCTCTTCATACAGGCCAGCCAGCGGATCCGTCGTGCTTTTCTTGAAGTATGAATACTTCAGATGGCCCTACACGGCAGGGACCCTGCGCCTGCGCCTTTATGCTGACGGCACCTTATCGCAGGAAACGAATTACGCGGATCCTAATGCCATGCCGCTTGAGTTTTATGTCAAGGGCAGAAATATCCCCCAGGCGCAATTGTGGATCAACGGGCAATGGCGCGTGGCTACCGGTACATATCAGCCGCCCCAGAACGGGCAGGACGGCTATACATGGTTCTCCATAGATGGCCGTGGTCTGGTTTCTCCTGGCAATACTTACGCCTATCGGCTGTATCCAAAAACAAGCGCGGGCTATACTTACCTGAATGAAACCAACGAGGAGCTGCTGCAAGACGGCCAGATCGCCATTGACGGGTCTGGTGGAACCCGAATCCAACAACTAATTGCGGTACTCGCCAACCAACCCAGCGTCACCATCAAACGCTTCCAATCCTTCAACGCTTTCGGCGACGTGGTGGAGGAGCGCGACGAACGCGTGGCCGAGCGCATGCTTGCGGCCATCAACGACGACCGCAAGAGCAAGAACCAATCCGCGCTGACCGCCCTGACCGCCGACCAACTTGCCAGCGCCAAGACCACGCTGCAATACAACACCCAGGGACAGCTCATCGCCAAGCTCGACCCCGAGACCTTCGTCACCGCAGAAAACGGCTATCGCTACCGGGCCCGCCCCGAGACCCGGTTCGGCTACGACCTGCTGGGCCGGCACACCACCATGCTGGATGCCAATGGCAACTTGAGCCGCGTGCAATACCTGGCCGGCAGCCGCGGCGACGACGCCCGGGTCGTGAGCGAATTCGATGCCGCCGGCGGCAACGCCGACGCGTACAACGCCACTGGTGGCGGCATCCGCACGAGCCAGTACGACATCTTCGGTGACGCCCGCAAGGTCACCGACGCTGAGGGCGCCGTCACCGAACGCAGCTTCGACAAGCGCAGCCTGCTCACCACCGTCACCCGCAAGGGCGTGCAACGCCTGGCCAACGCCACCAGCGACACCCTCGCCACCGGCCGCGACCTCAGCGACAGCTACGCCTACGACGAACTCGGCCAGCGCCTGACCGCTACCAACGCGCTCAGCATCACCACCCGCACCGACTACGACGCCCTGCAGCGCGTCGTGCAGACCGTCTCCGGCAACGGCTTCGTCACGGGCTACACCTACGAGCTGCGCCAGGCCGGCGCCAGCGGCATCGCCAGCCTGGCCGGTGCCGGCGGTGCGGCCACCACCACCGGCGGCTACGTGCGCACCACGCTGCAGGCCGACGGGCGCAGCCTCATCGACAAGGTCGACTACTTCGGCCACACCACCTGGCACCAGGACCTCAGCGGCGCGCAGTTCACCTACACCTTCAACAGCGCCGCCCAGCTCGTCAAGCAGACCAGTACCGTGCACACGGGCCAGAGCAACAGCCAGAGCGTCGACTACACCTACTACGCCAACGGCTACATCCGCTCCTTCACCGACAACACGCAAGGCATCACCAGCGAGTACGCCTACGACAACGCCGGCAACCGCGTCGCCGAAGGCACCTTCAGCCTCGTCAACGGCACCAAGACGACCGCCTACCAGAACGCCACCATCACCTACGACGAGCTCAACCGCATCTCGCGGGTGCGCGACCCCAACTTCTTCGACGTGGCCTACGAGTTCGACGCCGTCGGCAACCGCCGCCGCATCACCGCCACCTACTGGGACGGCCTGGCCGGGCTGCTCGGCGGCGGCACGCAGGACTACTGGTACGCCTACGACAAGCTCAACCGATTCGTCGTCAGCAAGGGGCGGCTGGAGACCAGCGCCGGCGTGGCCACCACGACGCGTGGCACCGGTCTGGGTGACGCCGGTGTTGTCATTAAGCGCGGCACCGAGGGCACCCAGCTGGGTTATGACAAGGTCAGCCAGCGCCGCTTGGCCACCTATAACGATCCCTACCTCGTCGCCGGTGCCCAAACCGTCAGCGAAACCTACACCTACAGCCAGGACGGCTACCTGCTGACCACCGCGCAAACTACGGCGTACATCAACGGCCTGGTGGCTACGCGCAAGGTCGATGACGTGGGCCGCACCACGCTGCTCACCGACCTCTTCAACCATCAGTCCACCCAAAGCACCTACGACAACGACAACCGGCTGCTCACCCAGAGCTTCGTGGGCGACATCCGCAACCTCAGCGACACGAGCAAGAACTACACCGTCACCTACAGCTACTACAAGGACAAGACCGACAGCGCGACCAGCCAGACGGGCTCCGGGGCGCTGGCCAGCGTGGTCCAGCAGCCTGCAGGCAACAGTGCCGGCACCTTTGCGACCACCACCACCTACAAGTACGACTACTGGGACGACACCAAGCAGTCCATCATCACCAAGTACACGGCCAACCAAAACACGGCCAGCACCCTCAAGTACGACATCAACGGCCACCTCAAGAGCAACACCGACGCCGGCACTGGCCAGACCCAGAGCTACCGCACCAACGCCAACGGCCAGGTGCTGCAGCGCACCAGCGGCTCGATGGCGCACTACTTCTACTACGCCGATGGCCGCCGCATCGGCGACGTGGGCAACACGCCCGAAGACAAGCTGCGCGTGAGCTACGCCGAGCAACTGCACCGCAAGGGCATCCCCGAAACCGCCGACCAGCGCCGCGAGCGCTACAAGCGCCCCAGCCCCGTCACCAGCGCCGACTTCGACCAGAACTACGAGCCCATCAACGACAGCTACCCCGGCAGTGCCGCCGGCAGCTACACCGTGCGCCAGGACGGCGAGACGCTGCGTGCCATCGCGCAGGCGTTGTGGGGCGACTCCAGCCTGTGGTACCTCATCGCCGAGGCCAACGGCCTGCTGGGCGACGGCGCGCAACAGGCGGGCCGTGTGCTGGTCATCCCCAACAAGGTCACCAACATCCACAACAACAGCCAGACCTGGCGGCCCTACAGCGCCGGCGAAGCCATCGGGGCGGTGGACCCGAACTGGTCCGAGGCCAATATGGCGGGGTTCGAGAGCTTGAGACAGGCGATCCAGCGCTCCATCGGCATCGCGATGAACAACATAGCTACCAGCAACTGGCTCACGCAGATGATGGACCAGACGCTGGCCTCGCAGGCGATGTTCTCCATGACGATGTATCAGCAGAGTGCGGCTTTGTCTTTGCGCAACCAGGCCGCCGAGGCGGCGCCCCAGCCGACGGGCGACCCCGTGAAAGACAGGGAGCTTCTGCAGAAATTGGCGAAGGACCCCGCCTACAAGAATGCTGTCCGAAGCGCCATTCAAGACATCAAGGGCGCCAGCCCTTATGCGCTCACTGGCGCGCGCTTTGGTGAGAGCGGGAGCGGGGTGGGACTGAATATGAGCCAGGGCGGCATCAGCGTCGAGGGGTTGGACTGGCGTGGCGTGGGTGCAAGCGCCATTGCCTCTTCGGGTGAATGGCAGAGCGCGTCCGGCACGGTGGAGGATGACATCGACCGCAACCTGTCACAGCTGGAACTTGGGGCGGACCCACCCTTCACCGAGGGCGACGACCTCGTGCCGGCTGCCCTGGCCAACAAGCCGGGCGTGAGATTCAAGGAGGGGGGCTATCCCGATGGATGGAAGCGGAGCGATGGCTACGGATTGAGTGGACCAGTTCTGTGGCGAGACAAGCCTGGAGGCAAATTCATTGAAGAAACTCCGCTCCTGCAATTCGAACGAGTTGTAATCGAGGGCAAGTCCGAAGCTGCTCGCGTTCGGGAGGCATGGGCTCGGCAGTCGGAGCCGGTGTGGAGCTTCCGAGAAGCTAGCGAAGCGCGAGCTGCTCAAGCGATGACGGAGTACCAGGCGCGCATCGATAGCGGACCGCAGATGTCTGCCATCACGCCGGAAATGATGGCGGCGGCTCGTGCGGAAGAGGCTCAGAAGGAAGGACTGCTGAACTTCCTGAAGGCTCAGGGGGAGATGTCCATTGGTGGCCCCGTATCAGCCGGCGTGTATCTGGCGACGAACGACGTTGTTGTCGCATCAAATGCCGCCGATGCCATGGCACCCGTTGAGGGCTTCTGGGCGCCGAGGGGTGGAGCGACCGCACAAACTCTTGCTTCGACGTTCCGAAGAGTTGGAGGCCTCGTTCGGCCACCGCCAGGAGACGCAGTCCGAGCTTACTTGAATCAGAAGTTCGGTCGCACAGGGAATTTGGACGCCGACATCAATGCACGCGGAGCACTGGATGTTCGGATTGAACTTGACCGACTGGTCCGCGAGGGGCATGCGCCGGGGCGTCATGGTTCTCGTGTTACTGAGCGAGCGATTGATGAACGCGCATTAAATAAAAAAGATCCGATTACCGGCACTACTACGGACTATTACAGTCGCAACGAGCACAAGACGGCGCGGGATGCGACCAAATTCCTTACCGATCCGGCGATGTTGTTGGCTGAAAAATATATTCGCGGAACGTCAAATTTTGAGGCGAAACGACAAAACGCGATTCTAACAGGACAAGATTTCTTCGTGATTGAAGGTGTGCCATTGAAGGATGCGCTTGGTGCGAACTATCGAGAATATCTATTTGGAAAAACTAGAACGGGCCCAACGGGCACCGGAACTTTGAGTATAATTGACTTTACGGATGGCACCCTAAAAGCTGTGTTCATTCAAAGATCCGATGGCTACTGGAATCTCCACACGATGTATCCGAACAAAAAATGAACGACAAATTTCACGCATTCGAGAAAATGCTAAGTGAATGGTGGTTTTCTCAAATTCGAGATCTGGACGTGGGTTCGAATATTTTGAAAGCACTCCGGCACCCCTCTTGCATGCTTACGGAAGATGACTTTAAGCAGTCTCTCGCTCATGCCATATTGGATCAGAAGTTTTCTCCTGGCGAATACGAGCGTCTTACGGAGATGGATTTCGAAACCCGCAATGAAGTGGCGAAAGATTTAATGGAATTTTGGTGTCGTATATTCGGCGATGAACCTGTCCGCCAGCGAGATTCGGGATGGGATTCGGTTGGAAATTAGGTTCCTAATCAGGCAAATTTTAGGGAAGTATGTACAAAGCAAACGCGAGGCGCTATGATTGATTCCGACAGGCCGGAAGCGACAAAGCCCGCGGAATGCGGGCTTTTGTCTTTGGCGGAACGGGAGAGATGGGAGCGATTCGCTAGTTTTGAGACTCGAAGAATATGGACTCGTGCGCCTTCAACCTGCCTGATCGATACATCACCCACTCGTCCATCTGGCAGTCTGGCGGGCAGGCTTCTTTATCTGGTCCGAGCATCATTTGGCCGATGATTTGAAGCTTCTCCTTGCTGGGGTGTTCCAAGACAAGTGCGCGGAGCATCGCTTTCATCATGGACAGTTGCCCATCCACGTACGAGCGGTATAGCCGCTCAGAAAGCACCGGATCCTCGGGTGTGTTCATGGCTTCTTCGCCTTCTTCTTCACGGGCGCCGGTTTCGCAGTCTTTGGCTGCGGTGGAGTCTTGAGCATGCGTCGCAGCACTTCGTCTTCGAGTGGTAGTGGCTTGGTGGCTGTCATGTCTTCTCCTTCGGTGAAGGTTTCGCGAGCGATGGTGAACTCGGCACTTCAAGTGCTGCGCGCATCCGGGCTCTTAAGTCGCGAATCGATGGCGGACGAATTGGTAGTCCGGGATATGCTGGCGTCTGCTCTGGGTGCCCGCGCATCTTGTCGAGCAATGAAATCAGACGCATAAACGTGTCCAGAAACTGAAGCCTGATGTACTCAAGATCCCGGATTCCAATGGCTTCAGTCGGAGGGCTAAGTCTCGACTCCCTGTTGTCTTTCAGCATCCACGGGACCAGCACCGTGCGCCTCGCGATTTCGTCTGCCAGTGTGTAGTACGTCGTATGCCAGTGCGCCAGTTTGTTCCTGTGCCTGCTTGATGCGCGTACGTTGTTGATGACGGACTTGAACTCCGCCTGGTGTGCATCAATGTGCCGTGACTCTTGGAATACCGCCTCCGCGTAGTCGCATTTGGAGCGGAAGTTCTCTATCGCAGCTAGCCCGTGCATCGCCATGGCCGCTTCTGCTCTTGGGAAGCACTCCGCAACGACATAGCCAAGGATTTGTTCTACGGATGACCATTGGCTTGTTGCAAGCCCCAGTTGATAGAAGAACAAAACCTGATCCGGCTTTGGCGTGCTGACGCTAACTCGGATCGCCATTGCGAACCCCTTTCTTAGCCCGCGTGAGTCCGCCGATAGGTCAGGCGCTTGCCGCTCACGTTGCGCAGCAGTTCGGCGGCGCGCTGGCTGTCGTCATAGCCGCAGGCCTGACGGGTGTTCCAACGGAAGTCGAACTCGGTGGCGTAGCGCTGAAGGTGCTGCTCGCTGACAGCGTGGAAGGTGCCATGCAGGCCGCGCTTCAGCAGGGCGAAGCTGGACTCGGCGCTATTGGTCGTGACGGCACCGCGGCTGTATTCACCCTTGCTGTGGTTGACCGTCTCATGTGACGAGAACTCGCGGCCGATCTTCGTGTACAGCTTGGACTCGTCCGTCATGAGGCGGGCTTGCTTGGCAACCTGGGCCATCAGGACGGGACGCAGGGTCTTGGCCGTCACATCGGGCATGTGGAAGGAGCGCTTCTGGCCGTCGCGCTCGACGAGCGAAACGATCTTCATCTTGTGGTCGCCACCGCGAGCGCCTTTGGCTTGCTTGCCGACGTTGCCCCAATAGGTCTCGTCCACTTCAACCGGGGCGCTGCCGCCGCCGAGAGTGCCTTCGGGCTCGATGTTCATTGCCTCGCGGATGCGGTGCGACATGAACCACGCGGTTTTGTAGCTGACGCCCAGCATGCGCTCAAGCTGCTTGCTGCTAATGCCCTTCTTGGAAGCGCACATCAGGTGCGTGGCATAGACCCACTTGTGCAGCGGCACCTTGCTGGACTCAAAAACGGTGCCGACCGTGACGCTGAACTGCGAACGGCAGTCGCCGCAGAACATCAGGCCGGGACGGTGCGCCTTGCCATTCAGGCGGCTATTGCGCTCGGTGCCGCCGCAGTGAGGGCACACCGGGCCATTCGGCCACAGCAGGCTTTCAAGGTGCTCGCGCGCAGCGTCTTCATCGTTGAATCGCGGCAGGGTGTGGATTGCGTCGGCCATGTGTTCGCTCCGGGAATGAGCGAACTTTGCGCCTTCAGTCTGCGTTTGTCAAGTACATACTTCCGAAATTTTAAGCCCGCAACGCTTGCAATCGCACTAGATCGCCTTCGTGTCCCGCCCGCGCAGAATGGAGTTGCCCTGACCTGCGACCGCACCCGCGCCAAGGCAATAGAGAAGAATCCTCACAACCTCAAGCTCAGCTAAGGGTGCGACGTTACGGCAGGGTGCCGTCCACCCATGCGCCCAGTTGCGCAGCCGTCATCGCACCGCTCTGCCGCCCAACCTCACGGCCGCCAACGAACAGCACCGTCGTCGGGATGCTGCGGATCTGCAGGCTGGCGCTGGTGCGCTGCGCTGCATCGCTGTCCACCTTGACGAAGCGGATGTCCGGCCGGTTGGCGGCGAGTTGCTCGAAGTGCGGCGCATAGGAGCGGCAGGGTCCGCACCAGGCGGCCCAGAAGTCCACCAGCACCGGCGCCTCGGTGCCCTGGAGGTAGGGGCCCAGGTCTGCATCACCCAGGGCCACCGGCTTGCGCGGCGCAACGGGCCCACCACAACGCCCGCAGGTGGGATCGTCGGCGAGGCGTTCGTCGGGCACGCGGTTGCGGGTTCCACACTGGGGGCAGACGAGCAGCATGGGGTGAATTTAGTCCACGAGACTGGGTGCGGCTGCGTGCGCGCCGCCGCATGCCCGCGTAGGCCTCGCCTGACAGCGGAGGCTCAATGACAAGCCTGGGTGCAGTTCAGTGCCACCTCAAAACCGCTCGACGCTTATTTGACGATGAGCACCGGCGTTTCGATATGCGACAACACCTTCTGCGCCTCGCTGCCCAGCAGCAGGGCCGCAAAGCCCTTGCGGCCGTGCGAGGCCATGACGATGAGGTCGACGTTCTCAGTCTTGGCGTGGTCGACGATGGCTTCCCAGGCGTGCAGGGCTTCGGTGGTGTGCCCACGGCAGGACAGGCCCTGTGCCGCTGCTGCCGCGCTGACGGCCTCGACGCGCTGGGTGGCAACGCGCAGTTGCGCGTCGATGAACTCCTGCGGCGGCACGGGCTGGATCTCGGAGACGGCGCTGTAGGGGAAGGGCTCCATGACGCTGAGCGTCAACAGCTGGGCGCCGTGAATCTTGGCGAGCTGGATGGCGGTGTCCACCGCGTGGGCGGTGATGTCGGAGCCGTCAGTGGGGACAAGGATGCGCTTGAACATTCGGTCCTCCAGTCGTTACGAAGAACCACAGTGTGGCCGATCAGGCGCCGGAATGCTTGTCGGAGATCAAGCCTTTGCTCATCCCCTTGGCCTAACCTTTAGCGATAGGGCGGGCCGGGTCTGACGACCATTCGCTCCAGGAACCGGGGTAGAGCAGGCTGTCGCCCAGGCCGGCGTGGGACATGGCCAACAGGTTGTGACAGGCGGTGACGCCGGAGCCGCATTGCTGGACCACCGCGCCGGCACTGTGCGGTGCCAGCAAGGGCTGGAATTCGGCACGCAGTTGGGCCGCAGGCTTGAAGCGGCCGTCGGCGCCGAGGTTGTCCTTGAAAAAGCGGTTGCTGGCGCCGGGGATGTGGCCGGCGGCCTTGTCCAGCGGCTCGACCTCGCCGCGGAAGCGCTCGGCGGCGCGGGCGTCGATGAGGCGGACGTTGCCGAGCTTCTTGAGCAGCGTCGCTGCGTCGATCTGGCCGACCAGCGGCTGGCCGGGTTGCCAGTCGGTCGGCGTGGCAGTTGGGACATCCGCCGTCATTTCGCCGTCCCAGGCGCCGTCGAGCACGGCCACCTCGGCGTGGCCCAGCCAGCGCAGCATCCACCAGATGTGGGCGGCGTAGGGGCCGCCCTGGCGGTCATAGGCGACAACCTGGCGGCCGGCGCTCATGCCCAGGCGGCGTATCAGCGCGGCGAAGGCCTCGCGCTCGGGCAGCGGGTGGCGGCCACGGAAGGACCCGTCGGGGCCGGCCTTGTCGCCGCAGAGGTCGCGGTCCAGGTGCAGGTAGAAGGCGCCAGGGATGTGGCCGGCCGCGTAGGCGCGCTCGCCAGCGTCGGTGTCGGCGAGGTCGAAGCTGCCTTCGAGGATCAGCGGGTTCGAGAGCGCGCGGAGTTCGGTGGTGGAAATCAAGGTCGTGAACGACATGTCGAAGCTTCCAGTGTGGTGACTTACCCAGTGACTGCCGCGGAACCGGCTTTGCTGGGCCGCTGGCAGTGCCCCCTTGAGGGGGCGCGCGAAGCGCGTAGGGGGTGGGCCAGTCCCTTCATGACTCAGCAGGGTTGAACTGGCTGTCTTTTGGCGGCGGGGCGACCTTGGAGCGCAGCAGCGTCGCCGCAAGGCCGGCGCCGATGATGAGCAGCATGCCGAAGGTGGCATGCCAGGTCAGCGGGTCCTTGAACAGCAGCATGCCGTAGATGAAGGAGAAGACGATGCCCAGGTATTGCAGGCAGGCGTTCACCAGCGGGCGGCCGATGGAGTAGGCGCGTGTCAGGCACACCTGGGCGGTGGTGGCCAGCACGCCGACGGCGAGGAGCAGGAAGGCGCCCCACAGCGTGTGGCTTTGCAGGCCGCCCTGGGTGACAGCCGTGATGACGGCGCCAGCCACGCAGCCGCCGACCGAGAAGTAGAAGACGATGCGCAACTCGGGCTCGCCGACGCGGCCCAGGGCCGTGACCTGCAGATAGGCCATCGCGGCGATCATGCCCGACAGCAGGCCGGCCAGGCCGTACCAGAGCTGCTGCTGGTCCAGCGTCGGGCGCAGGATCAACGCGACGCCGACGAAGCCCAGCAGCACGGAGGCCATCAGCCGCCAGTCCAGGCGCTGGGCGCCCATCAGCACCGCACCGCCGAGCAGGAAGAGGGCCATCCAGACCGAGGACATGTAGTTCAGCGTCATCGCCGTGGCCAGCGGCAGGTGGCTGATGGCGTAGAACCACAGGCACAGCGAGGTGACGCCGGAGATGCTGCGCCATAGGTGCATGCCGGGCAGGCGCGTCTTGAGGCTGATGCCCTGGCGGCGCGTCAGCAGGGCCATCATCACGGAGCCGACGAGGCCGCGGTACATGACGATCTCGCTGGCCGCATAGAACTCGCTGGCCAGCTTGACGCAGACGCCCATGGTGGCGAACAACAGCGTCGCCGCGACCATGAGCACCGAGGCTGGCATCAGAGAGGCGCGCCGATCTCGTTCCGGAACCATTCATGGAAGTGCTGCATGCCGTCTTCCATCGGGCTTTGATAGGGGCCGGTCTCGTTGTCGCCACGCATCATCAGCGCCTTGCGGCCGGCATCCATGCGTTCGGCAATCTCGTCGTCCTCCACGCAGGTTTCCATGTAGGCGGCCTGGTGGGCTTCGACGAAATCTCGCTCGAAGGCAGCGATCTCCTCGGGGTAGTAGAACTCGACGAGATTGACGGTCTTCTGCGGCGACATCGGGTGCAGCGTCGACACGACCAGCACATGCGGGTACCACTCCACCATGATGTGCGGGTAGTAGGTCAGCCAGATCGCGCCGGCCTCGGGCGGGCGGCCCTCGCGGAACTTCAGCAGTTGGTCGTGCCAGCGCTGGTAGACCGGCGAGCCGGGGCGCTCCAGGTCCTTGTGCACGCCGACGGTCTGCACCGAGTGGTGCTTGCCGAACTCCCAGGCCAGGTCGTCGCAGCTGACGAAGCCGCCCAGGCCGGGGTGGAAGGGGCCGACGTGGTAGTCCTCTAGGTAGACCTCGATGAAGGTCTTCCAGTTGTAGTTGCACTCGTGGACCTGGACCTTGTCGAGCACATAGCCGGTGAAGTCCAGCTGGGCGCGCGGGCCCAATTGGCTGAGCTCCGCCGCCACATCATGGCCGTTGTCCTCGAACAGCAGGCCGTTCCATTCCCGCAGCGGGTAGCGGTTCAGGTTCAGGCAGGGGTCTTCGGCAAAGTGGGGCGCACCGATCAATTCGCCCTGATGTGAATATGTCCAGCGGTGCAGCGGGCAGACGATATTGGCCTGGGTGTTGCCGCGGCCCTTGAGCATCAGCGCCTGGCGGTGGCGGCAGACGTTGGAGATCAGCTCTATCCCCTGGCTTGAGCGCACCAATGCCCGGCCCTCGCCCTCCTGCGGCAGGGCGTAGTGGTCACCGATTTCGGGGACGGCCAGTGCATGGCCGACGTAGCGGGGCCCTCGCTGGAAGATGCTGGCCTGCTCGCGCTGGAACAGATCGGGGTCGAAATAGGCGCTCACCGGGAGCTGGGTCTGGCTGCGTGTGAGCGCCGAGACGGGAAGACTCAGGTCGGACATGATCCAGGCGGGTCTTTCAGGCGGGTAGAGGTGCTGCGTCCCTCCGGCGCATCTCGGGGCTGCCGAGTCGGCCAGGTTGCTAGGTGTGGAAAGGGGGCTCGAGGCCGCGCGCGTGCGCGCTCGAGCGAGAGGTCCGGGATTCTACGCATGCCCGCGTCCTCCGTTCGACGGTTACGTCCGCAGGCACCAAGCTGAGGAAGCCCGCTGACTACAATTGCTGTTTCGCGTTTTGAAATGACCAAGTCCTCTCCCCGCACCAAGGCCGCCTCGAGCGACGGCGATGCCGACCTCAGCTACGAGCAGGCGCTCGACGAGCTGGAGCGCATGGTGGCGGCCATGGAGGGGCAACAGCTGCCGCTGGACCAACTTCTGCACAGCTACAAGCGGGGCGCCGAGTTGCTGGCTCTGTGCCGCGGGCGGCTGCAGGCGGTGGAACAGCAGGTCAAGCTGCTGGACGGCGCCGAACTGAAGGCCTGGGAGGGCCCCGAATCTTGAATGCACAGGACTTTGACCGCTGGGTGCAGGCGTCTTTGAACGCCTTCGAAGCGGCGCTGGATGATCTCGTGCCCGCTGCCGCGCCCGCAGGCCTCGGCGAGGCGATGCGCTATGCGGTGCTGGGCGGTGGCAAGCGCCTGCGCCCGCTGTTGGTGCTGGCGAGTTGCGCGGCCGTGGGCGGCGACAGCTTTGCGGCCATGCGCGCAGCCTGCTCGGTCGAGCTCATCCACGCCTATTCGCTGGTGCATGACGACATGCCCTGCATGGACAACGACGTCATGCGCCGCGGCAAGCCGACGACGCACGTCGCCTTCGGCGAAGCCCAGGCCATGCTGGCGGGCGACGCGATGCAGGCCCTCGCCTTCGAGGTGCTGACGCCGGACACGGGCATTGCTCCCGCCCTGCAGGCACGGTTGTGCTCGCTGCTGGCCCGCTCGGCCGGCCACGACGGCATGGCCGGCGGCCAGGCCATCGACCTGGCCAGCATTGGCAAGCGACTGGACGAAACCACGCTACGCGACATGCACCGCCGCAAGACTGGTGTGCTGCTGCAGGCCAGCGTTCTGATGGGCGCGGCCTGCGGGGCGGTGTCGACGCAGGCGACCCAGTCGCTGTCCGACTACGGCGCGGCGCTCGGCCTGGCCTTCCAGGTTGTCGACGACATCCTCGACGTGACCCAGGATTCCGAAGTGCTGGGCAAGACGGCCGGCAAGGACCAGGATGCCAACAAGCCGACCTACGTCAGCGTGCTCGGCCTGAACGCCGCGCGCGCCCTGGCTCAAGCGCTGCGCGCCGAAGCCAAGGCGGCCCTGGCCGCCAGTGGCCTGGCCGATGTGAGCCACCTCAGCCTGCTGGCCGACTCCGTTGTAGAGCGGGACAACTAAAGAGGACCGCCATGGAATACACGCTGCTCAAAGGCATCGACAGCCCGGCCGACCTGCGCCGCCTGCCGCGCACCGAACTGCGCAAGCTGGCCGACGAGGTGCGCGCCTTCGTGCTGGAGAGCGTCTCCAAGACCGGCGGCCACCTCGGCTCCAACCTTGGAACGGTCGAGCTGACCGTGGCCCTGCACTACGTCTTCAACACGCCGGACGACAGGCTGGTGTGGGACGTGGGCCATCAGACCTATCCGCACAAGGTGCTGACCGGCCGGCGTGACCGCATGCCGGGCCTGCGCCAGATCGGTGGCATCAGCGGCTTCCCGCGCCGTGACGAGAGCGAGTACGACACCTTTGGCACCGGCCATTCGTCGACCAGCATCTCCGCGGCCCACGGCATGGCCATGGCCTTCAAGCTCAAGGGCGAGGACCGCCGGGCCGTGGCCATCATCGGCGACGGCTCGATGACGGCCGGCATGGCCTTCGAGGCGCTGAACAACGCCGGCGTGGCCCATGGTGGCCTGATGGGCGACCTGCTCGTCATCCTGAACGACAACGACATGTCCATCAGCCCGCCGGTCGGTGCGCTGAACAAATACCTCGCGCGCCTGATGAGCGGCAGCTTCTACGCCGCCGCCCGCGAAAGCGCCAAGAGCGTGTTGAAGAACACGCCGCTCTACGAGTTCGCGCGCAAGTTCGAGGAGCACACCAAGGGCATGGTCGTGCCGGGCACCATCTTCGAGGAGTTCGGCTTCAACTATGTCGGCCCCATCGACGGACACGACCTGGACTCGCTGATCCCGACACTCGAGAACCTGCGCGAGAAGAAGGGCCCGCAGTTCCTGCACATCGTCACCAAGAAGGGTGCAGGCTACAAGCTGGCCGAGAACGACCCGGTCAAGTACCACGCGGCCTCCGGCAAGTTCGACCCGGCGGTGGGCTTCGTCAAGCCGGCCACGCCGCCCAAGACGACCTTCACGCAGGTCTTTGGCGACTGGCTGTGCGACATGGCCGAAGCCGACCCGCGCCTCGTGGGCATCACGCCCGCGATGCGCGAGGGCTCGGGCATGGTCGAGTTCCACAAGCGCTTCCCGCAGCGCTATCACGACGTCGGCATCGCCGAGCAGCACTCGGTCACCTTCGCCGCGGGCCTGGCCTGCGAAGGCATCAAGCCGGTCGTCGCAATCTATTCGACCTTCCTGCAGCGCGCCTATGACCAACTGATCCATGACGTCGCCATCCAGAACCTGCCCGTGCTGTTCGCGCTGGACCGCGCCGGCCTGGTGGGCGCTGACGGCGCCACGCATGCCGGCAACTACGACATCGCCTACACGCGCTGCATCCCCAACATGGCCGTGCTGACGCCGGCCGATGAAGACGAATGCCGCCAGGCGCTGTATACCGGCTTCATGCACAACGGGCCGGTGACGGTGCGCTATCCGCGCGGCGCGGGCGTTGGCGTCGTGCCTGTCAAAGCCATGACGGCCCAGGCCTGGGGCAAGGGTGAAGTGCGTCGGCAGGGCCAGCGCATCGCGATCCTGGCCTTTGGCACGCTGCTCTATCCCGCGTTGGAAGTGGCCGAGCGCCTGGACGCGACGGTCGCCAACATGCGCTTCGTCAAGCCGCTGGATGCTGAGCTCGTTGCCGAACTGGCGCGCACGCATGACGCCATCGTCACCGTCGAGGATGGCTGCATCATGGGCGGCGCCGGCAGCGCCGTCGTCGAGGCGTTGAACGCCGCCGGCCTCGGCGTGCCGGTGCTGCAGCTCGGCCTGCCCGACGAGTTCGTCGAGCACGGCGACCCGGCCAAGCTGATGAGCCTGTGTGGCCTGGACGCCGCCGGCATCGAGGCCAGCATCGTCAAGCGCTTCGGGACGAAGCCGACGGTCGTGCGCGCCGCAGCGCGCTGAGCAGGTCTTCGATCAAGGGCTGCGCCGGCCGATGCAGCGGGATCAGTGCGCTGACCCGGTAGGGAATCGACACCGACAGTGGCCGCACGACCAGGTCGGATCCCGCACAGGCCGCTGCCGTCAGCGGGTTCACGATGGCCACGCCCAGCCCGGTCCGCACCAGTTCGCAAACGGCCACGGCGCTGTGCGTCTGCACGCGCAAACGGCGCTGGATGCCCGCGGCATCGAAGCGCGCATCGATCTCGCGCCGATAGGGGTCGTCCTCGGCGAGGCTGATGAAGTGCTGGCCTGCGAAATCCTTCAACGCCAGCCGCTTGCGCGACGCTAGTGCGTGGTCGGCCGGCAGCACAGCCACTTCGTCCGCCTCCAGCACCGGCTCGACACGCACGCCGGGCAGGGGTGTCGCCTGCTCGGCCAAGCCGAGATCGAAGCGCTGCTCGCTGATCCAGGCGTCCAGAAGCGGTGGTTCGGCCGGCGTGATGGACACGCGTGCCGACGGGTTGGCGGCCAGTAATTGCTGCAGGGCAGCCGGCAACAGCGCGTGGCTCAACGCGGGCAGGCTCAGCAGACTCAGCTCCGCATCTTCCGACCGCCCCAGCGCCTCCGCCCGTTCGATCACGCGCGCCAGGCCCTGGAAGCTGCGCTCCACCTCGTCGAACAGCGCACGTGCCCTCGCCGTCGCCTTGAGCCGGCCGCGCTCGCGCTCGAACAGGGCATAGCCCAGCAGTTGCTCCAGGCGGGCGAGGTCGCGGCTCAGGGTCGGCTGCGAGGTGTGCAGCAGCGCGGCGGCGCCGGTGACGCTGCCCGCCGTCATGACAGCGCGGAAGACTTCGATGTGGCGGTGCTGAATATCCATATCAGGATTGAATTGTCGCTGCACAAATTTCAATTTGATTGAATGGGTCGCCGCGGGCATGCTTCGATCCATGACCAAGCCCCTTCCTGCCGCCCTGAACCCCGCCCGCCTGCAAGCTCTCGCCGCCGGGCACGGCACGCCGCTGTGGGTCTATGACGCCGCCACCATCCGCGAGCGCGCCGCGTCGCTGAAGCGCTTCGACGTCGTGCGCTTTGCGCAGAAGGCCTGCTCCAACATCCACGTCCTGAAGCTGCTGCGCGAGGCTGGCGTCAAGGTCGACTCGGTGTCGCGCGGCGAGATCCTGCGCGCGCTGGCGGCAGGCTACGAAGCTGGTGGTGACGAGATCGTCTTCACCGCCGACCTGTTGGACCACGCCACGCTGGCAACGGTTGTCGAGCACCGCATCCCTGTGAACGCCGGCTCCATCGACATGCTCGATCAGCTCGGCGCCGCTTCGCCCGGCCATGCTGTCTGGCTGCGCATCAACCCGGGCTTCGGCCATGGCCACAGCCACAAGACCAACACCGGCGGCGAGCACAGCAAGCACGGCATCTGGCATGCCGATCTGGGCGCCGCGCTGGCGGCCATCCGCCGCCATGGGCTCAAGCTGGTCGGCCTGCACATGCACATTGGTTCGGGCGTGGACTACGAGCATCTGGCCCAGGTCGGCCAGGCCATGGTCGGCCTGGTGTGCGAAACGGTCGCGGCCGGGCATGACCTGCACGCGATCTCGGCCGGCGGTGGCCTGTCGATTCCCTACCGCGATGGCGATGCGCGCATCGACGTGGCTCACTACTTCGGCCTGTGGGACGCCGCACGCCGCGAGGCCGAGGCGCTGGTGGGTCACGCGCTGAAGCTGGAGATCGAGCCTGGCCGCTACCTCGTCGCCGAAAGCGCCGTGCTTCTGGCCGAGGTGAGGGCAGTCAAGAACTCGGGCGCCAACCGCTTCGTGCTGGTGGACGCCGGCTTCAACGAGTTGATGCGCCCGGCCATGTACGGCGCCTTCCATGCCATGAGCCTGCTCGGCGCCAGCGGCCCCGAGCAGCCCACCGTCGTGGCCGGCCCGTTGTGCGAGTCCGGCGATGTGTTCACGCAAGGCCCCGGCGGCGAGGTGCTGACGCGCGACCTGCCGGCAGCAAGCGTTGGCGACCTGCTCGTCATCCACGACGCGGGTGCCTATGGCGCCTCCATGTCCAGCAACTACAACAGTCGGCCGCTGGCGGCCGAGGTGCTGGTCGACGGCGACACCAGTCGCCTGATCCGCCGTCGCCAGACTGTCGAGGAGCTGCTGGCGCTGGAAACCTGAGCGTTTCTCCGCTGCGGCGGCGCGTGCAAGTCCGGAGATCATCCGGCCATGAAACTCGTCCCCATCCAGCAGGTTGCCGGTCACATCAAGGCCGGGGCGCCCCTGCCTTTCGGGGTGCGTGATGCCGAGGGCAAGCTGCTGCTGGCCAAGGGCCAGCCGGTGCCCAACGAGCAGATGCGCGAGGCGCTGCTGAACCGCGGCGTGTTCGTCGACATGGAGGAAGTGCGCGACGCCTCGGCGCGCAGCAGCGATGGCGGTGCGGGCAGCGAGGACTTCTTCGGCCGCTGGGAGGCGATGCAGACGCGCTTGTCCGTACTGCTGCGCACGCCGCAGGAAACCCTCTTCCTGCCGCGTGTCAAGGAATGCGCCGGCCAGCTGATCGCCTGGACCGAGCGTTTCCCTGACCAACTGCTCTTCGTCGTCATCCAGCACGACCACAGCCGCCACGAGGTCTACGGCCTGGCCCATTTGCTGCACACGGCCGCTGTCGCCGCGCTGCTGGCGCGCCGCCTCTCATGGACGCCGGAGCGCCAGAAGAGCCTCGTTGGCGCCGCGCTGACGATGAATCTCTCCATCATCGACCTGCAGGGGCGCCTGGCCTCGCGCGGCGGCAAGCTGCTGCCGCCCCAGCGCGCTGCCATCGACCGCCATCCTGACGAAGCCGTGGCCTGGCTGCGCAACGCCGGCCTGGACGATGCGCAATGGCTGGCTGCGGTGGCCCAGCACCATGAGCAGCCGGGCGGCGGTGGCTATCCGCAAGGCTTGGCCGAGCCCGACGAGGCGGCCCAGCTGCTGCGCCTCGTTGACATCTTCCTGGCCAAGCTTGCCAGCCGCGGCGGCCGCGCAGGCATGCCGGCACCGCAGGCGGCCAAGTCGCTCTACACCGGCAGCAATGGCCATCCCTTTGCAGCGCTGCTGGTCAAGGAGGTCGGCATGTTCCCGCCCGGCACCCTGGTCAAGCTCGCCAGCGGCGAGATCGCGGTGGCGGTGCGCCGCGGTACATCAGGCAACACTCCCATCGTCAGCGCCGTTATGAATCGTCATGGGGATGCCTTAGGCTCTCCAGTCAGGCGTGACACGGCGGTGGCCGAGCATGCGATCACGGGTCTGGTGGCCGCGCAGGTGCTGCGCGTGAAGCTCAGCCCGCACCAGCTCTACGACCGCCGCTACGAAGCCTGAAACGCTGCCCCTCGTCCAGACCAGTCCGGCTGGACGCGGGCTGGTCTGGTCGGTCCCCCGAGGGGACGGCGATGCTTGGCGGGTTGGCCGCCAAGCACATCGCCGGACCGGGCCGGCTTGGGAGCGGCCCGGCGCTCGGCCCGCCAGGCCGGGTGGGGCGGTGATCAATAGCCTGACTCAATAGCGCCGATTTGATAAATGTTTTCTACTGAAAACTCATCTTCGATATAGTTCTACCTATCCCATCAACCAGCGCCCTACGGAGCTTTCGAATGTCCCTGATCAACACCCAAGTCCAGCCTTTCAAGACCGAAGCCTTCCACAACGGCAAGTTCATCACCGTTAGCGACGAAACCCTGAAGGGCAAGTGGTCCGTGCTGATCTTCATGCCGGCCGCTTTCACGTTCAACTGCCCGACCGAAGTCGAAGACGCGGCCGACAGCTACGCCGAGTTCCAGAAGATGGGCGCCGAGGTCTACATCGTCACGACTGACACCCACTTCTCGCACAAGGTGTGGCACGAGACCTCGCCGGCCGTCGGCAAGGCCAAGTTCCCGCTGGTGGGCGACCCGACCCACACGCTGACCAATGCCTTCGGCGTGCACATCCCCGAAGAAGGCCTGGCACTGCGCGGCACCTTCGTCATCAACCCGGACGGCGTCATCAAGACCGCCGAGATCCACTCCAACGAGATCGCCCGTGACGTGTCGGAAACGCTGCGCAAGCTGAAGGCTGCACAGTACACCGCCGCCCACCCCGGCCAGGTCTGCCCAGCCAAGTGGAAGGAAGGCGCTGCCACGATCGCCCCGAGCCTGGATCTCGTCGGCAAGATCTAAACAGCCATGCTGTTCGTCAGGAACCCGGGAGGGTTCCTGCCTTCTGCAGAACCAGACAGGTTCTGCTGAAAGGGCCTCCGGCATCGGGGACCCTTTCAGCAGTGGCCCGCCCCGCCACGCCTCACTGAAAGGACACCACCATGTTGGACGCCGCACTCAAGACCCAGCTCCAGGGCTACCTGGACCACGTCAAGCTCCCCTTCGAAATCATTGCTTCGTTGGACAACTCCAAGTCCAGCGACGAGATGCGCGAGCTGCTCGAAGAGATCGCCGGCATGCACGACAAGATCTCGCTGCGTACCGACGGTGTCGACACCCGCACGCCGTCGTTCCTGCTTCGCCGCACGGGCACCGAGCAATCGCTGCGCTTTGCCGCCATCCCGCTGGGCCATGAGTTCACGTCGTTGGTGCTCGCGCTGCTCTGGACCGGCGGTCATCCGCCGAAGGTCGAGCAGGCGCAGATCGACGCCGTCAAGGCGCTGGACCTGGATCTCGACTTCGAGATCTACATGAGCCTGACCTGCCACAACTGCCCGGACGTCGTGCAGGCGCTGTCGCTGATGGCCATCGTCAACCCGCGCATCCGCACCACCGTCATCGACGGCGGCCTGTTCCAGAGCGAGGTCGAGGCGCGTGACATCATGGCCGTGCCGGCCGTGTGGCTGAACGGCCAGCCTTTTGCCTCGGGCCGCATGTCGCTCGAGGAGATCGTCGCCAAGCTCGACACCGGTGCGGCCGTGCGCGACGCGAAGAAGCTGGATGCCGAGGAGCCCTACGACATGCTCATCATCGGCGGCGGCCCGGCCGGCGCTGCAGCGGCCGTGTACGCAGCGCGCAAGGGCATCCGCACCGGCGTCGCCGCCGAGCGCTTCGGCGGCCAGGTCAACGACACGCTGGGCATCGAGAACTACATCTCCGTCTCCGTGACCGACGGCCCCAAGTTCGCCGCCGCGCTGGAAGGCCACGTCAAGGACTACCAGGTCGACATCCACAACCTGCAGCGCGCCGAGAAGCTGACGCCGGCCGCGCAGCCGGGTGGCTACGTCGAAGTGGAACTGGCCAACGGCGCCAAGCTCAAGGGCAAGACCGTCATCCTGTCCACCGGCGCGCGCTGGCGCAACGTCGGCGTGCCCGGCGAAGCCGAGTACAAGAACAAGGGCGTGGCCTACTGCCCGCACTGCGACGGCCCGCTGTTCAAGGGCAAGCCGGTCGCCGTCATTGGCGGCGGCAACTCGGGAGTCGAGGCGGCCATCGATCTGGCTGGCATCGTCAAGCATGTGACGCTCGTCGAGTTCGGCGCCGAACTGCGTGCCGATGCGGTGCTGGTCAAGAAGCTGCAGAGCCTGCCCAACGTGACCATCATCGTGAACGCGCAGACGACGGAATTCACGGGTGGCAGCAACGGCAAGCTCGACGGCCTGAACTACACCGACCGCATCAGCGGCGAAAGCAAGCGTGTCGAAGTGGAAGGCTGCTTCGTGCAGATCGGCCTGGTGCCCAACACCGAGTGGCTGCGCGGCACGCTGGAGCTCAGCAAGCATGGCGAGATCATCGTGGACGCCAAGGGCGCCACCTCGCTGCCCGGCGTGTTCGCCGCCGGTGATGTGACGACCGTGCCCTTCAAGCAGATCATCATCGCCGCCGGCGATGGTGCGAAGGCGGCGCTGGGGGCCTTTGACTTCCTGATGCGCAGCTAACGCTGGCCCACCTAGACTTCCCTCCCAGCGCCCGGCAAGCGGCGCAAGGGAGGTCACATGAAGGGATGGGCGTTCTGGTTACCCCTGGCGTTGCAGCTGGGGCTGGTGGCTTGGCTTGGCTGGTTGGTGCACAGAGTGCGCCTCGGCAAGCAGAGGCAGGACGCCCTGCTGGACGAACTGGCGCCTGGAGAGGGATGTCGCTGGTTCCGCATTCAGGTGTCGCGGCCCGAGGCCTTCGCCCGGCGGCTGAAATGGTTGCCCTTCGAGGGCTCCGGCCTGTTGCTGGATACGGGTGATGCCGTGCGCGTCGTTGCCCATCTTTGGGATGGCGAGCGGCTAGATCGGCTCATGTCCAAGGCAGCGCTGCAGATCGAGTGGGCCGGCGGCAACGCCCTGAGTAACCCTGTCCACTGGCTCCGTTTGAAGGGCCGCGGTGACGAGCTGATGGTGGCCGCCGACGTGGGCATGAATGCCCATGCCTCGCGCGACGGCACGGCCGACCTGTTCCGGGCCCTGCTGCCCGGCAAGCCTTTGCCGCCGTTAGCGATGGGAGGCTTCGCGCTCGACAAGAACCGGGCCTCGGCGATCGCCACCGGCGTGCTGCTGGCGTTGTTGATATTCGCCGGTGTCGACGCCATGGCCAATGACCATGAACTGCTGTCCGAAACGCCGTTTGCCGTCGTACCGCTGTTTGGCGACCTGGCGGTCCTGCCGCTGATAGGCGTTCTGTTGGCGTTGCCTCTGTTTCCCGTCCTGCGTCGACATCATGTACCGATGGCCGAGTCGGCAGGGGTGACGTTCCTGATGATCATTGCCATGGCGATTGCCGCGGTTCCCTTCGCCAAGCGCCTGGACCAGACGCTGGCTCCCGCCGCCCAGTCCGCGGCCTATCGGCTGGTGGGCGCCACATCGCTGCAGCCCGTGCAGCCAGGCTTGCCAGCGCTGCAATTTCCGGAGCTGAAGGAATATTGGGCTCAGTTCGAGCGAGGCTCCGAGCACTCGTTCATGCTGGTTCATGGCCCGCTGGGCCTGTGGCAGCTCGACCGCGGTCCCCTGAACGAGAAGACGCGTGACTTCTATGCCAATGGGGCCAAGGCTTCGGCAAAGCCGGCTGCCTCGGCACCCATCGCGCCGGGAAACGAGCAGCTCGTCAAACCGCGCGCGGACGCCACGCCAGCCGCAAGCCATCCAGCGAGTACAGAGCCAACGCCGCCCAGATGAAGCCGAAGGCGATGAGGCGGCTCGCGTCCATGGGCTCGTGGAACAGGAACACCCCCAGCAGGAACTGCAGCGACGGCGACACGTACTGAACAACGCCCAGCGTCGCCAGCGGGAGGCGCCGTGCGCCGGCCGCGAACAGCAACAGGCTGCCGGCCGTGACCGGGCCGGTGCCGATCAGCCAGGCCCAGTCCACGGCCGTCTGGCCAGCCATGCTGCCGTCCTGTGACCACCAGATCAGCCCACCCGCGGCCAGCGGCGCGAGGATGAGGGTCTCCAGCGTCAGGCCTTCGATGGCACCCAGCTTTGCCGTCTTGCGCATCAGGCCATAGAGACCAAAGCTCACCGCCAGCACCAGAGCCACCCAGGGCAGCTTGCCGCCGGCCACCGTCAGCCACAGCACGCCAAAGGCCGCCAACCCCACGGCCAGCCACTGGATGGGCCGCGGCCGTTCGTGCAGCACCGCAAAGCCCAGCGCGACGTTGACCAGCGGGTTGATGAAGTAGCCCAGGCTGGCGTCGATGACATGGCCATGGCCGACGGCCCAGACATAGGTCAGCCAGTTGATGGCGATCAGCGTGGCCGACAGTGCAAAGCGCCGCCAGGTCGCCGCGCTGACGTCCTTCAGCCAGGACAGATTGCGCGTCACCAGCAGCACGACGGCCACGAAGGCCAGCGACCACAACGTGCGGTGGGCCACGATCTGCAGCGCGGGGATGGAAGCGATCTGGCGGAAGTAGAGCGGGAACAACCCCCAGCTCAGATAGGCGCCGAGGGCGAAGAGGACACCGGAATTCATCGGCCGCATTCTGTCCGTGCGGGTAAGCCCGGGGATATTTGAGGGATACGAGGTCGTCGAATTCGATGGCCGTCGTTCGTCGTGCATCCATGGCCCTTGTCGAATTCACCCCCCAACTGCGCCGCTTCGTGGACGCGCCTTCCTGCCAATGCGAGGCGTCCACGCTGGGCGAAGCCCTGCATGCCGCCTTTGCCGAGCAGCCGCGGCTGCGGGGCTACATCCTCGACGAGCAGGGCCATCTGCGCGTCAACGTGGTCGTCTTCATCGACGGCAAACGGGCGCGCGACCTGCGCGGCCTGAGCGACCCGCTGCGGTCGGACAGTCGCATCCATGTCCTGCAAGCACTCTCTGGAGGTTGAACCATGACTGACCGCGCCTGGGCCGCGACCCGCAAAGGCCTTTTCGAGCTGCGCCGCCGTGGCAGCACCTGGCATATCGAGAACCTCAGCTTCGTGGCCGACCCGGTCACCATGCTGCTGCCGCCCGACGCCTCGGGCTTCATGCTGGCAGGGCTCAACCTGGGCCACTTCGGCGCCAAGCTGCAGGCGAGCGACGACGCCGGCAAGACATGGCACGAGGTGTCGGCGCCGAGCTTCCCGGCGCAGCCCGAGGGCGCCGAAGGGCCGGCCTGGAAGCTGGAACAGGTGTTCTCGCTGGAACGCTCGGGCGACGTGATCTGGTGCGGCAGCATTCCCGGCGGGCTGTTCGTCAGCCGCGACCGCGGCGAGAGCTGGCAGCTCAGCGAAGCTTTGTGGATGGACCCGCGCCGCCTGCAGTGGATGGGCGGCGGCAACCCGGCGCCGGCCTTGCACTCGATCTGCCCGCATCCATCGAACGCCGACGAGCTGCTGGTGGGCGTGTCCTGCGGCGGCGCCTGGCGCACCACCGATGGCGGCAGCAGCTGGGGCTTGCGCGCCAAGGGTATGCGGGCCGACTTCATGCCGCCCGAACTGGCCGGCGACGAGAACTCGCAGGACCCGCACCTGATCACCCGCTGCCGTGCCGAGCCCGATGTGCTCTGGTGCCAGCACCACTGCGGCATCTTCCGCAGCAGCGACAACGGCGCGACCTGGGAAGAGCTGCAGGCCCAGCCGTCGAGCTTTGGGTTTGCCGTCGCCGCGCATCCGGCCGACTCGCAGACGGCCTGGTTCGTGCCCGCGGTCAAGGACGAACGCCGCATCCCGGTGGATGGAGCTTTGTGCGTGACCCGCACCCGCGACGGCGGCAAGAGCTTTGACGTGTTGCGTGCCGGCCTGCCGCAGCAGCATTGCTACGACCTGATCTACCGCCACGGCCTGGCGGTGGACGACGCGGGTGAGCAGTTGATGATGGGCTCGACGACCGGCGGCCTGTGGGCGAGCGGCGACGCGGGCGACAGCTGGCAGGCCGTGTCGGCCCACCTGCCGCCCGTCTACGCCGTCAAGTTCGGCTGATCACGCCTTCAGCCGCTTGCGGATCGCCGCCAGCTCGACGGCGTCGAGGGTGGGCTCGGGGTAGCTCATCTTCAGCGCCGTGAGCGTGTCGACAATGACCTGGGACACGATCAGGCGTGCGTTGCGCTTGTCGTCCGCCGGCACGACATGCCAGGGCGCCTCTTCGCTGCTGGTCGCGCCCAACGCTTCGCCGTAGGCCTGCATGTATTTGGGCCAGAGCTCGCGCTCGGCCATGTCGTCGGCGGTGAACTTCCAGTTCTTGGCTGGGTCTTCCAGCCGCGCCAGGAAGCGCTGGCGCTGTTCCTCCTTGGACAGGTGCAGGAAGAACTTCAGCACCCGCGTGCCGTTGCGGTGCAGGTGCTGCTCCAGGTTGTTGATGGAGGCATAACGATCCGACCAGATCGCCGGCGCACGCGTCGTCTCCTTGGGCAGGGACTGGGCCTTCAGGATCTCCGGGTGCACGCGCACGATCAACACCTCCTCGTAGTAGGAGCGGTTGAAGATGCCGATGCGCCCGCGCTCGGGCAGGCACTGCGTGGTGCGCCACAGGAAGTCGTGATCCAGCTCCTGGGCGCTGGGATGCTTGAAGCTGAACACCTGGCAGCCCTGCGGGTTCACGCCCGACATCACATGCTTGATGACGCCGTCCTTGCCCGCCGCGTCCATGGCCTGGAAGACCAGCAGCAGCGAGTAGCGGTTGTGCGCATACAGCAGGTTCTGCAACTCGCTGAGCCGCTCGACCTGGGCGCCCAGCCGCTGTTCGTAGTCGCCCTTGTCGCTGTACAGCGGGTCGACGGCCGTGGCCCAGTGCTTGAGCTTGACCTTCTGGCCCGACGCGACCCGGTAGGTGTTCGTGTCAATCTTCATGGCGGAGCCTCCCGCAGCTGGCGATCCGCCAGCCTAACGCCGCCGTCCATCCGGTCGGTGTCAGACTTCGCCCCTCCTTCAACCCGCCGTTGCCGACGATGCTGCTGTTGCGCGCCTCCTTCCTGTTGCTGCTGGGCCTGACCGGCCTGGCGGTCCAAGCCGCCGACGAGGAGAACAAGCCGCCGGCCTACGAGCCGCGCGAGCACTACACCAAGTACGAGTACCGCGTGCCGGTGCGCGACGGCAGGAAGCTCTTCACCGCCGTCTATGTGCCCAAGGACCAGAGCCGGCGCTACCCCTTCCTGATGGTGCGCACGCCTTATGGCTGCGGGCCCTACGGCGTGGACCGCGATGGCATCAAGGGCCTCGCGCCGAACGAGGAGTTCCTGAAGGCCGGCTACATCTTTGTCTGCCAGGACGTGCGCGGCCGCAACATGTCGGAAGGCGAGTTCATCGAGATGACGCCGCACAAGCCCGTCAAGAAGAGCGTGGCTGACGTCGATGAAAGCTCTGACACCCACGACAGCGTGCAGTGGCTGCTGGACCGCATTTCCGGCAACAACGGCCGCGTCGGCCTCTGGGGCGTGTCCTACCCGGGCTTCTACACCTCGGCCTCCATCATCGACTCGCATCCGGCCATCAAGGCCGCGTCGCCGCAGGCGCCCATTGCCGACCTCTTCAAGGGCGACGACAGCTATCACGGTGGGGCCTTCATGCTGGCGGCCAACTTCGGCTTCTACACCGGCTTCAAGCCGCAGCAGGCACCGGTGCCGCCGCCCAAGCAATGGCCGCAGTTCGACTGGGGCACGCTGGACGGCTACGAGTTCTACCTGCAGCACGGCAACCTCGACGCGCTGGCGCAGCGGCTGGCCAAGGATGGCGGCCCCAACCCCTACTTCGACGTGCAGATCGAGCATGACCGCTACGACGAGTTCTGGAAGTCCCGCGCCATCACGCCGCATCTGAAGAACATCCGCGCCGCCGTGTTGACGGTGGGCGGCTGGTTCGACGCCGAGGACCTGGCCGGCCCGCTGGCCACCTTCCACGCGATCGCTGGGCAGAGCCCCGCCACCGACAACCGCCTCGTCATGGGCCCCTGGGTGCATGGCGGCTGGGTCGGCGCGCCGGGGCGGCAGCTGGGCCGCGTGCAGTTCCAGCAGCCCACCGCGGAGCAGTTCCAGAAGGAGGTGCTGCTGCCCTTCTTCGAGCAGCATCTGCGAGAGGTCGCACCCAAGGCACCCATTGCGAAGGCCACCGTCTTCGAGACCGGCACCAACGTCTGGCGCCGCTACGACGCCTGGCCGCCCAGGCAAGCGCAGGCCCGCACCCTCTACTTCGCACCCGGCGGCAAGCTCAGCTTTGCGCCGCCCGACGCGACCGAGCCCGCTTTCGATGCCTGGGTCAGTGACCCCAACAAGCCCGTGCCCTACATCGGCTATGCGAGCTTGGGCGTGCCGCAGGAATACATGGTCAGCGACCAGCGCTTTGCGGCCACCCGGCCGGACGTGCTGACCTTCCGCAGCGACGTGCTGGAGGAGGACATCACCATCGTCGGCCCCATCGTCGCGCGCCTGTTCGCCTCGACGACGGGCAGCGACGCCGACTGGGTCGTCAAGCTCATCGACGTCTACCCCGCCGAACTGGAGGAGGAGGCCGCGAAGAAGCGCAAGCCGCGCACCGAGGACGTCGAACCGCCCGAGGCACCGCTCGGTGGCTACCAGCAGCTGGTGCGCGGCGACCCGTTGCGCGGGCGCTTTCGCAACAGCTTCGAGGCGCCCGAGGCCATGGTGCCGGGCCGCGTCGAAGAGCTGCGCGTTGGGCTGCAGGACATCAACCACAGCTTTCGCCGCGGCCACCGCATCATGGTGCAGGTTCAGAGCAGCTGGTTCCCGCTCATCGATCGCAACCCGCAGACCTTCGTGCCCATCCGCAGCGCGAAGCCCGAGGACTTCCAGGCCGCGACGCAGAAGCTCTACCGCTGGCGCGGCCAGGCCTCGGGGCTGGACATCAGGGTGCTGGAGCCGCACTGATGCCACCGTGCGGGACTATCCTCAGTCGCTAGCCGCCAAGGACCAGAGCCGAGATGTTCCGACGACTGCTGCTTGCGCTGATGCTGTTCACGCCGCTGCTGGCCCAGGCGGCCTGCACGCGGCCGTTGCGCGTGCCCTTTGAGGACTGGCGGCCCTATTCCTTCATGGCCGACGGCCATCACACCGGCCTGGAGACCGAGTTGCTGGCCGCCGTGGCCAAGGAGGCCGGCTGCCGTGTCAGCTATGTGCGCGAAGTGCCGCGCAACCGCCGCCTGCCCATGCTGCTCGCCGGCCAACTCGATGTGCTGATCGCTGCGACGCCGCGCGCTGACGCCGCCTGGTACACGCGGCCCTATCGCGACGAGGTGCTGGGCGTGTTCATGCGTGCCGACGAGGCCCGCATGGACGTGCATTCGCTGGATGAACTGCTGCGCGCCAACCTGCGCCTCGTCACCCACCGCGGGCCGGCCCTGGTGCCCATCATCAACGACTTCAAGGCCCATGGCCTGCTGACCTGGTTCGAGGAGTACGCCAAGGGCGTGCAGCTGATGCAGATCGGCCGCGGCGACGTGCTGCTCGGCGACAGCGTCGCCATCGCCTTTGCCGCGCGTGCCGCCGACGTGCCTCTCATCGAGCTGCCCATCCACCTGCTGCGCGACCCCGTCACCTACAAGCTCAGCCGCAAGTCGCTGACCGAGGCCGACCTGCGCGCCTTCAACCAGGCCATCCAACGCCTGGAGTCGCGTGGTGAGCTGCAGCGCATCCGCGCGCGCTGGCTGGGCTCGGTGCCGAGACGCTAGAGGACGGTGTCCGCCGCGGCTCAGTGGGGACTCAATGCCTGGGCACGACAAGGATCTTGCCGTCGCGCTCGCCGGTTGCGGCCGCGGCAATCGCCTCCTTGATTTGCTCGACGGGATAGGTCGCGTGGATGCGCGCCTTCAGTTGGCCGGTGGCGATCAGCTTGGTCAGCTCGCCATAAAGCGCCATCTGCGCCTCGCGCGATGCGACGCGGAACCACTTGGCCAGCCAGAAGCCCCGCAGCGTCAGGTCGTTGAAGACGAAGGACTGCGGCGACACCACGCAAGGCTCGCCGCTCATCAGCCCGTAATTGACGACGGTGCCGCCCTCGGCGACGCAACTCGCCAGCCGGTTGGTCGCCTTGCCGCCGACGGCGTCGATGCCCAGGCGGATAGGCGCGCCCGACACGGCCTCCTTGACGCGCTTGGCCAGGTCGTCGCCATCCACCAGCACCACATCGCCGCCGTCCGCCTTCACGACCGCTGCCGCGCCCTCGCGCCGCACGATGTTGACGGTGCGCAGGCCGCGCAGCTTGGCGAGCTGCGTGAGGTAGCCGCCCACGCCCGAGTTGGCGACGTTCTGGATGACCCAGTCGCCCGGCTGCAGCGTGACGAACTCCGACAGCATCAGCGAGGCCGTGGCCGGGTTGACGGTCAGCATGGACAACTGCTGCGCATCGGCGCCAGCGGGCAGGGGCACCAGGCGCTTGGCGTCGGCGACGAGATGGCTGGCCCAGGTGCCGCTGCCGGCGGGCAGCAGAACCGTCTGGCCCGCACTCAGATGAGTCACACCCTCGCCGACGGCCACAACGCGGCCCACGCCCTCGCTGCCGCCCACTGCCGGCAGCGGCGGCAGGATGCCGTAGCCACCGGTCAGCATCAGCACGTCCGACGGGTTGATGGGTGCGGCCAGCACAGCAACCAGAGCCTGGCCCGCGCCGGGCGCGGGCGGCTCGAAGGGCAGGGCCCCGATGACGTCCTGCGGCACCGGCCCGCGTTGTTCGTATTGCGCCTTGATGCCCTGGATCGTCATGCCGGTCTCCTGCTATTGGATGGAACGGTCGATTCTCAGCCCGCCCGGGGCGTCGCGGCATCGCCGACGCGACAGGGGCTTCAATCAGTCCAGTCCCTGTCAATGCCGGGCCAGGTGGCGCCCGGTTGCGCCAGCAATTGCAGTGGCGATCCAGTGACCGGGTGAACCAGAGTCAGCTCGCGCGCATGCAGCCACAGCCGCTGTGTGCCCAGGAATGCTGCGACAGCTCGATTGAGCGGCCCCTTGCCATGCGTCGCATCGCCGAGGATGGGATGGGCGATGTGCTTCAGATGGCGGCGGATCTGATGGCGGCGGCCTTGCAACGGTTCGGCTTCGAGCAGGGCGACGCGGGTGGTGGGGAAGCGCGGGTCGGTGGCCAGTGCCCACTCGATGCGCTCCAGCACGCGCCAGCGGGTCTGCGCCGCCAGCATTGTCTGCCCCGCCGACGGCTGCTCAGGGTCGCGCGCCAGCGGATGGTCGATGAGGCCGGCGTCTTCCTGCGGCCAGCCACGTGCAAGCGCGAGGTAGCTCTTTTGCATCAGCCCCTGCTCGAACATCGCGCCGAGCAGCGAAGCAACCTCTGTTGACAGCGCAAATAGCAGCACGCCCGAGGTGCCGCGGTCCAGGCGATGCGCGGGCCAGACGGTGCGGCCGAGCTGGTCGCGCAGCAGCTGCAGCGCGGCCTCATCCTCGTGGGCCGCGAGCTGGGTGCGGTGCACCAGCAGGCCGGCCGGCTTGTCGATGGCGACCAGGTGCTCGTCCTGATAAAGCAGGGTCAGAGTCAATTTTTAAGGTCGCCGCTCAGTTCGCCGTCCAGATAGAACCACGCGCCGTTCTCGCGCACGAAGCGGCTGACTTCATGCAGCCGATGCGCCCGGCCGCCGAGCTTGCTGCGTGCGACGAACTCGACGCTGCCGTGGTCGGCGTCCTGCATCGCGGCACGCTTCACGTCCAGACCCAGCCATTTCAGCCCCGGCTCGGGCGCCTCCAACTCGGCAGGGCGCGTGCTTGCATGCCAGCTCGCCAGCAGATAGTCGCGCAGGTCCAGCACGAAGGCCGAGTAGCGCGAGCGCATCAGCGCTTCGGGCGTGGCTGCGGTCAGGCCCTGGCCAGCCTCAAAGGCCTTGTGCAGGGCGCCGCAGCAGTGGGCATAGGCGGCACGGCGACCGCAGGGGCAGGGCATGGAGGTTTCCATGCCGGCACTCTAGCGGGGGTATCAGCGGCCGAGCGGCCGTCGGGAAAAGACTCGATGAGCCTTGGCAAAGGCAGGGGCCGGCCGAGCAGATAGCCCTGGCCAAAGGCGCAGCCGCATTGGCCCAGCACTTCGAGCTGGTCTGCGCTCTCGATGCCCTCGGCAATGACCTCGAGCTGCAGGTGCCGGCCGAGGTCGACGATGGTCTGGGCAATGGCGCGGTCACGCTCGCCCGTGGCCAGGTCGCGCACGAAGCTGCGATCGATCTTCAGCGAGCTGATGGGCAGGCTCTTCAGCATGGCCAGCGATGAGTGCCCCATGCCGAAGTCGTCCAGCGAGATCTCGAAGCCGATCTCGCGCAGCTGGTGCATGACGCGCCTGACCTGCTCGGGCTGGCGCATCAGCATGCCCTCGGTGAGCTCCAGCACCACCTGCGAGGCCGGCACTTCGAGCCCGGTCGATATGGCGCCGAGCATCTCGGGCAGGGCGCTGCTCGTGAACTCGGACGCCGCCATGTTGACGTGGACCTTGAGCTTCTGCAGTGCGCTGCCCTTGAGAGAGGCCAGGTCGCGCAGGGCCTGGCCCAGCACCCAGCGGCCGATGTCGACGATGAGGTCGCTCTGCTCGGCAATCGGAATGAATACGTCCGGCGGCACCGTCGTGCCATCGGGCTTTTGCCAGCGGATCAGCGCCTCCACGCCATGCAGCGCGCCGGTGGCGATGTCGACGATGGGCTGGTAGACCAGGCGCAACTGCCCGGTCTGCAGCGCCTCGTGCAGCTCGGTCTCGATGGACAGGCGCTGCGCCAGCTTGGCGCGCTGCTGGGCCAGGGTGTCGGGGCTGCTGGTCGAGAAGACATTGCTGCCGTTGCGGCCGTTCTGCTTGACGCGGTACATGGCCGCGTCGGCGCTGCGCAGCAGCTCGGGGCCGGTCTGGCCGTTCTCGGGAAAGCGGCTGACGCCAATGCTGGCCGACACGGTCAGCGCCACACCCTCGTAGCTGATGGGGCGGCTGGCGGCGGCAAGCACGGCATCGGCCAGGGCCGCCAGCGCCTGCTCGTCGCCGCTGTCAGGCACCAGCACCGCAAACTCGTCGCCGCCCAGGCGGCCGACGCGGGCTGGCGGCGGCGCCAGCTCGCGCAGCCGCTGCGCAAATGCCTGCAGCACCGCATTGCCGGCCTCGTGGCCGAAGGCGTCGTTGATGGGCTTGAAACGGTCCAGATCGATGAACATCAGCGCAAAGCGGCGACCCTGTCGGTGGCTCAGAGCGCAATGGCGATTCAGCTGGGCGTAAAAGTGGGCGCGGTTGTCCAGCTCGGTCATCTCGTCGATCTGGGCCAGGCGGTGGATGACGGCCTCGGTCTCCAGGCGTTGGGCGGTCTGGGCGATCAGCGCGCCGATGGTGGCCGAGACCTTGGGCAGCTGCGCCTCGGGCTGGCGGGCCAGGCTGCTGTAGAACTCCAGCACGCCGGGGCGGTGGCGTTCGCCGTTGTCCGACACATAGGTGACCGGGAACACATAGCCCGACCACAGCCCGCACATCTGCGCGCTGCCACGGCGCAGGAAGCGCGGGTCGGTGCTCATGTCCTCCACCCACTCGGCGCTGCCCGTGGCCCAGACACGGCCGACCAGGCCCTCGCCGGGCGCCATCTTCAGTGTCGAGCTCACCGCGCTGAATTGTTCGAGCCGGGCGTCGGGTTGGTGCCAGAAGTGCCGGCAATGCAGGCGGCCGCCGCCGTCCTCCATGTTCCAGTAGGCGCCCCATTCCCAGCCGAGGTTGCGGCAGATCAGCTGGATGACGTTGCTGATCGCATCCTCCAGCGTGTGGGTGCCGATCAGGTATTCCGTCAACGCATAGCCCAGGCGCTCGCGCACGGCCGCGTGGGTGAGGGCGGTCACGTCCTGCAGCAGGCCGTGGCGCCAGCGAGGGTGCGCCGGGTCGGGGGGCAGTGGCGTCACGCGCAGCCAGCGCAGGCCGCGGGCCAGGCCGATGACGCGGATATCCAGTGGGAGCTGGGGCTGGGCGCCGGTCCAGAGCCGGATCAATTCCGGCAGATCGTCCTCGACGACATGGCCCAGGCAGACGCCCAGGCCGCTGGCCGAACGGGTCGGCATTTCCAGGTATTCGGCCGCCGTGGGTGACAGATGGGTGACGCCGGTCTGCGGGTCGTACCACCATTGGCCGAAGCCGGCGGCCTGTTCCAGGTGCTGAGGGCAGGCGGCAACGGGTGCGGGAAGTTGTCGCGGCGGCCCGAACTGCGTGGATGCGGCCGGCATGCTGACTTCCCGATTGCTTGTCATGGGCGGTCACAGCGCAAATCGCATGCCAGCACGGGACCGGTCCGGAATGCGCAGAACCGCACAGCGGCGGCGGAGGCCGCGGTCGGGAGCCCCGCAAGTGTGCAACGGCCCGCACAGGGCTGGTGCGAGGCGCTAGAGGGTCAGCTCCCAGCTCTCGCTGATGACGTCCTGGCCAAAGCTGTTCAAGGGCTCGCTGTGCACCAGCCGGTAGCCCTCGGCCGCGTAGATGGCGCGGGCGGCGGTCAACGCGCTCTGCGTCCACAGCTCGATGCGCCTGTAGCCAGCGGCGCGAGCGAAGTCGCTGCATTGGCGAACCAGGCGCTTGCCCAGGCCGAGGCCCCGTGCATGGGGCTCCAGCAGCAGCAGACGCAGCTTGGCGACGCCGGGGCGCGGCTTGCCGGTGGCCCCATCTTGAGATTCATCGCGTGCCTGCACGAGCATCACGCAGCCCAGGCGCTCGGTGCCGCGCGCGGCGATCCAGCAGGCCTCGCGTTGGGGCTGGAAGCGGTCGACGAAGTCGGCGCAGATGCGCGCCACCAGCGCCTCGAAGCGCACGTCCAGGCCGTACTCGGCGGCGTAGAAAGCGCCATGCCGCTCGACGATCCAGCCCAGGTCGCCTGGTTGGGGGGAGCGCAGCTCAACGGCTGCCGTGGCGTCGGGCTCCAGCACGGCCTGGATGCGCGACATCGAGCCCAGCAGCGCGTGGCGTTGTGTTGCCGACAGCGGCGCGAGCATGGCCTGGGCCTTGGCCGTGCCCTCGCGGTCCAGCGGCACGAAGGCGCGCTTGCCGGCGGGGCTGAGCTTGAGCAGTGTCTGGCGGCCGTCGCTGGGATGGGCCTGGCTGGCCAGCAGGCCGCGGTTCTTCAATCCGCGCAGCAGCCGGCTCATATAGCCAGCGTCCAGCTGCAGGCTCTTGCTGAGCGCCGAAGCGCTGATCGGCGCGTGATGCGCCAGTTCCCACATCAGCCGGGCCTCCGGCAGCGTGAAGTCGCTGTCCAGCTTCGGCGCCAGCACGCCGATGCGGCGCGTATAGAAGCGATTGAAGGCGCGGACGTCCAGGGCTTGATCGGCGGTCATGGGCCATCATCTTCAAAATACTTGCTTTTGGCAATCAATTGCCGAGCCGCTACGCTGCGGCCTTCAACGCAGACGGAGACGCGCTTGGGCATCGTGGTGTATTGGCTGGAAGGTGAGGGCGAAGAGGCGACCCCGGTCTGCCAGTTCTTCAGCAGCAAGGAGCTGACCCAGGCCCTGGCCTGGGCCGAGGACCGGCGCAGGGCAGGGCATCGCCACGTCAGCATCTCAACCGAGCTGGATGAAAGCGTGGGCCGGCCGGGCGTGGCCGCGGTCGAAGGCGGGCGAACGCCGGACGGCGAGACCTATGAATGGTCCAAGGCCGGGCGGGCCGGCAAGGTGCGCAAAGGCCGTTGAGGTCAAAACTTGTAGCCGAAGCCCACGGTCAGCAGGTTGTCCGTCTTCTTGGTGCCCGCGGGCACGTGGCCGGTGTAGCGGCTGGACAGGCCGGCGTTGAGCGTCCAGCCGGCGATGATCTGCGTGGCCAGCCCGGCGTCGAAGGTGGCGCGGTTGCCGAGGTCGCCGCCGCCGGGGTAGTAGACGAGGCGCTGCTTCAGCGTCGTCGTCTCGCTGACCTTGTGGCTGGACTCTTCGCCGAACAGCACTTGCGCGCCATTGGCCTCGCTGCCGTCCGTCAGGCGGGTGGCGGTGTAGCCGAGACCGCTGAAGACGTCCCAGCTGTTGGCATCGTCCTTCACCAGGTGATAGCCCGCGCCGCCGTTGAGGCTGTAGCGGTCGCGCACGCCGCCGGCCTTGTTGGTTTCGCCTTCCGCGCCGCCAAAGGAGAACCACTGCGGGCCGAGGTTGAAGTCGTAGCGGCCGCCCAGGCGCAACAGGTCGGCGGTGGTGGTGTCGACGCCCGCGTTCTTGTTGCGGCCGTAGTTGGCGATGCCATAGAGGCTGAGCTTGTCTTCGGCCGTCGCGACGCTGGCATCCGCATTGGCAGCCAATGTGCGGCTGCTGCTGTTGCCGCTGGCCATTGCGCCGGAGACGCTGAGCCCGCCGTGCCATTTGCCGTCGGGCGTGTCTTGGGCCAGCGTGGCCTGCGAGGCGAGGGTGAGGGCGATGGTGCCGAGGGCGAGAGTGAGACGTGGCATTCCGAAAGTGCTTTAGGGGAAAACCAGAAGTATCCCCAACGACCCCGCACGGTCAGCGGCGGGCGCCGGCCAGGCTGTAACGAGGGGCTTCCCTAGAATGCCGGGATGACTTCTTCCCCTGTCGACGCTGTGGTCGACGCTGCTTCCAGCCCCCTGCTGCGCAACCTCAACCCCGAACAACTCGCCGCAGTGACCGCGGCGCCGGAACCCGCGCTGATCCTGGCCGGTGCCGGCTCGGGCAAGACCCGTGTGCTGACGACCCGCATCGCCTGGCTGCTGCAGACCGGCCAGGTCAGCCCGGGCGGCATCATGGCCGTGACGTTCACGAACAAGGCCGCCAAGGAGATGCTGACGCGTCTCTCGACCATGCTGCCCTTCAATGTGCGCGGCATGTGGATAGGCACCTTCCACGGCCTGTGCAACCGCTTCCTGCGTGCGCACTGGAAGCTGGCCAATCTGCCCCAGGCCTTCCAGATCCTGGACGCCAGCGACACGACCTCGGCCGTCAAGCGTGTCATCAAGGCGATGAAGCTCGACGAGGAGCGCTTTGTGCCCAAGCAGGTCGGCTGGTTCATTGCCGGCCGCAAGGAAGAGGCCCAGCGCCCCGGCGACGTGGAGCAGCGTGACGAGCAGACCAAGATCCTCGTCGAGATCTACGCCAACTACGAGGACCAGTGCCAGCGCGAGGGCGTGGTTGACTTCGCCGAGCTGATGCTGCGCAGCTATGAACTGCTGCGCGACAACGCCTCGGTGCGCGAGCATTATCAGCACCGCTTTCGCCACATCCTGGTCGACGAGTTCCAGGACACCAACAAGCTGCAGTACGCCTGGCTGAAGATGTTCGCGCCGCCGGGCTTGGACAACGGCCAGAGCATCCTGGCGGTGGGCGACGACGACCAGAGCATCTATGCCTTTCGCGGTGCCCGCGTCGGCAACATGGCCGATTTCGAACGCGAGTACCGCGTCAGACGAGTCATCAAGCTGGAGCAGAACTACCGCAGCTTCGGCCACATCCTGGACGCCGCCAACGAGCTGATCAGCCGCAACAGCCAGCGCCTGGGCAAGACGCTGCGCACCGACGCCGGCCTGGGCGACCCGATTCGCGTGCAGGAGTCGCCGAGCGACTTCGCCGAGGCGCAGTGGGTCATCGAGGAGATCCAGAGCCTGCACCGCGGCGGCATGGACCGGCAGGAGATTGCCATCCTCTACCGCAGCAATGCGCAGTCGCGGGTCATCGAGTCGGCGTTGTTCAACTCGGGCATCCCGTATCGCGTCTATGGCGGCCTGCGCTTCTTCGAGCGCGCCGAGGTCAAGCATGCGCTGGCCTATCTGCGCCTGCTGGAGAACCCGAGCGACGACACGAGCTTCCTGCGCGTCGTGAACTTCCCGACCCGCGGCATCGGCGCCAAGACGCTGGAGAACCTGCAGGACGCCGCCAAGGCCAGCGGCCGCAGCCTCTACCAGAGCGTGGGCGCCATCACCGGCAAGGGCGGCGCCAATCTGGTCGCCTTCACCAACCTGATCGACTCGACGCGCAACCTGACGCAAGGCATGACGCTGCGCGAGATCATCGAGCAGGTGCTGGAGACCTCGGGCCTGCTGGACTTCTACCGCACCGACAAGGACGGCGCCGAGCGGCTGGAGAACCTGGACGAACTGATCAACGCCGCCGAGGCCTTCGTCATGCAGGAGGGCTTCGGCAAGAACGCCGTCGGCCTGCCGGTGGACGAAGTGGCTCCGAGCGTGCAGTCCACGGGCACGCCGGGCTCGGTGCCCGACGCGGAGACGGGCGAGATCATGTCGCCGCTGGTGGCCTTCCTGACGCATGCCTCGCTGGAGGCCGGTGACAACCAGGCCCAGGCGGGCCAGGATGCCGTGCAGCTGATGACCGTTCACTCGGCCAAGGGCCTGGAGTTCGACGCCGTCTTCATCACGGGCCTGGAAGAAGGGCTGTTCCCGCACGAGAACTCGATGTCCGACCATGACGGGTTGGAGGAAGAGCGCCGCCTCATGTACGTGGCCATCACGCGGGCCCGCAAGAAGCTGTCACTGAGTTTCTGCCAGACCCGCATGCTGCATGGCCAGACGCGTTATCACATCAAGAGTCGCTTCTTCGACGAGCTGCCCGAGGAAGCGCTGAAGTGGCTGACGCCGCGCAACCAGGGCTTCGGCTCCGGCTTTGCGCGCGAGTATCAGCAGGCCTGGCAGCGGGGCTCGGGGCTCAAGGGCATGGTGGGCGCGGGCAATGTGCCCAATCGTGGAGAAAGGGCCGCCTGGGTGGAGCCGCCCGTGCCGGCCAGCATGAAGCAGAAGGTGTCCGAGGAGCACGGCGGCCTGCGCGTGGGCAAGGGGGTCTTCCACAACAAGTTCGGCGAAGGCGTGCTGCTGACGCTGGAGGGCTCGGGCACGGATGCGCGGGCGCAGGTCAACTTCGGCCGGCATGGCACGAAGTGGCTGGCTCTTTCAGTTGCGAAGCTCACTCCAATAGACTGAGTCGGCGGGATCTTCGGGCCGAGCGCTGGGCCGCTCCCGAGCCGGCCCGGTTGGCGATGTGCTCGCGGCTCGATGCCGCGAGCATCGCCGTCCCCTCGGGGGACCGACCAGACTCGCGCGCGTTCAGCGCTGCGAGGTTGGGCGAGGGGCTTCAGTGCCCCACGATGACCACGTGGGCCTGCATGCGCGAGTCGATGGCGCCGACACCGAAGCGGTCGGCGATGGCGCGGGCCGCGAGGGCCGTCATCTCGGGCAGGCGGCCCGGCGCGCGCTTCTCGATCTCGGCGCGCAACGGCGTGCCCTGGCAGAAGCCCAGAGCGGGCTGGGAAGGTGACTCCGCGCAGGCGCGCAGCGGCAGCGTGACGAAGTCCGCCTCGTGCTCGAAGCCAGCGTCGCTGAGCTCCTGGCGCAGCGCGTGGATGTCGTGGCAGCCGTGCGGCGCGCGCGCGAGGAAGCGCGGCGGGTCGTCCGGGAAGGCCTGGGCCAGGGCCTGCGTGATCGTCTCGGCCAGCTCGTTGCTGTCGAGGTGATCCCAGACGTTGAAGAGGAACACGCCGTCGGCCCTGAGCACGCGGCGGATCTCGGCAAAGGCGCGTGGCCGGTCGGCGAAGAGGCTGACGCCGAACTGGCAGGCGACGAGGTCGAAGCTCTCGTCGGCAAAGGGCAGCTGCGCCGCATCTGCCAACCGCCACTCGACGGGCCTGTCGGTGCCCCGGGTGGCGGCCATGTCCAGCATGGTGGCGTTGAGTTCGCTGGCCACAATGTCGACGTTGTCGGGCAGCTCGCCGACGAGATGGCGCGTCAGCACGCCGGTGCCTGCAGAGATCTCCAGCAACCGCCCCGGGCGCAACGCAGCTGCCCGCGCGGCCAGGTCCTCGGCATAGGGATCGAAGAGCATGGGCACCAGATAGTGCTCATGGAGTTGGGGGATGGAGCCAGTGAAGCCCCGGTCGGCGAGGTTCATGCGAGTCATTCTGGACGCGGTGCTAGGCTGGCGGCCGCTTCCCTCGCAATTGCTTGCAAAACGCCATGTCTGAACACCGCCCCTCACATGCGGAGCTGGTGGCCTTTCTGAAGGCCGAATTCCCGCAGAACCGCTGCACGCTGGAGGAGGTGGACGAGGACGGCAGCGTCGTCGTCGCCCACCCAGTGGGAGAACGCGAGCTGCGCCCCGGTAACACGGTATCGGGCCCGGTCATGATGACGCTGGCCGACGTGGCCCTGTATCTGGGCATCCTGGCGCGCATCGGCATCGTGCCGTTGGCGGTGACGACCAACCTGTCCATCAACTTCCTGCGCAAGCCGCGCGCCGACCGGCGGGTGGTGGCGCGTTGCCGGCTGATGAAGCTGGGCAAGTCGCTGGCCGTGGGCGAGGTGTGGATCTTCTCGGAGGGCGAGGACGAGCCGGTGGCGCACGCGACGGGCACGTACGCGATTCCGCGGGAGCGGTGAGCTCGAGAGCATGAATTTCCGAGCAAAAGCCAAATGAACAGCGGGCAAGCGGGCAAGCGGTCCTTCGTCCGCAGTCCACCCTTACGAACGTTAGGCCGAGCATGTTCTCCTCAGCAGATCTTGAGCGCCTGAGTCGCGAATTGAATAGCAACTACTATTTCGCTGGAAACTACCCCGGCGCTTGCTTTCAGATTTATCCCCAGTACGCCTTCAGTCCGCCAGATTCGGAGCAATATGCTCGCATCACAAGAGCCCCGAAAGAACGCGGCGACAACGGTCTGAGATTCTGGGCAGTCGCCCAGTTGGGCGAGAAGGGGTACACAGAGCGTCCGACGTGGCTCGTTGATGATTTCGAAAATTCCGAGTTTGTGCCACTGACGGAGTCGGAGTTCAGTTCGCTGGTCGCAGAGCTGTGCGCAGATTTCGTTGTTCCGGCCAAGCCACCCGTTCATAGCCCGATGGGCTTCGTTTCAGCTCTTGCTATGCGCTCGCTCAAGACAGACTTCGTTGTCTCACTCATAGCTGAGTACGAGGACGAGTTCGTTCACTTCTATTGGCATACCACGGCGTGAGAAGCGGTGTCTTCATGCTGCTCGCGGTCTTCCATTCGTTCAAGCTGTCGCCCCGCGCACGCTGCACGGCACGCTGCTTGCCCCTCTTCTCCAAGCGCGCGACTTCCGTCGCCGAAAGGAATGCAATGCAGGTGCAAATCGAGACCGACAACCACGTAGAGGGCCGTGAGAAGCTGATTGAGCATGTCGAGAGCGTGATCCGCGGCGCGGTCGACCACTACAAGGGCCAGGTGACGCATGTGGAGGCACATCTGGGCGACATGAACAGCGGTGAGAAATCGGGCCCCGACGACATGCGCTGCCTGCTGGAGGCGCGCGTGGTGGGGCTGAAGAACATCGCGGTCAAGCACCAGGCCGAAAGCATGCACCAGGCCATCGAGGGCGCGGCCGACAAGTTGACGAGGGCGCTCGAATCGGCGCTGGGCAAGCAGCAGGACCGCCAGCGGCGCCATGCGGGCACCGGTGAGCTGAGTGCCGACGTGGCCCGCGAGTTCGGCGAAGGCGTGCAGCCTGCGGCCGAGCCATGGTGATGCGATAGGTGCCGGGGCGCAATGACCCACGAGAAAGGGCTGCTCACGCAGCCCTTCGGTCACACGCCGGCAATCAGCCGATCTTGGCCAGCTTCACGCTGGTGGCCGCGCCCGTCAGATAGCCGACCTGAGCGCCGAAGCGGTCCTTGTAGTTGGCGCGCACCAGCGGGTCCAGCGCGGCCTTGACGACGTTGTGCAGCGGCACTCCCCAGTCGCCGGGATGCTGGAAGTTGCTGGTGATGTAGGTCCAGCCGTTGAGGTCGTCCACCACGCCCAGGCCCGTGGCCTCGGCGCCCGAGGGCATGGACATGAGGCGGCTGAGTACCTTGGTGTCGACGTTGTAGGCCCAGACGAAGTTGTTGACGTGGTAGCTGCTGTCCTCGCCGATGAAGAGGGTGCGCAGCTTCTCCGAGAACTTCAGGTTGTCGGGCGCGCCGATCTTGTCGGGATTGGCGAGGTTGCCCAGCGCATCCGCCGTGGCGAGGTCTTCGCCGATGAGCAGGGTCTTGGTCAGTGACGGCACCCAGTCGCTGGTGATGGCACCGCCTGCCGTGTCCTTCTGGCCCGTGCTCAGCGTGTGGGCCAGCACGCCGCCGGCGTTCAGGGCCTTGTCGAGGGTGATGTTGGCGGCCTCGTTCCAGGCGGCGTTGCCGCGCACCATGGAGCTCTGCATGTTCTGCAGCGCCGAGTAGGCGACCTTGTCCTTGGCGTTGACGGTCGTGCCCTCCATCTTGGTAAAGGCCATCGAGCCGCCCTTGAGCGCGGCGTAGCGGTGGGTCTCGAGGAAGGCGGCGGCCTTGTCCATGCCGGCCTTGACGCGCACCCACTGCACCTTGCCGCCGAGCCAGATCTTGGTGAAGCTGGCGTCCAGCGGGTCGGTGGTGGCCACGTCCATGATGTCGGTGGCCTTGAGCGTGTCGGCCAGCGCCTTGATCTCGGCGCTGGTGGCCGAGCCGAGCTTGATCCAGTTGATGGGCGCGCCGGCGGCGGCCGTGTCCAGCGAGAAACCGGTGCCGAACTTGGCCACATACAGCGAGCCGGCGGAGAGGTCCTTCTCCTTGTCGGCCACGAACATGAAGAAGCCGCCGTTGGTCGCGTCGTCGCCCATGATGGCGGTGCGGTTGTCGGGCATGACCTGGATCAGCTCATGCGAGATGCGGCCCAGGCAGTAGTGCTTCTTGATGGTGCCGCTGCCGTCGGGGTTGACGGTCACTTCGGGCAGATGGCCGTAGTGATAGGGGTTGGCCTGGGTCTCGCTGCCGAACAGGTTCTTGCTGTAGGCCTTGAACTGGGCGTTGCTGGCGATGGTGAAGGCGTCGGGCTCGTACTCCTCGCTGGACAGGTGGGTGCCCCAGGGCGACAGGCTGGCGCCGCAGGTGATCCACAGGCCCATGGCGGGCGCGGTGTCGACGTTGTGGTACTTCACAAGCGACAGCTTGCCTGTGGCCGGGTCCTGGTCCAGCGTCAGCACGGCGATGGGCGAAGGCAGCTTGCCGTACATGTCGGTCTTGCCGTCCTGCGCCCAGGTCGTGTATTCGAACTGCACGACGGCAAACACGGCGTTGCCCTTGATGCCGGCAACGCTGGCGTTGTCGAGCTTGAGCAGCGACGTGCCGTCGGGCGAATCGCTGAAGAACTGGCGGTTCTTGTCGGCCACCGTCGCGTCGATGATGGGCTTGCCGGCGAAGTCGACATAGCCGCCGGCCAGCAGGGTGTCGCCCTTGCCGTCAGGGACGAGGTCGCCCGTCGTGAAGAAGGGGGCATACGACAGCGAGAAGCCCTGGGTGCTGTCGTCGCTGAACTTGACCATCAGCGTCGAGTTGACGAGGGTCTTGGCCATGTCGGCCGGGGTGGCGAGGCTGGGGGCGGCCATCGCGACGAAGCTGGCGGACGCGAAGCTGGGAGCGGGCGTGTTGTTGTCATCGCTGCCACCGCCGCAGCCGGTCAACAGGCCGGCGACAGCGGTTCCACCGAGGGGGAGCATCAGGGGGACGCCCATGTACTTCAGGGCGTGGCGACGATTCAGGGTCTGGGACATTTGGCGGCTGCTGTTCAGGGACTGCACAGCCAGGCCCGCACACGCCGTGCGCCGGCCTGGCACGAGCCGCGCAATGTAGGGAGCTTGCATGTCGGCCGCGTGAAAACGCGGCCGGCCCAGCGAGGGGTCAGCCCTTCGAGTCGTCGAGCAGGTTCGGCGGCGCGCCGAACATGAAGCAGTCGACAAAGCTGAAGTACAGCGAGGCGTAGAACACCGCCGCCAGCACCAGGAAGCAGGCCACCGAGGCCACCGGCGCGAACTGCAGCAGGCCGAACAGGCCGAAGACCACGCTGATGACGCCGCTGCAGGCAAACATCAGCGCCGCCCACAGCAGGGCGTTCAGCGCGAAAGCGCCCTTGTTGCGCCACAGCGCCAGCGTGCTGGAGAACAGCGACTGGGCGGCGCTCTGCCCACCCCAATGCACCAGGGCCGGTGCATGCCAGTAGGGGATCGACAGTGCGGTCATGCCGACCGCGCGGACCATGAAGCCCCAGATCAGCCGCGGGTCGGCCGCGATGGCGGCGATCGCGTCGGCGTTCGCGTCGCGCTTCATCAACTCCATCAGCTCGTGGGTGACCTCGCCGTCGATCTGGTCGGCCAGCAGCAGGATCAGCAGCATGACCAGCGCAAAGCCCGCGCACAGCACGAACTGGTGGCGGCGCCGTTCAGGCGTCAGCCGGAAGGGGGCGATGAAGACGTCCACATGGGGCATCTTGCGCTGCAGCGCCAGGTGCGTGGCCAGCATGAAGCCCAGCGAACAGACCGGAATGGCCATCAGGCCCAGCATGGGGCCGACGAAGGGCAGCGCGCTCAGCAGCATGGAAACCAGCAGCGCCAGGCCGAGCAGGCCCGAGAAGGCCAGCGGCTGACGCCTGAAGATCTTGAAACCATGGCGTATCCAGAGCCGCCCGTTGCCGGCCGGCACCTGCTGCAAGTGCAGTTGCATCGTCATTCGCCGACCCCGCCGTGCAGTGCGTGCCAGGGCTTGGCGATGCGCTCGCGCAGCACGCGCTCGAAGTGGCGTGGGTCGTGGGCCTTGAGCAGCGAGGCCTCACGCGGCAAGTGCAGGTCAAAGAGGCGTGACACCCAAAAGCGCAGTGCCGCCGCGCGCAGCAGGGCCGGCAGCAAGCGATGCTCGGCACCGGACAACGGCCGCTCGCTCTCGTAGGCGGCGACGAACACGGCGGCGCGCTCCTCGATGAGGCGGCCGTCGGTCAGGTCGATGCACCAGTCGTTCAGGCAGACGGCGAGGTCGAACAGCCAGGTGTCGACGCCGGCGAAGTAGAAGTCGAAGAAGCCCGTCAGGCGCTCGCGGCCAGGGCCTTCGCCGGGCTCGAACATGACGTTGTCGCGGAACAGGTCGGCGTGGATGGGGCCGCGCGCGAGCTGGGCGTAGTCCTGCGACGCGGCGAGCTGTTCCTGGTAGGCCAGCTCGCTTTGCAGCAGCTCGGCTTCAGGGCCGCTCAGAAAGGGCAGGAGCTGCGGCACCACCTCGCGCCACCAGGCCAGGCCGCGCAGATTGGGCTGGTGCAGCGGGAAATCCTGGGCCGCCAGGTGCATGCGTGCCAGCGTGGCACCCACCTGGCTGCAGTGGAAGGCGTCAGGCGCCAGTTGGTGGCCGCCATGCAGACGGTCGACGATGGCCGCGGGCTTGCCCGCCACCTCGAAGAGGATCTCGCCGGCGGCGTCCGCGTGCGGTTCAGGGACCGGCACGCCGCGCTGGGCCAGGTGCTGCATCAGGCGCAGGTAGAAGGGCAGTTGCTCGGCCGTCAGGCGCTCGAACAGCGTCAGGACATAGTGGCCACTTTGATTGGCATCCTGGCAATCGACGAAGTAGTTCGTGTTCTCGATGCCCGCGCCGATGCCGCGCAGCGAGCTGAGTTGCCCGAGGGCGAGATGGTCTAGCAGGGCTTGCGCCTGCGCCGGGCTGACTTCGGTGAAAACGGCCATGGGTCCAGAAAGCGACCCCGAGGGCCGCTTGCGATCAGAATTTGAGAACTCGCCAGACCCGCGCGCCCGAGCCGCTCTTGGGCATGCCCGTGCCCGTGCCGCCGGCCGATTCGCGGCCGGCGTCGTTGACGACGATTTCGTAGTCCGGGGCCTTGGTCAGCTTGTTCTTGACCGTGACCTTCTTGGCCTCGCCGCGCACCTTCAGCTCCTCGATGCGGACCTGGTCGTCCTCGGCCACGGTGCGCTCGACCTTGGGTTCTGGCGGCGGGTCAGCGAGGGCGCCGCCACACAGGGCAGCGAGCAGCAGGGGTACGGCAAGGCGCAACATGCTGCCGATTCTAGGTGGCGGGCTGCCGGACAATCCGTCGCCATGAGTAAACCCATCCTGCTGCTGGTCGACGGCTCCAGCTATCTGTATCGCGCCTTCCATGCCATGCCCGACCTGCGCGGCCCCGAGGGCCAGCCCACCGGGGCGGTGCGTGGCATGGTGGCCATGCTGAAAAAACTGCAGAGCGACATCGGCGCGGCCCACGCCGTCTGCGTGTTCGATGCGCCGGGCAAGACCTTCCGCGACGACTGGTATCCCGAATACAAGGCCCAACGCTCGCCCATGCCGCCTGAGCTGCGCGCGCAGATCGAGCCCATCCACGAGGTCGTCAAGCTGCTGGGCTGGCCCACGCTGACGGTGCCGAACGTGGAGGCCGACGACGTCATCGGCACGCTGTGCTGCATTGCGGCCCAGGAGGGCCATCGCGTCATCGTGTCGACCGGCGACAAGGACCTGGCCCAGCTGGTCAACGCCGACGTGGAGCTCATCAACACGATGAGCAACGAGAGGCTGGACGAGGCCGGCGTGCTGGAGAAGTTCGGCGTGCCGCCCAATCGCATCATCGACTACCTGACGCTGATGGGCGACACCGTGGACAACGTGCCTGGCGTGACCGGCGTCGGCCCCAAGACCGCGGCGAAGTGGGTGTCCGAATACGGCTCGCTGGACGGCGTCATCGCCGCTGCGCCCACGGTCAAGGGCAAGGCCGGCGAGAACCTGCGCGCCGCGCTGGACTGGCTGCCCATGGGTCGCAAGCTGGTCACCGTGAAGCTGGATTGCGAGCTCGCCGAGCATGTGCCGGGCTGGCCCAAGCTGGAGGAGCTGGCTTTCCGCGAGCCGGACAAGGCGCGTTTGGGCGAGTTCTACGTGCGCAACGGCTTCAAGGCCTGGCTGGAGGAACTGACCGGCACCGCGGTGGTGGCCAAGCCCAAGGCGGCACCGGTGGCCAACCCGGGCCTGTTCGACGAGCCGGAACCGCCCGCCGGCGCGGCCGAGGTTGCCCGCCAGTACGAAACCATCCTGAGTTTCGAGCAACTGGAAGCCTGGCTCATCCGCCTGCACGCCGCGCCGCTGTGCGCGCTGGACACGGAGACCGATTCGCTGGACCCGATGGCCGCCCGCATCGTCGGCATCTCCTTCGCCGACAAGCCCGGCGAAGCGGCCTACATCCCGCTGGCCCACAGCGGCCCGGACGCGCCCGAGCAACTGCCGCTGGACGCCGTGCTGGCGCGGCTCAAGCCCTGGCTGGAAGACGCATCGGCCAAGAAGATCGGCCAGAACCTGAAGTACGACCGCCATGTGCTTCTCAACCATGGCGTCAACCTGGCCGGCGTGCAGCACGACACGCTGCTGCAGAGCTATGTACTGGAGGCCCACAAGACCCACAACCTGGAAGCGCTGGCCGAGCGCCACCTGGGCCGCAAGGGCCTGAGCTACGAGGACCTGTGCGGCAAGGGCGCGCACCAGATCCCGTTCGCGCAGGTCGACGTGGCCAAGGCCACGACCTACTCAGGTGAAGACTCCGAGATGTGCCTGCACCTGCACAGCGTGCTGTGGCCGCAGATCGAGGCCGACGCTGGCATGACGCACATCTACCGCGACATCGAGATGCCCACGGCCGACCTGCTCGCGCGGGTGGAGCGCAACGGCGTGCTGATCGACTCCGAACGGCTGAAGCTGCAAAGCCATGAGATCGGCCAACGCCTGGTGCTGCTGGAGCAGCAGTGCTACGAGATCGCCGGCCAGCCCTTCAACATCGGCTCACCGAAGCAGATCGGCGACATCCTGTTCACCAAGCTGGGCCTGCCGGTCGTGAAGAAGACCGCCACCGGCGCGCCATCCACCGACGAAGAGGTATTGACGGAACTCGCCGCCGACTTTCCGCTGCCGGCCAAGATCCTCGAATACCGCGGCCTGTCCAAGCTCAAGAGCACCTACACCGACAAGCTGCCGCTGCAGATCAACGCCCACACCGGCCGCGTGCACACCAACTACGCCCAGGCCGTGGCCGTGACCGGGCGGCTGTCCAGCAACGAGCCCAATCTGCAGAACATTCCCATCCGCACGGCGGAAGGCCGGCGCGTGCGCGAGGCCTTCGTCGCGCCCGAGGGCTACAGAATCGTCAGCGCCGACTACTCGCAGATCGAGTTGCGCATCATGGCCCACATCAGCGAGGACCCGGGGCTGCTGCGCGCCTTCCAGGAAGGGCAGGACGTGCACAAGGCGACGGCCAGCGAGGTGTTCGGCGTCGCGCTGGGCGAGGTCTCCAGCGAGCAGCGTCGCTATGCCAAGACCATCAACTTCGGTCTCATCTACGGCATGGGCGCCTTCGGCCTAGCCTCGGCCCTGGGCATCGAGCAGAAAGCGGCCAAGGACTACATCGAGCGCTATTTCACCCGCTTTGCCGGCGTCAAGAAGTACATGGACGAGACCAAGGCGAGCGCAGCCGAACTCGGCTATGTGTCGACGCTGTTCGGCCGGCGCATCTACCTGCCCGAGATCCGCGGCGGCAATGGCCCGCGCCGCGCCGGTGCCGAGCGCCAGGCCATCAACGCGCCCATGCAGGGCACGGCGGCCGACCTGATCAAGCTGGCCATGCTGGCCGTGCAGGCGGAACTGGACAGTGCCGGCAAGCAGTCCAGGATCATCATGCAGGTGCACGACGAACTGGTTTTCGAGGTGCCCGAGGTCGAACTGGACTGGATGCGCACCGAGGTGCCACGCCTGATGGCCGGCGTGGCCGAGTTCAAGGTGCCGCTGCTGGCCGAGGTGGGTGTTGGCGCGAACTGGGAAGAAGCGCACTGATTTTCGGCTTGCCGCAATCCCCTAAATTTCCTATTTTCCCCAAAATAGGCAAAATGCGGCCATGCCAGTCGGGAGCCTCATCATGTCTGCAGTCCTCGAACAAGCCCTGGCCGACCAGCTGCCCAGCGTGTCGGCCACCCAGCTCGTGGCGGGTATCCAGAAAGTCGGCCGCACGGTCGCGGCCCATGGCGCGGTGCTGATCACCAAGCATGACCAGCCCGCCTTCGTGCTGATGTCGGTCGAGCGCTACCGCGAAATGCAGCGTGCCGCCGAGCCCGATCTGGGTGCATTAGGCGGCGAGTTCGACGCGATGCTGGCGCGCATGCAGGACCAGGGCGAAGCGCTGGCCGATGCCTTCGCGATGACGCCCGAGGCCATCGGCGCCGTGGCCGTGAAGGCCGCCAAGCCACGCAAACCCGTTCGCAAGGCCGCCTGAATGAGACGGCCCCTCGCCCAGTTTGGCCTCGCTGGACGCGGGCCAACCTGGTCGGTCCCCCGCGGGGACGGCGATGCTTGCCGGATTGACCGGCAAGCACATCGCCTGACGGGCCGGCTTGGGAGCGGCCCGGCGCTCGGCCCGGTGCCTGTGTCCGGAACGGACTGCTGAATTGCCGGCACGCCTCTACGTGCTCGCCGGCGTCAATGGCGCTGGCAAGAGTTCCCTCGGCGGCGCGGCCATCCAGGCCAGCGGGGCCGAGTTCTTCAATCCCGACATCGCCGCCGCGCGCTTGCGTGAGCAGCAGCCCAATCTTTCTGCAGAGCAGGCCAACGGCCTGGCGTGGACGTTGGGCCGCCACGGTGTGGAGAAGGCGCTGGCCGAAAGCCTGACCTATGCCTTCGAGACGACGCTGGGCGGCACCAGCATGACCCAGTTGCTGCTGGACGGCGCACGGGGTGGTGCCCAGGTGCATGTCTGGTACGCCGGCCTTGCCACGCCTGAACTGCACCTGCGCCGCATCCAGGCACGCGTGGCCGCGGGTGGGCACGACATTCCCGAGGCCAAGGTGCGCGAGCGCTTTGACGCCAGCCGCGGCAATCTCGTCAAGCTGATGCCTCACCTGGCCAGCCTGCGCCTTTATGACAACAGCTTCGAGGCCGACCCGCGCGCCGGCCGCCGGCCCCAGCCCGTGCTGCTGTTGCAGATGCAGTTGGGCCGGGTCGTTGCCCATGCACCGCTGCGCAGCGTGCCCGCCTGGGCCAAACCCCTGCTCGCCGCGGCCCTGCGTTGAATATCATGCCGCCGCGGTTCAACGAGGAGGGGTGATGAAGGTTTTGCTGGTCGATGCTTTTCCGATGGTGCGCGCCGCGCTCACCGGCCTGATCGAGCAGCATTTCGCCGGGGCGCAGGTGCAGGGCGTGGACACTGTCGCCGCCGCGCGCGACGCGCTGGGCCAGGCCATCCCCCGGCTCGTGCTGCTGGACCTGCGCATCGATGGTGGCTTCGAGCTGCTGCAGCAGATCCACGGCGAGCACCTGCTGCTGCCGGTCGTCGTCATCTCCGGCAGCGACGACACCGAGGAGGCCCTGCAGGCTCTGGGTGCCGGCGCCATGGGCTATGTGCCCGAACGCAGCGACCTGAATACCTTGGTCCAGGCCCTGCACCTGGTGCTGGCCGGTGGCACCTATGTGCCGCCGCTCAAGCGTGCGGCTGAACCCGTTGCAGCCACACCGGCCTCGGCTGGCCCCGCGCCAGGCGACTGGGCGGAGCTGCCGCTGACGCCGCGCCAGAAGCATGTGCTGCATCTGCTTACGCAAGGCCTGTCCAACAAGCTGATCGCCCGCGAGCTGGGTGTCAGCGTGGACACCGTGAAGGACCATGTGGCCGCGGTGCTGAGGGCGCTGGGCGTGAACTCGCGCACCCAGGCGGTGGTGGTCGCGACGCAACGCGCGCGTTGACGATGGACGCCGCGGTCAGCGGTATATCACCAGCGCTCCGGTCCGATCAGCGATTCGTGGCGAGAAACCCCGGTCGATCAGGACACAGGCCGCAGCGTCGCGATAGGCCCGGGGGCGGTCTGCAGGCGAGCCGTCGAGCAAGCTCTGAAGCGTTCCCCAGCCGCCGATTCCTGTTGCAAGTTCAGCGTCGCTGTAGGGCGCCAATCGTTGCCGCATCACTTCAAGGTCGGCGTCGGCGTAGCTGATGACCAGGTTGGCCAGGGCCTCCGGCTTGGTGAATTCGAAACGCCGCTCTTTGTTGGTCAGTGCGAGCCTTAGCGTTTCCGCGTGTGAGCCGACCGGCAGGCTGTGCTCAAGTCCCAAGGCGCCGAGAAGAGAGTAGGCGTTGATGCAGCGCGTGTGAACCTCCGACGTCCGTTTGTCCACCACCGTGACCTGCACATACGGCGGCGAACTGGAAATGACGATGGTGTCGGCGTTGCCTGCGACCACGCCGTAAGCCGCGTTGAAACTTTCTTGCGATTGACGCAGGGGCGACGCGGTGCTGCAGCCTGCCGCCAGGAGTGCAGCGGTCAAAAGCAATGGTTTCATGACGTCGTCCTCTCCCGTTTCGGCATTTTGTGCACCGATTGAAGCACGCCCCAGCGGCGCCGCCCCGTCAGCGCACGTCGCATGTGCTGCACCTGCTGACGGCACGCGACGTCAGCTCGCGCACTCAGCCGTCGTGGCGGCCACGCAGAAAACCCGCTGATCAGAGGCGCTTGCCCACCTCGGCCTTGAACCAGCCGGATTCCAGGTAGGCGTACAGATTCTTGCCCGGGCAGACGGTCTGCCGGCTGTAGTCCTTGTGGCTGGCGATGGCGTCCAGGCCGAGGTGGTGTTGGCGGACCAGCCACGCGGTCAGCTCGACGGCGGCGTTGAGCTGGGCCGGCGTGGGCTGCTGCTCCTCGAAGTTGCCCACCAGCATGACGAGGGCGTGGCCGCGCGGGTCGTATTCGGTGTTGGTGTCGCCGGCCTGGGCCAGCGGCCGCGCCGCGTAGATGCGGCCGTCGGGCGCGATGACGTAGTGGTAGGGGATGTCCGCCCAGCGCTTGGTCAGGCGCGACCACTGCTGCAGTCGGCGCAAGTAGGCCTCGACGTCGGCGCCGTCCTTCCAGATCTCGCCCTGGTGGTGGATCGTGATGTGCTTGATCTGCTGCGGCGCTGCCGTGGATGTGGCTGCACTGCCGCCCCAGCTGTCGACGCTGACGATGTCGGGCGCCGGCGGTGCAGTGGCGCAACTGCCGAGCGCCAGCAGGACGGTGAGGGCGGCGACGAGCTTCAACGGACGGCGTCGATCGCGTTGAGCACCGCCTCGGCCGTGGCCGGCGCCTGCAGCGGCGGATCGCAATTCTCTGGGCCGCAGGCGGCGCAGGCGTCCTTGATGGCCAGCAGGGCCGCAAACCCCAGCAGCAGCGGCGGCTCGCCGACGGCCTTGCTGCGGTGGATGGTTTCGCTGGCATTGGCCACGCCGAACAGCTCCACACGCAGTTCCGGCGGGCAATCGTTGGCGGTCGGGATCTTGTAGGTGCTGGGCGCGTGCGTGGTCAGCAAACCCGTCGTGGGGTGCCAGACCAGCTCCTCCGTCGTCAGCCAGCCCATGCCCTGGATGAAGCCGCCTTCGATCTGGCCGATGTCGATGGCCGGGTTCAGGCTCTGGCCCACGTCGTGCAGGATGTCGGCGCGCGTGATGCGGCTTTCGCCGGTCAGTGTGTCCACCAGCGCCTCACAGACGGCGCCGCCCCAGGCGTAGTAATAGAAAGGGTGGCCCTGCAGCTTGCTGCGGTCCCAGTGCAGGCCGGGCGTGGCGTAGAAGCCGTCGCTCCACAGCTGCACGCGCTTCAGGTAGGCCGCGGCGACGAGTTCGCCAAAGGGCAGGCTTTGGCCGCCGCCGCTGACCTGGCCGCCATCAAAGGCGACCAGCTCGGCGGCGCAGCCAAAGCGCTCGGCGGCGAAGGCGGCCAGCCGCCCCTTGATCTTGCGCGCGGCATCCTGCGCGGCCTTGCCGTTCAGGTCGCTGCCGGTGGATGCGGCCGTGGCGGAGGTGTTGGCGACCTTGCTCGTGTCGGTGGCCGAGCAGCGCACGCTGGCCAACGGCAGGCCCAACTCATGCGCGACGACCTGGGCCACCTTGGTGTTCAGGCCCTGGCCCATTTCCGTGCCGCCGTGGTTCACCAGCACCGAGCCGTCGGTGTAGACATGCACCAGTGCGCCGGCCTGGTTCAGGTGGGCCACGTTGAAGGAGATGCCGAACTTGACCGGCGTGAAGGCCAGGCCCTTTTTCAGCACCGGGCTGGCGGCGTTGAAGGCGGCGATCTCGGCGCGGCGTTCGGCGTAGCGGCTGCTGGCAAGCAGCTGCGCCGTCAGCGGTTGGGCGTGCAGTTCCTCGACCTGCTGGCCATAGGGCGTCATGTCCTGGCCGGCGGTGTAGAAATTGCGCTGGCGCACCTCGGCCGGGTCCAATCCGAGCTGGCGGGCGACACCGTCCAGGATCATCTCGATGGCGATGGCCCCCTGCGGTCCGCCAAAGCCTCGGAAGGCCGTGTTGCTCTGCGTGTTGGTCTTGGCGCAGTAGCCATGCATCGCAACATGCGGCAGCCAGTAGGCGTTGTCGAAATGGCAGAGCGCGCGGGCCATCACGGGGGCGGAAAGGTCGGCGCTGTGCCCGGCGTTGGCGATCAGATCGATGTCGACGGCAAGGATGCGGCCGTCGGCGTCGAAGCCGACATCCCATCGGTAGTCGAAGCCATGACGGCGTCCCGTGACGAGGAAATCGTCGTCGCGGTCCACGCGGAGCTTCACGGGTTTCTTCAGCTTCAGCGCAGCGATGGACGCGACGCAGGCGAAGAGAGCGGATTGGCTCTCCTTGCCGCCAAAGCCGCCACCCATGCGCCGGCATTGCACGACGACACGATGCGCATGCCAGCCCAGGCAATGCGCCACGAGCTGCTGCATCTCGCTCGGGTGTTGGGTCGAGCAGTGCACGAGCAAGGCGTCGCCGCCCTCCTGCGGCACGGCCAGGCTGATCTGGCCCTCCAGATAGAACTGCTCCTGGCCGCCCAGGCTCCAGCTTCCCTGCAGCCGGTGCGGTGCGCTGGCGAGCTGTTCGGCCGGCTCGCCGCGCGTCAGGTGCGCAGGCGCCAGCACGTACTGGCCGGCGGCATGCGCTTGCAGTGCCGTCAGCAGCGGCGGCAGCGGCTCGGCCTGGATGACCTGTCTGGCCAGCCCCGCCGCGCGGCGCGCCAGTTCGCGGTGGGTCGCGATGACGGCGAACACCGGCTGGCCCACATAGCGCAGCTCGTCCGCCGCCAGGATGGGGTCGTCATGCAGCAGCGGCCCGCAGTTGTTCTCACCGGCAATATCGGCTGCGCTGAGCACGGCGACGACGCCGGGCATCTGCCGGACGCGCTCCAGGTCGACGCTCAGCAGCTTGCCGTGCGCGATCGGCGACAGGCCCAGCGCCGCGTGCAGCGTGCCGGCGGGCTCGGGCAGGTCGTCGATGTAGGGCGCGGCGCCGCTGACGTGCAGATGCGCCGACTCGTGCGGCAGCGACTTGCCGACGACGGGCTGTGCGAGGTACAGGGTTTCGGGCTTGTTCATGCCAGCACCTCTTGCATGGACGGCCAGACGCCGACAGGCACAGCGCCGACGGTTTCCAGCCACAGCTTGATGAAAAGGTTCTGCGCCACCTTGAGCCGGTAGTCAGCGCTGGCGCGCATGTCGGTCATGGGCTTGAAGTCCTGCGGCAGCGCGGCGGCTGCAGCCTTGGCAGTGGCTTCGCTCCAGGGCTGGCCGACGACGGCGGCTTCCGCCGCGGCGGCGCGCTTGACGATGGCGGCCATGCCACCGAACGCGAAGCGCGCCTCCTGCACGGCGCCGGCATCCAGCCTGATCGCCAGCACGGCGCAGACGGCCGAGATGTCGCTGTCATGGCGCTTGGCGATCTTGTGCGCGCTGAAGCGCCAGTCGGGCGAGGGCAGGGGGACATGCAGTGCCTCGACGAATTCGCCGGGCTGCAGGTCCTTCTTCATGTAGTCGAGATAGAAGTCCTGCAGTTTGAGGCGGCGCTGCTGCGAGCCGCGGCGCAGGATGATGTCGGCGCCCAGGGCGATCAGGGCCGGCGCACCGTCGCCGATGGGCGAGCCATTGGCGATGTTGCCGCCCAGCGTGCCGGCATGGCGCACCGGCGGCGACGCGAAGCGCAGCCACAGCTCGCGCAGGCGGGGCACGGCGGTGGTCAGCGCGGCCCAGCTGTCTTCCAGCGAAGCGGCGGCACCGATCCACAGGCCGGTACCGTCGTTGCGGATCTCGCGCAGCGCCGCGACACGGCCGGTGTAGATGACGTCCCCCAGGTCGCGGAACTGCTTGTTCACCCACAGGCCCACGTCGGTCGACCCGGCCAGCAGCGTCGCCTGCGGATAGGTCTCGCGCAGCAGGGCCAGGTCGTGGATGCTTTGCGGTGCATGGAAGCGGGCGCCGGCGTGGCCATAGTCCAGCGGCTCGTCGGCGGCCAGGGTCTGCAGAGCCTCAGCGATGGGCGCACGGTCCAGGCAGCGGGCGGGCGCGTCGAACATCTGTTCGCCGGCATCCAGGATGGGCCGGTAGCCCGTGCAGCGGCAGAGGTTGCCGGCCAGCGCATCGGCCAGTTGCTGGCGGGTGGGCTTGGTGCCGGCGGCTTGGTGGGTTTCATAACAAGCCGTCAGGCTCATGACGAAGCCGGGGGTGCAGAAGCCGCACTGGGAGCCATGGCAGTCCACCATGGCCTGCTGGGCGGGGTTGAGCCGCTGCGGGCCGCCCAGGTCTTCCACTGTCAGCAGTGCGCGGCCGTCGAGCGTCGGCAGGAATTGGGTGCAGGCATTCACGTTGCGCAGTTGCAGCTGGCCTGATGTGTCCAGTTCGCCCTGGATGACCGTGCAGGCGCCGCAGTCGCCCTCGGCACAGCCTTCCTTGGTACCGGTACAGCCGGCATGCTCGCGCAGGTATTGCAGCACGGTGGTCGTCGGGGGCAGGTTCTGGACCTCGACGACCTCGCCGCGGTGGAAAAAACGGATGGGTCGGGTATTCATGCTGGCCTCGATTGTCGAGCGTTGCCTCAGAATTGCCATATGAGTTTTACTAACCAGGAAAAATTCGTCGACAGTCCACGCCGATGGGCCCTGCGGGGCGATCTGCTGGATTTCACGGCCGCACCACGCTGGGGCGACACCGAGCCACCGGCGGTGCGCTTTGACCGTGACCACTGGCTGCTGATCGAGGACGGCCGCATCGTCGGGAGGCAGGCCGCCGAGCCGGATGCCGGTTGGGCGCGCAAGGACCATGCCGGAAAGCTGGTGCTGCCGGGGTTCATCGACACCCACGTCCACTGCCCGCAGCTGGAGGTCATCGGCTCCTACGGCACCGAGCTGCTGGACTGGCTCAAGCGCTACACCTTCCCGAGCGAATGCACCTTTGCCGACCCGGCGCGCAGCCGCGCAGGGGCCGAGGTCTTCCTGGATGCGCTGCTGGCCAGCGGCACGACCTCGGCCGTCGTCTTCCCGACCGTGCACAAGGTGTCGGCCGAGGCCCTGTTCGACAGCGCCGCGGCACGCGGCATGCGGCTGATCACCGGCAAGGTGTTGATGGACCGCCATGCGCCGGACGGGCTGCGGGACGACGTCGTTCAGGCCGAGAAGGATTGCGTCGACCTCATCGCCCGTTTCCATGGCCGCGACCGCCTGGCGTACGCCGTGACGGTGCGCTTTGCGCCGACCAGCACGCCCGAGCAACTGGCAATGGCCGGCGCGCTGTGCCGCGCCGATGCCAGCCTCTATATGCAGACCCACGTCGCCGAGAACCGCGCCGAGGTCGCCTGGGTGGCGGAGCTGTTCCCGGATGCGCGCAGCTACCTGGATGTGTATGAGCGCGTCGGCCTCGTGCACGAGCGCTCGGTGCTGGCCCATGGCATTTATCTGGACCCGCACGACCGCGTCGTCATCGCTGACCGTGGCGCCCAGGTGGCGCATTGCCCGTCGAGCAATCTATTCCTGGGCAGCGGCCTGTTCGACTGGCCGGGTGCGGCCTTCAACATCAGCCTGGCTTCTGACGTCGGTGGTGGTACGACGCTCAGCCTGCCACGCAACATGCTCGATGCCTACAAGGTGCAGGCCCTGCGCGGCGAGCGCATGACCGCATGGATGGCCCTGCATGCCGCCACGCGTGGCGCGGCCGAGGCGCTGCAGCTGGGTGGCGAGATCGGCGGCCTGTCGGTGGGGCAGACGGCCGACATCTGCGTGTGGGACTGGGCGCAAGGCCCGGTCGCCGAGGCGCGCGACGCGGTGGCGCGCGAGCTGCACGAGCGTGTCTTTGCGTGGATGACGCTGGCCGACGAGCGCAACCTCGCGGCCTGCTATGTCGCGGGCCATCAACGCATTTGATGGTGCCCCCAGGGCTGGCCTGAAGCCCGCCCGCCCCCCGAGGGGGTCAAGGCGACTCGGGAACGGCCCAGCGTCGCCTTGAACCGCCTGTCCCCCGATTCCGCCGCTTCGTCACAACCCTGATGGGGGACGGCGGGGCGGCTGGCTAGAGTCTGCCCACTCATTTCAACGGAGACTCCATGAGCCGACCCCTGCTGTCCCTCGTCGCTTCCCTGGCCTTGCTGGCTGGCGCGTCCCAGGCCGCTGTTGCCGCCGACAAGCCGGCCGCTGTCGCCAAGGCGCCCAAGCCCGCCAAGCGCTACACCATCGAGCAGTTCATGGCCACCGTGAACATCGGTGGCGCCAGCTTCTCGGCCGACGAGAGCCGCATCCTCTTCCACAGCAACGAGACGGGCATCTTCAACGTCTATGCGATGCCGGTGGGCGGCGGCAAGCCGGTCCAGCTGACGAATTCCAAGACCGACAGTCACTACGCGGTGGGCTTCTTCCCGGGCGATGACCGCTTCCTCTACACCCGCGACCAGGCCGGCAACGAGCTCAACCATCTCTATGTGCGTGAGCTCGACGGCAGCGAGAAGGACCTGACGCCGGGCGACAAGCTCAAGGCTTCGTTCGCCGGCTGGAGCGGTGACGACACGGCCTTCTACGTGACGACCAACGAACGCGATCCGCGCTTCTTCGACCTCTACCGTTTTGATGCCAAGACCTACGCCCGCACGCTGGTCTTCAAGAACGAGGCCGGCTGGGAGTTGAGCGACATCAGCCGCGACGGCCGCTGGCTGGCGGTGGGCAAGATCAACACGACGGCCGACTCCGACGTGCACCTGGTCGACCTGAAGAGTGGCGAGGTCAAGCACATCACCAAGCACCAGGGCGTGGCCAACTACACGCCGCAGGACTTCACGCCCGACGGCCGCGAGCTGCTGATGACCAGCAACGACGGCGGCGAGTTCACCCGCGTCATCGGCTACGACCTGGCCAGCGGCGCGACCCGCGAGATCGAGAAGGCCGATTGGGACGTGGACTACACGGCCTTCTCCAAGGACGGCCGCTACCGCATCACCGGCATCAATGCCGACGCCAGCATCGCGCTGCGCCTGTACCGCGACGGCAAACCGATGGCGCTGCCCCAGCTACCCGGCGGCGACGTGCGCGGCGTGACCTTCTCCCGCAGCGGCAAGCGCATGGCCTTCTACGTGAACGGCGACCGCTCGCCCAACAACCTGTTCGTCGCCGAGGTCGGCTCCAACGCCGCGCCGAAGCAGCTGACGCAGAGCCTGTCCAAGGACATCGACCCGGCCGAGCTGGTGGACGCCTCCATCGCCCGCTTCAAGAGCTTCGACGGCATGGTCGTCCCGTCGGTCTACATGCTGCCCAAGGAAGCCTCGCCAACCCACAAGGTGCCGGCCATCGTCTGGGTGCATGGCGGCCCCGGCGGCCAGACCAAGCGCGGCTACTCGGCGCTGATGCAGTACTTTGTCAACAACGGCTATGCGGTGCTGGGCATCAACAACCGCGGCAGCTCGGGCTATGGCAAGAGCTTCTTCACGGCTGACGACGGCAAGCATGGCCGCGAGCCGCTGTGGGACTGCATCGAGGCCAAGACCTTCCTGGCCGGCACCGGCGTCATCGACCCCGAGCGCATCGGCATCGTCGGCGGCAGCTATGGCGGCTACATGGTGCTGTCGGCCATGGCCTTCCGCCCCGAGGCCTTCAAGGTTGGCATCGACATCTTCGGCGTCGCCAACTGGATCCGCACGCTGGAAAGCATTCCGCCCTACTGGGAGAGCTTCCGCCTGGCGCTCTACCAGGAGGTGGGCGACCCGGTGAAGGACCGTGAGCGCCTGATGGCCACGTCACCGCTCTTCCACGCCAGCGAGATCAAGAAGCCGCTGATGGTCATCCAGGGCGCCAACGACCCGCGCGTCATCAAGCCCGAGAGCGACGACATCGTCGCCGCGGTCAAGAAGAACGGCGTGCCGGTGGACTATCTCGTGTTCGACGACGAGGGCCATGGCTTCTCGAAGAAGAAGAACACGCTGGAGGCCAACCGCCGCATGGTCGAGTTCTTGGATAAATACCTGAAGCCCGGCATCAGTCAGCCGGTCAAGTAAGAAGGAGTCCGCGATGTTCAGCTTCCTGCTCTGGTGCATCCTGTTCGTGATCTGCTGGCCGCTGGCCATCCTGGCGCTGCTGCTGTGGCCGCTGGTCTGGCTGATCACGCTGCCCTTCAGGTTGCTGGGCATCGCCGTCGACGGCGCCTTCGGGCTGCTGCGTGCCATCGTCATGCTGCCTGCGCGCGTGCTGAGCGGGCGCTAGCCGGGCGAGGGGTCGCGGGGCGCCAGCGGCCTTGCACAATGATTTCGTGGCACCGATCGGTGCCAGAATCCTTGCCATCCCCATAACGCTTCAGGTGCGCCGACGCTGTGACGCTTCAGCACATTGCCGTTGTCGATGACGAAACAGCGATCACCGAGCTGCTAGGCCGATATCTGCCTGGGCACGGCTTTCGCACGACGCAATTGCATTCGGGCCGTGCGCTGATGGAGCTGATGGCCAGCGATCCGCCCGAGCTGGTCCTGCTGGATCTGGGCCTGCCCGGAGAGGACGGCTTCGCCATCGCACGGCAGCTGCGCGAGCACTGGCGCTGCGGCCTGGTCATCATCACCGGCCGCGGGGACTCGGTCGACAAGGTCGTGGGCCTGGAAGTCGGCGCCGATGACTACGTCACCAAGCCTTTCGACCTGCGCGAGCTGGTCGCGCGCATCAAGGCCGTGTTGCGGCGCATGGAGCCGCACCCGTTGGCCTCCGGCCAGCCGGCCAGCGGGCAGGCGCCCCGGCAGGTGGCCAGTGCCTCGGGTGGCGAGCACCTGACATTTCTCGGCTGGCAGCTCGACCTGGGCGCCCGGCGCCTTGACGATCCGAACGGCGCAGAGGTGCGGCTCACCAGCGGCGAGTTCTCCCTCCTCGCGGCCCTGGCCCAGCATGCGGGTCGCGTGCTGTCCCGCGACTTTCTGCTTGAACAGACGCGGGGCCGCGAAGCTGCGCCCTTTGACCGCACGATCGACGTGCAGATCGGACGCCTGCGCAAGAAGCTGGAAGTCGATGCGGAGAATCCACAGATCATCAAGTCGGTCCGCGGCGCCGGCTACATCTTCGTTCCGCCCATCGGCTCCGCACGGGCTAAAACCTGATGGCTGGAACGCCTCCCGCCAACCAGCCGACGCCGCAGCCCGTCGATGACCTGACCGTCTACCGCTCGCTGTTTTCCGCCTATCCGGACGCCCTGCTGCTGGTGGACGCCGCAGGCCTGATCGCCCGGGCCAACCCCGCGGCGGCGGCGCTGCTGGGGTACTCGATGGAGGAGCTCGTCGGCACGAGCGTGGACGAACTGGTGCCCGACAGCATTCGCCCTCGCCACGCGTCATACCGGCAGGCCTACGGTCACGCGCCGCGCGCTCGGCCGATGGGCACCCAGATGGAGCTGGTAGCCCGGCGGCGCGACGGCAGCGAGGTGATGGTGGAAATCGCGCTGAGCCCGTTGCAGGACCACGGCCTGCCCTTCGTGGTTGCCGCGATCCGCGGCATCGGCGGCTATCCGCGCGTCAAACAGGCGTTGCAGCGGGCGCGCTACAGCGAGCATCTGGCGCAGCTGGGCCGCCTGGCCGTCGACGCACGCGATCCGCAGCAGCTGTTGCAGCAGGTACCGGCCATCGCCGCCGAGGCGCTGGAAGTCGAGATGGCGCTGGTGTTCCTGCTGGAAAGCAACCGGCTTGAACTGCGCGTCGCCGGGGGCGTGGGCCTGATCGCCGGCGAGTCGCTGGGTTGCATCGTGCCCAATCGCGGCGACACGCCGCTGGGCGTCGTGCTGAGCCAGGGGCAATCGGTCGTGATCGAGGATTTCCGCGCAGAACAACGCTATGCGGTGCCCCCCGACTATCTCGCGGCAGGGTTGGTCAGCGCATTGGCGGTGCCGCTGCTGGACCGCGGCCGCGTCATTGGCGCCTTGAAGGTTCGTTCCCGCCAGTCGAAGCGGTTCGGCGACGATGAACAGCGCTTCCTGGAGTCACTGGCCAATCTGCTGGTCACCTGCCTGCAGCGGGCGCAGACCGAGGAGGCGCTGAGCCATGCCCAGCGCCTCGAAAGTGTTGGCCAGCTGACGGGCGGCATTGCCCACGACTTCAACAACCTGCTGACCGTCATCCAAGGCAATCTGCAGGTGCTGGAGGAGCTGCCGGCACTGGCGCAGGACGGTGGCGCCCTGCAACTGGTGAGCGCCGCGATGCGCGCATCCAAGCGCGGCGCGGAGCTGACCGGCAAGCTGCTGGCCTTCTCGCGCCGCCAGGTGCTGCAGCCCAGCGCGGTCGACGTGCATGGCCTGCTGCACCCGCTGTCGGACATGCTGCGCCGCACATTGGACCAGCGCATCCGCATCAGCGTCGATGTCGCGCCGGACTGCCCCCTGGCCCTGGCCGACGCGGGCCAGTTGGAAGCTGCCCTGCTCAACATCGCGATCAATGCGCGCGACGCGATGCTCGACGGCGGCGATCTGCGTTTTTCCGCGGCGGCCGCGGGCATGCTGCCGGCGGGCCTGCAGGACGAGCTCGGCGAAGGCCGGTTCGTCCGCATCGCCGTCACCGACACCGGCACGGGCATGCCGGAGGCCGTCAAGGAGCGTGCCTTCGAGCCCTTCTTCACGACCAAACAGGCCGGCCGCGGCACGGGCCTGGGGCTGAGTGCCGTCTATGGCTTCGTCAAGCAGTCACAGGGCGCCGTCGCGCTGGACAGCACGGCCGGCCTTGGCACGACGATCAGCCTGTATCTGCCGGTGCCGCACGATGCCCAGACGGGAGCCCAGGACGGCGACCACGTCGGGCACACGGTGCCCGCGGGGCTGAAAGTGCTGGTGGTCGAAGACGACGCCGAGGTGCGCACCGTGGCGCAGCACTTCCTGGCCAGCCTGGGTTGTGTGTTCAGCGTCTGTTCCAGTGCCGAGCAGGCGCTTCAACTGCTGACGCCTGAAGCCGATTTCGACCTGCTGCTCACCGACATTGCATTGGGTGCCGGCATGCGCGGCACCGAGCTCGCCCGCATCGCCCAGCAGCGGCTGCCGCAGCTGGCCATCCTGTTGATGTCGGGCTTCTCTGCCGAACTGCTGGATGCCGACCGCGAGTCCCCGGCGGACTGGGAACTGCTGCCCAAGCCCTACAGCCGCGGCCAGCTGGCGCAGGCGATGGCCCGCGTGCTGTCGGCCTAGGTCGCGCGCAGCCGAGCGGCGCGCCGCAGGCCGACGGCGTCGGGCTGACCCGGCGCAGCGGCCCCCGCTCCGCCGGCCGCCAGCTGCGGCTGTCTGGGTAGAGGTAAAGGCGGGCGCCAGGGGCCGAAGAGGTGAGGTATTTCAAGGCGCGCTCACCGCGATTGCGCCGTTTGCCAACAGGTGCTGCAGCGCTTCGGCTGGTGCCGGACGGCCGAAGTGATAACCCTGCATCTCGTCGCAGCCGCGCTGGCACAGGTAGTCGCGTTGCTGCGCGGTTTCGACGCCCTCGGCCACCACGCGCAGATGCAGCCGGTGGGCCAGTGCAATCACGGCATCGACCAGGGCCGCGCCGTCGGGCTGCTCGCCGATGCGGCGCGTGAACGACTGGTCGATTTTCAGCGAGTCGATCGGGAACTGCTGCAGGTAGGCCAGGCTGGAGTAACCGGTGCCAAAGTCGTCCAGCGACAGCTTGACCCCGAGGGCCTTGATCCGCTTGAGCATGCCGATCGCGGCGCCAGGCTCGGTGATCAGCATGCCTTCGGTGATCTCGATCTCCAGCCACTGCGCGTCGACCTGATGGCGCTGAAGGGCGCGGGCCACCACCTGGTCCAGGTCACCGGCGGCGAACTGCCGCGCCGCGACGTTGACCGCTATGCGCACCACGGGCTGGCCGGCGTCCATCCAGGCGCGGATCTGGCGGCATGCCGCGTCGATGACCCAGGCGCCAATGGCCAGGATCAGGCTGCTCTGCTCGGCTACCGGGATGAACTGGCTCGGTGGCACCAGTCCGATGCCGCTGCGCTGCCAGCGCAACAGGGCCTCGGCGCCGACGACTTCGCCGCTGCTGGCAGCCACCTTGGGCTGGTAGTGCAGCTGCAGCTCATCGCGTTCGATGGCGCGGCTCAGCGCGGCTTCCAGGTCCAGCTTGGTCCGGGCCTCGGCATTCATGTCATCCGTATAGAAGCAGAACTGGTTGCGGCCCAATTCCTTGGCGCGATTCATTGCCGCATCCGCGTCACGCAGCAACTCGACCGCGGTGGGGTTGCCTTCGTCGGGGAACATGCTGATGCCGATGCTGGCCGTCAGGTAGGCATCCTGCCCACACGACAGCGCCATCGGCGCGGCGATGGTCGCCAGCAGGCCGCGCGCGAGCACGGCAACGCTGGTGCTGTCCATGTTGGCTTCGAGGATGACCAGGAATTCATCGCCGCCGAGCCGGCCCAGGAAGTCTTCATGGCGCAGGCGCGCCTGCAGGCGCGCGGCCACACAGACCAGCAATTCGTCGCCGGCCGGGTGCCCCAGACCGTCGTTGACCGTCTTGAAGCCATCGAGATCGATGACCAGCAGCGCCGCGCGGCTCTCGCGCCGATGTGAGCGGGCCAGCGCATCCTCGAGCCGCCTCTGCAGTTGAACGCGGTTGGGCAGGCGTGTCAGCGGGTCGTTGTGGACCAGCCAGTCGGTCTGGGCCTCGCTGTGCTTGAGGCGACTGATGTCGGTGAACACGCCGACGTAGTGCGTGACCGTCGCGTCGTCGTCGCGCACCGCGCTGATGGTCAGCCATTCCGGATAGACCTCGCCGCCCTTGCGGCGGTTCCAGATCTCACCCTGCCAGTGCCCGCTGGCATCGAGCGCGGCCCACATCCTCTGATAGAACTCCGCGTCGTGCCGGCCGGACTTCAGCAGCTTCAGGCTGGCGCCGATGGCCTCTTGCGCGTTGTAGCCGGTGATGGTCGTGAACGAGTGGTTGATCGACTGGATGCGGCCCCGTGAGTCGGTGATGATGACGCCGTCGCGGATGTCCTCGAAGACCGTGGCCCACTGGCGCATGCGCTGCTGCATGTCGTGGCGCTCGGTGATGTCGCTGGAGACGCTGTAGATGCCCAGCGTGCGGCCTTCGTCGTCGACCAGCTTGCCCTTGGTGCAGGCGTAGAGGCGGTCGCCGTCCGGCATCGTCAGGCACGTCTGGACGCAGACTGGCTTGTCGGCCCGCAGTGCTGCCGCGTCGTCTTTGAGCAGCTGGCGCACCTGCTCGGCTGGGAACAGGCCGGTGGAATCGAAGCCGATCAGTTGCTCCGAGCTGCGTCCCAGCGCCCGGCACAGCGCGCGGTTCACGAACAGGTAACGGCCCTCGAGATCCTTGGCGAAGATGAAGTCGGTCGAACAGTTGGCGATCGCCTCGGCGATCTTCCAGGCCCGCTCCTCGTCCTGGCTTGCCACCGCCATGCGTGCGGCTGCCAGCAGTTCGCGCCGCTTCAGCGCAGCGTAGGTGAAGGCGCCCGCGGCCAGCACGGCCAGCAAGTTCACCAGAGCCAGCGTCGTCGCATCGGCGATGCTGCCGCCCAGCAGCGCATCGCGCGGCGCCTGGATGGCGATATACCAGCCGGAGTTGCGAATCCGGGCCGCCACCGCGGCCTGGGCAACTTCGCCGCGATCCAGGCCGTCCATGAGCGAACCGGCCAGCGACGGATCGCCGGACAAGGCGGTCAGCGCCGCGCGGGAGGAGTTGCGCGGAGGGACGAACGGGGTGTCGGAGCCGTCGATGCGCAAGGCCAGCAGATCCCGTGCGGCGGGGCGGAAGAACAGCGTCTCGGGAGCGTCACTGGCGGAGCCCGGCGTCAGCTGCGGCAGCAGCGTGAGGCGCGGCGCTGTGCGCAGCAGCAAGACGGTCCCGGGCCGGCCGTCCGCGCTGGGCAGTGGCACGAAGAGGTCGAACTGCAGGCTGGCGGGGTCGCCCACCTCGGCCCGGAAGTCGCCGCCAGACACCCGCCCGCCTTGCAGGGCCGAACGCACGCCATGCGACATGGCCGCATCGACATGCCGCGGGGCGCCGTCCGGCGCCAGCAGCAGCCGGGCGTGTTCGTCGAACAGCAATGCGTCGGCGTAGTGCGTGGAAGTCAGCAGCAACAGCAGTTCCTTCCTCATCTCTGCCGCCAATGCCTCATCGGGGCTGCGGCGCCAGCGCAGCAGGCTGGTGCGCAACTGGGGGTCGGTGGCAAGCCGGCGTGCGTCCTCCGTGCGCCGCTCGATCCAGCCCTGGACGATCTCGGCTTTCAGCTCGGCTTCGCGGCGCAACTGCGCAACCTGCTGTTCATGCGACATGTGAGTCGATCTGGCATAGCCCAGCAGGCTTGCCAGCACGATGGCGGCTGACAGCAGGGCGAACACCCAGAGCACGCTGACCGGTCCGCCCTGGCGCGCCGGTCCGGTCGCCTCGCCCTCGGCTTGCCGGCTGGGGGTGATCACATAGATCAGCGCGCTGGTCGCCAGCACGAAGGCGATGCCCTTGCCCTGGCCAACGGCGGACAGCGTGGCGATGTCGGGCGCCAGCTTTTCCAGCAGTCCATCAGACAGCAGGATCCAGGCAAGGCCAAAGGCCGCGTAAGCCGCGGCCATGGTCAGCGGAGCGGTCGGCGCCAGCCGGCGCCGCCAGAGGTCGAAGTGCCGGCCGAAGCCCCCGCTGGCGAAGCGAAGAGGTGGTGCGACGGCGTCCTGATGCGGTGAATTCATTTTTTTCTCCCTGGATCGATGCGCGGCCGCCGAGGCCGACGCGCCGCCTAGTGCAGACCGGCAGGAGCGGCCTGCCCACCGATGAAGGCGGCCAGGGCGGGGAAGTCGGGAATGCAGATGTCGCGCCGGCTCTTCTCGTGAAAGGCGATGAGCCGCGCTCGCGCGAGCCTGGACAGCACGCGGCTGACGGTCTCCAGCGTCAGGCCGAGGTAGTTGCCGATCTCGGCGCGCGTCAGGCGCAGGCTGATCTGGTCGGTCCTGAGGCCACGCGCGGCCAGGGAATCGGCCCAGTTGTGCAGAAAGGTCACCACGCGCGCGGCGGCCGGCAGCGCGCACAGGGCCGTCAGCGCCTCGCGTTCGCGCATGATTTCGTCGCTCATGGCCTCGTGCACGGTGGCCATCAGGCGGGGATGGTCGGCGCAGGCCTTCAGCAGTGCGTCGTAGCGCAGCGTCCAGACCTCGGCGGTGTCCATCGCAATGGCTTCGCAGGCGTAGCTGCCCTTGGCGATGGCGCTGAAGCCGAGCCAGTCGCCGCGGAACTTCAGCCCGACTACCTGCTCGTGGCCCTCGGCCGACGGGCTGATCAGCTTGAAGCAGCCGGAGTTCAGCACGTGCAGCTGCTCGAACCGCTCGCCCGGCCGGTACAGCACATCGCCGGCATGGACGATGCGGCGCCTGGGCGCCAGCACGGCCTCCAGCAGCTTCAGCTCGTCAGCGATGCGCTGACCCTTGGACGGTGCGACGTTGGTGTTGATCGCGCCGCTGGCGGCGAAGGTGGTGCTGCAGCGTGCGGCAGTCATCGGGGTATGCGGGGCACTGGCGTGCATGGTGGTCTCCCTTGGGGTGGCATCGAAAAAATCGATGCTAGGCAGGCCCGGGCAATGAAGTGTCAACAGGCCAAATCGTTAGGTAGCGCTGCGTAACACTGCGTGAACCGTCGGTGACGGAGCCGCTCAACACCGAGTCGGACTCCGCCGGCTTGACCTTGGTCAATGGCCGCGCATTCGGCGTCGATACGCTGCCACTCATGTGTTCCGAGGCTCGCCAAGGTGCCGCTGGCGCCACTTCGTCCTACCCCGTCGATGCCGCCGCCTTGCTGCGGCAGGCGAGGGTGCTCTTGAGGCCGCAGGCCTCGGAGATGAAGCCATTGACGGGCAGGCGGCTGGCGCTGATGTCGCCGCACCCGGAGGACGACGAGGCGAGCGAATTCGCGCAGGCGGCGACGGCGCTCGGTGCCCATGTGTCCTTTGTCCAGCCCGGGCTTGACGAGCACAGCAGCCCATGGCGGGTCGATGCAACGGCACGCATGCTGAGCCGTCTCTACGATGCGGTTGAATGTCAGCACCTGCCCGCCGCCCTGACAGGGCGCCTGGCCCGCAGCGCCGACATTCCTGTGTTCGCCGGGCTGGCGACCGCCGGCCATCCCACGGCCGTGCTCGCACAGGCACTGGAGGGCGATGTCGCGTGGGCCGTCAAGCGGCGCAGGATCCTGCAGGCGGTGCTGGTTGTCAGCCTGGCTTGAGGAGCCGCGCTTGGCCCGGCGTCATGAGCCGCTGCAGCCCGGGGCTCGGCTGACGAGGACGATCTCCGACGGCTGGGCACCGCCCGGCCTGACGTCAAAACCCATGCGTTTGAGCAGGTTCAGCATCGCCCGGTTCTCGCGCAGCACATGGCCGATGACGCGCTGCGTGCCGCGCGAGGCGGCGTAGTCCAGCAGGGCCTGCATCAGCAGGCGGCCGAGGCCCCGGCGCTGCAGGTCGCTGCGCACGAGCAGGCCGAACTCCGCCTCGACGTTGTCGGGATCGCGCACGAGACGGGCCACGCCGAGCGTGCGGGGGCCGCCAGCGGCCTGCTCATCGACGATGACGAGCGCCATCTCGCGCTCGTAGTCGATCTGCGTCATCCGGGCGAGGTCGTCATGCGTCAGCGCGTGCGGCGCCTGGAAGAAGCGCATGCGCAGGTCTTCGGGGCTGCAGGCCTGCAGGAACTCGCGGTGCAATGCCTCGTCCTCGGGCCGGATCGGCCGCATCAGCAGCGTGCTGCCTTGGCAGTGCAGAGTTCGCACCAGATCTGCCGGGTAGGGGCGCACGGCGAAGCGCGCCATGCCGGAGGGTGCCGACGCCGACAGGCGCACGCGGGCATCCAGCGCGAGCACGCCGTGCTCGTCGGCCAGCAGCGGGTTGATGTCCAGCTCGGCCATTTCGGGCAGATCGGCCAGCATCTGCCCGACGGCGGTCAGCGCGTCGCACAAGGCGTCGATGTGGGCCGGCGGCCGCCCGCGATAGCCGGCCAGCAGCCGGGCCACCCGGGTGCGGTCGATCAGCTCGCGTGCCAGCGCGCGGTTCAACGGCGGCAGCGCCACGGCGCGGTCGCCCAGCACTTCCACCGCGATGCCGCCCTGGCCGAACAGCAGCACCGGGCCGAAGATCTGATCCACGTGCGCGCCGACGATGAGCTCCTGGGCGCGGGGCCGTTGCACCATGGCCTGCACGCTGAATCCCTCGATGTGGGCTTCCGGACGCGTGGTTTGCAAATGATCGAGCATCTCCTGTGCGGCCAGGCGCACGGCGGCTTCGCCGCGCAGGTCCAGGCGCACGCCACCGGCGTCCGACTTGTGCAGGATGGCCGGGGACACCACCTTCAGCACCACCGGCCCGTCGATGCGCCTGGCGGCCTCGGCGGCGGCCTGTGGCGAGGCTTCGGTGCGCAACGTCGGCACGACCGCGATGCCATAGGCAGCCAGCAGTGCCTTGGCATCGATCTCGTCCAGCCATTCACGGCCAGCGCCCAGCGCGGCGTCGATGATGGCGCGCGCCCGTGCCAGGTCCGGCTTGCCGTTCGCGCCGGCGCTTGGCGTCTGGCGTAGTGCCGTCTGGTTGCGCCGGTAGGTCTGCATCAGCGAGAACGCGCGCACGGCCTCCTCGGGCGTCTCGTAGCCCGCGATGCCGGCCTCTTCGAAAGCGCTGCGCGCCGGCGCCACCGTGTCACCGCCCAGCCAGCAGCTCAGCACACGGCCCCGGTGCTCGGCGATCAGTGGGGCGCATGCCCGGGCGATGGCTTCACTGGAGACGATGGCCGTCGGTGCGTGCACGAACAGCACCGCGCCCGCCTCGGGGGCGTCGAACAGGGCCTTGAGCGTGTCCACGTAGCGCTGCGCGGGCGCGTCGCCAATGATGTCGATCGGGTTGCCGTGCGACCAGTTGGCCGGCAGCACGGCGTTGAGCCGCTTCATCAGCGCCTCGCCCGGGCGCGCCAGCGTCACGCCCAGCGGCGCGGCGGCGTCGGCCACCATCACGCCCGCGCCGCCGCCATTGGTCATGACCATCAGCTCGCGGCTGTGGTTGTCACGAAAGCGCGCGAGCGTCTGCGCGGCGATGAAGAGATCCTTCAGCGTGTCCACGCGCAGCATGCCGGCGCGGCGGATGGCGGCGTCGAAGACGATGTCCTCGCCCGCCAGCGCGCCCGTGTGTGAGGCGGCGGCCTTCATGCCGGCCGGCGCGCGGCCGGCCTTGACGACGATGACGGGCTTGATGCGAGCCGCGGCACGCGCTGCCGACATGAACTTGCGTGGCGATGTGATGGATTCGATGTAGAGCAGGATGGCGCGCGTATGCCGGTCCGTGGCCAGCTGGTCCAGCAGGTCGGCGAAGTCGACGTCGGCGTGCTCGCCCAGCGAGACGAGGTGCGAGAAGCCGATGCGCTCGGCGTTGGCCCAATCCAGCAGGGCCGTCAGCAATGCGCCCGACTGGGACACCAGCGCCAGCTCGCCGGGCAGCGCTTTCGCCTGGGTGAAGCTGGCATTCAGCCCGAGGTGCGGGCTCAGCAGGCCGATGCAGTTGGGCCCCAGCAGGCGCAGCGTGTGCGGCCGGGCGGCGTCCAGCGCCGCCTGCTTCTGCGCTGGTGTGAGGCCCGCCGTCACAACGATGGCGGCCCGCGTGCCGCGCTCACCCAGCTGCCCAACCAGCGGCGCGATGGTGTCCGGTGGCGTGCACAGCACGGCCAGGTCCGGCGTGAACGGCAGCTCGGCGACGCCGGCAAAGCAGGGCTGGCCGTCCAGCCTGTCCAGCCGCGGGTTCACGGCCGCCATCGGGCCCTTGAAGCCGCCGCTCAGCAGGTTGCGCCAGACGGTGGTGCCGACGCGGCCGGGCTTGTCGGAGGCGCCGAAGACGGCTACCGAGTCGGGCGTGAGCAGGCGATCGAGATGGCGCTGGGTCATGAGCGCATCCTCGCCACCGCCCGCAGCCCGGCCCTTGCGCTGGATCAAGCCAGCGCGGGATGCTGCGGGGGATCAATGCGACATCAGCACCGGCACGGTCATCGATGCCAGCAGCCTGCGGGAGACACCCCCGAACAGCCGCTCCGCCCAGCGGGCGTGGCCATAGGCACCCATGACGATCAGGTCCGCCCCGGTGTCGGATGCCGCATTCAGCAGAGCGTCGCCGATGGGCAGTGCCGTCACTTCCTCGCGCACGATGGCATCGACGCCCTGCAGCGCCAGCCATTGGCGCTGGCAGGCGAGGCGCTCGGCCGGGGCTTCACCTTCAGCGTCTCGGCGCCAGTGCATCAGCCAGACGTTGTCGGCGCGGCGCAGCAGCGGCAGCGCGTCCGTCATCGCCCGGACCGACTCGCGGCTGCCGTCCCAGGCCAGCAGCACGCGGCGCGTGCGCAGGGGTTCGCGATGCGTGTAGGGGATCATCAGGACCGGACGCACGCAGCGCAGCAGCACCTGTTCCAGCGCGGCCGCGTGCTGGCGATGGTCGGGCAGCGACGGGTCGGGTTGGCTCATGATGAGCAGGTCCGTGCATTGCGAATGCCGTGCCAGCGATTGCGCCGCGGGCGTCTGGTCGGCGAGCGCCTCGAATGAGGGCAGCCCGGCAGCGCCGCAGCGTTGGTGGAAGTTTTGCGCGAGGGCCTGGGCCTGTGCGAGCAGGGTCGCGCAGGCGCCACTGACGTAGTCGTCCATCGCGGCGGCAGCCTGCAGCGCCTGCAACTCGACCGTGGCGCTGGGCGCCAGGCCGATCAGGTGGGCTTCGAACTCCCTGGCCAGCGCGATGGCAATGCTGACGCGCGTCGGGTTGGCCGGGGTCGCATCCAGGGCAACCAGCAGGCTGCGATAGCTCATGGGATTCATCTCCTTGGGAAGGCGAAAGTCAGGCAAAGCTCAACACGGCCCGGCCATCGATGCGCCCCGTGCGCAGGTCGTCGAAGATGCGGTTGATATCGTCCAGCCGGTGCATGGTGGTGCTGGCGTGCACGACACCGTCCGCGGCGAACTGCAGCGCTTCGTTCAGGTCCTGGCGCGTGCCGACGATGGAGCCGCGCACGGTCTTGGCATTGAGAACGACGTCGAAGATCGGCAGCGCGAAGTCGCCGGGTGGCAGGCCGACCATGGACATGGTGCCGCGCTTGCGCAGCATGCCCAGCGCCTGGCTGAAGGACTGGCGCGAGACGGCGGTCACGAGGGCGCCGTGCACACCGCCCAGTTCGCGCTGCAGTGCGGCGGCCGGGTCTTCATCGGCAGCGTTGATGCACAGCTCGGCGCCCAGCCGCTGGGCCAGTTGCAGCTTGGCCGAATCGATGTCCACGGCTGCGACGTGAAAGCCCATCGCGCGTGCGTACTGGACGGCCAGGTGCCCGAGGCCGCCGACGCCGACGACGGCCACCCATTGCCCCGGCCCGGCGTCCAGCACTTTCAGGCCCTTGTAGACCGTCACGCCGGCGCACAGGATGGGCGCGAGGGATTCGAAGGACAGGCCGTCGGGCAGATGGCCCACATAGGCCGGATCGGCCAGCACGTATTCGGCGAAGCTGCCGTTGACCGTGTAGCCAGTCATCTGCTGGTGATCGCACAGCGTCTCCCACCCCGTCAGGCAGTGCTCGCAATGCCCGCAGGCGGTGTGCAGCCAGGGCACGCCCACGCGATCGCCTTCGCGGATGCCGCGCACACCCGCGCCGACGGCGGCGACATGGCCAACGCCCTCGTGGCCCGGAATGAAGGGCAGCGGTGGTTTGATCGGCCAGTCGCCGTCGGCGGCATGCAGATCGGTATGGCAGACGCCGCAGGCGGCCACCTTCACGAGGACCTGCCCGGCGGGGACTTCGGGGATGGCCACTTCCTCCAGGCTGAGGGGCTCGCGGTAAGCGCGGACGACCGCAGCTTTCATCATGGGCATGGCAACTCCTTGGACGGGACGGCGTCGAGGTATTCGGGTACCGAGGCCGGCCAGCCCAGGCCTTCCTCGATAGCCTGGCGCAGCGCGTCGGCGGCCTGGGGCTCGCCGTGGGTCACGTAGACGTGGCTGGGCGGGTGCGGCAGCGTTTGCAGCCAGGCCAGCAGCTGGGGTTGGTCGGCGTGCGAGGACATGCCGTCGATGGCGGCCACCTCGGCGCGCACGGGCACCCACTGGCCGTGCATGCGGATGCGGTCGGCGCCGGCCAGCAGGGTGGCGCCGCGCGTGCCGGCGGCCTGATGGCCGACGAAGACGATGCTGTTCCTGGGATCTGGCGCCAGTGCTTCCAGGTGGTGCAGCACGCGGCCGCCGGTGGCCATGCCGCTGGCGGCGACGATGACGCTCGGATAGGTGGGACGGTTCAGCGCACGAGATTCCTCCTCCGTGCGGACGTAGCGCACCTTGTCGACGAGGTCGCGGCGCTCAGGCTCGGTCAGCCTGTGTTCATCGGCATGGACCTGCACCAGGCGCGTGACCTGCGTGGCCATGGGGCTGTTGAGGTAGATGGGCAGGTCGGCGATGCGCCCGGCGGCTTTCAGGCGCAGCAAGGTGTGCAGGATGGCCTGGGCCCGGCCGACGGCGAAGGCCGGGATCAGCGTCGTGCCGCCGCGGGCGGCGGTGCGCGAGATGACGTCGCAGAGCTGGTCCGCGCTGGGCGTTTGAGAGTGCCGCCGATCGCCGTAGGTGGACTCGATGACAACGACGTCGGCCGCGGGTGCTGTGGCCGGCGGCAGCATGACGGTGTCGTCGCTGCGGCCGAGGTCGCCCGAGAAGGTGATCGAGCCAGTCCCCGTTTCAAGGTGAACGCTGGCGGCGCCAATGATGTGGCCGGCATGGCTGAATGTCGCCATGAGGCCAGGAACGGGTTCAAAGACCTGGCCGAAGGCGTGACGGCGCACCTGCTTGAGGCTGTGCAGGGCCTGGGCCTCGGTGTACAGCGGCAGCGCCGGTGAATGCTTGCTGAAGCCGTGCCGGTTGGCGTAGCGAGCGTCCTCCTCCTGCAGCCGGCCCGAATCCGGCAGCAGGACGGACAGCAGGTCGCTGGTGCCCGGCGTCGCGTGGATCGGGCCGCGAAAGCCCTCCGCCACCAGGCGGGGCAGGAAGCCACTGTGGTCGATGTGGGCGTGTGTCATCACCACAGCATCGATGGACGCTGCCGGCACCGGGAAGGGCGCCCAATTGCGCAAGCGCAGCTGCTTCAGGCCCTGGAACAGGCCGCAGTCGACGAGCAATCGCCGGCCGGCGAATTCGACGAGGTAGCGGGAACCGGTCACGGTGCCGGTTGCGCCGAAGAAGCGCAGTCGAAGCTCGTCCGTGCTCATGGCCGGTATCCCGGCAGCCGGTACACCGGGCCGTGGCCCACAAGCAGGCGGAGTGCGGGTTCCACCGATCCGACATTGATGACCATGGGGGCCTCCTGACCTGTTGAAGTCAGGTCCAGCGTAGGCCGGCGCACTGCCGGTGGCCTTGCGCTGGATCAAGCCGCGCGTGAACGGCCCTAGCTGGGCGTGGACGGGCGCTCGACGCCCCAGCGCCGGTACAGCTCGATGGCCGAGCCGGTGCGCAACCACTGTTCGAAGGCCTGGTCGTAGCGTTGCGACAGGGCCTCACCGCCGGCGCTGCGTGCAAAGGCCATGTGCCCGTGCAGCACGTCCAGCGGTGGCGAGCAGCGCGCGACGGCGTCAGCCAGGCTCAGGCGTTGCAGCACTGGCTGGCAGTTGCGGTCGTTCGCCGCGAACAGCTCGATGCGCCGCTTCATCAGCATCTGCAACCCGGCGTCGACGCTCTGCACCCAGGTCAACTGGTTCATGCCCGTCTTCATGCGCTCGAAGCGGCTGCCGTAGGCCCAGCCGCGCACAGCGGCCACGGGGGCCTGGGCCAGCTCGCCGAACTCACCCGTCCAGCGCGCCTCCTCGCCGCGGCGGGCGTACCAGACCATGGCGTCCGAGTAGAAGGAGCGCACGCTGAACAGCATGCGGGCCTCGCGTTCCGGCGTGCGGTAGGGGCCGATGAGGATGTCCGCCTCGCCCTGCTCCAGCATCAGCTGCGCGCGCGGCCAGGGCAGCCATTCGCAGCGTACGTTCTCGCCAAACAGCATGCCCAGCAGGTCCACCGCCAGGCCCTTGGGCGCCTGGCCCTCGGCGCCCTCGAAGATGCGCGCGAACTGCGAGCCCACCGCGCGCAGCGGTGTCGCGTGGGCCGGCCGCGCCAGCCCCAGCCCCGCCATCCAGCCCAACCCCGCCTTGCACCACACGCGCCGTGTCGTCATGGCTCATCCCTCCGTTGGAGACGCCGTTGATGATGCGCGCCGCGGAGGGTGAGATCAAGGAATGTCGATGTCGTGCAGCGCAAAGCCGCCACCCTGGCGGCGGTCTTCGAAAAAGCAACGCAGCGTCTCGCGTGTCGTCTTGAAGGCGATCTCGCCCCAGGGGATCTCTTCTTCGCTGAAGAGCCTGGCCTCCAGCGACTCCGGCCCCGGGTTGAACTCGGGCGAAAGCAGCCGGGCGCGGTAGAAAAGGTGGACCTGGCCCACCCGCACGACGTTGAGCACCGTGTACAGCGGCCCCATCTCGATGTCGGCGCCGGCTTCCTCCTGGGTCTCGCGCAGGGCGCCCTCGGTGGTGGTCTCGTTCAGCTCCATGAAGCCGGCCGGCAGCGTCCACAAGCCATGCCGCGGCTCGATGGCGCGCCGGCACAGCAACACGCGGCCGTCCTCCCAGACCGGCAGCGTGCCCACCACGTTCAGCGGGTTCTGGTAGTGGATGGCGCCACAGCCCGGGCAGACCGCGCGTTCGCGGTTGTCGTCGTCGGGGATGCGGTATTCCACGGCGGTGCCGCAGTTCGGGCAGTGTCTGAGCGGGCTGGGAAAGGGCATGCGGCCCAGTTTATGGCGAGCAGAATGACAGCCATGAAGCTCTACAACTACTTCCGCTCTTCCGCCTCGTGGCGCGTGCGCATCGGCCTGGCGATCAAGGGCCTGGACTACGACTACGCGGCCATCCACCTCGCAAAGAACGAGCAGTTCGCTGGCAGCTTCGCTGAGCAGCAGGTCTCCCACCTGGTGCCGGCGCTGGTGCTGGACGACGGCCCCTGGTTGAGCCAGTCCATGGCCATCCTGGAGTATCTGGAAGAGACCCATCCCGAGCCGCCCTTGCTGCCCAAGGGTGCCGTCGCGCGGGCCCAGGTGAGGGCGCTGGCCCAGGACATCGGTTGCGACATCCACCCGATCAACAACCTGCGCGTGCTGCGCTACTTGAAGAACGACCTCGGTCAGGAGCAGGCGATCGTCGACCGCTGGTACCGCCATTGGGTGGCGACGGGCCTGAGCATCGTCGAGCAGCGCCTGGCGGCCACGGCGGGGGAATACTGCTTTGGCGACACGCCGGGCCTTGCTGATTGCCTGCTCGTGCCCCAGATCTACAACGCCCAGCGCTTCGAATGCCCGCTGGACGACTTCCCGACCGTCATGCGCGTGAACGCCGCCTGCCTGGCCCTGCCGGCCTTTGCCAATACGCATCCCAGCGTCTGTCCCGATGCAGCCTGATCCGAACTGGCTGCGCCCGGATTGGCCGGGCGTGACGGCCTTCATGACCACTCGCGGTCCCAACTTCGGACGCAAGGCGGGCGACCCCGAACTGGCCAAGGCCAACCGCATCGGACTCGCCGAGGTGCTCGGCGCGCGGCCGGTCTTTCTCGATCAGGTCCATGGCGCCGACGTCGTGCGCCTGCGTGCCGGCTGGCACGATGACAACGCGCCCAAGGCTGATGCAGCCGTGTCGACCGACCCCGAGCTGGCCGTGGCCATCCTGGTCGCCGACTGCCTGCCGGTGCTGTTCTCGGCGCCGGGCGGTGTGGCCGGCGCGCATGCCGGCTGGCGCGGCCTGGCGGCTGGTGTGCTGGAGAACACGGTGGCCGAGCTTTGCGACGCCGCGAACTGCGAGCCGCATGAAGTGAAAGCCTGGCTGGGCGCCTGCATCGGCCCCGCGGCCTTCGAGGTGGGCCCAGAGGTCGTCGCCGCCTTTGGGCGTGAGCCCATCGAGTGCGACCAGCCCGGCTTCGTCTACCGGCCCAACCCCGAGCCTCGCTGGCGCGCTGATCTGCCCCTGTTGGCTCGCGAAAGATTGATCTCGGTCAATATCACCCAAATCAGCGGCGGCACCTGGTGCACGCTGACCGATGATTCACTTTTCTTCTCGTTCCGGGGCGAGGCCGTCGGCCGGCCCCGCGGCCGGATGGCCGCCTGCATCTCCTTGCGCGGCTAGCTCGGCAGCACGCCGCCGACGCTTGCGGCCGGGCGTGCCGAGGATGTAGAGCAGCAGGCCCAGTGGAAGGACGCCGTAGAGCATCAGCGTGACGAAGGCACCGAACAGCGAGCCCTGAGGGCTGATCGCTTCTGCTGCCGCCATCATCAGCGCGACGTAGGCCCACGCGATGGCAACGAGGTACATGATGGGGGTGTCATTGGCGCGTCAGTGCGCAAGAGTACAAACAGGGTCTGCGAGATGTGGCAAGCTTATTGCAACGGATCGAGACAACACCGCTGACGCGGGAGCTCCGAGGAAGACATGGCCACACGCAAGAAGAACGACGCCCCGCCCGCTATGGAGGGGCCGGCTGTATTCGCGGACCTGATGCAGCAGATGGCGCATCTGCCGCAGATCTCACCCACCGCACTGGCCGAATTGCAGGCCGATTATCTGAAGCAGGCCACGGCGTTGTGGAACACGTCGCTGGGGCAGGGCGAGGCTCCGGCCATCGGCGACCGCCGCTTCGCCGCGCCCGAATGGCGGAGCAACCCGGCCGCCAGCTTCATGACCCAGCTCTACCTGCTCAACAGCCAGACGCTGGGCCGGATGGCCTCGGCCATCGAGGCGGACGACAAGACCAAGGCGCGCATCCGTTTCGCCGTGCAGCAGTTCGTCGATGCCGTGTCGCCCAGCAATTACCTGGCGCTGAACCCCGAGGCGCAGAAGCTGGCGCTGGACAGCCAGGGCGAGACGCTGACCCGTGGCCTGCAGCAACTGTGGGGCGACGTGCAGCGCGGCCATGTGTCGCAGACGGACGAGAGCGCCTTCGAGGTCGGCAAGAACGTGGCCACCACGGCCGGCAGCATCGTTTTCGAGAACGAGCTGTTCCAGCTCATCGAATACGCGCCGCTGACGAAGGAAGTGCACACGCGACCCTTCCTGCTGGTGCCGCCCTGCATCAACAAGTTCTACATCCTGGACCTGCAGCCGGACAACTCGCTGATCCGCTACGCCGTCTCCGAAGGCCATCGCGTCTTCGTCGTCAGTTGGCGCAACCCGGATGAATCCATCAAGCAGCTGGGCTGGGACGACTACATCGAGACCGGCGCCATCGAAGCCATCCGCGTCGCGCAGGAGATCTCGGGCCAGGACAAGATCAACACCTTGGGCTTCTGCGTCGGCGGCACCATCCTCGCTACGGCCCTGGGCGTACTGGCCGCGCGCGGCGAACAGCCGGCCGCCAGCGTGACGCTGCTGACCACACTGCTGGACTTTGCCGACAACGGCATCCTCGACATCTTTGTCGACGAGGCCATGGTGAGGCTGCGCGAGGCGACGCTGGGCCCCGAGTCGCCCAAGGGCCCGCAACTGTTGCACGGCCAGGAGCTGGCCACGACCTTCAGCTTCCTGCGCCCCAACGACCTGGTCTGGAACTACGTCGTCGGCAACTACCTGAAGGGCGAGCAGCCGCCGCCCTTCGACCTGCTGTACTGGAACGGCGACTCGACCAATCTGCCCGGGCCGATGTACTGCTGGTATCTGCGCCACACCTACTTGCAAAACGAGTTGAAGCAGCCGGGCAAGCTGACGGTCTGCGGCGAGAAGCTGGACATCGGCGCCATCGAGGCCCCGGTCTACATCTACGGCTCGCGCGAGGACCATATCGTGCCTTGGACCAGCGCCTACCGCAGCACCCAGATCCTCAAGGGCAAGAAGCGCTTCGTGCTGGGTGCGTCGGGTCATATCGCCGGCGTCATCAACCCGCCCGCCAAGGGCAAGCGCAGCCACTGGATTGCCAAGGGAGCAGCCCTGCCGGCCGACCCCGAGGCCTGGTTGGCCAGTGCCACCGAACACCCCGGCAGCTGGTGGCCGGACTGGTCCGCCTGGCTGGCCTTGCATGCCGGCGCCAAAAAGCCCGCGCCCAAAGAGCCGGGCAACCGCAAGTTCAAGGCGATCGAGCCCGCGCCCGGTCGCTATGTGAAGGTCAAGGCCTGATCGTTTTTAAGGAGACATCCATGAGCAAAGAAGACATCGTCATCGTCGCCGCCGCACGCACGGCCATCGGCAAGTTCGGCGGCACGCTCGCCAAGACGCCCGCCACCGAGCTGGGCGCTGCCGTCATCCAGGACCTGCTGCGCCGCACCGGCCTGGCCGGCGACCAGATCAACGAGGTCATCCTCGGCCAGGTGCTGACCGCCGGCGTCGGCCAGAACCCGGCACGGCAGTCCGTCGTCAAGTCCGGCCTGCCCAACGTCGTGCCGGCCATGACGATCAACAAGGTCTGCGGCTCGGGCCTCAAGGCCGTGATGCTGGCGGCTCAGGCCATCCGCGATGGCGACAGCGACATCATCATCGCCGGCGGCCAGGAGAGCATGAGCATGAGCCCCCACGTGCTCAACGGCTCGCGCGATGGCCAGCGCATGGGCGACTGGAAGATGGTCGACACCATGATCGTCGACGGCCTGTGGGACGTGTACAACCAGTACCACATGGGCATCACGGCCGAGAACGTGGCCAAGAAGTACGGCATCACGCGCGAGCAGCAGGATGCGCTCGCACTGGGCAGCCAGCAGAAGGCCGCCGCGGCCCAGGACGCGGGCCGCTTCAAGGACGAAATCGTGCCGTTCAGCATCGCGCAGAAGAAGGGTGATCCGATCGTCTTCGCCGCCGACGAGTTCATTAACCGCAAGAGCAACGCCGAAGCCCTGGCTGGCCTGCGCCCCGCCTTCGACAAGGCCGGCAGCGTGACCGCAGGCAATGCCTCGGGCCTGAACGATGGCGCCGCCGGCGTCGTCGTCATGACGGCCGCCAAGGCCGCGGCCCTGGGCCTGACGCCGCTGGCGCGCATTGCTTCCTACGCCTCGGCCGGCCTGGACCCTGCGCTGATGGGCATGGGCCCCGTGCCCGCGGCCCGCAAGGCGCTGGAGCGCGCCGGCTGGAAGCCCGCCGACCTCGACTTGCTGGAAATCAACGAAGCCTTCGCCGCCCAGGCCTGTGCCGTGCACAACGAGATGGGCTGGGACATGAGCAAGGTCAACGTCAACGGCGGCGCGATTGCGCTGGGCCACCCCATCGGCGCCAGCGGCTGCCGCGTGCTCGTCACGCTGCTGCACGAGATGGTCAAGCGCGATGCCAAGAAGGGCATCGCCTCGCTGTGCATCGGCGGCGGCATGGGTGTCGCCCTGACCGTCGAACGTTGATACCCTCACCCAATCACAACAGGAGACATCCATGAGCAAGAAAGTTGCCTACGTCACGGGCGGTATGGGCGGCATCGGTACCGCCATCTGCCAGCGCCTGCACAAGGAAGGCTTCAAGGTCATCGCCGGCTGCGGTCCGAGCCGCGACTTCAAGAAATGGCTCGATGAACAGAAGGCGCTCGACTACGACTTCTACGCCTCCGTCGGCAACGTGGCCGACTGGGACTCCACCGTTGAGGCTTTCTCCAAGGCCATCGGTGAGCATGGCGCCATCGACGTGCTGGTCAACAACGCCGGCATCACCAAGGACCGCATGTTCCTGAAGATGACGCCGGACGACTGGCATGCCGTCATCGACACCAACCTGAACAGCATGTTCAACGTGACCAAGCAGGTCGTGCCGGGCATGGTGGAAAAGGGCTGGGGCCGCATCATCCAGATCAGCTCGGTCAACGGCGAAAAGGGCCAGGCCGGCCAGACCAACTACTCGGCCGCCAAGGCCGGCATGCACGGCTTCACGATGGCGCTGGCGCAGGAGCTGGCGTCCAAGGGCGTGACGGTCAACACCGTCAGCCCTGGCTATATCGGCACCGACATGGTCCGCGCGATCAAGCCCGAGGTGCTGGAGAAGATCGTGGCGACGATTCCCGTCAAGCGCCTGGGTACGCCCGAGGAGATCGGTTCCATCGTCGCCTGGCTGGCCAGCGGGGATTCGGGCTTCTCGACCGGCGCTGACTTCTCCTGCAACGGCGGCATGCACATGGGGTGAGAGCCGGGCGGCTCCCATCTGCAAAGCCGGCGCCAGCCGGCTTTTTGTTGCTTGCACCTCATTGGGGCGACACGGCAACAATTCCACGCTTGCCCGCGCAACGACCTGCGGTTGTGAACTTATCCCCTGAATCGGGAAGGCGGCCTGACTACATTCCGGCATCTGTGCCAAGCAACTGGCGCATTAGCAATGGGAAGAGCCGGATGAACCTTGTCTTTCTGCCCGCCGTGAGCCTGATGCGCCGCCTGCCGATGGCGCACAAGTTCTTCATCGTCTGCCTGTGCTTTGCGATTCCGCTGGTCTACCTGCTGGTGGCGCTGGCGGGCGATCGCTCGGACGCCCGTGACTTCTCGGCCAAGGAACTGGTCGGTGTTGCCCAGGTGCGCCAGGTCAGTGGGCTGCTGAACGCGGCCATGGTGCTGCGCGGGGCCTCCATCGGCGTGAGCGCCAAGATGCCCGGCGCCGAGGCCAGGCGCGAAGAGGCCCTGGGCAAGTTCGAGACCCAGGCCCAGGCGCTGGAACGCGAGATCGCAACCGACCAGGACCCACTCAAGCTCGCTTCAGGCCTGGCCGCTGCGCGCGCCAAGGCCAAGGCCCTGGTCGCTCTCGGTGCGGCCGAGCCCGAGCCGGTCGTCGTGGCCAGCTTTGCGCTGACCGACGCGGTGCAGTCCCTCGTCGAGCAGGCCTCGTCCGAGTCCAACCTGGCCCTGGACCCTGACGCGGATACCTACTACCTGATGCTGAGCGTCACCGATGCCTTGCCACGGCTGCGGGACGCCGTCGGCCGCATGCGCGGCCTCGGCGCCGCCGCTGCTCAAATGGGTTCGCCACCCGCTGGCGTGCTGCAGCGCCTGTACCAGGCCGATACGCTGACGGAGGAATACCTGACGCGCCTGACCGCCGCACTGAACCGGGTTGCGGCGGCCAATCCAGAGGCCGTGAAAGGCCTGGACGTGCAGCTCGTGGACCGGATCCGCAAGGACTTTCGCGAGAAGTTCGCTCAGGGCTTTGTGCTGGGCGAGCCGCCCAAGGTCGATGCGGCCGAGTGGTTCGCGCTGGGCACGGCGCAGATTGCCGCGTGCGACAAATTGGAGCGCACCGCGGAGGCGAAGCTGGCCGAACTCGTCACCGCGCGGGTCCAGCGCCTGACGCGCGACCTGTGGACGGCCATGATCCTGGCCATCAGCTTTGTCACCATTGCCGCCTATGCGCTGGTGAGCTATTACCTGGCGTCGCGCAGCAGCTGCGCCGTGCTGGGCCGCCGCATCGAGGCCCTGGGCGCCGGCGACCTCAGCGAGGCACCCGCCCTGGCCGGCCGCGACGAGGTCGTGCTGGCGACGAATGCCTTGCGCGAGGCCACGCTGCGCTTGAGTGGCCTGGTGCACGAGGTGCGCGCCGGCGCCGAACACATCTCCACGTCGGCCACGCAGATCTCGGGTGCCAACCAGGACCTCTCGGCGCGCGGCAATGCGATGGCTTCGGTCGTCGAGCAGACCAGTGCCAGCACCGGCGTGCTGGAACAGACCGTCGACCACAACATGAACAGTGCCCGCGAGGCTCATGACCTGGTGCAAGGCGCGGCCGAGCTGGCCGGACGTGGCGGCGCCATCGTGCAGCGTGCCGTGAACTCCATGGAGGAGATCACCGCGAGCTCGCGCAAGATCGGCGACATCATCCAGGTCATCGACTCCATCGCCTTCCAGACCAACATCCTGGCGCTGAACGCCGCCGTCGAGGCTGCCCGCGCGGGCGAGCAGGGCCGCGGCTTCGCGGTTGTGGCGAGCGAGGTGCGCTCGCTGGCCCAGCGCTCGGCCGAAGCCGCGCGCGAGATCAAGGCGCTGATCAACTCCTCCATCGAGACCGTCCACCAGGGCGAGGCCTATGTGGCCCAGGCCGGCGGCTCCATGGGAGAGATCGTGCAGGCCATCCACCGCGTGGCCGCCATCGTGGGCGACATCAGCAGCCAGTCTTCCTCCCAGGCCGACCAGGTCCGCCAGCTCGCGGCTGCCATTCGCGAGGTGGATTCGACGACGCAGCAGAACGCCGCCCTCGTCGAGGAGACGGCGGCTTCGGCGTCGATGCTGGAAGACCGTGCCGGTCAGCTGCGCGAGGCGGCGGCGAGGTTCAGGACAGCGATGGCTTGACCGGGATCCGGCGTCGCTGCCAGTGGTCCACTGCGTCCACGGCTGCTTCCCAGGCGCGGCGGTCGTAGGTGACAGCGGCGAAGAGGTTGTCCGCGCTGGGTTGCTGGCGGACTGCGGTGAGGGCGAGCCGCTCCAGCGGCTCACGCGCCGCCGCGACGCAGCCCGCCAGATCGGCGAATCCCGCGCCGACCCTGTGAAACAGCACCGCGCGGCGCAACTCGGTGGCCTTCAACGAAGGTGACTCGAGCACCCTCAGGAAGATTCGCGCCTGGCCTTCGCCCCGCAATTCGACGCAGAACTCCCTGCGCCAGCCGGTCAAGGCCTGCTCCGCCGTCAACTCGGGCTGGAGGTCATCGATCTGTAGTGTCATCGGCTGCAGTCTGGGGCATCGGGCGGGCGCGCAAGGCGTTCATGTATCTCGATGCTTCCTTGCGGCGCTGGCCGATGCACAGGGACACAAATTGGCGGCCCGTCATCCGGCGCCACGGCAACGGCTTGCCGGGCCCGAAATCCCTGACGCCGCCGCACGGCACCGACACCCGCATGTCGCCCTATCATCCAGGCCGTTTTTTTATCGCCGGGAGAGCCACATGGCCATGGATGTTGTCGACTATGAGATCAAGGGTGCCGAGATGCAGTTCGTCGAGATCGAGCTCGATCCCGGCGAGGCGGCCATCGGCGAGGCGGGCTCGATGTTCTTCATGGACTCCGCCATTGGCATGGACGCCGTCTTCGGCGACGGCTCGGCCAACCAGGGCGGCTTCCTCGGCAAGCTGCTGGGCGCGGGAAAAAGGCTGCTGACGGGCGAGTCGCTGTTCACGACCATTTACACCAACAACGGCGCCGGCAAGCAGCGCGTGGCTTTCGCGGCGCCCTATCCGGGCAAGATCATCCCCATGGATCTGTCGGCGCTGGGCGGCACGCTGATTTGCCAGAAGGACGCCTTCCTGTGCGCGGCGCGTGGCGTGTCCCTGGGCATCGCCTTCCAGCAGAAGCTGTCCGCCGGCTTCTTCGGCGGCGAGGGCTTCATCATGGAGCGCCTGGAGGGCGACGGCCTGGCCTTCGTGCACGCCGGCGGCACCATCGTCCGGCGCAGCCTGCAGCCGGGCCAGACCCTGCTGGTGGACACGGGCTGCGTCGTCGCCTATACGCCCAACGTCAATTTCGAGATCCAGTACGTCGGCAAGATCAAGACGGCGCTGTTCGGCGGTGAGGGCCTGTTCCTGGCCAAGCTGACCGGCCCGGGCGAGGTCTGGCTGCAGAGCCTGCCTTTCTCGCGCCTGGCTTCGCGCATCTTTGCGGCGGCGCCGCAGATGGGCGGCCACAAGGAAGAGGGCTCGGTTCTCGGTGGTTTTGCCGGCGGTGGGCTGCTGGGAAGCATCCTCGGCGGCGATGACGAGTAAGCGCCCCGGTAAACTGGCGCGTTGTGGAGGGCGGCGGCTGCCGCCCTTTTTGCTTTTAAGGACTCCTGGAATGTTTCGTCGCAGCGCGTTCGCGCTCCTGATGGTCCTGGCCGGCCTGGCCCAGGCCAATGCCCAGGGCAATGCCCAGGCCAATGGCCGCCCCCCGGTCTTCGTGCTGAACTCGCTGGACGCCGACATCTCCGTCGTCGACCCGGCCAGCTTCACCGTCATCAAGCGCATCCCGACCGGCAAGGAGCCCCACCACCTCTACCTGTCGCCCGACGAGAAGTCCCTCATCGTCGCCAATGCGCTGGCCGATTCGCTGACCTTCATCGATCCGCGCACGGCCGAGGTCCAGCGTGTGGTGCGTGGCATTCCCGACCCCTATCACCTGCGCTTTTCGCCGGACATGAAGTGGCTCGTCACGGCGTCCAATCGACTGGACCGCGTCGACCTCTACCGCTGGCAGGGCAGCGTTGCGGCCGAGCCGCTGCAGTTGGTCAAGCGCATCCCGGCGCCGAAGACGCCGAGTCACCTCAACATCGACACCAAGAGCACGACGCTCTACGCCAGTCTGCAGGACAGCGACGAGCTGCTGGCCATCGACCTGGCGACGCAGACCATCAAGTGGAAGCAGGCCGTCGGCAAGATGCCGGCCGACATCTACCTGACGCCGGACGACCGCTTCGTCCTCGTCGGCCTGACCGGCGACAAGTTCGTCGAGGTCTGGGACGTCAGCGGCGCCGGCGCGCCCAAGCTTGCCAAGCGCATCCTTACCGGCGCAGGGGCCCATTCCTTCCGTGCCTGGGGCGACAAGCGCCATGTGCTGGTCAGCAACCGCGCCGCCAACACCATCAGCAAGATCGACCTGACGACGCTGACCGTCGTCGACCAATATCCGGCGCCGGCAGGTCCCGACGACATGGAGCTGCTGACCGATGGCAAGACGCTGCTCGTCACCTCGCGCTGGGCCGGCAAGCTCACGCAGATCGACACCGCCACGCGCAAGGTCGTCAGGCAGGTCAAGGTGGGCAAGTCGCCGCACGGCATCTGGACGCTGGATCACCAACCTCGTCTATGAAAGCCTGGGCCCTGGCGCTGGTGGTCACTGCGGCCACCGCGCAACCGTCTTGCGACAAGCCGGTCTACCTCACCTTCGACACCGGCCACATGGGTGTTGCGCCGCTGATCGCCGAGACGCTGAAGAAGCACAACGCGAAAGCGACCTTCTTCCTCGCCAGCGAACCGACGCTGACCGGCGGCACGACGCTGGACGACACCTGGGCGCCCTGGTGGCGCGAGCGTGCAGCCGAGGGCCATGACTTCGGCGCCCACACCTGGGACCACGACATCTTCATGGAAGACGTGCTGGATGCCGACGGCAAGGTGGTGCGCTTCAAGGTGAAGACGCAGGCCGGCGTCAACCCGCCTGTCGTTCACGAGGTCACGCCCGAGCAGTATTGCGAGAGCCTGAAGAAGGTCGGCGAGCGCTTCACGGCCATGACGGGCAAGTCGCTGGGCCCCATCTTCCGCGCGCCGGCGGGACGCTCGTCCAAGGCCCTGCTGAATACCGCCAAGGCCTGCGGCTTCACCCATGTGGGCTGGAGCAGCGCGGGCTTCCTGGGCGATGAACTGCCCAGCCAGAGCCACCCCAACGCGCAGCTGCTGGACAAGGCGCTGCGCGACATCAAGCCCGGTGACATCCTGCTCGCCCACCTTGGCATCTGGGAACGCCAGGACCCCTGGGCGCCGGCCGTGCTGGAGCCGCTGATGACGGGATTGGAGCAGCGGGGCCTATGCTTTGCACTGCTGCGCGAGCATCCCCGCTACGCCCCACTGTTCAAGGCCGCCGACACCAAGGTCGCCCTGAAGATCGAACCCAAAACCTACGCCCGCAAGCCGTGATCGACTGGATCGCCAACGCCTTCGACAGCCTGCAGCTGTGGCTCTACGAGTCCGTCGTGCAGCCGGTCGTGTTCGGACTGGGCTTTGGCAACCTGCTGGAGGACGCCTTCGATGCGACCGGCTGGCTGCTACTGGGGCTGATCCAGATCGTCGTCATCGTTTTGGGCATCGGCATCCTGGAGCGGCGCTGGCCGGTCGAGCCGGTGACTGACCACGCGGCCGTGCGCACCGACGTCATCTACACGCTGATCCACCGCCTCGGCCTCGTTCGCCTGTTGATCTTCTTCAGCATCGAGCCGCTGTGGGACGGCATCGCTGGCGAGCTGCGCATGGCGGGCCTGCCGACCTGGCAGCTCGACGGCATCTGGCCCGGCGTTACCGATGTCGCCTGGGTCAGCCTGCTGCTCTACCTCGCCGTCTTCGACTTCGTCGGCTACTGGCTGCACCGCGCCCAGCACCAGTTCAACTGGTGGTGGGCCCTGCACAGCCTGCACCACAGCCAACGCCAGATGACGATGTGGAGCGATAACCGCAATCACCTGCTGGACGACGTGCTGCTCGGCACGGCGCTGGCCCTGCTGGCCCGCCTCATCGGTGTGGAGCCGGGGCAGTTCGTCGCCATCACCGTCATCACCCAGCTGCACGAGAGCCTGCAGCATGCGAACGCGCGCATCAGCTTTGGGCGCATCGGCGAGCGCCTCTTGATCAGCCCACGCTTCCACCGCCTACACCACAGCATCGGCATCGGCCACGAATCCGGTGGCCGCGGCACGCTGGGCGGCCACAACTTCGGCGTCCTGCTGCCGCTATGGGACCTGCTGTTCCGCACCGCCAACTTCGAGAATCGCTTCGACGCCACCGGTGTGCGCGACCAGTTGCCCGAGGAAGGTGGCCGCGACTACGGCGCCGGCTTCTGGCACCAGCAATGGCTGGGTCTGACCCGCCTGTTCCGCTCGTTCAGGAAAGCCGCTTGATGCAAAGCCTCGTCGACTCCTTCTGGCGCGCCGCCGCCTACTGCCTGCATCCGCGCGTTATCGGGCTGTCGTTGCTGCCGCTGCTCATCTGTGGCGTGCTGGTGTTCGGCTTCATGTTCTTCTTCTGGGAGGGCGCCATTGCCGCAGTGCGCGCGACGCTGGAGAGCTGGCGCCTCATCGAGAGCCTGCTGCAGTGGCTGGACAGCTGGGGTCTGCAGGCCTTCCGCAGCGCGTTGGCGGCCATCGTCGTGCTGGCTGGCGTGCTGCCGGTCGTCATTCTGATGAGCCTGCTGCTGGTCGCGCTGCTGATGACGCCGGCCATCGTCCGCCTCGTCGCCCAGCGCCGCTTCCCGCTGCTGGAGAAGAAGCGCGGCGGCACGCTGATGCAGAGCGTCGCGGCCTCGCTGGGCGCCACCGTCATCGCGCTGGTGCTCATCCTGCTGTCCATGCCGCTGTGGCTGATCCCGCCCCTCGTCATGGTGCTGCCGCCGTTGATCTGGGGCTGGCTGACCTACCGTGTCTTCGGCTTCGACGTGCTGGCGGACCATGCCTCCGCCGAGGAGCGCCGCGCATTGCTGAAGGAGCACCGCATCCCGATGCTGGCCATGGGCGTGGTCTGCGGTTATCTCGGCGCAGTGCCGTCACTGATCTGGGCCGTTTCCGGTGTGGCCGCCGTCATCTTTGCGCCCTTCGTCGTGCTGCTGGCGATCTGGCTGTACACCTTGGTCTTCGCCTTCTCGACCGCCTGGTTCACCCATTACGCGCTGGGCGCCCTGCAGGCGCGGCGGGCGGCGGAGCCGGTGGCTGAATCTGCCGTCCTCATCGAAAGCTGAAGCTATGCAAGTGGGTCTCATCATCATTGGCGACGAGATCCTCTCGGGCAAACGCCAGGACTCGCACCTGGCCAAGTTCATCGAGTTGCTGGGGCAGCGCGGCATGCAGCTCGCCTGGGCGCAATACCTGGGCGATGACCGTGAGCAGCTTGTCGGCAAGCTGCGCGAGGCTTTTGCGAGCGGTGATCTCATCGTCAGCTGTGGCGGCATTGGCGCGACGCCCGACGATCACACCCGCCAGTCCGCCGCAGCGGCGCTAGGCCGGCCGCTGGCCCTGCACCCCGAGGCGCGCGAGCTGATCTGGCAGCGCATCCAGCAGATGGCGGCCGAACAGGGCAAGACGGTGACGGCCGACGAGCCCGACACGCTGCGCCGGTTGGAGATGGGCGTCTTCCCGGAAGGCGCCGGCATCGTGCCCAACCCCTTCAACAAGATCCCCGGCTTCTTCGTGGGCAACGTCCACTTCGTGCCGGGTTTTCCGGTCATGGCGCATCCGATGATGGCCTGGGTGCTGGACCGCTTCCCGCAATTGCATCGCCAGGCCGGCGTCATCGAGCGCTCGCTGATCGTGCAGGGCGCGATGGAGGCCAGCCTGACGCCGCTGATGGAGGCCATCGAGGCCGAGTTCGCCGGCATCAAGGTCTTCAGCCTGCCGAGCGTCGACCATCCGCAATGGGGACGCTGTATCGAGTTGGGAGTGAAGGGGGAGGCGCAAAGCCTCGACGTCGCCTATGACGCCCTGAAGCGGGGCGTGATCCAGTTTGGTGCAACCATCAGCACCGAGCTGGTGCGATAGTTCTCGCGCTGTCACGGGCCCCGCCACATAATCCCCGGCGATGCCGGGCAGCAACCCATGTCGGTGCATCTGGCATGCAACCTGCTTTAAATCCCCCCGTGGCCGCTGGCGCGTGTGCGTCGGTGGCGGCATTCCACCCCTGTCCAGATCCCGCTAGGAGCTATTGATGGCCAAGACCGTCGCCGATGTGATGAACATCGTCAAGGAAAACGAAGTCAAGTTCGTTGACTTCCGCTTCACCGATACCCGTGGCAAGGAGCAGCACGTCTCCGTGCCGGTCTCCCATTTCGACGAAGACAAGTTCATTTCGGGCCATGCCTTCGACGGCTCCTCGATCGCCGGCTGGAAGGGCATCGAAGCCTCGGACATGCTGCTCATGCCCGATCCGAACACTGCCAACATCGACCCCTTCTTCGAAGAGCCGACGCTGATCCTGTCCTGCGACGTCGTCGACCCCGCCGACGGCAAGGCCTATGAGCGCGACCCGCGTTCGCTGGCCAAGCGCGCCGAGGCTTACCTCAAGGCTTCCGGCCTGGGCGACACGGCTTATTTCGGCCCGGAACCCGAGTTCTTCATCTTCGACAGCGTGCGCTGGGGCAATGAAATGTCCGGCTCGTTCTTCAAGATCGAGTCCGAGGAAGGCGCCTGGAACTCCTCCAAGGAATACGAGCACGGCAACTCCGGCTACCGTCCCACCGTCAAGGGCGGCTACTTCCCCGTGCCCCCGGTCGACAGCGGCCAGGACATGCGCTCGGAGATGTGCCTGATCCTCGAGCAGATGGGCATTCCGGTCGAGGTGCATCACCACGAAGTGGCGAACGCGGGCCAGATGGAAATCGGCACCAAGTTCAGCTCGCTGGTGCAGCGCGCCGACTGGCTGCAGCTGCAGAAGTACATCATCCAGAACGTCGCCCATGCCTATGGCAAGACCGCGACCTTCATGCCCAAGCCCCTGGTGGGCGACAACGGCAGCGGCATGCACGTTCACCAGTCCGTCTGGAAGGACGGCAAGAACCTGTTCGCCGGTGACGGTTACGCCGGCCTGAGCGAATTCGCGCTGTACTACATCGGCGGCATCATCAAGCACGCCCGCGCGCTGAACGCCATCACCAACCCCGGTACGAACTCGTACAAGCGTCTGGTGCCCGGCTTCGAAGCCCCGGTCAAGCTGGCCTACTCGGCCAAGAACCGCTCGGCCTCGATCCGCATCCCCTACGTCGCCAACCCCAAGGGCCGCCGCATCGAAGCGCGCTTCCCGGATCCTTCCGCCAACCCCTACCTGGCCTTCAGCGCGCTGCTGATGGCCGGCCTGGACGGCGTGGAGAACAAGATCCATCCGGGCGAAGCCGCCACCAAGGACCTGTACCACCTGCCGCCCGAGGAAGACGCGAAGATCCCGACCGTCTGCCACAGCCTCGACCAGGCGCTGGACTACCTGGACAAGGGCCGCTCCTTCCTGACCAAGGGTGGCGTGTTCACCGACAGCTACATCGATGCCTACATCGAGCTGAAGATGCAGGAAGTGACGCGCTTCCGCATGGCCACGCATCCGGTCGAGTTCGACATGTACTACGCGCTGTGATGGCCATGGGCAGCACGCGCGCTGCCTGTGTCATCCCCGTGGAAGGGGGCCGCTGGTGCGGCCCCTTTTTTGTTGCCGACGCTGAGCCACAATCCCGCCATGCTGAATCGATTGCTGGCTCCGTTGTTCGTCCTGGCCAGCCTGGGCGCGCAAGCCCAGGGCACGGTCTATCGCTGCCCCGGGCCGCCGGTGCTCTACACCGATGCCTTGAGCGCGAAGGAAGCCAACGAGAAGGGCTGCCGCACGATCGAAGGCACGCCGATCACCGTCTTGCAGGCACCCAGGCCGCGCGCCAGCGCTTCGGCGGCACCGGTGGCCGAGGGGCCGCGCGGTGCTGAAAGCCGCATCGACGCCGGCCAGCAGCGCGTGCGCGACGACGAGCGCCGCCGCGTGCTGCAGACCGAGCTGCGCCAGGCGGAAGAACGCCTCGCGGCCGCGCAGCGCGAGTTCAACAACGGCCAGGGTGAGCGCCGCGGCGACGAGCGCAACTACCAGAAGTACCTCGACCGCATGGCCGAGCTCAAGGACAGCATCGCGCGCCACGAGTCCGACATCCAGGCGCTCAAGCGCGAAATCGCCAAACTTCCCTGAGGCGCAGAGCGCCTCCGGCGCTCCATGACCGATACCTTTTTGCTGCCGGCGGAATTTGCCGGCCTGGACTTGCTGGCGACCATGGTCGTTGTCACCAGCGCGGAGGGCGAATGCCTGTTCGCCAATGCCGCCTTCGAGAACGTCATGCGGCTGTCGCGCCGCAGCGTGCAGAAGGCCCAGTTACCCGACTGGTTCGATGACGCCCAGCGCCTCACCGAGACCCTGGCCGGCGTTGCTGCCAACCATTACTCCAGCAGCCGCTTCGACGCCTTGCTGCGCCGCGGCTCCTGGGCCCACGAAGATGGGCTGCCCGTGCATGTCATCGTGTCGCAGATGGATGCGGGCGACGACGACGTGCCGCGCGTGCTGGTGGAGCTCATCGAGATTGCCCAGCAGGCGCGCCAGGACCGTGACGAGCGCAGCCTCGACCAGGTCCAGGCCACCAAGGAGCTGACCCGCAACCTCGCCCACGAGATCAAGAACCCGCTGGGGGGCATCCGCGGTGCAGCGCAACTGCTGGCGCTGGAACTGCAGGACGGCAATCCCGAGCTGACCGAATACACCCAGGTCATCGTGCATGAGGTGGACCGCCTGCAAAGCCTGGTCGACCGCCTGCTGGCCCCGCATCGCCGCGCCCAGGTCGTCGGTGATGCCAACATCCACGAGATCTGCGAGCGGGTGCGCGCGCTGGTGCTCATCGAGCATCCCAAGGGCCTGGTCATTCACCGCGACTACGACACCTCGCTGCCGGACTTCCGCGGCGACCGCGAGCAGTTGATCCAGATGGTGTTGAACATCGTGCAGAACGCCGCGCAGGTGCTGGGTTCGCGCATCGCGGCCGGCGACGCCCAGATCGTTTTGCGCACGCGGGTGGCCCGGCAGGTGACCATCGGCAAGCAGCGCTGGCGCTTGGCATTGGAATTGCATATTGAGGACAACGGTCCCGGCGTCCCCGCCGAGATCCGGGATCGCATCTTCTTTCCCCTGGTCTCAGGGCGGGAGGGCGGCTCGGGACTCGGACTCACGCTTGCGCAGACGATCGCCCAGCAACATCAGGGCATGATCGATTGCGAAAGCGAGCCGGGCCTGACGAATTTCCGAATCACGCTGCCCTTGCCTTGACGCCACAAGCCGACAGGATGGGCTGAGGAACCGCATGAAATCCATCTGGGTTGTTGACGACGACCACTCGATCCGCTTCGTGCTCGAGAAGGCCCTGGCCCGCGAGGGGCTGCCGGTGCGCAGCTTCAGCAATGCGCGCGACATGCTCGCCGCTCTCGACGACGACAGTCCGCAAGTGCTGGTGTCTGACATCCGCATGCCCGGCGGCTCGGGCCTGGAACTGCTGGCCAAGGTCAAGGCGCGGCTGCCGGCGCTGCCCGTCATCATCATGACGGCCTACTCCGACCTGGACAGTGCCGTATCGGCCTTCCAGGGCGGTGCGTTTGAATACCTGCCCAAGCCCTTCGACCTGCCGCGCGCCGTGGAGCTGATCCGCCGCGCCCAGGAAGAGAGCCAGCGCGAGGCCGGCGAGCAGGAGGCCGCCGCGCAGGTGCCCGAGATGCTGGGCCAGGCGCCGGCCATGCAGGACGTCTTCCGCGCCATCGGGCGCCTGTCGCAGAGCAACGTCACCGTGATGATCACGGGCGAGAGCGGCTCGGGCAAGGAACTGGTCGCCCGCGCGCTGCACAAGCACAGCCCGCGTGGCGAGGGTCCCTTCGTTGCCATCAACACCGCGGCCATCCCGAAGGACCTGCTGGAAAGCGAGCTCTTCGGCCACGAGCGCGGCGCCTTCACCGGTGCCCAGGCCTCGCGGCGCGGCCGCTTCGAGCAGGCCGACGGCGGCACGCTCTTCCTCGACGAAATCGGCGACATGCCCTTCGAGCTGCAGACGCGCCTGTTGCGTGTGCTGTCCGACGGCCAGTTCTACCGCGTCGGTGGCCACAGCCCGATGCGCAGCAATGTGCGCGTCATCGCCGCCACACACCAGAACCTGGAAGACCGTGTTCGCCAGGGCGTGTTCCGCGAGGACCTGTTCCACCGCCTCAACGTCATCCGCCTGCGCCTGCCGCCGCTGCGCGAGCGCCGCGAGGACGTGCCCTCGCTGGCCCGTCATTTCCTGCAGCGCAGTGCGACCGAGCTGGGTGTCGAGGCCAAGCGCCTGTCTGACGCCGCCCTCGTCGTGCTGACCAATTTCGACTTCCCTGGCAATGTGCGCCAGCTGGAGAACATCTGTCACTGGCTCAGCGTCATGGCGCCCAGCCAGACCGTCGAGCCCAAGGACCTGCCGGACGAGGTACAGCCCGGCTATGTCCCGGCGCCTTCCACGACGGCCATGACAAGCGTGCCGGCTGCGCAGTCCAGTGCCGCTGCGCCCCTGCCGGCCGCCGCGCCGGCCAGCACCAGCAGCGGCGAAGGTTGGCTGGCCGACATGGCTGCCGATGCGCGCGCAAGGCTGCTGGCGGGTGAACCTGACGTGTGGGATGCGCTGACGAAGAAGTTCGAGGCACAGCTCATCCTGACGGCGCTGGACATCACGCGCGGCCGCCGCATCGAGGCCGCCCAGAAGCTCGGCATCGGCCGCAATACCATCACACGCAAGATCCAGGAGCTGGGCCTGGACGTTTGAGAAACGCCGCTCCCCGGTTCTGCCGGGGAGCCGCTACAGCGTGTCCACCATGATCGGCCTGCCGGTCAGATAGCCCTGGATCAGGCGAAAGCCCATCTCACGGCAGACCTGGGCCTCGGCCTCCTGTTCGACGCCTTCGGCCAAGGGCACCGAGCCCAGCTCCAGCACCATGCGCACCAGGTCGCGCACCATGCGTTGCTTGCGCTCGCTGGCCTCATGCAGGTTGCGCACGATGCCCATGTCGAACTTGACGAAGTGCGCCGGCACCTCGGCCAGCTCGTTCAGCCTTGCCTGGCCGGCGCCGAAGTCGTCGTAGGCGAACTCCACGCCGATGCCGTTCAGGCGCTCGGCCAGCTCGCGCATGCGGTCGACTTCGACCACCGCGCTTTCGTGCACCTCCACCACCAGCTGTGGCCGCGTGGGCAGGGCCAGCAGCCCCTGCAGGGCCTGGAAGAACTCTTCCGAGAAGGTCTCGCTCGGATGGGCGTTGACGAAGACGCGCATCCCCTGCGCCTTGGGTGCCAGCGCCGCTACGCCATGGGAGCGGAACGCTTCGCTCAACTCGGCCTCGCGCCGCAGCGTGGCGGCCATCCGGAACAGGTGCATCGGCGAGCCGGGCAGCTCAGGGTGCGTGCAGCGGCCCAGTAGCTCGTAGGCGAACAGCCCGCCCGTGCGCGCGTCGACGATGGGTTGCGCCGCTGCTGTCAGGCCTCGGCCGGCCAGGAACTCCAGGAACTGCGCCTCCAGGCGCACGAAGTTCTGGCTGAGGGGGTTCATGCCCGGTGAGACCACCATCGTGCGCATGGGCAGCGGGCCCGCCACGGTGGCCGCAGCAAGCGTCTCGTCGTGGGTCAGGCGGAACTCGGCGGTGCAGAAATGGATGATGTCGTTCGGTGCCAGCTGCCGCGGGCCCACCAGGCGCTCGTGGTTCACGAAAGTGCCGTTGGTGCTGCCCAGGTCGACCACCAGCAGGCCGCCCGCCTCGTCGGCCTGCAGTTCGGCATGCCGTCGAGACAGCCCCTGCGCCTCGATGGTCAGGTCATTGCCGGCATCGCGACCCACGCTGAACGGCAACCGGTCGATGCGATGCGTGACGCGCGATCCATCGGCGGCCACGCTCTCCAGAAACCACGGCGTACTGCCCATTCAAGCCCCTCCACGCTCCTACCGCCAACCTGCGGCGTACACACTTTCGGCGCGTGCTGCGGAATGAGCACATTCTGAAACACATTCACTGGGCAGGAGCACCGGTCCTTCCCTCGGTTGGGGGTCAGCTGCCGCTCAGCCTCAATCCCAGCAACACCAGCGTCGCCAGGCCGAAAACCAGCGTCAGCACGCGCCAGAACAGCAGCGGATGGCGCTGCTGCAGCGGCGTGCGGTCCCGGCTCATGAATTCGGGGCCGGGTGCATAAAGGTCATGCGCCAGCTCTGACAGTGCCTGCTGACGCCGTGAGGGTTGGGGATGCAAGGCCTTGCGCAGCACGCGGTCCAGCCAGTCGGGCAGGTCGGGGCGCCGGGTGCGCAGCGGCACGTATTGCAGCTTGTGCAGGTCACGGGGGCCACGCACCTGGGGCACCTGCAGGCCGTAGGGCAGGGCGCCGGTCAGCATCTGGTAGGCCAGCACGGCCAGCGAGAACAGCTCGGACACCTGCGTGCCGCCGTCGCCGGTGAAGTATTCCGGCGCGGTGTACTGCAGGCTGCCGGCGATGTCGGTGGCGCGCGCATCGCCCAGGCCCTCGTTCAGGCCCGCCACATGGGCCGAGGCGAGGTCGATGAGGATGACAGTGCCCTGGCGGTCGATCATCAGGTTCTCGGGCCGCAGGTCCTGGTGCAGCATTTCCTTGCGATGCAGGGCTTGCAGGCCACGGGCGATCTGGTCGACGAGCTGGCGCACCTCGTCGAGCCCAGGCTTCGGGTGATCGGTCATCCACTGGGCCAGGGTCTGGCCGGTGATGAACTCCATCGCGGTGAAGAGGTGCTCGCGGCGCTTCTCGGCCGGCGCGGCCTTGATGACGTGCGGGCTGTCGACGCGCCGCGCCACCCACTCCTCGATCGCGAAGCGGTCCAGGGCCCGGCTGTCGGTGCCCATCTCGGCGGAGGGCAGCTTGAGCGCCCATTCGCGCTCCTGGGCATCGACGGCCAGCACGACCTGGCTCCTTGCGCTCGCATAGAGCTCACGAATGACGCGGTAGCCCTCGAACTCCATGCGTGGGGCCAACCGTGGCGGCAGGCGCAGGCGCTCCCGCTGCACGGGCGGCGCGAGCTGATCGGGCAGGGATTCAACGCGCGCCAGCATGACGGTGGCGTTGTCCTGGCTGCCCCGCGCCAGCGCCACGGCCACGAGGGCCTGGGCGGCGGCCTGCAGCTCGGCGCCGTGGCGGCTGACGGTGCTGACGACGAGCGCCGGGTCCAGGTGCTCGTAGGCGCCGTCGGTGGCCAGCAGATAGGTCTCGCCGACTTCGGTGGGCCAGCAGGCGTGGTCGATCTCGAGATGCGGGCTGATGCCCAGTGCCCGGCCCAGATAGGTCTGGCCGCCGTCCAGGCGCACGCGGTGGTCGTGGCTCAGCTGCTCCAGCGCGGTGGGATGGATGCGGTAGGCGCGCGTGTCGCCCACATGCAGCAGATGCACCTCGCGGCCCTTGAAGACCAGGGCGCTGAAGGTGCAGACATGGCCGCGGTCCTTGTCGAAGCGGCCTTCGCCGAGCTGCGTCTGGGCGTGCAGCCAGCCGTTGGTGGCGGCCAGCACGCATTGGGCGGCGCGGCGCACTGTCCAGGCCTCGGAGGTGCCGTAGTAGTCCTCCAGGAAGCCGCGCACCGCCGCCGCGCTGGCGATCTGGCTGACGGGGCTGCTGCTGATGCCGTCGGCAATCGCCAGCGCAATGCCGCGCGAGCGGCGCTGCGCGTCGGTCGGCAGGGCTGCGCCGTGGAAGTCCTGGTTCAGCGGCTTGACGCCGGCCTCGGAGTGCTGGCCGACTGCGACCCGTAGAGTCATGCAATGACACCGGAGCGTTTCGGGCCGAGCGCCGGGCCGCTCCCAAGCCGGCCCGCTTTGGCGATGTGCTTGCGGCTCGATGCCGCAAGCATCGCCGTCCCCTCGGGGGACCGGCCAAGGTACTCCTTGGACGAGGGGCTCACACGATCACGCGTTTGGGAGCGGTCTTGTAGTGCGTCGAGTACAGCGACAAGCCGACGAAGGTCAGGCCGCCGACCAGGTTGCCGACCACGGTGGGAATTTCGTTCCAGATCAGGTAATCCATGATCGTGAACTTGCCGCCCAGCATCAGGCCCGAGGGGAACAGGAACATGTTGACGATGCTGTGCTCGAAACCCATGTAGAAGAACACCATGATGGGCATCCACATGCCGATGGCCTTGCCTGAAACCGAGGTCGACATCATCGCCGCGACCACGCCGGTGGACACCATCCAGTTGCACAGCACGCCACGGATGAAGAGGGTCAGCATGCCGGCAGCACCATGGGCCGCGTAGCCCACCGTGCGGCCTTCGCCGATGGTGCCGATCTTCTGTCCGACCGCGTTGGGCGCCTCGCTGAAGCCGAAGGTGAAGATGATGGCCATGAAGACGGCCACCGTCAGCGCCCCAGCGAAGTTGCCGAAGAAGACCAGCGTCCAGTTGCGCATGACACCGCCCCAGGTCGCGCCGGGCCGCTTGTCCAGCACGGCCAGCGGCACCAGCGTGAACACGCCGGTCAGCAGGTCGAAGCCCATCAGGTAGAGCAGGATGAAGCCGACCGGGAACAGCAGCGCGCCAACCAGCGGGTTGCCGGTGTTGACGCTGACCGTCACCGCGAAAGCCGCAGCCAGCGCCAGGATGGCGCCCGCCATGTAGGAGCGGATCAGCGTGTCGCGGGTGGACATCAGAAGCTTGGATTCACCGGCATCGACCATCTTGGTCACGAACTCGGTGGGTACGACGTAGGCCATGGTTTGTCTCCTCTTTCGCCAATCAAATAGTCAACGCAGCGCGACGAGCACGCGGCCGTCCTGCACCTGCACGGCATGGGCGCGCACCGACTGCTCGGGCGCTTCCAGGCACTCGCCGGTGTTCAGGTCGAAATGGTTCTTGTAGAGCGGCGACGCGACGACGATGCGCTCGCCCAGGTTGCCCACCAGGCCGCGGGCCAGCACGCTGGCGCCGGAGCGCGGGTCGATGTTGTCGATGGCGTGGAAGCTTTCCTGGCCGACGCGGAACACGGCCACGTGGTGGTCACCAACGCGAGCGGCCACGCCGGTGTTGGGCAGGATGTCGTCGACGCTGCAGATGGGGGTGTAGTTCATGTCGATTCCTTGATCAGGCCGTGGCTTCTTCTTCGCGCTCTTCGGCACGCGCCGGGCGGATCTGGCCGCGCTCTTCCACGAAGATGATTCGCTCGTCCGGCTTGTCGCTGTTGACGAAGGAGCGGAAGCGCTGGCGCACCTCGGGCGTCGTGACGGCCGTCTTCCATTCGCACTGGTAGGTGTCCACCACGGCCTGCATCTGCGCCTCCAGCTCGGCGGCGAGGCCCAGGCTGTCATTGATGACGACGTCCTTCAGGTAGTCCAGGCCACCTTCGAGGTTGTCGCGCCAGGTGCTGGTGCGCTGCAGGCGGTCGGCCGTGCGCACATAGAACATCAGGAAGCGGTCGATGTACTTAAGCAGGTCGGCCTTGCTCAGGTCGCTGGCGATCAGCTCGGCGTGGCGCGGCTTCATGCCGCCGTTGCCGCAGACGTAGAGGTTCCAGCCCTTTTCCGTCGCGATGATGCCGACGTCCTTGCCCTGGGCCTCGGCGCATTCCCGCGTGCAGCCGGAGACGCCGAACTTGATCTTGTGCGGCGCGCGCAGGCCCTTGTAGCGGTTCTCGATCTCGACGGCCAGGCCGACCGAGTCGTCGACGCCATAGCGGCACCAGGTGCTGCCCACGCAGCTCTTCACCGTGCGCAGCGACTTGCCGTAGGCATGGCCGCTCTCGAAGCCGGCGGCGATCAGCTCTTCCCAGATGAAGGGCAGCTGCTCGACGCGGGCGCCGAACATGTCGACGCGCGCGCCGCCGGTGATCTTGGTGTACAGGCCGTACTTCTTGGCCACCTGGCCGACGGCGATCAGGCCATCGGGCGTGACCTCGCCGCCCGGCATGCGCGGCACGACGGAGTAGCTGCCGTCCTTCTGGATGTTGCCGAGGTAGTAGTCGTTGCTGTCCTGCAGCGCGGCCAGCTTGGGCTCCAGCACGAACTCGTTCCAGCACGACGCGAAGATGCTGGCTGCCGCGGGCTTGCAGATGTCGCAGCCCAGGCCCTTGCCGTGCTTGGCCATCAGGTCGCTGAAGGTCTTGATGCCGCCCACGCGGATGAGGTGGTACAGCTCCTGGCGCGAATGCGGGAAGTGCTCGCAGATGTGGTTGTTCACGGCCATGCCGCGCTTGGCCATCTCGAACTTCATCACCTGGGTAACGAGCGGCACGCAGCCGCCGCAAGTCGCGCCGGCCTTGGTGCAGGCCTTGAGTGCGCCGATGGTGGTCGCACCGTCGCCGACGGCCGAGCAGATCTGGCCCTTGCTGACGTTGTTGCACGAGCACAGCTGGGCGCTGTCGGGCAGGGCGTCCGGGCCGATGCCGACCTTGGCCTTGCCGTCGCTGCTGGGCAGGATCAGGAACTCGGGGTCGGCCGGCAGCTTGATGCCGTTCAGCTGCATCTGCTGCAGCGTGCCGTACTCGGCGGCGTCGCCCACCAGCACGGCGCCGAGCAGCTTCTCACCGTCCTCGCTGACGACGATCTTCTTGTAGATCTGCTTGCGCTCGTCGACGTACTGGTAGCTGCGGCAGTTCGGCGTCTTGCCATGAGCGTCGCCGATGCTGGCCACGTCCACGCCCATCAGCTTGAGCTTGGTGGACAGGTCGGCGCCGGGGAAGGCGGCCTCGGCATCGCCCGCAATATGGCGGGCTGCCACACGGGCCATCTCATAGCCAGGGGCGACCAGGCCGTAGGTCTGCTCGTTCCAGGCCGCGACCTCGCCGACGGCGTAGACATTGCGGTCGCTGGTGCGGCAGTGGTCGTCGATGACGACGCCGCCGCGCGGGCCGATGGCCAGCACGCACTGGCGGGGCAGTTCGTCACGCGGGCGGATGCCGGCGGAGAACACGATCATGTCGGTCTCCAGCCAGGTGCCGTCGGCGAACACCATGCGGTGGCGGGCCATCGCGCCGTCGGTGATCTCCAGGGTGTTGCGGCCGGTGTGGACCTGCACGCCGAGGTCTTCGATCTTCTTGCGCAGCACGCGGCCGCCACCCTCGTCGATCTGCACGGCCATCAGGCGCGGTGCGAACTCGACGACGTGCGTCTCCAGGCCCATGTCGCGCAGTGCCTTGGCGCACTCCAGGCCCAGCAGGCCGCCGCCGATGACGACGCCGGTCTTGGAGACCGCGCCGCTGGCTTTCATGCCTTCCAGGTCTTCGATGGTGCGGTAGACGTGGCAATGCGGCCGATCGCGGCCGGGCACTGACGGCACGAAGGGGTAGGAGCCCGTGGCCAGCACCAGCTTGTCGTAGTGGACGACTTCGCCGTCGGCCAGCGTGATGGTGTGGTCGCGGCGCTCGATGGTCACGGCCTTGGCGGCCAGGCGCAGCTTGAAGCCGGGGTGGTTCTCGAAGAAGCCCTCGGGCACCAGGGACAGGTCCTCGGCCGATTTGCCCGAGAAGAATTCGGACAGGTGCACGCGGTCATAGGCCGGGCGCGGCTCCTCGCACAGCACCGTCACCTGCACGTCGGCGGCAGCGGGGCCCTCCGCGAGGGACTCGAGAAATTTCTGGCCCACCATTCCGTGGCCGATGAGGACGATGTGCTGCATGTGTGTTCAGGGCGAAGCAGGCTGCGCCGACGGGCTTGGAAAGGCCAGATCGGAGCCACCAGTAAGAAGGCCCCGAGAGCAGCGGTCTGCTCGGTCGGGGCCGGAAGATGAGGTTCGCCGCCTTTGGCGATGCTTCTGCGGAAGCAGAGGGCCGCGTCAGCGCAGCACCTCATCTCCTACGTCGCAAGGACCATGCCTGCGCCAGAAACGGGCATCGCCCATGAGCCGGCATGCACCACGCAGGGGTGGCACAGAGGCGGTGCGAGGCGACGCACCGCGGCGGGGCGCATCGCCCCGTCAGCGGGCCGGGCGGTCCAGCATCACCTCGAGGCCTTGCGCGTTCAGCTCGGCGTCCAGGGCCAGCCAGTCGGCGGCCTCGGCGTCAGCCGGGTGGCCGTGGCTGCGCAGGCGTGCGAGATAGCCATCCAGCAGGCCGGCCTTGAGCTGCTCGTGACGGCGCGGCGCGGCGCGCAGGGACTCGGCCAGCGCCACCATCTCGTCCACTTGCTCCAGCATCAGCGAGGCCAGGCGACGCACTTCGTCCACCGAGCCGCCGATGCAGCCGTAGTGGGTGACCTGCATTGCAAGCGGCTCGGCCGCCAGCAGCCGCGCGACGGTGGACTTGAGCGCTTCGGGCTCGAACTGCACCGGCGTGCTGGTCGGCAGGATCCAGGCGCGGCCGTCGACGTCGAAGGCGCGGTAGGACAGGCCGAAGGTGTCGCCCGTGAACCAGCTGCGGCTCCTCTCGTCCCAGATCGCGTGGTGATGCCTGGCGTGGCCGGGGCTGTCGATGAGGCGCAGGGGCCGGCCGGCGAGGTGGATGACCTGCTCGTCATGGCTGGCCTCGGCGCGTTCAGCCGGCACGGGCACGAGCTTGCCGTAGCTGCGCTGCATCTCGGCCTCGCCGTAGACGGCGAGCGCTCCCAGCCATAGCGCCTTGGGGTCCACCATGTGGCGCAGCCCACGCGGGTGCACCAAGGCGCGGGCCTGGGGCAGGGCCTCCATCAGCAGGCCCACGCCACCGGCATGGTCGAGGTGGACGTGGGTCGGGATCACCCAGTCCACTGCCTCCGGTGACAGCCCCAGCGCGTTCAATGCCGCCAGCAAGCGCGGCACGGCATGGTTGGTGCCGGTATCGATGAAGGCGGCGCGGCCGTTCTCGACCATCAGATAGGCGGCATCGAAGCGCGGGCGCTGGAAGCCGGTGTCGATGGCGTAGATGCCGTGGCCGAGGTCTTCGATGAAGTCAAGCATGAACGGGGCTTCCTAGAATCACCGATCACGATAGCCCAAGGAGGCCGCAGTGGCGGTGCACGAGATTTTGAAGATGGGCGACCCGCGCTTGCTGCGCGTGGCCCAACCGGTCACCGCCTTCGGCACGCCGGAGCTGAAAGCGCTGATCGCCGACATGTTCGAAACCATGGCCGCCGCCAATGGCGCGGGTTTGGCGGCGCCGCAGATCGGCGTGGACCTGCGCCTGGTCATCTTTGGCTACACGAAGAATGTGCGCTACCCGGATGCCCCGCCGGTGCCGCCCACCGTATTGATCAATCCGCAGATCGAAGTGCTGGACGGCGGGCGCACCGAGGGTTGGGAGGGCTGCCTGTCGGTGCCGGGGCTGCGCGGCGTCGTCGAGCGCGATGAACGCATCCGCTACACCGGCTTCGATGCCGATGGTGCGGTGATCGACCGCATCGCCGAGGGTTTCCATGCCCGCGTTGTGCAGCATGAGTGCGACCATCTGGATGGCACCCTCTACCCGATGCGGATCAAGGACTTCACTCGCTTCGGCTTCACGTCCGTGCTCTTCCCGGAGCTCGACCCCGCGTCCGACGACGATTGAGAGATGGAAACACTTGTAAGTGCGGTGCACCGCACCCGGAGCTTGTGCGTTGCGCAGGCGCAAAGGAGCATTGGCTCATGACCACGTCCATCGAATCCAAGCTTGTCCTGAAGCGCAACAGCTGGCGCATGCTGGCTCTGGCGCTGTTCATTGCGATCGCGCCTGCCGTCAAGGCACAGGACGCCGACCGTGATCCTCCGACCCGCGCGGCCCGAGTCGTCGACGTTGTCGGCGATGCCTGGCTGTTCGACCACGACACCCGCGAATGGACGCGGCTGTTGCGCAACCAGACCGTCGGCGAGGGCGATCGCGTGCGCACCGACGACCGCGCCCGCATCAGTTTGCGTTCCGGCTCGACGTCAATCTGGGTTGACGAACGCAGCGACCTGGAGCTGAGCCAGCTCGATGAGGGCCAGACACTGCTGCAGATTGACCGCGGCGACGTTGCCGTGCGCCTGCGCAACTCCGAGAACGCCGCCGAAACCCGGCTGCGCACCCGTGAGGGTACGGCGCAGCCCGAGCGCGAGGGCCTCTACCGCGTGGAGCAACTCGACCGCGGCAGCAAGGCCTATGTCTGGCAGGGGCGCCTGCGATTTGAATGGGCTCGCGCCGCCTCGCCCGTGACGCTGGGCACCGGCGAGCAGGCCGAATTCTGGTGGCCCGACGGTCCCCGCGCCGAGCGCAGCCCGCTGTTCAGCGACGGCTTTGGCGACTGGGTGCTGGCCGAAAGCCGCGAGGAAGGTGACCGCCCCGTCGCGCGCTACGTGTCTCCCGAGATGACCGGCGCCGAGGACCTGGACCGTTATGGCCGCTGGGAGACGGCGCCTGAGTACGGCACGGTCTGGATTCCGACGACCGTTGCCGTCGCGGACTGGGCGCCCTACCGCTATGGCCGTTGGACCTGGTCGCGTCATTGGGGCTGGACCTGGGTGGACGACGCGCCCTGGGGCTTCGCGCCCTTCCACTATGGCCGCTGGGTCAGCTGGGGCGGGCGCTGGTGCTGGACGCCGGGCGCCTATGTGCACCGCCCGGTCTATGCACCGGCCCTGGTGGGCTGGGTCGGCAGTGGCTCCGTCAGCATCGGCATCAGCGTGGGCAGCCGTCCACCGCCGCCACGCTTTGGCTGGTACCCGCTGGCACCGCGTGAGGTCTATGTGCCGGCCTACCACCACAGCCCGCGCTATGTGAACCGCGTCAACGATCCGCGCGACGTGCGCGACCCCGTCACCGTGCGGCGCCCGCACCGATACCGCGATGCACCGGCGGCCGTCAGCACCTTGCCCGCTCCCGGCGCGGCCATCCAGCCGCTGCCGGTGCGCGGCCCCGACCGTCGCCCCGAGCCGGGCTGGAACCGCCCGCTGCCGACAGCGCCGGGCCGTGGGGACCTGGCTGCTGTGCTGCCGGCGGCACCCACCCGGCCGCCGGAGACCGAACTCCCGCGCCGCAATCCCCGCGCGCCGGAGGCCAATATGGGCTGGCGCAGCGAGGGCAACCAGCGGCCCCAGCGCCGCGATCAACGCCGTACTGACGTGCAGCCGCAGGTGCCTGTGCCTGCGGTGGCACAGCCGGCCGTTCCGGCCATCGCCCCTCAGCCTCAGGTTCCCCAGCAGCAGCGCCCCGGCGTCGAGCAGCCGCAGCGCAGTGGCGACAACATGCCTTGGCGCGCGCAGCAACAGCAACAGCAACAGCAGCAGCAACAGCAGCAGCAACAGCAACAGCAACAGCAACAGCAACAGCAACAGCAACAGCAACAGCAACAGCTGCAACGGGAAGCGCAGCAGCGCGATACGCAGCATCGCGAAGCCCAGCAACGTGAGGTTCAGCAGCGTCGCGAGGAGATCCAGCAGCGCGAGGCGCAGCAGCGCGATACGCAGCATCGCGAAGCCCAACAGCGTGAGACGCAACAACGCGAGATGCAGCAGCGTCGCGAGGAGCAGCAGCGCCGCATCTCCCAGCCCGAGCCGCAGCGCCAGATCGAGGTGCCACGCCCGCAGCCTCAGCCGCAACCGCAGGCGCAACCACAGGCGCAACCCCGCGCACAGCCGCGCGAAGAAGGCCCGAAGCGCGGCCGCCAGGACGGCGTGCCGACGCGCGGCGACAAGCAGCCGCGGGACTCCCAGCAGCAGGAGCGCTGAAGCAGCGGCTTGGTACGGCCGCCTAGAGCAGCGGCTTCAACGCTGGCCAGACGTTGTCCAGCAGCAGCGGATGCGCCTTGGCCAGCGGGTGGATGCGGTCGCCCTGGAACCAATCCATCGCGTCCGCCCGGTCCGCCACGCCTTTGAGCAGGAAGGGCACGAAGGCTGTGCGGGCCTGCCTGGCGACCTGCTCGAACAGGTCGGCAAACTCCTTGCCGTAGGCCGTGCCGTAGTTGGGTGGCACCTGCATGCCGGCGATCAGCACCTTGGCGCCGCTCTCCTGGGCGGCCCGCGCCATGGCCAGCAGGTTGTCGCGCGTGCTCCCCAGCGGCAGGCCGCGCAGCGCGTCGTTGCCGCCCAGCTCGAGGATGACGATGGCCGGCTTGTGCGTGCGCAGTGCGGCTGGCAGCCGGCTGCGGCCACCTGCCGTGGTGTCGCCGCTGATGCTGGCGTTGACGACGCGGTAGGGCTTCTTCTGTTCGGCCAGGCGCTTCTGCAGCAGGGCCACCCAGCCGTCGCCCGCCTTGAGGCCGTATTCGGCGGACAGGCTGTCGCCGACGACCAGGATGACCGGTGCCTCGGCGGCCGCGGCCGCACCTGAGATCCCTGAAGAAAAGCCGGCGATCACCCCCAGGCTAAAGTGCGCCAACACCCATCGCCGCCGCAGTCCCGACATGCCCGAAGCCCTTGTTCAAGTTGACCAGATCACCAAGCGCGTGCGTGACGCGACCGGGGAGCTGACGATTCTGCATGACATCAGCTTCGAGCTGACTGCAAGGGAATCGGTGGCCATCGTCGGCGCTTCCGGCTCCGGCAAGAGCACGCTGCTGGCCATCCTCGCCGGCCTGGACACGCCCAGCGATGGCTCCGTCACGCTGCGCGGCCAGGATCTCTTCACGCTGGACGAGGACCAGCGCGCCGCCGTGCGCGCCCGCGAGCTGGGCTTTGTCTTCCAGAGCTTCCAGCTGCTGCCCAACCTGACGGCGCTGGAGAACGTCATGCTGCCGCTGGAGCTGCGCGGCGACCGCGACGCGCGCGAGCAGGCCGCCGCCATGCTCACGCGCGTGGGCCTGGGCGAGCGCCTGGGCCACTACCCGCGCGTGCTGTCGGGCGGCGAGCAGCAGCGCGTGGCGTTGGCTCGTGCCTTCGTGTTGCGCCCGGCGCTGCTGCTGGCCGATGAGCCCACCGGCAGCCTGGACTTCGCGACCGGTGCCTCGGTGATGGAGCTGATGTTCGAACTCAACCGCGAGGCCGGCACGACGCTGGTGCTCGTCACCCATGACCGGGAGATCGCCTCCCGGTGCGAGCGCCAGTTGCGCATCGAGGCGGGGCGCCTGGCGGCTTGAGCCCCTCGCCCGCTCCTGCCCCGCTGAACGCGGGCATGCCCGGTCGGTCCCCCGAGGGGACGGCGATGCTGCCCGGTTCGACCGGCCAGCACATCGCCAGACGGGCCGGCTAGGGAGCGGCCCGGCGCTCGGCCCGGCAAACGAAGTCAGTCAGCGAGCGCCTGGTCGAAGTCGGCGATCAGGTCTTCGGGCGCTTCCAGGCCCACTGACAGCCGAACCAGACCTTCTGCGATGCCCATGGCGGCTCGCGCCGCCTGGCCCATCTCCCAGAAGATGGTCGGCGCCACCGGGATGATCAGCGTGCGCGTGTCGGCCAGGCCGGTGGCCTTGAGCGGCAGGCGCAGCCGGTTCAGCACCTCGACCATGCGCTCGGGGTCGCGCAGCTCGAAGCTCATCATCCATGAGCCGCTGCCGAACCAGGCGCGGGCCTTGTCGTATTCGGGATGGGTCTCGAGCATGGGGTAGTGCACGTGCTCGACGGCCGGGTGGGCGGCCAGGTGGCGAGCCAGCGCCAGCGCCGTATCGCTGCTGCGTTGCAGGCGCAGCGTCAGCGTCTCGGTGCCGACGAGGATGCGGTGGGCGGCCTCGCTGGACAGCGTGCCGCCCATGTCGCGCAAGCCCTTCTTGCGGATCTGCTGCAGGCCCCAGCCGCGCGCGTCGCCCTGGCGGTAGGCCGGGAAGATGTTCGGGTAGGTCGACCAGTCGAAGCAGCCGGTGTCGGTCACCGCACCGCCCAGGGCCTCGCCATGGCCGGCCAGGGTCTTGGTCAGGGAGTTCATCACCAGGCCGGCACCGAAGCGGCGCGGCTGGCACAGGGCCGGCGAGGTGACGGTGTTGTCGACGACGTAGAGCAGGCCGCGCTCACGGCACAGCGTGCCAATGCCTTCGAGGTCGGGAATGCGGGTGCTGGGGTTGGCGATGGTCTCGACGAAGACCAGCCGAGTCTCGGGCCGCAGCGCAGCCTGCACCGCGGCGGCCTCGCCGGCATCGACGCGGCTGACCGCGATGCCCAGACCCTCCAGCGTCTGGAAGAGGCTGTTGGTGTTGCCGAAGACGCGGTTGCTGGTGACGAGGTGGTCGCCCGCCTTCAGCAGCGTCAGGAAGAGGGCGCTCAGGGCCGCCATGCCGGTGGCGAAGCTGACGGTGCCGATGCCGCCTTCCATCTCCGTGACAACCGCTTCGAGCGCGGCCGTCGTCGGTGTGCCCTGGCGGGCGTAGTTGAAACTGCCTTTGCTCTTGCCCTGGAAGACGGCGATCAGGTCCTCCACCTTCTCGTAGGCGTACTGCACGGAAGGATGGATGGGCGTATGGACGCCACCGAACTGGCGGTCAGGGCCGCTGGCGTGGACGAGACGGGTGCTGAGGGCGTCGGGCATGGTTTATCGGGTCCAGATGGCAGAAGACCCGCCGTAGCGGGTCTTGCAACAAGTGATCGGCAGGCCGGCTTACTTGCTGAAGGTGTAGTCGGTCTTGGCCTTCTTGATCAGGCTGTCCTGGAACTCGGCCATCTTCTGCTGCTCGATGCGCTGCTTGATCTGGGCCTTGACGTCGTCGAAGGCCGGGAAGGTCGCGGGGCGGGTGTCTTCGAGCTTGATGATGTGATAGCCGAACTGGCTCTTGACCGGTTCCTGCGTCATCTCGCCCTTTTGCAGCGCCGTCATGGCCTTGCTGAATTCGGGCACGAAGTTGTTCGGATTGGCGAAGTCCAGGTCGCCGCCCTTTTCCGCAGAGCCGGTGTCCTTGGAGTTCTTCTTGGCCAGTTCCTCGAAACTGGCGCCGCCCTTGATCTGGGCGATCAGAGCCTTGGCGTCCTCTTCCTTCTCGACCAGGATGTGGCGGGCGCGGTATTCGTTGCCGGTGTTGGCGGCCTTGAATTTGTCGTACTCGCCCTGGGCTTCGGCATCCGTAACCGGGTTCTTGGTCTTGAAGTCGTCCATCAGGCCGCGGATCAGCAGCATCTGACGGGCCAGGTCCATCTGGACCTTGTAGTCGGCGGTCTGCGGAACGCCGCGCTTCTCGGCTTCCTGCATGAAGATCTCGCGGCGCACGACCTCGTCCTTGACCTGGGCTTCCAGCTCGGGCGAACGCTGCTGCTGGCCGCTCTTGGTGACTTGCTGGATCAGCGTCTCGACGCGCGCCTTGGGCACGGGCTTGCCGTTGACGGTGGCGACGTTCTGCGCGACTGCAGCAGCCGGCAGCAGGGCCGAAATGGTGGCCGCGACGACGGCGGCGAGCGCAAACTTCTTCATGGGTGGGGGAATTTGATTCAGGCTAAAAAAATCGCGCCCGGTGCCGGGCGCGCGGTTCTTCAATCACGCACGATCTGATCAGTGTTCACCCGGGGCCCGGGCGTCGATCGCCAGCGCGTGGATGCCGCGCTGCATCAGGTCGGACAAACAATGATAAACGAGGCGGTGCCGGGCCAATCTTTGCAGTCCGGTAAAGCGATCCGACACGACAGCCACGTGAAAGTGGCCGCCCTCGCGGGCACCGGCGTGGCCGGCGTGCTGGGCGCTGTCGTCGCGGATGCTGAGTTCCAGTGGCGCCAGCTCCGCGCGCAGGCGGGCCTCTATCTCTGCGCTGATCATGGCTTGCTGTCCTCTTCCGGCGGCAGGTGCTTGCTGAGATACAGGCCTTGGGCGAGTGTGAACAGCACGATGAGGCCCGTCACGCCAAAGACCTTGAAGTTGGCCCAGGCCGACGTCGAGAAGTGGTAAGCCACATAGAGGTTGAGCACGCCCATCGCGGCGAAGAACAGCACCCAGGCGCGGTTGAGCTTGAGCCAGATCAGGTCGGGCAGGGCGAGTTCGCTGCCGAGCATGGACTGGATCAGGTTCTTGCCGAACGCTGCCTGCGAGATCCACAGCGTCAGCGCCATGGCCCAGTACAGGCCGGTGGGCTTCCACTTGATGAAGGTCTCGTTGTGGAACCAGATCGTGGCACCGCCCAGAGTCACGACCAGCACGAGGCTGATCCACAGCATCAGATCGATCTTCTTGCCGCGCAGCTTCAGGATGGCCGCCTGCGCCAGCGTGGCGATCATGACGACCAGCGTGGCCAGCAGAACCGGCGCTTCCTGGGCGCCGACAACGCCGCCGGAGACCAGGAAGCCGAAATGCTCGGTCGAGAACGCCGCCGCTGCATCGGCGTGCCCTTCAGCACCCTTGAAGACGATGAAGAAAAGGATCAGCGGAAGAAAGTCGAGCAGCAGTTTCATGCGCCGGGATTGTCTTTCACGAAATCGATGGAGGCGGAGTTGATGCAGTAACGCTCACCCGTCGGCTCGGGACCGTCCGGGAAGACGTGTCCCAGATGCGAGCCACATTTGTTGCAGCGGACCTCGACCCGCACCATGCCGTGGCTGCTGTCGACGATGCGTTCGATGACTTCGCTGTTGACCGGGGCCCAGTAGCTCGGCCAGCCGCAGCCGGCGTCGAACTTGGTGTCGGACTCGAACAGCGGCGTGCCGCAGCCGATGCAGTTGTAGTGGCCGTCCTTGAAGTGGTCCCAGTACTTGCCGCTGAAGGCGCGCTCCGTCCCCGCATGGCGGGCGACCTGGTACTGCGTGGCGTCGAGTTGCTCGCGCCATTCGGCGTCGGTCTTCTGGACGGGGTAGGTCTTGCTGGAATCGTGGCTCATGATGAAAAGGACACTTCGGGGCTTGGGGCCCGGTCAGGCGGCAGGGCCGCGTCGCCGGGAAGAGCGGGTTCGTCGAACGGGCGACTCAGAACTTTCATCAGCCGGCCAGTTTAGTGAGAGGGCCGAAGGCCTCGCTCACCCGGGTGTTTCCCCGGGGTGCGAGGGTCGCGGTTGTGACGTTCAGGCGTTCGACCCCGGGACTAGACTGGCCGGAACCTGTTCGCAGTCTCCCCATGGCGCCCGTTGCCCCGCAAAGGCAGTGGCTGCAAGACGCAAACCGCAGTCGGGCTGGTTGCCCGGCGAGGATTTGCAACGCCGCAGACGCTGCCTTTGCGGGGCAACCCGGAGGGCAAGGCAGCACAGGGCCGCACTCGGCGTTGCGCACCTGGGTCGGGCAAGAGCCCGACCGGCGGCGCGCGCCTTGATTGCGACCCTGTGCTGCCTTGCGGGCGCCATGGGGAGGCTGCAAACAGGTTCTACAAGACCGCCAGGAGACAACCATGGCATTGATGGGCCGGATGATGTCGGATCCGCTGCTGATCTCGTCGCTGCTGAAGCACGCCGAGCGGCATTCGGGCGAGACCGAGATCGTCAGCAAGCGGGTCGAGGGCGACCTGCACCGCAGCAATTGGCGCGAGCTGGCGCGGCGTTCGCGCCAGGCTGCGCAGGCTTTTGCACGCCTGGGTTGCGAGCCCGGCGACCGCGTCGCGACGCTGGCCTGGAATGGCCACCGCCACATGGAGATCTACTACGGCAGTTCGGGCTCCGCGCTGGTCTGCCACACGATCAACCCGCGCCTCTTCCCCGAGCAGATCGTCTGGATCGCCAACGACGCGCAGGACCGCATCCTCTGTTTTGACGCCACCTTCCTGCCGCTGGTCGAGAAGATTGCGCCGCTGCTGAAGAGCGTTCAGCACTTTGTGCTGATGACCTCGCGCGCCCACATGCCAGCAAGCAGTGGCATCCCGAACCTGCTGTGCTTTGACGACCTGCTGGCCGCCGAGACCGGCGACTACGCCTGGCCGCAGTTTGACGAGAACACCGCCTCCAGCATCTGTTACACGTCCGGCACCACCGGCAACCCCAAGGGCGCCATCTACAGCCACCGCTCGACGGTGCTGCATGCCTATGCCGCCGCGCTGCCGGACGCGATGGACTGCTCCAGCCGCGACGTCATCCTGCCCGTCGTGCCGATGTTCCATGTCAACGCCTGGGGCTTGCCCTATAGCGCGGCCATCGTCGGCTGCAAGTTCGTGCTGCCCGGGCCGCATCTGGACGGCAAGAGCCTGTATGAGCTGTTCGAGGGCGAGAAGGTGTCTTTCAGCGCCGGCGTGCCCACCGTCTGGCTGGGCCTGCTGAACTACGTCAAGGCCAACAACCTGAAGTTCTCGACCTTCAAGCGCACCGTCATCGGCGGCTCGGCCTGCCCGCCGGCGATGATGAAGTCGCTGCAGCAGGACTACGGTGTCGAGGTCATCCATGCCTGGGGCATGACCGAGATGTCGCCGCTGGGCACGCTGTCCAAGTTGACGACACGCCAGCTCGACCTGCCACCCGAACAGCAGCAGCGCCTGCTGGAGAAGCAGGGCCGCGTCATCTACGGCGTGGACATGGCCGTCATCGACGACGAAGGCCGCTCCCTGCCCTGGGACGGCCAGAGCTCGGGCAATCTGGTCGTGCGTGGTCACTGGGTCATCGCCCAGTACTACAACCACGACGAGTCGCCGCTGGTCAGTGTGGATGGCGAGCCAGGCTGGTTTCCGACCGGTGACGTGGCCACCATCGACGCCGACGGCTTCATGCAGATCACCGACCGCAGCAAGGACGTCATCAAGTCGGGCGGTGAGTGGATTTCCTCCATCGACCTCGAGAACATCGCGATGGCCCACCCGGCCGTGCACGAGGCCGCCGTTATCGCTGCCAGGCACCCCAAGTGGGACGAGCGGCCGCTGCTGGTCGTCGTGAAGAAGCCCGACGCGACATTGACGTGCGAAGAGTTGTTGGCCTTTTACGAGGGCCGCATCGCCAAGTGGCAGATCCCGGACGACGTTGTCTTCGTTTCCGAAATTCCGCATACGGCCACTGGCAAGGTGCAGAAGCTCAAGCTGCGCGACCAGTTCCTGAGCCACAAGCTCCCGACGGCATGAGCGCGATGACCGGTCAGGGGTAAGCCCGGGACTGCGGCGTGGCCGCGCTGGATTAACTTCCGTTCACATTCAGACCCACAACAGGAGACAAGCATGTTCGACATCACTTCGGCCCGCGCCCCACTGCGCGCGATCGCAGCCGCCACGCTGGTGCTGGCGGCCGCCGGCGCCCAGGCCCAGAAAGGCGAGACGGTCAAGCTGGCCTATATCGACGCGTTGTCCGGCCTGATGGGCCCGGTGGGCCAGAACCAGGTCAAGACCTTCCAGTTCCTCGGCGAGAAGACCAACAAGAGCAACCCCGCCGGCGTGAAGTTCGAGATCGTCACCTTCGACAACAAGTTGAGCCCCGCCGAATCGCTGAACCTGCTGAAGGCCGCGGCCGACCAGGGCATCCGCTACATCATGCAGGGCAATGGCTCCAGCGTGGCGCTGGCCCTGAGCGACGCCGTCAGCAAGCACAACGAGCGCAACCCGGGCAAGGAAATCCTCTACCTGAACTACTCGGCGGTGGACCCCGACCTGACCAACAGCAAGTGCAGCTACTGGCACTTCCGCTTCGACGCCGACACGTCCATGAAGATGGAAGCGCTGACGACCTTCATGAAGGACCAGGCCGACGTCAAGAAGGTCTTCCTGCTGAACCAGAACTACGCCCACGGCCACCAGGTCGCCAAATACGCCAAGGAGATGCTGGCCCGCAAGCGCCCCGACGTGCAGATCGTCGGCGAGGACCTGCACCCGCTGGCCCAGGTGCGCGATTTCGCCCCCTATGTTGCCAAGATCAAGGCCAGCGGCGCCGACACCGTCATCACCGGCAACTGGGGCTCGGACCTGGCCCTGCTCGTCAAGGCCGCCAACGAGGCCGGCTACAACGGCAAGTTCTTCACCTACTACACCGGTGTGACCGGCACGCCGACGGCACTGGGCACCGGCGGCGCGGGCCGCGTGTTCCAGGTGGCCTACAGCCATTACAACCTGGGCGGGCAGGCGCAGAAGGACGCCGAGGAATACAACAAGAAGTTCAACGACGACATGTACACGCTCAGCGTGCAGCACATCTACTCGCTGCTGAGCCAGGCCATGGCCAACGCCAAGTCGACCGACCCGGTCAAGGTGGCCGCGGCGATGGAAGGTCTGACAGTCAAGAGCTTCAATGGTGAAGTGACGATGCGCAAGACCGACCACCAGCTGCAGCAGCCGCTGTTCATCTCGGTCTGGCAGAAGGCCGACGCCAAGTACCCCTACAGCCCGGAGAAGACGGGCATGACGCTGGCGCCGGTGAAAATGTACGACAGCTATGTGTCGTCGACCCCGACGTCCTGCCAGATGAAAAGGCCCGGCTGATCGCTGCAGTGCCTGACCCGACCGCGCGCCGCTCGCCAGCGGCGGCGCGATCTTCCTGACTTTGCCGGCCACCGCCTTGGATCAAGTCTTCATCAACCTGCTGAACGGCCTGTCGTCCGGCCTGCTGCTCTTCATGCTGAGTTCGGGCCTGACGCTGATCTTCAGCATGATGGGCGTACTGAACTTCGCCCACGCCAGCTTCTACATGGTGGGCGCCTACATCGCCTATTCGCTGGTGGGCATCATGGGCTTCTGGCCGGCGCTGCTGTTCGCGCCGCTGGCCGTTGGCGTGCTGGGTGCAGGCTTCGAGAGGCTGGCGCTGCGGCGCGTGCACAAGTTCGGCCATGTGCCGGAGCTGCTGATCACTTTCGGTCTGTCCTATGTGGTGCTGGAACTGGTGCAGCTGATCTGGGGCCGCACGGCCGTGACGTTCACGCCGCCGGCGCTGCTGGAGGGCTCGGCGCTGACCATCGTTTCGCGCGCCCAGGAAGGCATGTCGCTGGTGCTGGGCAAGGCGTCGCCCGAGGTCTGCGCGGTGGCCAACTGCTCGACCTTCCCGGCGACCAAGGCCTTCATGATGTTGGTGGCCCTGCTGATGCTGCTGGCGCTGTGGCTGCTGCTGACACGGACCCGCGTGGGCCTGATCATCCAGGCCTCGCTGACGCATCCGGAGATGGTCGAGGCCCTCGGCCACAACGTGCCGCGCGTGCTGATGCTGGTGTTTGGCAGTGGCTGCGCGCTGGCAGGCCTGGCCGGCGTCATCGGCGGCATCACCTTCGTGACCGAGCCCAACATGGCGGCGTTCATCGGCGCCATCATCTTCGTCGTCGTGGTCGTCGGCGGCATTGGCTCGCTGGCGGGCGCCTTCGTCGGTTCCATCGTCGTGGGCCTGCTGCAGACGCTGCCCCTGACCATCAACGGCTCCCTCGCCACGCTGCTCGGCAGCCTCGGCTTCACCGTCACCCAGGCCACGCCGGGCTACCCGCTGCTGCGCCTGACGATGGCCGAGGTCGCCCCCATCCTGCCCTATCTGCTGATGGTGCTGATCCTGATCTTCCGGCCCAAGGGCCTGCTGGGCACGCGGGAAGACTGAGCCGATGAGCAAGTCCAAGGATTTCCATTTCAAGCCCCACAACGTCGGGCGCTGGTTCGTCTGGGGTTTCTTCGCCCTCATCCTCTTCGTCGCGCCGCGCATCTGGACGACGGGCCTGGCGCAGACCATGCTGACGCAGATGGGCATCGGCGTCATCGCCTGCCTGGCCTACAACATCCTGCTGGGCCAAGGCGGCATGCTGAGCTTCGGCCACGCTGTCTACAGCGGCATGGGCGCCTTCCTCGCCATCCATGCGCTGAACATGGCCGGCGCCGGCACGCTGGGCATTCCCGTCAGCCTGATCCCGCTGGTGGGCGGCTTCGCGGGCCTGGTCTGCGCGGCGCTGCTGGGCTACGTGTCGACGAAGAAGGCCGGCACGCCGTTCGCGATGATCACGCTGGGCATTGGCGAACTGGTGTTCGCGCTGACGCTGATGCTGCCTGAGTTCTCGGGCGGCGAGGGCGGCGTTTCCAGCAACCGCGTCATCGGCAAGCCCTTCATGGGCATCAGCTTCGGCCCGCAGATCCAGGTCTACTACCTCGTCGCCGTCTATTGCTTCATCTGCACGGCGGCCATGTTCGCGCTGACGCGCACGCCGCTGGGCCGCATGCTGAACGCCGTGCGCGACAACCCCGAGCGCGTCGAGTTCGTCGGCTACGACACGCACTGGGTGCGCTTCATGGCCTTCGCCATCTCGGGCTTCTTCGCCGGCGTGGCGGGCGGCCTCGGGGCCATCAACGCCGAGATCGTCAATGGCAGCGACGTGCTGCACGCGGCGCGCTCGGGGGCCTATCTGTTGTTCACCTTCCTGGGCGGTGCGACCTTCTTCTTCGGTCCCATCATCGGCGCCGTGCTGATGGTCATCTGCGGCGTGCTGCTGTCCGAGCTGACCAAGGCCTGGCTGCTGTACCTGGGCCTGATCTTCCTGTTCATGGTCATGTACGCCCCGGGCGGCTTTGCCAGCCTCATCCTGATGAATCTGCGCGTGGCGGCCTTTGGCAAGTTGAAGAAGCTCTGGACGTCCTACCTCGCCCTGGCCGGCACGGCCCTCGCAGCGCTGGTCGGTGCAGCGACCATGATCGAGATGCTTTACCACCGCCAGCTCAATGAGGCCCTGGGCCCCGAGCTGCGCTTCATGGGCGCGACGCTGAACAGCGCGGGCCTGGACGCCTGGTTTGGTGCCGGCTTTCTCATCGTCGTCGGCGCCGCTCTCTTCGAGCTGGTGCGCCGCCACTATGTGCACGAGTGGGGCGAGATCCAGGAAGACATCGAAAAAGAAATCAAGCGGAGGGAAGCCCTGTGAGCACGGCCTACGCCCTCGAACTGCGCGACCTGCGCAAGAGCTTCGGCAAGAGCGAGATCATCCGCGGCGCCAACCTGGCCGTGCAGGCCGGCGAGCGCGTCGCCATCATCGGCCCCAACGGTGCGGGCAAGAGCACGCTGTTCAACCTGATCAGCGGCCGCTTCGCGCCGACCTCGGGCGAGATCCATCTGCACGGCCAGCGCATAGCCGGCAAGAAGCCCTACGAGATCAACCGCCTGGGCCTGTCGCGCAGCTTCCAGGTCTCCAACCTGTTCACGCGGCTGTCGGTGTTCGAGAACATCCGCTGCGCGGTGCTGTGGAGCCTGGGCCACCGCTACGCCTTCTGGAAGTTCCTCGCCGACCTCGAGGACGCCAACGATCGCACCGAGCAGATCCTCGAGATGATCAAGCTCGACCGCAAGCGCGACGTGCTGGCCATGAACCTCACCTATGCCGAGGCGCGGGCGCTGGAGATCGGCATCACCATCGCCGGCGGCTCCAGCGTCATCCTGCTGGACGAACCCACCGCCGGCATGAGCAAGAGCGAGACCAAGCGCTTCATCCAGCTGATCCGCGATGTGACCGTGGGCAAGACCCTGCTGACCGTGGAGCACGACATGGGCGTCGTCTTCGGCCTGGCGGACAAGATCGCCGTGTTGGTCTATGGCGAGGTCATTGCCTTCGACACGCCCGAGGCCGTGCGCGCGAACGCACGCGTGCAGGAGGCCTATCTGGGCTCGGTGCTCGCAGAAACACAGGCGGCGGCAGCATGAGCGAAGGTCGTGTTCTCAAGCTGGACAACGTCCACGCCTTCTACGGCAAGAGCCATGTGCTGCATGGCGTCAGCATGGAAGTGAAACCTGGCGAGATCGTCAGCCTGCTCGGTCGCAATGGCGCTGGGCGCTCCACGACGGTCAAGACCATCATGGGCCAGGTCGATGCCAAGGGCTCGGTGTGCTGGGGCGACGTGGAGCTGGTGGGTCGCAAGGCCTACGAGATCGCTCATATGGGCCTGGGTTACGTGCCCGAGAACCGCGACATCTTCCCCAAGCTGACCGTGCACCAGAACCTGATGCTGGGGCAGAAGTCCAAAGCCAAGAACCCGCGCTGGGGCTTCGAGGACATGTACAAGATGTTCCCGCGGCTGCGCGAGCGCCAGCACACCGAGGCCGGCGTGCTCTCGGGCGGCGAGCAGCAGATGCTGACACTCTGCCGCACGCTGATGGGCGACCCCGACCTCATCATGATCGACGAGCCCACCGAAGGCCTGGCGCCCAAGATCGTCGAGCTGGTGGCCGAGTACCTCAAGGAGCTGAAGAACCGCGGCATCGCGGTGCTGCTGGTCGAGCAGAAGCTGGCCATCGCGATGGAGATCTCCGAGCGCTGCTACGTGATGGGCCACGGCCGCATCGTCTTCGAAGGCTCGCCGGCGGACCTGCGCGCCAATGCCTACATCCGCAAGGAGTGGCTGGAAGTGTGAGGAGCGCTGCTCAGTCGCCCCCGGCCGCCGGCAGGTTCGCCCGCGCCGCTTCCGCCAGCTCGGCGCCGTTGCGCCCGGCCTGCGGGAACACGGCGGTGCCCAGGCGCACACCCACCTGCATCAGCCGGCCGTCGACGCCATAGGCGCCTCTGAGCGCCTGCCGCAGCCGCTCCTCGACGAGCTCAGCCTCGGGCGCGCCGGCCGCTACCAGCAGCACGGCAAAGCAGTGCTCTCCCATGTGCACGACCTCGTCCGCGCTGCGTACACGGTTGCGCAGGCGCAGGCTCACGGTCTGAATCAGGTTGTCGCGCTCAGCAGGGCTCAGGGTGCCGTCAGGCCGTGCCAGCAACTCGACCTGCAGCCACAGCAAGGCGAGCTGCTCGCCCTTGCGGCGGCACTGCGCGAACTGGCGCGACACGCGCAGGCCGAATGCGCCGAGCGAGTCCACCTTGGGCACCTGCGTGAACGTGCCGGCGCGATCGGGCGGGGGAGGGTCGTCGGCGAGCTGGGATTGGAGCATGGCATCACGCGTTGGATTGGACGGCGCTGGCGGCCACCTGGCCGATTCACAGCGGGGTGAGGAGCAATGAATGGGCGGCCCGCGGCTTTTGCCGGCTCCCTGGCTTGGCTTGGACATCGCTCCTCATCCTCTTAAACGGGGGATATCCGCCAAACCCGACATCGGGATGCAAAAAAGTTGCCGCTTGCCGGCAGCAGGCTCGTAACCAACCCCTGCGCCGGCGTTACCAGCCGTTAGAGTGCGGCCGGTGCAAGCCATCACCCAATTGCTGCAGGCCGCCGGCCAAGGCGACCGCGCCGCCGCCGACCAGGTGGTGGCCCAGCTCTACGTCGACCTGCAGCGCCTGGCGCGCCGGCATGTGCGCGACGCGGGTCATCTGACGTTGCTCGACACGACGGCCCTGGTGCACGAGGCCTGGATGCGTGTGGCCGGCGCCCAAGGGGCTGATTTCCCGGACCGGCGCCACTTCCTGGCCTATGCCGCCCAGGCCATGCGTTCGGTTGTTGTCGACCTGGTGCGCGCCCGCCGGGCCGAGCGCCGTGGCGGTGGCGAGTTGCATCTGACGCTGGACACCGCCATCGCCGACCAGTTGCCCCATGGCGACGCCGACGTGCTGCGAGTGCACGAGGCTCTGGACGAGCTGGCCCAGGTGGAGCCCCGCCTGGCCCAGGTCGTTGAGATGCGCTATTTCGCCGGCCTGAAGGAGCCAGAGATCGCCAAGGCTCTCGGCGTGACCGAACGCACCGTGCAGCGCGACTGGCAGAAGGCCCGCCTGTTCCTGTCCATGAGCCTGGCGGGCTAGTCCATGGACAGGCAACGCTGGCTCGCCCTGAGCCCTTTGCTGGATGAGCTGCTGGACCTGCCCCCGGCTGCCCGCGAGCATCGCCTGGAGCGGCTGCAGACAGAGGACGCCGACGCAGCCGAGCAACTGCGGCGCATGCTGGCGCGCGCCGAGGAGTTGCAGCAGCAGGGCTTCCTGAGCGAGCCCGTCGTGGCGCAATGGCAGGAGGCGTTGGCCTCGGTGCCCGACGACACACCGCCGCCCGACCTGGCCGGCCAGGCCATTGGTCCCTATCTGCTGGAGCGCCAGCTGGGGCAGGGCGGCATGGGCACAGTCTGGCTGGCGCGGCGCGCCGACGGTCGTTTCGAGGGCCAGGTCGCGGTCAAGTTCCTGATGGCCGGCCTGTTCGGGCGTGGTGACGCGGGTCGCTTCGCGCGCGAAGGCGAGATCCTGGCCCGCCTGTCCCACCCTCACATCGCCCGCCTGCTGGACGCCGGCCTGCACCAGAGCCAGCAGCCCTATCTGGTGCTGGAGTACGTCGATGGCCAGCCCATCGACGTCTACTGCCGCCAGCAGCAGCTCGATGTCGAGGGCCGGGTGCGCCTGTTCCTCGACGTGCTGGGCGCCGTGGCACATGCCCATGCGCGGCTGATCCTGCACCGTGACCTCAAGCCCAGCAACATCCTCGTGACGCGCGAGGGCGACGTGAAGCTGCTGGACTTCGGCATCGCCAAGCTACTGGCCGATGCGACCCAGGCGGAGCAGGGGGCCGCCGCCACCGAGCTGACGCAGCGCGCCGGCAGCGCCTTCACACCGCAGTTCGCCGCGCCCGAGCAGGTGCAGCAGTCGGACGTGACGACGGCCACCGATGTCTACGCCTTGGGGGTGCTGCTCTATCTGCTGCTGGGCGGCCATCACCCGACCGCCGACGACACGCAGACGCAGCTGGACCGGCTCAAAGCCGTCGTCGAGCATGTGCCGCGGCGGTTGTCGGACGTGGCGGCCAGCCAGGACGACACCGTCATCGCCGGGCAGGCGCGGCATCTGCGCGGCGATCTCGACACCATCGTCGCCAAGGCGCTGAAAAAGGCGCCAGCCCAGCGCTACGCGAACGCGCAGGCGTTGTCCGAGGACTTGCAGCGCTGGCTGGACCATGAACCCATCCGTGCGCGCCCGGACAGCCGGCTCTATGTGCTGGGTCGGTTCGTGCGCCGCCACCGCGTGGCCGTGGCGGTCGGCGGTGTGGCCGTGGGGGCCCTGCTGGCCCTGACGACCACCAGCCTGTTGCAGGCCCACCGGGCGGAACAGGCAGAGCAGCAGGCCCAGGCACGGCGCCAGCAGGCGGAGGACGTGCTCAGCTTCATGCTGGGTGAATTTGCCGACAAGCTGCGCCCCATCGGCCGCCTGGAGTTGCTGGACAGCGTCGGCGGCAAGGCATTGAAGGTGCTGGACAGCTCGGGGCCGCTCAGTGCGTCTGATCGGCTGCAACGGGCCAAGGCCTTGACCGTGATCGGCGAGGTCAGGGTGTCGAAGCGGGACCTGGAGAGCGCGCAGGAGCCGCTGGAGACGGCCACCGAGCTGCTGCAAGGCGATCCTCCCGCGGCCGACATGACGGCGGCCTGGCGCAAGGCTCAGGGCGCCGCGGCATTCTGGCAAGGCGAGGTGTTCTTCCGCCAGCGCCAGCTCGAACCCGCCGAGAAGCACTGGGCCCGCTATCGCGACGTCAGCGCGAAATGGCTGCAGGCCGATGCAAAGGACGCGGATGCGCAGCTGGAGCTGTCCTATGCCGAGAACAGCTTGGGCAGCCTGTGGTTGAGGCAGGGGCAATTCGCTCAGGCGGAAGAAGCTTTCAGACATTCCCTGGTGCTCAAGGAGAGCTTGCTCGCCAAACGCCCCGACGACGCCGCCTTGCAGAGTGATTGGGGAGATACCGTCAGTTGGCTGGGCGGGCTGCTGCAGTTGACGGGGCGGTATGCGGGTGCTGCCCAGGCGTTCAACCGCGCGCTGCCGCCTGTGCAGTCGCTGCGCCAGCGGCACCCTGCGGACCTCGAATGGTTGAAGCGCGAGACCGGGCTGCTGCTGAATCTGAGCGACACCCAGATGGCGGCCGGCCTGAGCACTTTGACGGTGCTGAGCCAAGCCAAGTCAGCCGCTGATCAATTACGGCGAGGTGACCCCGCCAATGTGAGCTGGGCTTTCCTGGCCCTGGAGATTGACGCCAACCTGCTGGCGCAACGGGCCGACTTGCCGCCAGACGCGCGCGCCGTACAGGCCTTGGCCCTGCTGCAGAAGCTGGAGGGTCTGCGACCGGGCAAGCCGCCCCTGGACAGCTGGCTGCCTCGTTCGGTCCGGCTGTTGGAACTGGCGGCCAGTCCTGCTTGTGCAAGCCCGGCGTGCGAGGCGCGCGACCAGGCCCTGGTGCGAGTCGAACAACGCTTGTCCGCCGTGATGGCCAAGCGCCCCGTATCCCTGGAAGCCTTGAACGCAGCGGTGCGACTGCAATTGTTCAAGGCGAACCTGAATGCTACTGACGCGTCCGCCAGGCAGGCGGCTTGCGGCCAGGCGCAGCAACTGCTGCAGCTTCGCGCGGGATGGCTGCAGGCGCATGCCGAGTTGACTCAACGTTGGCTCGAAGTACAGAAATGCCTGGATCCGCGAGTCGTCGACCAGCCTGACTGGCAAGCAGGCCGTGCCTGGCTGCATCGGCAGCGTGAGATGTAGCTGCCACCTCTTTCCCCACCACAACCAGAGAAGTCCCTATGTCGACCTTCGTTCCTCCCTACACCGTCACCGTCACCGGTACCGCCGGTGGATTGGCGCAATGCGCTTATGTCGATGGCAATGGCCAGCCCGTGCCGTCGGGCACAGTGCTCACCACGACGACCCCCGCGGGGCAGGATGGTGAACTGCCGTTCACCTTCGTTGAAACGACGGTCGGCGGCACGAGCCTGCGCCTGGTGGGTGCCGCGGTGAAGACGGTTGGCAACGACCCCACCATGAACCCCTACAACTACCTGCCAGCCAGCAGAACCGAGTCGGACGGCGCCTGGTGGGACGGCGTCATCGTCCCTTGGTCTGCCGATACCTACACCCGGCGTGGCGTTGTGCTGCTGTTCGCTCAGATCAGCGCTACGGGTGACATGGTGAACTTCTATCCCAGCTCGGACCCGCAGACGCAGAACGACCAGTCGCAAGGCTGCGACTGAGCCCGCAGGACGACGGGCTCAGCCCAGGCCCAGCCCCGTCAGCCGCTGGTAGCGCTTGCGCAGGAAATCCGCTGCCATGCGGGCGTCGCTGCCGACACGCTCGCCGATGTAGAGCTCCTGGCGGCGCTCGGCGATCTGGGTGCGCAGCCGCRCGGCCATGATGTCCAGCGGCCGCATGCCGCCGGTCTCCGCCCGTTCGATGGCGATGCGCAGTTGGTGCATCTGCAGGTTGTGCAGCAAGGCGGTCTGCGCCTGCACGACGCGGATGCGGCCCTGCACGAGGTGCTCGCACAGGCCGAGCCAGGCGCGTACCGCGTCGGCCGGGCCGCCGATGACCTTCTCGGGCAGTTCGCCCGCAGCGAGCAGCAGCGTTTCCAGCCGGTGGCGGTCGCTGTTCGCGTAAGCCTCGTTGACGATCATCATGCGCTGCTCGCAGACCTCGCGCTCCGGGCCGGAGGGCGCAAGGTCGGGGTGAAAACGCATCGCCGCGCGCCGGTACAGCGTTTTCAGGCTGGGCGGCGGCAGGTCGGTCATGGGGCCCGTGGGTTCGGGCGGCAGCGGCGTCGCGTCGGGCAGGGCGGGAACATCGGGCCAGATCTTGGCGCGCTGGGATGCCGACACCGGGGCGTYGACACCCTGGCGCTTCAAGGCCTCAGACAACAGGGCCGTGGCCTGGTGCAACTGGGCGTCGATCTCGTCGAGCTCGCGCATCAGCGGGCCCAGGGCCTCGAGATAGCGCTGGCGAAAGCCGAGCAGCTTGGCGCGAGAGCCGTCGTGATCGGCCTCCAGCACGGCGAGGTAGCGCTGCAGATCCTGCAGTTGTTCGCGTCGCCGCGACAGCTCGTGCCTCGTGATTGCCATGCTCGCCATGAGCCGCGATTTTGCCTGGGCCAGACGGAGAAACGGCCCGAGAAGTCTGATTTCTCGGGCCGTTATGCCAGGGATTTACCTGGGTGTTACTGAGATGCGGCCGACGCGGGCATCTCCGCGGTGCTGGCCGCCGGTGCCGCCACGACAGCCGGGGCTGCGACGGGCTCGGGGGCCTTGCTGCCCGCAGGCAGTGGCAACAGCGGCACGATCAACAGGGCCACGATGTTGATGATCTTGATCAGTGGGTTCACGGCCGGGCCGGCGGTGTCCTTGTAGGGGTCGCCCACGGTGTCGCCGGTGACAGCGGCCTTGTGCGCTTCCGAGCCCTTCTTGTGCAGCACGCCCTTGTCGTCGGTGAAGCCTTCCTCGATCAGCTTCTTGGCGTTGTCCCAGGCGCCGCCGCCGGTGCACATCGAGATGCCGACGAAGAGGCCGGTCACGATGGTGCCCATCAGCAGGCCACCCAGTGCCGCCGGGCCGAGGATCAGCCCAACCAGGATGGGTGCCACCACGGGCAGCAGTGAAGGAACGATCATTTCCTTGATGGCGGCGGTGGTCAGCATGTCGACCGCGGCGCTGTAGTCGGGCTTGCGCTGGCCGGCCATGATGGCGCCATCGGCGAACTGCTTGCGCACCTCGACGACAACGGCACCGGCGGCGCGGCCGACAGCTTCCATCGCCATCGCGGCGAACAGGAAGGGGATCAGGCCGCCGAGGAAGAGGCCCAGGATCACCTTGTGGTCGGACAGCGAGAACACCTCGTGCATGCCACGCGCTTCCAGCGCGTGCGTGTAGTCGGCAAACAGCACCAGCGCAGCCAGGCCGGCGGAGCCGATGGCATAGCCCTTGGTGACGGCCTTGGTCGTGTTGCCCACGGCGTCCAACGGGTCGGTGACGTCACGCACGGAAGCCGGCAATTCGGCCATCTCGGCAATGCCGCCGGCGTTGTCGGTGATGGGACCGTAGGCGTCCAGCGCGACGATGATGCCGGCCATGCTGAGCATGGAGGTGGCCGCGACGGCGATGCCGTACAGGCCCGCCAAGGCAAAGGCCGCGTAGATGGCCGCGCAGACGAAGAGCACCGGCCAGGCGGTGGACTTCATCGACACACCCAGGCCGGCGATGACGTTGGTGCCGTGCCCGGTGGTGGAGGCCTGCGCCACGTGCTGCACCGGGTGGTACTGGGTGCCGGTGTAGTACTCCGTCACCCAGACCATGGCCGCCGTCAGCGCGAGGCCGACCGCGCAGGCGCCGAACAGGGCCATTGCGCTCGTCGTGCCACCCGTGCTCAGCTCGATGGGGCCGGGGAACATCGCCTTGGTGACGAAGAAGAAGGCGATCAGGCTCAGCACGCCGGCCACGATCAGGCCCTTGTACAGCGCCGGCATCACGTTCTTCATGCCGGGGCTGGCCTTGACGAAGTAGCAGCCGATGATGGAGGCAATGATGGACACGCCGCCGAGCGCCAGCGGGTAGACGACGCCGGCCAGCGCGCTGCTGCCGGTGATCATCAACGCGCTGAGCGCCATCGCGGCGATCAGCGTGACCGCGTAGGTCTCGAACAGGTCGGCCGCCATGCCGGCGCAGTCGCCGACGTTGTCACCGACGTTGTCGGCAATGACTGCCGGGTTGCGCGGGTCGTCCTCGGGGATGCCGGCCTCGACCTTGCCCACCAGGTCGGCACCGACGTCCGCACCCTTGGTGAAGATGCCGCCGCCCAGGCGCGCGAAGATGGAGATCAGCGAGGAGCCGAAGGCCAGGCCCAGCATGGGCTTGAGCGCCGTGCTGTCATGCCCGCCGCCGATGGCCATGTAGAAGCCACCGACGCCCAGCAGGCCCAGGCCCACCACCAGCATGCCGGTGATGGCGCCGCCCTTGAAGGCGACATCCAGCGCCGGGCCAATGCCCTTGGAGGCTGCCTGCGCGGTGCGCACATTGGCGCGCACCGAGATGTTCATGCCGATGAAGCCGCAGATGCCCGACAGCACCGCGCCGATGACGAAGCCGATGGCCGTCGTCGTTCCCAGGCCCGACACCGCGATGGCGATGGCCAGCACGACGCCGACGATGCCGATGGTGCGGTACTGCCGGCCGAGGTAGGCGGCGGCACCTTGCTGGATCGCCGCGGCGATCTCCTGCATGCGGGCATTGCCCGCATCCTGACTCAGGATCCAGCTTCGTTGGATGAAGCCATAAAGAACGGCCGCGAGGCCGCAAGCCAGCGCGAAATACAGCGCCACTTCTGTCGACATGTATGAGTCTCCTGTTTAGCGTGTCATCTGTGGCCCGCGGCAGGGTATGCCGGGGCTCGGCGGCCGAGCTTAAGGGCCGGGTTTGACGGCCGGGTTGCACGTTTACCAGCGATGTTGGGGAAACCTAGAATGCGGGTTTTCCTTAGCCCTAAAAGACGACCATGAGCCTGCACAACGTGACCCCCGGCGCCAAGGTGCCTGACGAGTTCAACGTCATCATCGAAATCCCGATGAATGCCGACCCGATCAAGTACGAGGTGGACAAGGAGAGCGGTGCGCTGTTCGTCGACCGCTTCCTGACGACGCCTATGTACTACCCGTGCAACTACGGGTACATCCCCAGGACGCTGGCGGACGACGGTGACCCGGTCGACGTGCTCGTCATCACCCCCTTCGCGCTGACGCCCGGCGTCGTCGTGACCTGCCGCCCCCTGGGCGTGCTGATGATGGACGACGAGGCCGGTGGCGACGCCAAGCTGCTGGCCGTGCCCACCAGCAAGATCCTGCCCATGTACGACCACTGGCAGAAGATCGAAGACGTGAACCCGGCCCGCCTGTCCGCGATCCAGCACTTCTTCGAGCACTACAAGGACCTGGAGAAGGGCAAGTGGGTCAAGGTCAAGGGCTGGGAAGGCCCGGAGAAGGCCAAGTCCGAGATTACTGAAGGCCTGGCGAATTACGCCAAGGACCTGCCGAAGTAAGAGCGGGCCGTCCGGCCGTTGAAGAGCGCCTGAGCGGGTCTGAGGCGCTCTTTTTCATGGCGTCGCCGCGGGGCTGAAGTGCTCGGCCAGCAAGGCGGCGGCGTTGACCGGCTTGTAGAGCGTGGCGTCGAACAGGCCCGCCAGTTCGGATGCGAGCGGGCGATCGACGAGGGCGATGCACCGGCGTGACGCACCGCTGGCACGCCAGTGCTGCACCTGTGCAAGGCCGTCTGCATCCAGCAGGCAGGGGTCGCACAGCAGCAGATCCGCCGGCGCAAGCAGCGCGCCGGGCGCGGGCCGCAGCACCTCGACGTTGGCGGCGAATAGCAGTTCGGCGACGCGGTCGGCATGGCCCTGCGGCGCGTCGATCAGCAGCGCAAGCAGGTCGGTCTCGGCGGTCTCGACAGGTGTGACGCCGTCGGCGGGCATCAGGACCTCCTCGGCGCGACCTGCGCTCAGCGGCAGCAAGAACGAGAAGCGGCTGCCCTGGCCCACGGCGCTGTGCAGTTCGATCTGGCTGCCCATGGCCTCGACGATGTGTTTGGCCACCGCCAGGCCCAGGCCCGAGCCAGCCTCGGCGCGCTGATTCTCTTGCGGCGGAGCTTGCCAGAAGGGTTCGAACAGCCGGGCCTGGTCCGCGGGCGCAATGCCGCTGCCGGTGTCAGCCACTTCGAAGCACCAGACGCCCGGCGCCGTAATGCTTGGCATGACGCTCAGTTCGATCTGACCGCCGGTAGTGAACTTGGCGGCGTTGGACAAGAGGTTGAGCAGCACCTGGCGCAGGCGCTTGGCGTCGGCCAGCACCACGGCCGGCAATTCCGGGTCTATGCCTGCCCGAAAGGCGTTGCGGTGCTGGCGCGCCAGCAGCTCGCCTTGCTTTGCCAGCTCGTGCAGCAGGCCGTGGATGTAGAGCGGAGCGGGCACCAGGTCCAGCTCCTGCAGCTCGCCGCGCGAGAACTCGACGAGCTCGTCGATCAGCGCCAACTGGTAGCCCACGCTGTGCTCCACGCTGGCGCGCAGTTGCTGGTCGCGCCGGCCGCCGCCGCCGAGCAGGCGCAGATAGCTCACCGTCGCGGCCAGCGGTGCGCGCAGGTCGTGGCCAATGAAGGCCAGCAGGCGGCTGCGCTGCTGGTGCTGGCTGCGGGCCTCCTGCAGCGCATCGCGCAACTCGCCGGTGCGCTGTGCCACCTGCCGCTCCAGCTCCTGGCTGCGCGCGGCCCGCTCCTGCAGCAGCTGCGCCTGCGCGGCCAGCTCGGCGCGGCGCTGCTGCACCACCTGCTGCACCAGGGCCATCAGCAGGATCAGGTGCGACAGCAGCAGCACGACGGGCGTGGTCAGCCACATCACCGGCCCCAGCTCCAGCCAGCCCAGCACATAGGCGTAACGCGGCAGCGCGCCCACCACCGCAGACGCCATCACCAGCGCGGCCCAGCCGGCCAACGGCAGGCGACGCCACCAGGCCCAGCCGGCCAGCACCAGGGTCAGCAGGCCGCACAGCCCCGTCAGGCCATTGACGAGCGGTGCCATGGCCTTGTAGTCGCCCCAGAGCGCCGTCAACAGCGCGACAGCGATGGCCAGCCACACAGCGGTCAGCGCCCAGCGCAGCGCGGCCGTGGCGCGGCGCAGTGGCAGGATGGCGGCCACGGCCAGCGAGTTCAGCAGCTGCGCCGTGCCCATCAGCACCACCAGGCTGCGCGGCGCCCAGCCGGTGGCGTTGGGCCACAGGTATTGAAAGCTCAGGCCGTGCAGGCTCAGCTCGTAGAGCCCGTAGGCGGCGACCGAGCCCGCCATCAGCGCGAAGGCCGCCCGGCGCCAGAAGAAGAACAGCAGCAGATAGCCTGCGGCGGCCAGCATCTGATTGCCGGCCAGCACGGCGATGGCCAGGGTGGTGTCGCGGTTTTCAGCGAAGCAGTCGCGCGGCCGGCACAGCAGCGCGTCGAAGGAGGCGTAGGTGCGGCCCGACTCGCGCAGCATCAGGCGCAGCGGCCGGCCGGGCTCCGGGCGCAGCTCGAAGCTCACGTCGCTGGTGTCCAGCGGCCATTGCTCGTGAGGCACCCGCAGGCCAGCTTGCGTGTAGCGCCATTGCCCGTCGGGCGCCTGGACCCACAGCTGCGCGTGCTCGATGCGCGTCAGCGTCATCACCAGCCAGAGCGTCTCCGGCTGGGCGTTGGCGGGCAGCTCCAGCCGGGCCCACAGCGCGGTGCGCGTGTAGCCGGGGGTGCGCAGATGGCCGGTCGGTTGGTGGGGCTTGAACTCGCCGGCTCGCGCCTGTACGTCGTCCAGCGTCAGGGTGCCACCAGGGTCTTCAAGCAGCTGCCAGGCCGGCTGAGGTGCGGGCTGCGCGTGCAGCGGCGCCCAGGCCGCCAGGCTCAGCGCGATACAGAAGAATCGGTACAGCCAGCGCCGGATCAAGAGGCGCCGCCGTCGCGCTGCAGCTGGCGCCAAGCCTGCGGCGTCAGCCCCAGTCGCTCGCGGAAGGCGGTGGAGAAGTTGGACGCCGTGGTGAAACCCACGTCGAAGGCAATGTCCTGCACGCTCATGGGCGTGGCGGCCAGCAGGTGGCAGCCGACGCGGATGCGCTCCTCGCTGATGAAACCCGACACCGTCAGGCCGAGGTGCCTGCGAAACAGCGTGGACAGGCGTCGCTCGCTCAAGCCCAGGCGCTCGGCCAGGTCGCCCACCGAGGGCAGGTCCTCCAACTGCTCGCCAATGAGCTGGGTAGCTGCGTTGACGAAGGCCAGTTCGGGGTCGTGTGCGCCATCGCAGCGCCCCGGCGCGGTCTTGGCGCGCGGCAGATGGACGTAGACCCGCGCCAGCACCTCGTCGGCCAGAAAGGGCTTGGCGATGTAGTCCACCGCCCCCAGGCGCAAGCCGTCCAGCCGTTGCTGCGCGCTCGCCTGGGCAGAGAGAAAGATCACCGGGATCTCACAGGTGGCCGCATCGGCCTTCAGTAGCCGGCACACGGCGTGGCCGTCCATGCCAGGCATCAGCAGGTCCAGGAGGATCAGGTCGGGCCGCTGCGCCTGGGCGCGGTGAAAGCCGCTGAGCCCGTCGGCGGCATGGAGCAGCCGGTAGTGGCGGGCCAGCAGATCGTTGAGCTGGCGCAACTGCTCGGGCGCATCGTCGATCAACAGCAGGCGGGCCGCCCCGGGCGGGGTTGCGTCTTCCTGCATGGTGAAGGGCGCACTCATTGCGGCGATTGTCAACTGTCTTTGCAGACTGTTTACATCTGGTTATTTTCGCCAGGCGACGAACCAGCACAGGTTCGCTGCGGTTTGGCAAAGGTGCGGCGACCGAAGTGCGGAGAAAGTCACGTCTGCTCGGGGAGACGAGCGCTGCGCAGCGGGATCGCTGGCGGCCAGCATCACCTTTGGGGAGAGCCACCATGAAGACACGTCAGTCCGGCAAGACCAAGCCTGCCCGCCAACAGCACCCTATCCGCGTGATGCCGGCGCTGTCGCGGCTCAGCCTGCTGGTCGCGATGGGGTTGGCACCGGGCATGGCAGCCCAGGGTGCCAGCTACACCGACTCGGTCAGCTTCAGCGCCACGGGCGTGAACCTGTGGGGCTCGGCCGGGGGCACGGCGATCGCGACCAATCTGATGCAAACCGCATGGGGTAGCTACGCTGGTGCCGACCCAACGGAAATGTTCAAGATCGGCGGCATCAGCCGCAACTGGTTCGGCGACTACGGCGCCGAGGCCAGTATGAGCAGCTCCGGGCGAATCGGGTTGGAGGTCTCGTCCAGCGCGCGCGGCGGTTCGCTGGATTTCAGCCAGAGCTTCACGCCTTTGCTGACGCTGCCCGACACCAACAGCTTGATCAGCAAGCAGATCTTCACCGTCAGCGCGCGCGACACCCTCGGCGCCGCCGCCAAGCTGACGCCCTATTTGCCCAGCGTGCAGGCCTCGATATCCGGTACGTTCGATTTCAACGCCAGGATCTCGGTGCTGGGTTGCGTGATCGCCTGCACCGGCGCCAGCTTCGATTTCGGGCTGAACCCCGGCAAGTTCCCGCTGCTCAGCTACGACAGCGGCGCGAAATCCATGCTCACGATGTTCGGCGTGCCGGTGCCGACGCCTATCCTCGGCAAGGAGACCTCGATCGGCGCCGGCACCGTGCTGATCGACACCGTCAAGAACAGCGATTGCTCGGGCGTCGGCGGCGGTGGCCTGCATTGCGCCAACGACGTGCTGCGCGGCGGCTGGGAGCTGGTCAGCATGCTGCCGCCCTTTTACGGCGCCGAAAACCCGCTGCACTACCAGGCGTCGAAGAACGGCGTCACCGTGAAGACCGACTTCCTGAGCGTCAATGCCGGCCCCGCGGTCGACATGGCCTTCGACTTCGCTCCCACGGTGTCGGTGTTCACCAAGCTGGTGTTCGACAAGCCGGTGCAGGAAATCCTCACCAACGCCAACGGCAGCGAGTCCTTTATCAACCATTTCGACGGCATGGTCAGCTTTGCACTGGGCAGCGACATCAAGCTGCGGTTTGACGGCGATGTCGGCAAGCTGACGGGGCGCAATTATTACCTGGGCGACGCAAGCGTCAAGACCTCGGTGAGCGCCGACCTGAACCTGAGCCTGCGCAACAGCTTTGTCTGCGGCGTCGAAATCAGCGTGCCGGGCTTCAGCCTGGGCGGGACCGAGTCCTGCCTCTACCAGACCGAGAGCAATGCCAGCCTGGCCAAGCTGGACGTGTACTCAGGCTCGACCCAGATCAATGGCGTGCGCACCACCACCGTGCTGCAGGGCGGCTCTGGCCCCATCGACCAGTTCTCGGCCGGCGGCCAGACCAACTACCACGCCGGCGCGGTGCTGAAGAATCGCGGGCGCGGCGTGCTGACCACTTTTGCGTCTGGCAGCAGCACTGACATCAGCGGCAGCGGCAGCCGCATGGACAACGGCGACTACGCACGCGCGCTGCTGGTCGCGGGCGCCAGCCTCACGGTGGCGGGCGGCGGCCGCATCGACAACACCCACGGCGCCCAGATCGAGATCGCATCGGGTGGCGTGCTGCAGGTGGGCAACGATGGCACGCTGTACAACGAAAAGGCCTTTGTCGAGCACTGGACCGAAAGGGTGGGCAAGCGCGATACCTACATCTGGGATCAGCTGAACCACAAGGAGCAGAAGGCGGTGCAGGTGGGCTGTGACGATAAGCACGGCGATTTCGATTTGGGCACCACCAAGGCGACCTGCAGCTACAGCGTCAACGAGCCGCGCAGTCAGGCGCATCCCGACAGCTTGATCAGCAACTTCGGCCTGCTGATTATTTCCGGCAAGCTCAGCAACCATGGCGTGATCGACAACAACGGCAGCCTGATGCTGATGCCCGACACGCGCGGCAACACCACCAGCATTGCCATGGACTCCGCCGGCGGCAGCATCAACAACCGCGGCACGCTGTCTCTGATGGGCGGCCTGGTGCTGGGCAGCCCCAACGCTGGCAGCTTCAACCTGCTATCCGGCAAGGTCGAGGTGTCTGGCCCACTCTCCATTGCCGCCGGCTACACGCAGGTTCTCGGCGGCGAGATGGCTCTGAGGACGGGGGGCTCGCTGAACATCGCCGGCACGCTGCAGGTCGGCCGCGGCGGCGACGTCTTCGACTTCATGGGCAACCCCGACGGCAGCTGGGGCTGGCTCAACGGTGCCGCCACGGTGGCCAAGGGCGGCATGGTCGTCTTCAATCTCGGCGGCGCCAATGGATACAACGCCACCCTCAGCGGCGAAGGCAGCGTGCACTTTATGGGCCCCGGCGTCCTGGCTATGAGCGAGCCACAGCTCTACACCGGCGCCACCGAGATCAGCGGCGGCAGGCTGCAGGTGTACTCCACCACCCAGTCCGGCGAGTTCAATATCGGCGGCAGCGGTGCGCTCGAGTTCTTGGTGACCGGCAAATACGACCCGCCGCGTGACTTCGAGCGTGACACCCGTTTCATCGGCACTGGTGTGCTGCGCAAGATCGGCCTGGGCCACATCGTCTGGAGCCGCAGCGCTGCCACCTTTGCCATGGGCGCCGGCGGCCTGATCGATGTCGTGGAGGGCTCGCTGGTGGGGGGCTCCTTCGGCAACGAATCCTGGGTCGACAACCAGGCCGATCTGCGCGTCGGCAAGGGCGGGGCCTTCTACGGGGTGGAGGCCAATGTGCGTGTCGGCGCGCTGAGCGGCGAGGGGCGCATTGAATCGGGCTATCCGGGCGCCGGCTACAGCAGCTTCGTGTTCGGCGTGGCGGATCGCTCGGGCAGCTTTGCCGGGGTGCTGGCCAACACCAGCACCAACACCTCTGGCGAGCGCATCGGCAACTTCACCAAGGTCGGCAGCGGCACTCAGACCCTCACCGGCGCCAACAGCTTCACCGGCGTCCTCAGCATCGAAGCCGGCACCGTGCGCGTGGGCGATGGTGGCACGCAGGGCTCGCTGGCCACCCGCAGCATCGTCAACAACGCGGCCCTGGTGTTTGCGCGCAGCGATGACACGCTGTACGAGGGCGTGATCGCCGGCAGCGGCAGCCTCTACAAGCAGGGCGCGGGCACGCTGCGCCTGATCGGCGACCACAGCTACACCGGCCCCACCAGCGTGGAGGCCGGCCGGCTGGTGCAGGAGGGCGCGCTGCGCACCAGCGGCTACAGCATCAGCCGCGGCGCGGTGCTGGATCTGCAGGTGGACCAGGGCTCCCGCAACGGCGCGGTGGACGTGCAGTTCGTCGGCGCCGGCGTGCTGCGCAAGAGCGGCGCCGGCACGGCTCGCTGGGCGCAGACCCGGGCCCGCTTCGCGATGGAACAGGGCGGGCTGATCGACGTGCAGGGCGGCACCTTGGTCGGCGGCTCCTACGCCAACGAGGACTGGACCCTCAACAAGAGCGGGCTGAACGTGGCCGCCGGTGCCGTCTTCGACGGCGACGAGGCCAACGTGCGCGTCGATGCGCTCAGCGGCGCCGGCCGCATCAAGTCCGGCTATGGCGGCTCCGGCTACTCCGCCTTCACCTTTGGCGTGGGCAATGGGTCGGGCCACTTTTCCGGCGTGCTGGCGAACAGCGAATCCACCGGCAACTTCGTCAAGGAGGGCACGGGCACCCAGGTGCTCAGTGGCATCAACACCTACACCGGCACGACCCGGGTGCAGGCTGGCGAACTGACGCTCAACGGCTCGTCGCTGAGCAGCGCCTTCAGCGTCGACGCGGGCGCCTCGCTGGGCGGCAGCGGTGCACTGGGCAGCCTGGTGCTGGCCGGCAAGCTCGCGCCCGGCAACTCGCCGGGCCAGTTGAGCGTGGCGGGCAACGCGACGTTTGCCGAGGGCGCCAGCTATCTGTGGGAGATCGCCAATGCCAGCGCCGCCGCCGGGCTGGGGTACGACCTGCTGAGCGTCGGCGGCACGCTGAGCCTGGACGCCAGCGCGGCCAACCCGTTCACCGTCACGTTGAAGTCGCTGCTGGCGAACGGCGGCGCGGGGCTGCTGGCCGGTTTCGACGCCCAGCACAATCACAGCTACACCCTGGCCTACGCGAGCGGCGGCATCCTGGGCTTCTCGGCCAAAGAGTTCAGCATCGACGGCAGCGGTTTCGCCAATTCGCTGATGGGCGGCCACTGGTCGGTGGCGGCCACCGGCAATGCGCTGAACCTGAACTTCACCGCCGCCGTGCCCGAGCCCGAGAGCTACGCGATGTTGCTGGCGGGCCTGCTGGTGGTGGGGCGGGTGGCCAGGCGTCGGCTGGGCGGAGTGGCTCGACCCTGAGATCGGCCATGGCCGGGTTCAAGGCACTGACTTGAACGGTTGGTGCTCGCCCAGCTCGTCGATATAGCCCGCCATCGCTTCGCCCTCGCGTGCCAGGAAGTCATTGACGGCATCGGCAAAGGAGGGGTGGGCCAGCCAGTGGCTGGACGCGGTCGGCGTCGGCATCAGGCCGCGCGCCATCTTGTGCTCGCCCTGGGCACCGCCCTCGAAGCGCTGGTAGCCGTTGTCTATGCACCAGGCCAGCGGCTGGTAATAGCAGGCGTCGAAATGCAGGTTGGGGATGTGCTCGACGGCGCCCCAGTAACGGCCGAAGGCGGCGCGGCGTTCGGGGTCCAGCGCGATCAGCGAGGTGGCGACGCGCTCGCCCGCCCGCAGCGCCGTGAACATCAGCCAATGCTCGGGCATGTCGCTGGCCATGCGGGCGAAGAAGTCGCGGCTCAGATAGGGCGTGCTGTGGTGTTCGCGGTAGGTCTGCTGGTAGCAGCGGTAGAAGAAGTCCCAGTCCTCGACGCTGATAGCGTTGCCGGCGTTTGCCTCGAACAGGACACCCGCTTCGCGCACGCGGCGCTGCTCCTGCTGGATCTTCTTGCGCTTGTCGCGCTGCAGGCGCGAGAGAAAGGCCGTGAAGTAGGCGTCGCCCTCGGCCGTCCAATGGAACTGCACGCCAGCCCTTGCCATGCAGCCGGCTGCTGAAAGCGCCGCCTGGTCAGCCTCATCGCCGAACAGCACGTGCAGGGACGACGCCTCAGTCTCCCTGGCCAGGGCCCGCAGCGCCTGCGCCAGCAGTGCCCGTGCTTCATCGTCCACGGCCAAGAGCCGGCTGCCCGGCACGGGCGTGAAGGGCACGGCCACCAGCAGCTTGGGGTAGTAGCTCAGCCCATGGCGCTGGTAGGCGTCGGCCCAGGCCCAGTCGAAGACGTATTCGCCATAGCTGTGGGTCTTCAGATAGGCCGGGCAGGCCGCCAGCAGCTCCTCGCCCCGCCACAGCGAAACGAACTGCGGCTGCCAGCCCGTGCCGGCCCCGGCGCTGCCGCTGGCATGCAGGGCGCGCAGATAGGCCAGGCGCATGAAGGGCGTGGGCCGCGCCTGGGCAGAAAGCAGGGCGTCCCAATGGTCTTGCGGCAAGGCGTCGGGTGAAGCGTCGACCCGAATGACAATGCTGCTCTCGTGTTCTGAATCGCTGTCGCCCATGCCCTCGCCCTTGAAGATTGCCCTGGCCCAGATCAATGTCGTCGTCGGCGATCTGGTGGGCAACGCGGACCGCATCATTGCCCAAGCGCGCGCGGCGCACACGGCTGGGGTTGATCTGCTCGTCACGCCCGAGTTGGCGCTGTGCGGCTATCCGCCCGAGGACCTGCTGCTGCGCCCGGCCTTTCTTGAGGCCTGCGACGAGCAGTTGCAGCGCATCGCGGCTGAGCTGGCGGGCTGCGAAGGGCTACATGTCGTGGTTGGACACCCGCGCGAGCGCGAGGGAGGGGCGGTGCGGGAGCGCAGCTGGTCGCTGCCACCCTGCCTGAACGTCGCCTCGGTGCTCGCGGGCGGCCAGGTCGTCGCCAGCTATGCCAAGCGCGAGCTGCCCAACTACCAGGTCTTCGACGAGCGGCGCTATTTCTACTCCGGCAGGGATGCAGGGCTCGGTGCCGTGGTTGTCGACGTCAGAGGCCACCGTGTGGGCCTACTGATATGCGAGGACGCCTGGTTCGAGGAACCCGCCGCGGCCGCCAAGGCCGCAGGTGCGGAGCTGCTCTGCGTCATCAATGCCTCGCCCTTCCACATCGGCAAGGTCGAGGAGCGCGAGGCCCACATGGCCGAGCGCGCCCGCGCCGTGGGCCTGCCGCTGCTCTACGCCCACCTGGTGGGCGGGCAGGACGAGATGGTCTTCGACGGCGCGTCCTTTGCCGTGCAGGCCGACGGCGAACTGGCCATGCGCGCGCCGATGTTCGAGGAGGCGCTGACCATGCTGGAGTTGGACGCCGGTCGGCTGAAGGGCGGCATCACCCCTTTGCCCGAGTACGAGGCACAGGTCTGGCAGGCCCTGGTGACCGGCGTGCGCGACTACCTCGGCAAGAACGGCTTCCCGGGCGCGCTGATCGGCTTGTCGGGGGGCATTGACTCGGCCCTGGTGCTGGCCATCGCTGTGGATGCGTTGGGTGCCGACAAGGTGCGCACCGTGATGATGCCTTCGCCCTACACGGCCGACATCTCCTGGATCGACGCTCGCGACATGGCCGAGCGCCTGGGGGTGCGCTACGACGAGAAGTCCATCGTGCCGATGTTCGATGCCTTCAACACCACGCTGGCCGAGGAGTTCAAGGGCCTGCCGCTGGATGCCACCGAGGAGAACATCCAGGCCCGCATCCGCGGCACGCTGCTGATGGCGCTGTCCAACAAGTTCGGCAGCATCGTGCTGACGACCGGCAACAAGAGCGAGATGGCCACCGGCTACTGCACGCTCTATGGCGACATGGCGGGCGGCTTTGCCGTCATCAAGGACGTGGCCAAGACCCTGGTGTTCCGCCTCGCCCGCTGGCGCAATGCGCAAGGCGCCGAGATCATCCCCGACCGCATCATCACCCGTCCGCCCTCGGCCGAGCTGCGCCCCGACCAGAAGGATGAGGACAGCCTGCCGCCCTACGCGGTGCTGGACGCCATCCTGGCCCGCTACATGGAGCAGGATCAGTCGATCGCCGAAATTGTTGCCGCCGGTTTCAAGCCGGAGGACGTCGAGCGCGTCACCCGGTTGATCAAGATCAACGAGTACAAGCGCCGCCAGGCGCCAGTGGGCATCCGCATCACCCACCGCGGCTTTGGTCGCGACTGGAGATATCCCATCACCTCCAGGTTCCGTGCGTAAACTTGGGTGAACCTCGCAAACTGGAGCGCTCGCAATGAAGCAAATCACCGCCATCATCAAACCCTTCAAGCTCGACGAAGTGCGCGAGGCGCTGGCCGAAGTAGGCGCGTCGGGCCTGACGGTCACCGAAGTCAAGGGTTTTGGCCGCCAGAAGGGGCACACCGAGCTCTATCGCGGCGCTGAATACGTCGTCGACTTCCTGCCCAAGGTCAAGGTCGAGGTCGTCGTGAAGGACGACGAGGTCGACCGCTGCATCGACGCCATCCTGAAGGCCGCCAAGACCGGCAAGATCGGCGACGGCAAGATCTTCGTGCTGCCGGTCGAGCAAGTGGTGCGCATCCGTACCGGCGAGACGGACGAAGCCGCCGTCTAACGCTGCGTCAGCGCGAGCTTCGCGCCCAGGGCGACGAAGGTCGCTGCAAAGCTGCGGCGCAGCCAGGCCATCGCGGTCTCGCTGCCGAGCACATGCTCGCGCATGCGTGCGGCGAACGCGCCGTAAAGGGCGAACACCCCGAAGGTCATGGCCATGAAGAGGGCCGAGAGCTGCAACATCGCCAGCGTCGGCGCTGCTTCGTCCTTGGCGATGAATTGCGGCAGGAAGGCCAGGAAGAACATGGACAGCTTGGGATTGAGCAGGTTCACGAGCACAGCGTGGCGAATGACCTCCCCATCGGATCGAGTGGTGCCATCGGCTTCGACCTTCAGCACCCCCTGTTCGCGCCAGGTCATCCAGGCGATGTAGAGCAGATAGGCCACGCCGGCGAACTTGACGGCCTCGAAGGCCAGGCTGCTTGCATGCAACAGCGCCGCCAGGCCCGTGATGGCCGCCAGCATGTGGGGCACGACGCCGAGCGTGCAGCCGAAAGCCGCGATGACGGCCATGCGCGCGCCGCGCGATAGGCCGGTGGCGATGGTGACGGCCGCACCCGTGCCCGGTGAGGCGACAACGAGCAGGGACACGGTCAGGAATTCGAGGTTCATGGGGCACTCCTTGATGGAGGCGCCATGCTGCGGCGGATGCGGCCAGTGGGTCTTGAACGAAATTTCAGCGGCTGCGCGCCAGCATCCCAGGCGTCAGACCGAAGTTGCGCACAAAGCAGCGTGTCATGTGGCTCTGGTCCGCGAATCCGCTGGCCGCGGCGGCCTCTGCCAGCGACAGGCCCTCACGCACCAACCGGCGGGCACGCTGCACGCGGCGTTGCAGCAGATAGGCGTGAGGTGGCAGGCCGGTCAGCCGTGTGAACGCGCGCAGGAACTGGTAGCGGCTCATCGCCGCGTCGGTGGCCAAGCCTGATAGCGTCAGTACGGCAGCGGGATCGTCGTCAATGCGCTCGCGCGCGGCGGTGACACCGGCACTCACGGCGGGGCGCTCTACCGAAGAGGGCTTGAGAAGCCGCGCGGTCAGCGTCAGCAGTTCGGCGTCGGAGTGCAACGCGTCGTCCGTGGTGACCGCGTCGAACAGGGCGCGAAAGCGTGCCGTCATGAGGGCATCACGAATGACGGGCGCCTTGAACTCAAACGATGAACCTGGCGCGATGTCCGCTGCCGCATCCAGCAGCCGGGCCGGATCGACATAGAGCATGCGCCAGCACCGCCCGCTCGCATCAAAGGGCGTGCCGTCGTGCACCTCGCCGGGGTTGACCGTGATCAGGTCGCCCGCACCAGCCTCGACGACACCGCACCCGCTGGCCGATTTCTGCGCGCCTCGCTCGATGAGGCCAATGCCGAACTCGTCATGGGTGTGGCGGCCGAAGGCCAGTGCCGAGTCGGCCACGACCACCTCGACGCCGTCGACGTGGCTGGGGATCAGCTTGAAACCGCGGGCCTGCATGGCCCGACTGTGGCATGTCAGTGCCGCCCGGCCGTCCGAAGGCGCTGACGCGCCCCCTCGGGGGCAGCTCATGAAATGCGCGTGGGGGCTGCGTTGCCTCAGCGCAGGTGCTGCCAGACGGCGGCGGCCCAGATGCCGCCAGCAAGCACCAGCGCCATCAGCACGGCGGCGCTGGCAATGTCCTTGGCGCGCTTGGACAGCTCATGCCGCTCGAAGGACACACGGTCAACAACCGCTTCAATGGCGGAGTTCAGCAACTCGACGATGAGCAGCAGCAGCAGCGAGCCCAGCAGCAGCGCCGCTTGCTCCCAGGTGTTGGCCAACCAGAACGCCAGCGGCGCGGCAATGATGCAGAGCCAGGTTTCCTGGCGGAAGGCGCTCTCGCCGGTGTAGGCGGCCTTGAGACCGGCCCAGGAATAGCCGGCGGCGTGGATGATGCGGTCCAGGCCGGTCCGGCCCTTGTGCGGGTTGGTCATGGGGCACCCTTAGGCCTGCGGCCTTGTCCCGCCAGGCGGGAGCGAGTTTGCTTGGGACGGCCCGGCGCTGCGCTCATGAGCGCACGGGAAGTTGGGTGATGACGCGCGAACCGCAGAGGGCGTCGTGCAGGAATTGTCGCTGCGGGTGCAGGCGTGCAATCAGCAGGTAGCCGGCGATGCCGGCCAGCAGGCTGCCGATGATGGCGCCGCCGCCGTGCAGGCCCAGCGCCCAGACGCTGATCAGCGCCGGCAGGAACCACAGCCAGCTCAAGCAGTAGCGCAGCAACGCACGGCCCCAGCGCAGCGGCCGGCCGGCGGCGTCGGTGACGCGCAGATGCCAGGTCTTCATCGCCAGCGTCTGACCCGTGCGCGTCCAGAAGCCGACGAAGTACAGGCCCAGCACGATGAAAAGGCTCACCGCCATGCCCGTGCGACCCTCCAGCGCATGCTGCTGGCGCGTCAGCACCGAGTAGAGGAAGCCGGCGAAGAAGACCACGCCGAACAGCAGTACGCCTTCGTAGAGAAAGGCCGCGAAACGTCTCGCCAGGCCCGCAGGCGCGGCGTTCGTGTCGACCAACGCCGTCATGTGCGCGGTACGGACGCGGGTGGCGCCTTCAGCGATTTTGGCAGCAGCGTCTTGGGGTCCACCAGGGCCGGATCGGCCACCACCTTGGTCTCACCCGCTGCGTGGTGGGCCGGCAGGACGAGGCCGCGCGTGATCAGGACCGTCGTAGCACCCGGCTTGGCCTGGATGAGACTGCCTGTCACGGGTGTCGGCGTGACGAGCTTGGGCGCCGCGGGCACGATATTGGACTTGGGCACCGCAGTCAGCGGCTTGGCCACCGGGCTGGCGGCCTTGGTCTGGGCCTGACGGCGCGCAACGGCCTTGTCGGCAAGCTCCTGGCGTTTTTCCTGGGGCAGCGCCTGGTAGGCCTCCCACTTGGCCTGACGCTGCTCGGAATCCACCTGTTTGGCCACCTGGAAGCCGATGCGGGCATCGACTCGCTCGCCCGGCGTCAGATTGGCCCAGTCACGCATGCGTTCATGCAGGCGGTTGAGTTCGGCAGGCGGCAGCACGGCCAGACGCGGCGTCGCATTCAGCCACTTGCTGCGCTGGTTGGGGCCGAGCTTGTCCCAGTCCTTCGCCAGCGGTGCGAGGAGGTCGCGCTGCGCTGGCGTCAGTGCCTGCCAGGTCGGTGCGGCGGCCAGCGCGGAGACCGGCGACATGACAGGTGCTGCCGGTCGAACTGCGGGAGGGGAGATGGCCGCGCTTGCTGCAATGCCATCTGGCGCCGAAGCCGCGTCTTGTGTCTGCGCAAAAGCAGAAAACCCCGCTGCGGTGAGCAGCAGGGCAATCAACGGGCGGAGAGGGGCGGGAGGCCTCCGCGCGGCTCGGCTCATGGGCATCCGGTCATTCTTGACCGTCTCTCAGGAATTCGGCGAAGCCCGGATCGCTGAAGGCGGAGGGCGGCAGGTTGTCGCTGAGCAGCGCCGTGTCCACCTCAGCGGCGGCGACGATCTGTTCATGGATCTGGCCTTGTTGCATCAACAGCAGCCCGGCCAGCAGCGCCAGCAGCGGGAGGGCGGACGCAAGCTTGGACCATAGGCCGTTGTTGCCGCCGGCACCGCGCGGGCCGCCGCTCAGGGCCAGCGTCGAACCCATCTGCACCACCCCAGGGCTGGCCGTGCTTACCGAGGTGCGCGCAGCGCGGGCCTGGGCGGCGCGGGCCAAGGCTTGCTCACGTGCGAAGCGCAGACGTTCGGACACGTCATGCGGCAGTGTGGCGTTGCGCTCGGTCAGGCCAGCAGCGACACGCAGGCCAAAACGCGTGACGCGAGCATCCAGGTCGGCAGGGAAGGTGGAAAATTTCGACGGCGACTTCATAGCGTGATCCCCTTGGCCTTGAGCGACTTCGCCAGCGAATGGACGGCGCGGGAACAGTGAGTTTTGACACTGCCTTCCGAGCAACCCATCACAGACGCGGTCTCTGCAACATCCAGTTCCTCCCAGTAACGCAGCAGGAAGGCTTCGCGTTGACGCGTCGGCAGCTGTTCGACTTCCGTCTCGATGCGCTGCAAGATCTGCGCCCGGCTGACCTCATCCGCGGCGCTCAAGGCGCCCATGGCGCCTTCCTGGGTTTCAAGGATCTCCAGCAGGTCGAAATCACCGTCGCCATCGCCGCCGCCCTCGAACTCCGACATATTTGTCATGACGGCCCGGCGCGTCTTCTGGCGACGGAAGTAGTCCATCGTCGCGTTCGACAGGATGCGCTGGAACAGCAGCGGCAACTCGGCCGCGGGGCGGTCGAAATAGTTCTCGGCCAGCTTGATCATGGCGTCCTGGACGATGTCCAGGGCGGCATCGTCGTCTCGAACCACGTAGGCCGTGCGCTTGAAGGCGCGGCGGTCGACGGTACGCAGGAAATCGTTGAGTTCTTTGTCGGTGGCCAAGGCGGGGAGGCAGGTCCGGGCGGCAGCTCGGATTATGGCATTCGTCTGATACGAAGGCTCACACGATTTTGCTCGGCATAATGTTGCTTCGCACAAAGAGTCAATGGTCTCTCAGTGGCCGCCCGACTGGGGCTCCATCTGTTGATCGCGCAGGTTCCAAATCCGCTTCACGAGGGCGAGAAGAGGGACACCAATGGTTTTTCGTTAGAGAAATTCACAAAGGTTCTAAAAATGGACATGTCTGCCGCGGATATCAAGCGCGCCGCCCTGGCGCAGCCGAATTCCCAATCCCCCAATTCCACCGCGGAGCTCAATGGCTCCGAGATCCTCGTTCGCTGCCTGCAGGCCGAAGGGGTGCGCCATCTCTGGGGTTACCCCGGCGGCGCGGTGCTCTACATCTACGACGCCCTCTACAAGCAGGAAAGCATCCAGCACGTGCTGGTGCGCCACGAGCAGGCGGCCGTACACGCCGCCGACGGCTTTGCCCGGGCGACCGGCGAAGTCGGTGTGGCGCTGGTCACCTCGGGCCCAGGAGTCACGAATGCCGTGACCGGCATCGCGACGGCCTACATGGACTCGATCCCGATGGTCATCATCACGGGTCAGGTGCCTAGCGCGGCCATCGGCCTGGACGCCTTCCAGGAGTGCGACACGGTCGGCATCACGCGCCCCATCGTCAAGCACAACTTCCTGGTGAAGGACGTGCGCGACCTGGCGCTGACGCTGAAGAAGGCCTTCCACATCGCCCGTACCGGACGCCCCGGCCCGGTCGTCGTGGACATTCCGAAGGACGTGTCGCTCGCGAAGACGACGTTCAGCTATCCGGACCGCATCGAAATGCGCTCCTACAACCCGGTCAAGAAGGGCCATAGCGGCCAGATCCGCAAGGCGGTCCAACTGCTGCTGCAGGCCAAGCGCCCTTACATCTACACGGGCGGCGGCGTCATCCTAGGTGAAGCCACGGCGGAGCTGCGCCAGCTGGTCGACATGCTGGGCTTCCCCTGCACGAACACGCTGATGGGCCTGGGTGCCATGCCCGGCACCGACCCGCGCTTCCTGGGCATGCTGGGCATGCACGGCACGTACGAGGCCAACATGACCATGCAGCACTGCGACGTGCTGCTGGCCGTGGGCGCGCGCTTCGATGACCGCGTCATCGGCAACCCCAAGCACTTCGGTTCGGTCGAGCGCAAGATCATCCACGTGGACATCGACCCCTCGTCGATCTCCAAGCGCGTGCGCGTCGACATTCCCATTGTCGGCGACGTGAAGGACGTGCTGCAGGAGCTGATCGCCCAGCTGAAGGAAGCGCAGGCCAAGCCGGATGCGGACGCCGTCAACGCATGGTGGAATCAGATCAATGAATGGCGCGGCCGTGACTGCCTGGTCTACAAGGGCTCGGACGAGGTCATCAAGCCGCAGATGGTCGTCGACACGCTGTGGAAGCTGACCCGCGACCGCGACACCTACATCACCAGCGACGTCGGCCAGCACCAGATGTGGGCCGCGCAGTACTACAAGTTCGACCAGCCGCGCCGCTGGATCAACTCCGGCGGCCTGGGCACCATGGGCGTGGGCCTACCCTATGCGATGGGCATCAAGCTGGCCAAGCCGGAGGCGGATGTGTTCTGCATCACCGGCGAAGGCAGCATCCAGATGTGCATCCAGGAGCTGTCGACCTGCTTCCAGTACAAGACGCCGGTCAAGATCGTCTCGCTGAACAACCGCTACCTGGGCATGGTGCGCCAGTGGCAGCAGCTGGACTACGGCGGCCGCTACTCGCACAGCTACATGGACGCGCTGCCCGACTTCGTGAAGCTGGCCGAGGCCTATGGCCACGTCGGCATCCTGGTCGAGAAGCCCAGCGACGTCGAGCCCGCGCTGAAGGAAGCGATGCGCCTGACCGACCGTACCGTCTTCCTGGACATCCGCACCGACCCGACCGAGAACGTCTGGCCCATGGTCAAGGCGGGCAAGGGCATTTCCGAGATGCTGCTGGGATCGGAAGACCTGTGAGCGCCTGAAATCGGCAGCTCTGGCTGGCGTTACCGCGCCAGTCGGGGTTGCCGCTGAAAAGCGCAAGCAGTCCGACACCCGCAGCGATCCACTCCACTCGAACCCGCAGCCAAAGGTCCGCTGGTTACCGCCAGCAGCACTGAAGAGCGCGAAGGACGAAGAACCCATGAAACACATCATTGCTTTGCTCATCGAGAACGAGCCGGGTGCGCTGTCGCGCGTCGTCGGCCTGTTCTCGGCCCGCGGCTACAACATCGAGAGCCTGACCGTCGCGCCGACGGAAGACCCGTCCCTCTCGCGCATGACCATCGTGACGACGGGCAGCGACGAGGTCATCGAGCAGATCACCAAGCACCTGAACCGCCTCATCGAGGTCGTCAAGGTCGTCGATCTGACTGAAGGCAACTACACCGAGCGTGAGCTGATGCTCATCAAGGTGCGCGCCGTCGGCAAGGAGCGCGAGGAAATCAAGCGCACCGCCGACATCTTCCGTGGCCGCGTCATCGACGTGACCGAGAAGACCTACACGATCGAGTTGACCGGCGACGCCGGCAAGCTCGACGCCTTCATCGATGCGATCGACCGTGCGTCCATCCTCGAAACCGTACGCACCGGCGCCAGCGGCATCGGCCGCGGCGAGCGCATCCTGCGCGTCTGATCCGCCTTCACCCCCACACACCACAGTTTTTTCCTGGAGCGACCCATCATGAACGTCTACTACGACAAGGACGCCGATCTCAGCCTCATCAAGGGCAAGAACGTCACCATCATCGGCTATGGCTCACAAGGCCACGCCCACGCGCAGAACCTGAACGACAGCGGCTGCAAGGTCACCGTCGCGCTGCGCCGCAGCGGCGCGTCCTGGTCCAAGGCCGAAGGCGCTGGCCTCAAGGTCGCCGAGATCGCCGACGCCGTGAAATCGGCCGACGTGGTCATGATCCTGCTGCCCGACGAGCAGATCGCCGACGTCTACAAGAACGAGGTCGAGCCCAACATCAAGCAGGGCGCATCGCTGGCCTTCGCGCACGGCTTCAACGTCCACTACGGCCAGGTGCAGCCGCGCGCTGACCTGGATGTCTGGATGGTCGCTCCCAAGGCCCCCGGCCATACGGTGCGCAACACGTATCGCCAGGGTGGCGGCGTGCCTCACCTGATCGCCATCTACCAGGACAAGACCGGCAAGGCCCGTGACCTGGCCCTGAGCTATGCCGCAGCCAACGGTGGCGGCAAGGCCGGCATCATCCAGACCAGTTTCCGCGAAGAGACCGAGACCGACCTCTTCGGCGAGCAGGCCGTGCTGTGCGGCGGCGCCGTGGAACTGATCAAGGCGGGCTTCGAGACGCTGACGGAAGCCGGCTACGCCCCCGAGATGGCCTACTTCGAATGCCTGCACGAGCTCAAGCTCATCGTGGACCTGATCTACGAAGGCGGCATCGCCAACATGAACTACTCGATCTCGAACAACGCCGAGTACGGTGAGTACGTGACTGGCCCGCGCGTCGTCACCGAAGACACCAAGAACGCGATGCGTCAGTGCCTGAAGGACATCCAGACGGGCGAATACGCCAAGAGCTTCATCCTCGAGAACAAGGCCGGCGCCCCGACGCTGATCAGCCGCCGCCGGCTGACGGCCGAGCATCCCATCGAGCAGGTCGGTGAGAAGCTGCGCGAAATGATGCCCTGGATCAAGGCCAACAAGCTGGTGGACAAGGCGAAGAACTGATCGTCAGCCCGTTCTCAACGGATTGAAAGGCCGGTGCCGAGGGGCGCCGGCCTTTTTTGTTGGGGAACCGATCCGCTGCTTTCCGTCACGAAGGCTGGTGATGGCGGGCGCGCCTGCGCCGACGTTCAACTGTGGAGGTGCCTGATCTTGGACAAGTCGCTCCCTGAAACGACTGCTGTGCGCGAGGTGCTGGAGTCGATCAAGCGCACCGAGGTCGTCGTCGATGAAATAGTTGCGCCCGGTGCCGTGTCCTTGAAGGTCGAGGCACGCGGTGGCGGCCGGGTCGTGGCCGCGGAAGCCAACGTGCCGCTGCGGCTCACGGTCACGGTGATGGGAGCAAGCGGGCCGATGGAGGCGGTCGCCACCGATGTCGTCCTGTCCTCTGACGGCAAGCTGTCCGGCGACGTGACGCTGCCGGCCAGCGCCTTTGCTCGCGGCATCGCCGATGCCCAGGTGCAGTTCACCGAGGCGGCCCAGGGCGTCACGCTCACCGCTCGAAGTGGCGACCTGACGGCTGTCACCGCCCGGTTTGTCGTGATGCCCGCGTTGGTGCCGTTCACCGGCCGCGGGCCCTTGGTGGCGAACAGAAACGAGATTCAGGGCAAGACCAGGAAGGCTCGCGCCGTGCTGCTTGAGCCGCCGCGCAACCCGGGGTCCGAGGCGCTGGCCATGCTGCGTGCCAGGCGGCCGATCGCTGGCCTGAATTCGGCCGGCCCCAACTCGAAAAAGTCAGAAGACGAACTCGGGGCAGGGCGGTCTGGCGATGCGGGAACGAACTGCCTGTGCTGCACGATGGGTGCGATCACGGGGCAGACGACGACGGCGCTGGTGCACGCAATGATCCGCGACAAGCTCGGCCCCGACATCCGGGCGGGGCTGGATGAATCGTGGAAGACCCAGGACAAGGAGCTTGTGGACGCCGAAGTGCAGCGGCGACTTGAAACGTTGATCGCCGATTACGGGACCATGCAGGACGAAAAGATCTGGTGGCGGCTGGAGAGCCTGAAGAACTTCATGACCAAGGCCTCGGACAAGGTGCCGGGCGAGGACGTCTCGGGGGATGCACAACTGCGCGGTACGCGCGGTCTGATGGTTTCTGAGGCCAAGCGCCGCAACGCGGAGGCTGGCACCGATGGCATCCGCTACAAGGTCGTCCAGGACGGGGTGGCCGACACCGACCCGTTGAAGAGCAAGACGTATGCGCTGGATGGCGAGATGCAGGCGCAGATGGGCAAGTATCCCGACGGTACCCAGTTCCAGGTGTTCGTCTATGGGTCGATGCATCACTGGCTGTTCGCGGAAAAATACAATGGAAAGGTGGTGATGGAGGACTACCAAAAGTCCAAACCACCGGTCGGCATCAAGGCCTCAGCCAGCGGACCGACGGGCTACACGGGTGACGATGTGCCGCATCATCCGGTCGCGCAGGAGCAGTCAGGCGTTTTCACGCAGGGCTATTTCCTTGCCATCTGCCCGGAGTCGTTCGACGCCAGCCAGGCCTGGGCCGGCAACAGGGACTGGCCGCAGGTCTCGATGTAAGGAACCGGCTCGCGAATCACCCCCGCGGGGCGCCGGCCAGCAGGCTCAACGTCGCCTCATCCCGCTCCCCGTTGTAGAGCTTCTCCAGCGTCCGCCCAAACAGGTGGTCCGGCTCGCCTGCCACCGACTCGAACAAGGTCAGGCAGGACTTGAACTTCATCGCGTCCAGGTCGCCCAGGATGCGCTCGGCCGACTTGCCCTCGTGAGCCTGCATGGCTTGCACACAATCACGCAACCGCGCGCCCAGCACCGGATGGGCGAGATAGGCCTCGGCTTCCGCGCGGCCTGCGATGCCGTATTCATGCGCCATGGCGCTGCGCCCCAGCCCGCGCAACTGCGGCAGCACGAACCAGATCCAGTGACCGGTCTTGCGGCCGGCCTTGAGCTCGGCCAGCGCCTGCTCGTACCGCCCCTGCTGAGCCTGAACGAAGCGGTCGAGTGTGCTCATGGCATGCCGTTGTGGGCTCGCAGCGCCTCGACGGCTTCATCGGGCAGCCAAAGCAGCGTGTTCAGATAGTCGTCCAGGCAGTCCACCAGTGCCGCACGCGGCCCCTCTCGCCAGGCAGCCGAGCCATAAAAGGCATCCTGCTGCGCAACCAGTTGTTCCCGGCTGTCGAACGCGCGGATCAGGAAGAAGCTCTCGTGCTCATGGTCCGAGCGCCCAAAGGCCACGACGTCCATGCCGCTGGCTCGCACCAGCGGCAGCGCAGCCTGTACCGCAGGGACGAAGCGCTCGGCGCAGCCGGGGTTGAGCTTGTAGGTGCGGACCTCGATCAGTTTCATGGTCATGAGTTGGAGTGGATGCGCACTGCATGCTAGGCCTTCGCGAATGCCGAAGCAGGGCCCCCTGAGCTATCCTGCCGCCCATGATTCCCGAGCCCACCGAGGACGACGAGCCCAGCCTCGCCGTCCGCCCCCGCCGCAAAGGCATCTACGCTCTGCCCAACGCGATCACGCTGGGCGCGCTGTTCAGCGCCTTCTATGCCATCGTCATGGCCATGAACGGCCGCTTCGAGGTGGCCTGTGTTGCCATCTTTGCCGCTGCCATCCTCGATAGTCTTGATGGCCGCGTCGCACGCATGACCAATACCCAGTCAGCCTTCGGCGAGCAGATGGACAGCCTGTCCGACATGGTGGCCTTCGGTGCCGCGCCGGCGTTGATCGTCTACATGTGGGCGCTCAAGGACATGGGCAAGCCGGGCTGGATTCCGGCCTTCGTCTATATCGCCGGCGCTGCACTGCGGCTGGCACGCTTCAACGTCAACATCGGCGTGGTGGACAAGCGCTATTTCCAGGGGCTGCCAAGCCCCGCGGCAGCGGCGATCGTGATGGGCCTGATCTGGGCCGTCGTGGATCGGAAGGAGTACACCGGTGTCCAGCCCGGGGGTTGGGTCGCCTGGGTGGCTTACGGCATCACCTTGTTCGCCGGGCTTTCGATGGTGACGAACGCTCCGTTCTACAGCTTCAAAGTCTTCGACCGGCGGCGCAGCGTGCCCTTCATCGTGTTGGTTGTGATCATGCTTGGCATCGGCCTTGCCGCACTCGATCCATCGCGCGTTCTCTTCGGTGTCTTCTGCGTCTATGGCCTGTCGGGGTATGTCATCTATGGCTGGCGCAAGTCCAAGGGCAAGCCCGTCAGCGTCATCTCCACCAGCACCGACGAGCCGGATGAACGTGGCTTGCATCAATAGCCATTCATGCTAGATTCCCGACCCATGAGCCGCGCCACGCGAATTCGCCTGCTACTAGCCCTAGAGGAACCACGGGTTCGCTAGTCAGTCGCGCACGTACGCTCACACCTGACCCCAACGGCCCGTATGCAACCGCAGCGGGCCGTTCGTGTTTTCAAAGGCTGCTGGTTGCGCCACCCACCCTCGGATGGAACACCCATGTTGAAGCAACCGCAGCAAAAGTACCGCTCCTTCGCCCCGATCGCATTGCCGGACCGCCGCTGGCCCGATGCCGTGCTGACCCGCGCGCCGATCTGGCTGAGCACCGACCTGCGTGACGGCAACCAGGCGCTGATCGAGCCGATGGACATTGCCCGCAAGCTGCGCATGTTCCAGCAACTCGTGAAGATCGGCTTCAAGGAGATCGAGGTCGGCTTCCCGTCGGCGTCGCAGACCGAGTTCGACTTCATCCGCCTGCTCATCGACGGCGGACACATCCCCGACGACGTGACCATCCAGGTGCTGACGCAGGCGCGTGCCCACCTGATCGAGCGCACTTTTGAGTCGCTGGATGGCGTAAGGCGCGTCATCGTCCACGTCTACAACGCGGTCGCACCCATCATGCGCCGTGTCGTGCTCGGCACGGACGAGGACGGCATCGTCGAGCTCGCGGCCTCGCACGCCCGCCAGATCAAGGAGCTGGCCGCCGCACGGCCAGGCGTGGACTGGCGCTTCGAGTATTCGCCCGAAATGTTTTCTGGCACCGAGCTGGCCTTCAGCAAGCGTGTCGTCGATGCGGTGACGGCGGTCTGGCAGCCGACGCCCGAGCGCAAGTGCATCATCAACCTGCCGTCCACCGTCGAGCACAGCACGCCCAATATCTTCGCGGACATGATCGAGTGGATGCACCGCAACCTGGCGCGCCGCGAATCCATCGTGCTGTCCGTGCACCCGCACAACGACCGCGGTACCGGCACGGCGGCTGGTGAGTTCGCGCTGATGGCGGGCGCTGACCGCGTCGAGGGCTGCCTGTTCGGCAACGGCGAGCGCACCGGCAACGTCGACCTCGTCAACATCGCGCTCAACCTTTACACCCAGGGCGTGGACCCGCAGCTCGATTTCTCCGACATCGACGAGGTACGCCGCTGCGTCGAGCATTGCACGCAGATCCCTGTGCATCCGCGCCACCCTTACGTGGGCGACCTCGTCTACACCTCCTTCTCGGGCTCCCACCAGGACGCCATCAAGAAAGCCTTCGCAGCCCGCCGGGAGGGGGAGATTTGGGACATGCCCTATCTCCCCGTCGACCCCAAGGACCTGGGCCGCAGCTATGACGCCGTCATCCGCGTGAACAGCCAGTCAGGCAAGGGCGGCATCGCCTATCTGCTGGAAGCGGAATGCGGCCTGGAGCTGCCGCGGCGCCTGCAGATCGAGTTCAGCCAGGTCGTACAACGCGTCATGGACGACGCCGGCAAGGAACTGACGGCCGCAGACATCTATGCCATCTTTGAACGCGAGTACGGCATCGGTGACGCTGGCGCGGCCGTCGTGCAGCCGCAGATGACCGAAGTAGCGGGCGGCGCGATGCGCCTGTCGGCCGAAATCGTGTTGGGTGGCTGGATGGGCCATGTGCAGGGAGAGGGCAACGGTCCCATCGATGCCTTCGTCAACGCGCTGTCGACACGCCTGGGCCAAGAGGTGCGTGTGCTGGACTACCACGAGCATTCCATCGGCAGCGGCGCCGATGCGCGCGCGGTGGCCTATCTGGAGCTTCGCGTGGGCGACGTGACTCGCCATGGCGTCGGCATTGATGGCAGCATCGTGCGTGCGTCCATGCAGGCCATCCTGTCCGGCCTGTCTCGCGCACCGGTGGCCGTGCCCCAGATTCGAGAGGAAAACGTGCGATGACCGACAAACTGATCATCTTCGACACCACGCTGCGCGATGGTGAGCAATCGCCCGGCGCGTCCATGACGCGCGAGGAGAAGCTGCGCATCGCCCGCCAACTGGAGCGCATGAAGGTCGACATCATCGAGGCCGGTTTCGCGGCATCGAGCAATGGTGACTTCGAGGCGGTCAAGGCCATTGCCGCGGCGGTCAAGGACAGCACGGTCTGTTCACTGGCCCGCGCCAACGACCGTGACATCTCACGAGCAGCCGAAGCGCTGGCACCTGCTCACCGGGCTCGCATCCACACCTTCATCGCCACCAGCGAACTCCACATGGAGAAGAAGCTGCGCATGACCCGCGAGCAGGTGCTGGAGCAGGCCATGCTGGCGGTGCGCTTCGCGCGCAACCTGTGCGGCGACATCGAGTTCTCGCCCGAGGACGGCTACCGCTCCGACATCGACTTTCTCGCCCGAGTCTGCGAGGCCGTCATCAAGGAAGGCGCCGGCACCATCAACATCCCCGACACGGTGGGCTATGCCATTCCCGAGCTGTATGGCGACTTTCTGCGCCGTCTGCGCGAGAAGGTGCCCAACTCCGACCAGGCCATCTGGAGCGTGCACTGCCACAACGACCTGGGCATGGCGGTCGCCAATTCCCTGGCCGGCGTGAAGATTGGCGGCGCTCGCCAGGTGGAATGCACCATCAACGGCCTGGGCGAGCGCGCCGGCAACTGTTCGCTCGAAGAGGTCGTCATGGCCGTCAAGACGCGGCGCGACTATTTCGGCCTGGATGTCGGCCTCGACACGTCGCAGATCGTGCCGGCCTCCAGGCTGGTATCGCAGACGACCGGCTTCGTCGTGCAGCCCAACAAGGCCGTCGTCGGCGCCAACGCCTTCGCGCACGCCTCAGGCATCCACCAGGACGGCGTGCTGAAGGCGCGCGACACCTATGAAATCATGCGCGCCGAGGATGTGGGCTGGGCGGCCAACAAGATCGTGCTGGGCAAGCTGTCCGGCCGCAATGCCTTCAAGGCGCGGCTGCAGGAGCTTGGCATCCAGTTGGAGAGTGAAGCCGAGGTCAATGCGGCCTTCCAGCGTTTCAAGGATCTGGCCGACCGCAAGAACGAGATCTTCGATGAGGACATCGTTGCCCTCGTGATGGACGAGTCGGTCATCAACGACGCCGAGCACTACCGCCTGCTGTCGCTCGCCCAACGCAGCGAAACCGGGGAGCGCCCGCACGCAGCCATCGTCTTCGCCGTGGGGCTCCAGGAGCATCGCGCGGAAAGCGACGGCAACGGTCCGGTCGACGCGACGCTGCGCGCCATCGAGTCGGTCGTGCAGTCGGGGGCAGAGATGCTGCTGTATTCCGTCAACGCGATCACGGGTGGCAGCACGGAGTCACAGGGTGAGGTGACGGTGCGGCTGCAGCATGCCGGTCGGGTGGTGAACGGGGTCGGCGCCGACCCCGACATCATCGTGGCCTCAGCCAAGGCCTACTTGAGCGCATTGAACAAGCTGCAGAGCAAGGCCGAGCGCGTGGCAGCGCAAGGCTAGCCCGCTAGCTCGCCCAGAGCGTCGAGATTCTTGACAGTCGCGAGGCTGTATCGGGCGCACGTTTGGCTAAACCGTTGATCTCTCTACGTTTTCCCATTAATCTTATGGATGGTCCGGAAATTGCGTGAGATTGGCGCCCAAATCCAAAACCCTGGAGTACCCATGCCGTCGATCGCCCGCGTTCTGAAAGCCTTCACCCTTTCTGTCGGCATTTTGGCTGGTAGTTTGGCTGGTGCAGCGCCCACGATCAGCTATTCGGGCGGCGTTGCAGTCGGCATCCAGGACCTGGAGGTCGATGGCCTGACCTATGACGTTTCCTTTGTCTTCGGGCCCTACAACACGGTCTTTGCCTCTGACGCCCCGACCTTCCTCGGCGACGAGGCGGCTGCGAATGAGGCGGCGGACGCCCTGCTGGCGGTTCTGGGGGCGCCTCCCACCGTCGTCATCGGCGACCCGTCGAGCTGCTGCGGGGTTCTTTGGGTGGCGTTCGCTGACCAGTTCCAGGGCAATATTGGCCAATACCAGGCAACGCAGACGGGCTATCAGGATGGCACCGGCGCCACCTGGCAGCGTTTTGGGTCGTTCGTGGACTCGAAGACGGCCAACCGCACCGAGAACAATTGGGCCTTTGCCGTGTTCACCCCGAACACCGTGCCTGAACCGGGCTCGCTGGCCCTTGTTGGCTTGGCAATCGCGGGTCTCGGCGTCGCGCGCCGCCGCGCTTCCTGATCGGCTAAGGATGGCGCCACGCCGCGCCAACATCCCGCACCCCCATTGCTGCTGTAACCGCCGTGATCCCTGTCACGGCGGTTGCAACCGTTTCCATGTCCCCGTGGAATTTGGCGCGCAAAGCAGCCGCTGCTCCTGCTTCAAAAGGCAGCCTACCGCCCGAGAATGACGCCCAGAGGCACTCGCAGGCAACGAGCGGGTCGATCGACTGAGCGGCAATCCTTGGTATTCGGGGCCGACCCGATTCCCAGACGCTGTCAGCCAAGGCCTACTTGCATGCGTTTGGAGCCCGTTGCGAAGCGAAAGAGCCGGTGGCAAGCCCTGAGGTGACGGCCCGTCAATACGGGACAAGAGTTCACTTGAGGTATTTCACTTAAGTTCTTATCTTGTCGGTACTTTTGGCGTCACGTACACTGCCGCCTGCGTTGGGGACCTCCGTTGAAGACATTTGCCGCCGCTTTCCTGAGCCTCACCTTCCTGGCCGCGCTGCCTGGCGCCGCCACGGCAGCCGCCGACACGACCCAATCCAGGGCCATCCGCACTCCCGTCAAAACCGCCGCCGTGCCCACGCGCAAGGTGCGCTCGGTCGTGCTGCGCAGGGCGGTCGCACCCGTTATCTCGGCTGTGCCCACCTTCGGGCAGGTTGCCGGCCTGCACCAGGTGGATGACCCGCTGGCCCTGAAGTCCAGCGTGGCCTATGTGCTGGACCAGGACACCAACGAGGTGCTGTTCTCCAAGAATCCCCAGGCCGTGCTGCCCATCGCCTCCATCACCAAGCTGATGACGGCGTTGGTGGTGGTCGAGGCCGGGCTGTCGCTGGACGAGAAGATTTCGGTCACCGATGACGACATCGACACCGAGAAGTTCACCCGCTCCCGCCTGGCCGTCGGCACGACGCTGACGCGCGGCGACATGCTGCACCTGGCCCTGATGGCCAGCGAGAACCGCGCCGCCCATGCGCTGGGCCGCAACTACCCCGGTGGCCTGGACGCCTTCGTCGCCGCGATGAACGCCAAGGCCGAGAGCTTGGGCATGGCCGACACCCACTATGTCGAGCCCACCGGCCTGTCCAGCCGCAACCAGAGCAGCGCCGCTGACCTGGCCAAGCTCGTCAATGTGACCAGCCAAGTGCCGCTGCTGCGCGACCTGTCCACCTCCCGCGAAGCGCGCGTGGCCCTGGGCAAGCGCCTGGTGCAGTTCCACAGCACCAACGGCCTGCTGTCCAACCCGCTGTGGGACATCGGCCTGCAGAAGACCGGTTTCATCAACGAGGCCGGCAAATGCCTGGTCATGCAGGCCAGCATGGCCGGCCGCAAGCTGATCATGGTGTTCCTGGATTCCAGCGGCAAGGCGTCGCGGATCGCGGACGCCGAGCGCATGCGCAAGTGGCTGGCCAGCCAGGGCGAGACGGCGACCGCCTCTGCCAAGCTCTGAGCGGTTGAATCCAATGAAAACACGGCGCCGAGGCGCCGTGTTTTGCTTTGGCTTCAGACGCGGTGGCCCAGCGCCGACGAGATCTGAGAGGCCGTTTCCTTCAGCCGGACGACCCAACTCTCCTCCAGCCGGTCGGCCGGTGCTGAGATCGACAAGCCGGCCACCAGCTTGGCTTGGTCGTCATAGATGCCGGCCGCCATGCACCGCACGCCCAGCTCCAGTTCCTCATCGTCGCGGGCAATACCGCGCTGGCGCACCATGGCCAGCTCGCGCTCGAGTGAGCTGATGTCGGTCAAGCTGTTGCGCGTGTGGCCCGACAGGCCGGTGCGCGTGGCGTAAGCACGCACGCGCGGGCTGTCGTCGCTGGCCAAGAAGAGCTTGCCTACCGAGGTGAGGTGCAAGGGCGCGCGGCCGCCCACGGCGCGCACGACCTGCATGCCCGAGCGTTCGGAGTAGGTGCGTTCGATGTAGACAATCTCGTCGCCCTGGCGCACCGACAGGTTGACCGGCTGGTGGGTGAACTTGTGCAGCTCGCGCATGGCCGGCAGGGCGGCGTCGCGCACATCCAGCCGCGCCTTCACGAGGTTGCCCATTTCCAGCATGCGCATGCCGAGTCGATAACTACCGGCTTCGGGGCGATCCACGTATCGACCGAGGGTCAGGTCATTGAGAATCCGGTGCGCCGTGGAGGGGTGCAGCCCGGTAGCCTCGGACAAGGCCTTCAGCGACACCGGGTCCTGGTGGCTCGCCAGCACGTCCAGCAGCGAGAACATGCGCTCCAGCACCTGGATCGCCGGGGTCTGCTGGGCCTCTTTGGATTTCATGGCTTCATTGTGGGGGAGATTGCCAGTGTTTTGTATGGCGAAAGCGGGCTTCAGGAGGTGGCAAGTGGGCCTTGCCCTGGCGATAGCCAGCATGGGCGCAGCCCAGGCCGCGGAGCCGGCTTCTGCTGCGCCGGCCCCTGGCGAGTCACGTTGGGCCCGCGCGCCGCGGTTGTACGGCCGCATCACGGCCAATGAGTTGGGCCTCGTCATCAACACGGCCGACCCCTATTCCGTCACCGTGGGTGAGTACTACGCCAGGCGCCGCGGCATCCCGGCCGAGCAGATCCTGCGGGTGCAACTGCCGCTGCGCAACAGCCTGACGCGCGAGGAGTTCACGGCGCTCGACCAGGCCATCCGCAGCCAGATGCCCGAGCATGTCAACGGCCTGGCCCTGGCCTGGGTGCAGCCCTATGCCGTGGACTGCAATTCACTGACAAGCGCTCTTGGCGTCGGGTTGCAGCCCAATGTCTGCGCTCAGTCCTGCGCCGCCACGCGCATCAGCCCCTATACGGGTTACTTCGGCGCCAAGCCGTGGCTGGTCATCGGCGTGCGGCCGACGATGCAGCTGGCGGCCCGCTCAGTGCCGGCGGCCATGGCCATGATCGAGCGCGGCATCGCGGCGGACCATCTGTTGGCCGGCGGCGCGCCGGAGTCGGCCATGGCCTATCTCGCAGCGACACCGGATGCGGCGCGAAATGTGCGTGAGCGCCTGTTTCCGCCGGCCGGTGCCGTGCCTGGTGTGGCCGGCCTTGAGGTGGCTCGTGTGAAGAGCGATGCCTTGCCAGCGATGCGCCGCATCCTGGTCTATGAAACGGGCCTGATCCGCGTGCCCAAGCCACTGGGCGGGGAATGGCTGCCGGGCGCACTGGCCGACCATCTGACGTCTGCGGGCGGCCTGCTCGACAAACCGCCGGCTGATGAGGGGCAAATGAACATCCTCGACTGGATCGACGCCGGCGCGACGGCCAGCTACGGCACGGTCAGCGAGCCCTGCAACCATCTGCAGAAGTTCCCGCACCCGCAGATGCTGATCCAGGCCTATGCCCAAGGGGTGAGCGCGCTGGAAGCCTATTGGCACAGCGTGGCGTGGACGGCTCAGGGCGTGTTTGTCGGCGAGCCGCTGGCGGCGCCTTTCGCCGCCATTCCAGCCTCCGCGCCGACGCCCTGAGCGGCCGCCAGGCCTGCGCGCACGGCGCCTTCGAGCGTGGCGGGGTAGGGGCCGGCGATGTAGTCGCCGGCGGCCCACAAGCCCGGTGCGATGCGGGCCGGCGCGCGTGCCAAGCCGGGCGTGCAGGCAAAGGTCGCCCGCTTCTCTGTCAGCACCTTGTCGATGACGGGTGGCGTGGCCCAGCTCAATTCCCGCTGCGCCTGCGCGAGCACGGCCTCTGCGCAGCCGCCGCGCTCCACCCAGGCTGCCGCGCCGCTGACGACAAAGGCAAAGCGCCCGGGCGCGCCGCCAAGGGCGCCATGGTCGAAGACAAACTGGGCTGGCGCGTCTGGCCCCTCACGCAGCGCCAGCATGGGTGCGGGCAGGGCGCTGCCGGGGCTGCTCAGGTAGACGGTGATGATGGGCTCAAAGCCCAATGCGCCAGCAGTCGCCGACCAGGCGGGTGCGATGTCAGCGGTCAGCCGAGCTGCCTCGACGCTGGTGCAGGCCAGCACGACTCCGTCGAAGGCTTCGCCATCGACACGCCAGCAGGGCTCGATCTTCTGCACCCGTGAGGCCAGACGCAGCCGCTCGCCCAGCCAAGCCGTCGCCGGCCCGGCAAGCAGTTCGGACAACGGTCGCCGTGGCAGGAGCAAGTCCGCACTGCCGGCGCCACTGAAGAGGGCGTCCTTCAGCACACGCAAGAAGACCTGGGCGCTGGCCTGGGGCGCCGGCGTGTTCAGCGCGGCCACGCACAGCGGCTCGATGAGATCGCGTTTGACTGCGGCCGGGAGGCGGGCGCACAGCTCGGCGACGCTCAGTCGCGTATCGCAACGGAAGCCCCGCGCCAGCCAGCCGCCCGCCGCGGTGAGCAGGCCCAGACGCGCCGACAGCGGCCAGCCATGCTGCGCCAGCACGCCGCGCGCGAAGGCGATCAGTGGCGGGCCCGGCGGCAGTTGCAGGCCAGGCTCGCCCGGGTAAGGCAGGGCCAGCGGCAGGCGCTTCAGCACGGCGTTCGGGTCGATGCCCAGGCGGCGCATCAGCGCCAGGCTGTCGCGGTAGGCGCCGATAAGGATGTGCTGGCCGTTGTCGTACGGTGGCTCGCCCGCCACGCTGCGCGCGCGGCCGCCGAGCTGCGGCGCCATCTCGAAGACGGTGATGTCGTGGCCGGCATCGGCCAGCGCCACAGCCGCCGCAATGCCGGCCCAGCCGCCACCGACGATGGCGACGTGGCTCACCGCCCGCGCCAATTCGTTTTCATCGCGATCCAGAGCTTGCGCAGCGGCGTCAGCGCGATGCGCTGGTGCAGCACCTGGAAGTTCTCTCGCTCGATCTCCACGAGCAGGGCGCGGTAGATGTTGGCCATCATCAGCCCAGGCTTCTGCGCGGCCCGGTCGACCTCGGGCAGCAGCGCCAGCGCCTCGTCGTAGAGCTGATGGGCGCGCTCGGCTTGGAACTTCATCAGCGCCGTGAAGCGGTCCGAATAGCCCCAGGGCTTGCTGCGCAGCAGGATCTCGCTGGCCTTGACGCCGAACTGCTGCAGCTCGTTCACCGGCAGGTAGATGCGGCCGCGCCGGGCATCGTCGCCGACGTCGCGGATGATGTTGGTCAGCTGCATCGCCAGGCCCAGCTTGTGGGCGTAGTCGACGGTCTGCGGCTGCGTCCGGCCGAAGATGCCGCTGGCGACTTCGCCGACGACGCCGGCCACCAGATGGCAGTAGCGCTGCAGTCCCGGAAAGTCGAGGTAGCGCGTTTGCTGCAGGTCCATTTCGCAGCCTTCGATGACGGCGTTGAGATGCTCCAACCGGATGTCATGGCTGGCCGTGTGCGGCATCAGCGCCTTCATGACCGGGTGGCTGGGCTGCCCGGCAAAGGCGCTGGCCACCTCCTTGCGCCACCAGGCCAGCTTGGTCGCCGCGACACCGGCGTCCTGCGTCTCATCGACGACATCGTCCACCTCGCGGCAGAACGCATAGAAGGCCGTGATCGCCGCCCGCCGCGGTGGCGGCAGGAACAGGAAGGCGTAATAGAAGCTCGAGCCGCTCGCGGCGGCTTTCTCTTGGACGTATTGTTCGGGGCTCATGGTGCGGCCCGCATTGTCAGGGCGCGCCACAGCAGCCGCGGCAAGTCCAGAACCCCCAGGGCAGGGCGGTGCACGAGGCTGTCGTGATGACGCGCCTCAATCTTGTCGAGGATGCGCAGGCCGCCCTGGACGACCAGGCGCAGTTCCCAGCCCGCGCGGCCGGGCAGCGCAAGGGCCAGCGGTGCACCCTCGAGCATCAGCGCGCGGGCCCAGGCGCAGAGGTCGGCGATCAAGGCGCGAGCGGCAGGGCTGTCACGGCAGGCGAGCACATCCTCGGCGCTGATGCGATGGCGGCTGAGGTCGGCCTGCGGCACATAGAGCCGGCCATTGGGTCCATCACGACTGAAGTCCTGCCAGAAGTTGATCAATTGCAGGGCGGAACAGATCGCGTCAGAGCGGCGCAGCGACACGGCGTTGTTCACGCCATACAGGCCCAGCAGCAGCCGCCCCACCGGGTTGGCTGAGCGGCGGCAGTAGTCGAGCAACTGCTCGCGGTCGGCGTAACGCGGCGGTGTCAGGTCCTGCTCGAAGGCGTCGAGCAGGTCATGCAGCAGGGGCGGCTGCAGCCGGTGCATTTCTCGCGCCAGCGATGCGTAGACGTGGGGCCAGCGCGACGACGGTGCCTGGCCGGCCACCACGGCGTCCAGGTCGGCCCGATAGTCGCGCAACGCCTGAGCGCGCTCAGCCGTGGAAGCGTCGCCCTCGTCGGCCAGATCGTCCGCCGTGCGTGCAAAGTGATAGATCGCGACGACTGCCGGCCGCAGCGCGGGCGGGCACAGCACGGAGGCAACAGGAAAGTTTTCGTAGTGGTCGACGCTGCTCAAGCTTTTTCTCAAGTTCCGCTTGCAAAGCCCGGATATGTCAACGAGGTTTGACAGTTGTCACAGGGTCTGAATACATTACTGACCCGCCGGTCATTAAATTTTAGGCCGGCCGTTCCATCTGCCGAGGTCTGCATGCCCCATCTTCTGCGTCTCGCTCCGCCCCTGCTGTCGGCAGCGCTGCTTTTTGCACTGTTGTCAGGTTGTGGCAAGCAGCCCGCCGCTCCCGAGCCGGAACGCGCGGTGCGCACACAACTCGTCAGCGCGGGCGCGGCCAGTGCCAGTCATGAGTATGCGGCCGAGGTGAAGGCGCGAGTCGAATCACGCCTGTCTTTCCGTGTCAGCGGCAAGCTGCTGAGCCGGGCGGTGAATCTGGGCGACACGGTCAAGCCGGGCCAGGTGCTGGCCCGCATCGATGCCCAGGACCTCAGGCTGGCTGAGGCTGCCGCGAGTGCTGCCGTCATGGCCGCTCGCACCAACCGCGATCAGGCCGGCGCCGACTACAAGCGCTTCGTCGACCTGCAGCGCCAGGGCTTCATCAGCGCCGCCGAACTGGAGCGACGCGACTCCGCCTTCAAGGCGGCCCAGGCCCAGCTGGAACAGGCCAAAGCCCAGTCAGATGTGCAGGGCAACCAGTCCGGCTACGCCCAGCTGACGGCCGATGGCGCCGGCGTCGTGACCGGCGTCAACGCCGAGCCCGGCCAGGTGCTTGCGGCCGGCACGCCGGTCGTGAGCGTGGCGCTGGATGGCCCGCGTGACCTCGTCTTTTCAGTGCCCGAGGATCAGGTCGCCCGCGTGAAAGCCGCCGCCGGTGTGGCCGGTGCGCTGAAGGTACGCCTCTGGGGCGCCGACAAGACCTACCCGCTGACGCTGCGCGAGGTGTCTGCCGCGGCCGATCCGGTCACGCGCACCTTCCTCATCAAGGCCGATGCCGGCAAGCTGGACGTCAGGCTGGGCCAGTCCGCCACCGTCGTGCTGGAGCTGCCGCAGATGGCCGGCGTCATCAAGCTGCCCCTCGCGGCCGTGCTGCAGCAAAGCGGCAAAAGCTCGGTGTGGGTGCTGGATGGCGCGTCGATGACGGTCAAACCGGTGGCGGTGCAGATCGGGGGCGCCGAAGGCAATGATGTTGTCATCGCCGGCGGGTTGACGGCTGGCCAGGAGGTCGTCGTCGCGGGTGTGCATGTGCTGAACCCGGGCCAGAAGGTCAAGCGCTATGTGCCGCCGCGCACCGTGAATGCGCCGGCAGCCCCTGCGGCCTCACGCTGAGCCGGGGCGCACATGAATTCCCCGATCACCAAGGAACTCCGCGTCGGCGGCTTCAATGTCTCGCGCTGGGCGCTGGAGCATCCGGCCCTGACGCGCTACTTGATGGTGGTGCTGATGCTGATGGGCTTCGTGGCCTATTTCCAGCTAGGCCAGGACGAGGACCCGCCGTTCACCTTCCGCGCCATGGTCATCCAGGCCTTCTGGCCGGGCGCCACGGCCCAGCAGATGGCCGACCAGGTCACCGACAAGATCGAGAAGACGCTGCAGGAGGTGAACCACGCGGACAAGATCCGCTCGTACACCAAGCCCGGCGAGTCGCTGACGGTCTTCCAGGTCAAGGACAACACGCCGCCCAAGGAAGTCGCCGACCTCTGGTACCAGACGCGCAAGAAGATCGGCGACATGCGCAGCTCGCTGCCCGCGGGTGTGTTGGGCCCCGTGTTCAATGACGAGTTCGGCGACGTTTACGGCTCCATCTATGCGCTGTCGGCCGACGGCTTCAGCCGCGAGGAGCTGCGTGAGCACGCCGACCGCGTGCGCCAGGCCCTGCTGCAGGTCAAGGACGTGGCCAAAGTCGAGATCTTTGGCGTGCAGCCCGAGAAGGTCTTCATCGAGATTTCGCAAAAGCGCCTGGCCCAGCTGGGCCTGGATTTCAGCCAGGTCATCAACCAGATCGGCACGCAGAACGCGGTCGAGGGCGCGGGTGTGCTGAACGCGGGCAGCGCCAACTTCCAGGTGCGGGTGCAGGGTCAGTTCACGACGGCCCAGGCCCTGGCCGAGGTGCCCATCCGCGCCATCAACCCGCAGACGGGCGTGGCCAGCCAGCTGCGCCTGGGCGACATTGCCACCATCAAGCGCGAATACGTCGACCCGCCGGCCACCAAGGTGCGCCACCAGGGCAAGGAAGTGCTGGCCCTGGGCGTATCCATGGCCAAGGGGGGCGACATCATCGCGATGGGCAAGGCGCTGAACATCGCGCTCAAGGGCATCGAGCGCGAACTGCCGGCGGGCATCCAGCTCGAGCAGGTGCAGGACCAGCCCAAGGCCGTCACGACCTCGGTGGGCGAATTCGTGCATGTGCTCATCGAGGCCGTCGTCATCGTGCTGGCGGTCAGCTTCATCTCGCTGGGCTTGCACACCAAACCGCTGCGCATCGACATCTGGCCCGGCCTGGTCGTGGGCATCACCATCCCGCTGGTGCTGGCCATCACCTTTACGACGATGTTCTATTGGGGCGTCGGCCTGCACAAGATCTCGCTCGGGTCGCTGATCATCGCGTTAGGCCTGCTGGTGGACGACGCCATCATTGCCGTCGAGATGATGGTGCGCAAGCTCGAAGAGGGCTACGACAAGATGCACGCCGCCACTTTCGCCTACGACGTGACGGCCATGCCCATGCTGACCGGCACGCTGATCACGGCGGTGGGCTTCCTGCCTATCGGCCTGGCCAAGTCGACGGTGGGTGAATACACCTTCGCGATCTTTGCGGTGACGGCCGCGTCGCTGATCATCTCCTGGGTCGTCTCGGTCTATTTCGTGCCCTATCTCGGCGCCTTGCTGCTGAAGAGCAAACCGGCGGCGGACGGCGAAGTGCATGAGCTCTTCGACACGCCCTTCTACAACCGCTTCCGCGGTGTGGTGCGCTGGTGCGTGGAGAACCGCTGGAAGACCATCGCCATCACGCTGCTCGTGTTCGCGCTCGGCATCTTCGGCATGGGCAAGGTGCAGCAGCAGTTCTTCCCCGATTCGAGCCGCCCCGAGGTACTCGTCGACCTCTGGCTGCCCGAGGGTTCGACCATCCAGGAGACGGAGCTTCTCGCCAAGCGCTTCGAGGCGCGCATGCTCAAGGAGCCAGGCATCGCCAGCGTGACGAGCTGGGTCGGCTCCGGTGTGCCGCGCTTCTATTTGCCGCTGGACCAGATCTTCCCGCAGGCCAACGTCACGCAGTCCATCCTGCTGCCCAAGGACCTGACGGCGCGCGAGGAGTTGCGCAAGCGCTTGCCGGCCGTGCTGGCCGAGGAGTTCCCGGAGGCGCGCGGCCGCGTCAAGCTGCTGCCCAATGGCCCGCCGGTGCCCTACCCGGTGCAGTTCCGCGTGACCGGTGCCGACCCCAAGATCGTGCGCGACTGGGCCGACAAGGCCAAGGACATCCTGCGCACCAGCCCCAATATGCGCGGCGTCAATGACAACTGGAACGAGAACGTCAAGATGCTGCGCCTCAAGGTCGACCAGGACAAAGCGAGGGCGCTGGGCGTCACGAGCCAGAGCCTGGCGCAGTCGGCGCGCACCCTGCTGTCGGGCAGCGTCATCGGCCAGTACCGTGAAGCGGACAAGCTGGTCGACATCGTGCTGCGCCAACCGCTGGACGAGCGCGCCGTCATCACCGACATCGCCAACGCCTATGTGCCGACCAGCACCGGCCGCTCCATTCCGCTGACGCAGATCGCCAAGGTCGAGTTCGACTGGGAGCCTGGCGTCATGTGGCGCGAGGGCCGTCTCTACGCCGTCACGGTGCAGGGCGACGTCGCCGAGGGCCTGCAGGGCGCAACGGTGACCAAGGAGGTCTGGCCCCAGCTCGACGAACTGCAGAAGAAGATGCCGGTCGGCTACGGCATCCAGATCGCGGGGGCCGTGGAGGAAAGCAGCAAGGGCACAGGCTCAATCGGCGCGGGCGTGCCGATCGCGCTCTTCATCATGCTGACGCTGCTGATGCTCCAGCTGCACAGCTTCGTCCGCGCGGCACTGGCATTCCTGACGGGCTTCTTCGGTATCGCCGGCGTTGCGTTCGCGCTGTTGGTGCTGAACCGACCGTTTGGCTTTGTCGCCTTGCTGGGCGTGATCGCACTGTTCGGGATGATCATCAGAAATTCCGTGATCCTCATCGACCAGATCGAGCAGGACCGTGCCCGAGGTGTGCCGGATTGGTCGGCCGTCGTGGAGTCGGCTGTGCGGCGTTTCCGTCCTATCGTGCTGACGGCCGCCGCGGCGGTGCTGGCCATGATTCCGTTGTCGCGCAGCGTCTTCTGGGGGCCGATGGCCGTGGCCATCATGGGCGGGCTCATCGTCGCAACTGCGTTGACACTGCTCGCGCTGCCGGCGATGTATTCCGTGGTCTTTCGCGTCATGCGCCCTGAGGAGCACAGCCGGCTGCACAGCCGCTTCGTTGACAGCGAAATTCCTGGCCAGGCCTGACGAGGCGCAAGCCTTTTCGTCAGGGTTTTGCCGCCCCGTGGACCGGGGCGGCGGGCAAGCCACGCAGGATCGCTACAATCGCCGGTTTGCCGAATCGCCTACGGGGTTGCTCTTGAGCAACCCAATCAGAACCAACCCGTTGCGCGGGTGGCGAAATTGGTAGACGCACCAGGTTTAGGTCCTGACGCCTTCACGGGCGTGCCGGTTCGAGTCCGGCCCCGCGCACCACTGTCAACAACCGTTCTCCCGAGTCCATCATGGCCGTCACCGTCGAAACCCTGGAAAAGCTGGAACGTCGCATCACCTTGCACGTCGCGGCCGCTGAGATCAACAGCGAAGTCGAAGCCCGCCTGAAAAAGCTGGCCCGCACCGTCAAGGCCGACGGCTTCCGTCCCGGCAAGGTGCCGATGAACGTCGTCGCCCAGCGCTATGGCTACTCGGTGCAGTACGAAGTCGTCAACGACAAGCTCGGCGCCGCCTTCAACAACGCCGCCAACGAGGCCCAGCTGCGCGTCGCTGGCGCGCCGCGCATCGAGCAGAAGAACGAAGCGCCTGAAGGCCAGATGGCCTTTGACGCGACCTTCGAGATCTACCCTGAAGTCAAGATCGGTGATCTGGCGGCTGCGGAAGTCGAACGCGTCACCAGCGACGTGACCGATGAAGCCATCGACAAGACCATCGAGATCCTGCGCAAGCAGCGCCGCAGCTTCGCCCAGCGCCCGGCGGCCGACGTGGCCCAGGTCGGGGACCGCGTCACCATCGACTTCGAAGGCAAGATCGACGGCGAGCCCTTCGCCGGCGGCAAGGCCGAGGGTTTTCAGTTCCTGATCGGCGAAGGCCAGATGCTGGAGCAGTTCGACGCCGCCGTGCGCGGCATGAAGTCGGGCGAGAGCAAGACCTTCCCGCTGCAGTTCCCCGAGGACTATCACGGCAAGGACGTGGCGGGCAAGGAAGCTGACTTCCTCGTCACGGTCAAGAAGATCGAAGCCCAGCACCTGCCTGAAGTGAACGAGGCATTCGCCAAGTCCCTGGGCATCAAGGACGCGACGGTTGAAGGCCTGCGTGCCGACATCAAGAAGAACCTCGAGCGCGAAGTGAAGTTCCGCGTGCTGGCGCGCAACAAGGGTGCCGTCATGGACGCCTTGGTCGCGGCCTCCGAGCTGGAAGTGCCGAATGCCCTGGTGCAGGGCGAAGCGGCGCGCATGGTCGAGCAGGCCCGTGAAGACCTGAAAAAGCGCGGCGTCAAGGATGCCGACAAGGCCGAGATCCCCACCGACATCTTCAAGCCGCAGGCCGAGCGCCGCGTGCGCCTGGGCCTGGTGGTTTCCGAGTTGGTGCGCGCCAACAACCTGCATGCCAAGCCTGCCCAACTGCAAGCCCACATCGAAGAGCTGTCGCAAAGCTACGAGAAGCCCGCCGAAGTCATGCGCTGGTACCTGGGCGACCGCGAGCGCATGGCCGAGGTCGAGGCCGTCGTCGTCGAGAACAATGTCACCGACTTCGTCCTTTCCACCGCCAAGGTGACCGACAAGGCTCTGCCTTTTGACGAGCTGATGGCCACCGGCAACTGAAGAGTCCTGGCCTCACGAAGGCGCCGTGCCGCAAGGCCGGCGCCTTTTTACTTGCATCGCCATAATCTGCCCCCATAACGGCTGTTACCGGTTTAGTTTTCAAGGATCTGAATGAGCGCTCTCGAAACCAGCAATCTGGGCCTCGTGCCCATGGTCATCGAAACGTCGGGTCGCGGCGAGCGCGCCTACGACATCTACTCGCGCCTGCTGCGCGAGCGCATCGTCTTCCTGGTAGGGCCCGTCAACGACGCGGTCGCCAACATCGTCGTGGCCCAATTGCTGTTCCTGGAAAGCGAAAACCCCGACAAGGAGATCTCGCTCTACATCAACAGCCCGGGCGGTAGCGTGTCGGCCGGCATGTCCATCTACGACACGATGAACTTCATCAAGCCGGAGGTGTCGACGCTGTGCATGGGCATGGCGGCCAGCATGGGCGCCTTCCTGCTTGCGGCCGGCGCCAAGGGCAAGCGCTTCTCCCTGCCCAATGCCAAAGTGATGATTCACCAGCCGCTGGGCGGCGCTCAGGGGCAGGCTACGGATATTGAAATCCATGCGCGTGAAATCTTGAAGACTCGCGACACCTTGAATCGCATCCTGGCCGAGCGCACCGGCCAGACCCTGGAGAAAATCCAGTCGGACACCGAGCGCGACTATTTCATGTCCGCTGCCGAGGCTCAGAACTACGGCCTGATCGACCAGGTGCTGGAACACCGGCCCTGAGTTGTGAGGGGCCGTAACTGGCCCCCGGATTCGCGGTGAAATCGGGGCCCTTATCCCTACGAGGGCCCCGAGATCGTTTGGACTATCATCATTTCAGGCACCCGCCTGTCCACTGGCATCCCCGAGCAGACCCATGGCCGACAAAAAAGGCACCTCCAGCGAAAAAGTTTTGTACTGCTCGTTCTGTGGCAAGAGCCAGCATGAAGTCAAGAAGCTGATCGCCGGTCCGTCGGTCTTCATCTGCGACGAATGCATCGAGCTGTGCAACGACATCGTCCGTGACGAGATCCCGGCGCCGGCCCCCGCTGCCCGTGCTGGCAAGTCCGACCTGCCCGTGCCGAGCGAGATCAAGTCCAGCCTCGACCAGTACGTCATCGGCCAGGACGTCGCCAAGCGCACCCTCGCCGTGGCCGTCTACAACCATTACAAGCGCCTGCGCCACATGGCGTCGACCAAGGATTCGGTCGAGCTGTCCAAGAGCAACATCCTGCTGATCGGCCCCACGGGCTCCGGCAAGACGCTGTTGGCGCAGACGTTGGCGCGCCTCCTGAACGTGCCCTTCGTGATCGCCGATGCGACGACGCTGACCGAGGCCGGTTACGTCGGCGAGGACGTCGAGAACATCATCCAGAAGCTGTTGCAGAACTGCAATTACGACGTCGAGCGGGCGCAGCGCGGCATCGTCTACATCGACGAGATCGACAAGATCTCGCGCAAGGCCGATAACCCTTCCATCACGCGGGACGTCTCCGGCGAAGGCGTGCAGCAGGCGCTGCTCAAGCTCGTCGAAGGCACGATGGCTTCGGTGCCGCCGCAAGGTGGCCGCAAGCACCCGAACCAGGACTTCCTGCAGATCGACACGACCAACATCCTGTTCATCTGCGGCGGTGCTTTCGACGGCCTGGAGAAGGTCATCCAGAACCGCAGCGAGAAGTCCGGCATCGGCTTCGGCGCGACGGTGAAGAGCAAGAGCGAACGCCGTGTTTCTGAGGTGTTCCGCGAGTGCGAGCCCGAGGACATCATCAAGTTCGGCCTCATCCCCGAACTGGTCGGCCGCCTACCCGTGGTCGCCACACTTGGCGAGCTGACCGAAGACGCCCTGGTGCAGATCCTGACCGAGCCCAAGAACGCGCTGCTCAAGCAATACCAGCAGCTGTTCCAGATGGACGGTGTCGAACTCGAAATCCGCAAGCCGGCGCTTGTTGCCATTGCTCGCAAGGCCCTTGCCCGCAAGACCGGCGCCCGCGGCCTGCGTTCCATCATGGAGCAGTCGCTGATCGACACCATGTTTGACCTGCCCGCGCTCGATGGCGTCGAAAAGGTTGTGCTCGACGAGCACAACATCGAGGACACGTCGGCACGTCCCTTGCTGGTCTACCGCGAGCAAAAGGCCAGCGCCTGAGCCCCTACTAAGCCCTCAACTTGCAATCGCCCCCTCAGGCCGCACATCGACCTGAGAAAGAGAGGTCTTCATGTCCGGACATCCCATCCTCCCCGCCGACCCCATCACGCTGCCGCTGCTGCCGCTGCGCGATGTCGTCGTCTTCCCGCACATGGTCATCCCGCTGTTCGTGGGCCGGCCCAAGTCCATCAAGGCGCTGGAAGCCGCGATGGAAGCGGGCCGCCAGATCATGCTCGTGGCCCAGAAGGCCGCCGGCAAGGACGAGCCCAAGCCCGAAGACATGTTCGAGGTCGGCTGCGTCTCCAGCATCCTGCAGATGCTCAAGCTGCCCGATGGCACCGTGAAGGTGCTGGTCGAAGGCCTGCAGCGCGCTACGACCCTGTCCATCACCGAGCCGGGTGAGCACTTCGTTGCTGAAGTCACGCCCATTCCGCCCGAGACCGAGCATGCGCCTGAAGTCGAGGCCCTGCGCCGCGCCGTCACTCAGCAGTTCGACCAGTACGTCAAGCTCAACAAGAAGATCCCGCCCGAGATCCTCACGTCCATCGGCGGCATCGACGATCCGGGTCGCCTGGCCGACACCATCGCCGCCCACCTGCCGCTCAAGCTTGATGCCAAGCAGGCCGTGCTGGACCTGGCCGAAGTGGCCAAGCGCCTGGAAAAGCTGCTCGACCTGCTCGAGCACGAGGTTGACATCCTGCAGGTCGAAAAGCGCATCCGTGGCCGCGTCAAGCGCCAGATGGAGAAGAGCCAGCGCGAGTACTACCTGAACGAGCAGGTCAAGGCCATCCAGAAGGAGCTCGGCGACGGCGAAGAAGGCGCCGACATGGAGGAGCTCGAGAAGAAGATCCTCGCGGCCCGCATGCCCAAGGAAGCGCGCAAGAAGGCCGACGCCGAGCTGAAGAAGCTCAAGCTGATGTCGCCCATGTCCGCCGAAGCCACGGTGGTGCGCAACTACATCGACACGCTGGTCAACCTGCCCTGGAGCAAGAAGACCAAAATCAAGCACGACCTCAAGAACGCCGAGGACGTGCTCAACGAAGACCACTACGGCCTCGAGAAGGTCAAGGACCGCATCCTTGAATATCTCGCGGTGCAGCAGCGCGTCGAGAAGGTCAAGGCGCCCATCTTGTGCCTGGTCGGCCCTCCGGGCGTCGGCAAAACCTCGCTCGGCCAGAGCGTGGCACGCGCCACCGGCCGCAAATTCATCCGCATGGCGCTGGGCGGCGTGCGCGATGAAGCCGAGATCCGCGGCCACCGCCGCACCTACATCGGCTCCATGCCGGGCAAGGTGCTGCAGTCGCTGACCAAGGTCGGTACGCGCAACCCGCTCTTCCTGCTCGACGAGATCGACAAGCTGGGCATGGACTTCCGCGGTGACCCGTCATCGGCGCTGCTCGAAGTCCTGGACCCGGAGCAGAACCACACCTTCGGCGACCACTACATCGAGGTCGATTTCGACCTGTCGGATGTGATGTTCGTGGCCACGTCCAACTCGATGAACATCCCGCCGGCCCTGCTGGACCGCATGGAAGTCATCCGCCTGTCGGGTTACACCGAGGACGAGAAGGTCAACATCGCGCAGACCTACCTGCTGCCCAAGCAACGCAAGAACAACGGCGTGCTGGACGAGGAGCTGGATGTCACCGAGTCCGCCGTGCGCGGGATCATCCGCTACTACACGCGTGAAGCCGGTGTGCGTTCGCTTGAACGCGAGATGTCCAAGATCTGCCGCAAGGTGGTCAAGGGCATCCAGCTCAAGACCTACGAAGGCAAGGTCACCGTCACCGAGGACAACCTCAACGACTTCCTCGGTGTGCGCAAGTACGACTTCGGTCGTGCCGAGAAGAAGAACCAGGTCGGCCAGGTGGTCGGTCTCGCGTGGACCGAAGTGGGCGGCGATCTGCTGACCATCGAAGCCACCGCGATGCCCGGCAAGGGCAACATCATCCGCACCGGTTCGCTGGGTGACGTGATGAAGGAGTCCGTCGAGGCTGCTCGCACGGTGGTGCGTTCGCGCGCCCGTCGCCTGGGCATCAAGGACGAGGTCTTCGAGAAGCGCGACGTGCACGTCCACGTGCCCGACGGCGCAACGCCCAAGGACGGCCCGAGCGCGGGTGCCGCGATGACCACTGCCTTCGTGTCTGCACTGACCGGCATCCCGGTGCGTGCCGATGTCGCGATGACTGGCGAAATCACATTGCGCGGCGAAGTCACCGCCATCGGTGGCCTGAAAGAAAAGCTGCTCGCCGCTCACCGTGGTGGTATCAAGACCGTGATGATTCCGGAAGACAACGTCAAGGACCTGCAGGACATCCCCGAAAACGTGAAGAACCAGCTCGAGATCGTGCCGGTCCGATGGATCGAACGCGTACTCGAAGTCGCCCTGGAAGCCATGCCAACGCCGTTGCCCGACGAAGAGGTGGCCGTTGCGGCCGCCAAGCCGGAAGAGGCCGCGGCCAAGAGCACGGTGGTGCCGCACTGAGTGCGACTGGCTTGTCATCCGACCAAAAATTGGATTACAATGCGAGCTTCGCTAGATAGGCAGCTGCATAGCTGACTGACTAGAGAAATGAAGGAAACAAAGCGGGATTAGCTCAGTTGGTAGAGCGATACCTTGCCAAGGTATAGGTCGAGAGTTCGAGCCTCTTATCCCGCTCCAAGATTTTCCGAAAGGGAAGCCCAGGCTTCCCTTTTCCGTCAGGGTCGCACCAAACGACTCTGGCTTGGGTTTACGGCGGCGCGATAGCAAAGCGGTTATGCCCCGGATTGCAAATCCGGTTAGTCCGGTTCGACTCCGGATCGCGCCTCCAAAAAAGCACCATGCGGGTGTAGCTCAGTTGGTAGAGCGCAACCTTGCCAAGGTTGAGGTCACGAGTTCGAGCCTCGTTACCCGCTCCAAAAAATCGGTCGCACCGATGTTCAGCTGCAAGGCTGAATGAAATGCGCGGGTGTAGCTCAGTTGGTAGAGCGCAACCTTGCCAAGGTTGAGGTCACGAGTTCGAGCCTCGTTACCCGCTCCAATTCACGGGAGATTCGATCAGTCGGATCTCCCGTTTTCTTTGGCACTTTGCGCGCAGCCTCTGACACGCAGGGGTTTGTTGGCTGCATCTAACGGTACTCCGTGAGGCAACGCGCAAAGCGCCTGATCTTTTCTGCGGCCCGGATAATTCCGCTCGCCGCCCGGGTGGCGAAATCGGTAGACGCAGCGGACTTAAAATCCGCCTTCTGGAAACGGAAGTACGGGTTCGAGTCCCGTCCCGGGCACCAAGCCTTCAAACGGTCAGCGCGTGCTGGCCGTTTTTGCTTTCCGGCTGCCACGCCTGCACGGCTATGTCTTTCCAGCCCAGCACCTGCGCGAGCCACGCGCGCAGCGCCGCGGGGTTCCCACTCGTTTCGACGGCGAGGGACGGCTCTCCCGTGCTGGCTCCCCAGAGATCGGCCGCACGTCGTGCGACGGCGGTCTCGATGCGTAGCAATTTGACGGATGGACCGAGCGCCGCCTGCCACAGCGGCTCGATCAGCGGATAGTGCGTGCACCCCAGCAGCGCCGTGTCCACGCCGGCAGCGCGCAGCGGCGCGCAGTAGTGCTCGACGAGGGCGCGTAGCTCAGCGCTGGCGAGGTCACCAGCTTCGATGCGGTCGACGACGCCGGGGCAGCCCTGCACGACGACTTCGTGCGCACCGGCGTGCCGCTCGACCAGCGCAAGCAGCCGAGCGCTTGTTGCCGTGGCCGGCGTGGCCAGCAGGCCGATCCGGCCATTGCGCGTCGCCGCAACCGCGGGTTTGATGCCTGGCTCGGTGCCCACGAAGGGAAGGATGGGCCAACGCGCGCGCAGCGCCTCGATGGCGTGCGCCGTGGCCGTGTTGCAGGCAACGACGATGAGCTCGGCGCCGCTGGCGATCAGATGTTCGGCGATGACCAAGCTGCGCTGTTGGATGTCTTCGGGCGTGCGAGCACCGTAGGGGGCATAGGCCGTATCGGCGAGGTAGCGCAGGCGCACACCGGGCAGCAGCTGGCGCAGTTCGTGCAACACCGTGAAGCCGCCGACACCGGAGTCGAAGATGCCGATTTCTCGGCTCGGGGAGGGATCGATCTGCATGGGCGCGAGCAGTCTAGCTTCGCGATTCGAGAGGCCTCCCCAAAAAGAGTTCCCCCAGCGCTGTCCGGCGTCTGGCTAGAATCGAACGATCGTGCTTTTTTAAGCGCAGCTCTCCCGAAGAGCGCCCGTAGAATCTGGTTAACGTTTACGTCAATTCGAGCTGGAGTTTTCGATGAAGGTCTTGGTTCCTGTCAAACGCGTCGTCGACTACAACGTCAAGGTGCGCGTCAAGAGCGACGGCACGGGCGTCGACATTGCCAATGTGAAGATGTCGATGAATCCCTTCGACGAGATCGCCGTCGAAGAGGCCGTGCGCCTGAAGGAGAAGGGCGTCATCACCGAGGTGATCGCCGTGTCCTGCGGTGTCACGCAATGCCAGGAGACCCTGCGTACTGCCATGGCCATCGGCGCGGACCGCGCCATCCTGGTTGAGACGCCCGCCGATATCGAACTGCAGCCACTGGCCGTCGCCAAGCTGCTGAAGGCGCTGGTCGACAAGGAAGGCCCGAGCCTGGTCATCCTCGGCAAGCAGGCCATCGATGACGATTGCAACCAGACCGGCCAGATGCTGGCCGCGCTGACGGGCATGCCGCAGGGCACGTTCGCCTCCAAGGTGGAGGTGGCCGGCGACAAGGTGTCCGTTACTCGTGAAGTGGACGGCGGCCTCGAGACCGTGTCGCTGAGCCTGCCGGCCGTCATCACGACCGACTTGCGCCTGAACGAGCCGCGTTACGTGACGCTACCCAACATCATGAAGGCCAAGAAGAAGCAACTCGACATCGTCAAGCCTGCCGACCTGGGCGTGGACGTGACGCCGCGCATCAAGACGCTGAAGGTCAGCGAGCCGCCCAAGCGCGGCGCTGGCGTGAAGGTGGCCGATGTGGCCGCTCTCGTCGCCAAGCTGAAGAACGAAGCCAAGGTCATCTGACCGCTCGCCCCCGATTTGGAGACTTTGAGATGACCGCACTCGTCATTGCAGAACACGACAACGCCCACATCAAGGGCGCCACGCTGAACACCGTCACTGCTGCCGCTGCCACGGGCGGCGAAGTGCATGTGCTGGTGGCTGGCCACAACGCCGCCGCCGCCGCTGCCGCTGCCGCCCAGATCGCCGGCGTCACCAAGGTGCTGCACGCCGACTCTGCCGCGCTGGCCGAAGGCCTGGCCGAGAACGTCGCCGCGCAAGTCATCGCGCTGGCGTCTGGCTACAGCCACCTGCTGTTCCCCGCCACCGCTGCGGGCAAGAACGTCGCACCCCGCGTTGCCGCGCTGCTGGACGTGGCTCAGCTGAGCGACGTGACCAAGGTCATCAGTGCCGACACCTTCGAGCGCCCGATCTACGCCGGCAACGCCATCGCCACCGTGCAGAGCAGCGATGCGACCAAGGTGCTGACCGTTCGCACGACGGGCTTCGACCCGGCCGCTGCATCCGGTGGTTCGGCTGCCGTCGAAACCGTGGTCGCCGCCGCCGACAGCGGCAAGAGCAGCTTTGTCGGCCGTGAGGTGACCAAGAGCGACCGCCCCGAGCTGACCGCCGCCAAGATCATCGTGTCAGGTGGCCGCGCGCTTGGCTCGAACGACAAGTTCATGGAAGTGCTGACCCCGCTGGCTGACAAGCTCGGCGCGGCCCTCGGCGCTTCGCGCGCCGCTGTTGACGCGGGCTACGCGCCCAACGACTGGCAGGTGGGCCAGACCGGAAAGATCGTCGCCCCCCAGCTCTACGTGGCTTGCGGCATCTCGGGCGCCATCCAGCATCTGGCCGGCATGAAGGACTCCAAGGTCATCGTCGCTATCAACAAGGACCCGGAAGCACCGATCTTCTCGGTGGCCGACTACGGCCTGGAAGCTGACCTGTTCACGGCCGTGCCGGAACTCGTCGCCGCGCTGTAAATCCACGCGCCACCGCACTCCGGGCGCCCCGACTTCGTCTGTCGCGGCGCCCTTTTTGCCTCTTTCAGGAGTAACCAATGAGTTACCTCGCCCCCGTCAAGGACATGCTCTTCAACATCCAGCACCTCGCCGGTCTGGAGACCCTAACGCAACAAGTCCCCGCCTTCGAGGACTTCGGCCTGGACACCGCCGCCGCCGTGCTGGAAGAGTGCGCCAAGCTGACGCAGGACGTCATCGCGCCGCTGAACTTCGAGGGTGACAAGAACCCGTCGTCGTGGAAGGACGGCGTGGTCACGACGACGCCCGGCTTCAAGCAAGCCTTCCGCGCCTACGCCGAAGGTGGCTGGCAGGGGCTGGTCCATCCCACCGAGTTCGGCGGCCAGGGCGCGCCCAAGACCATCGCCGCGGCCTGCAACGAGATGCTGCAGTCGGCCAACATGAGCTTCGCGCTGTGCCCGCTGCTGACCGATGGCGCCGTCGAGGCGCTGCTGACCGCAGGCAGCGACGAGCAGCGTTCGGTTTACATCCCCAAGCTGCTGGACGGCTCGTGGACCGGCACGATGAACCTGACCGAGCCGCAGGCGGGCTCCGACCTGGCGCTGGTGCGCACGCGCGCCGAGCCAGTGGGCGATGGCACCTACAAGATCTTCGGCACCAAGATCTTCATCACCTACGGTGAGCACGACATGGCCGAGAACATCGTCCACCTCGTGCTGGCCCGCGTCGTCGGCGCGCCCGAGGGCGTGAAGGGCATCAGCCTGTTCCTCGTGCCGAAGTTCCTCGTCAATGCCGACGGCGCGCTGGGCGCCCGCAACGATGCGCACTGCGTGTCCATCGAGCACAAGATGGGCATCAAGGCCAGCCCGACGGCGGTGCTGCAGTTCGGCGATCACGGCGGCGCCGTGGGCACGCTGATCGGCCAGGAGAACCGCGGCCTGGAGTACATGTTCATCATGATGAACGCGGCCCGTTACGGCGTGGGCCTGCAGGGCATTGCGATCGCCGACCGCGCGTATCAGAAGGCCGTGGGCTATGCGAAGGACCGCGTGCAGTCGCGCCCGGTGGACGGTTCGGTGGCTGGCAGCGCTGCCATCATTCACCACCCCGACGTGCGCCGCATGCTGATGACGATGCGCGCGCTGACCGAGGGCTGCCGCGCGATGGCGAGCACGGCCGCAGCGGCCTTCGATGCGGCCCATCACCATCCCGACCCGGATGCGCGCAAGCAGAACCAGGCCTTCTACGACTTCATGGTGCCGCTGGTGAAGGGCTACAGCACCGAGATGAGCCTGGAGGTCACTTCGCTGGGCGTGCAGGTGCATGGCGGCATGGGCTTCATCGAAGAGACCGGTGCGGCGCAGTACTACCGCGACGCCAAGATCCTGACCATCTACGAAGGCACGACGGCCATCCAGGCCAATGACCTCGTGGGCCGCAAGACGGCGCGCGATGGTGGCCAACTGGCCCGCGCCGTGGCCGGCCAGATTGAAGTGACGGAAGGCGAACTGGCCAAGCGCGACAGCGTCGCCGCTCGCGCTGTGCTGAAGGCCCTGCGCGCCTCGCGTGAGGATTTCCTCGCCGTGGTCGACTTCATCGCCGGCTCGGCCAAGAGCAATCCGAATGCGGCCTATGCCGGCTCGGTGCCCTATCTGATGCTGGCGGGCAACCTCGTCGCTGGCTGGCAACTGGCCCGCGCTTTGATGGTGGCGGAAGACGCCTTGGCGACTGACAAGGAATTCATGGCCGCCAAGATCGTGACCGCGCGCTTCTATGCCGAACACATCCTGCCGCGTACCAGCTCACTGCGTGCCGCCATCATTGATGGCGCCGACAGCGTGACGGAACTCAGCCTCGAAGCTTTCTGACGGAGTCCAACTTGGCCCTGCCTCCCATCCTGAAGAACCTGCCGCTGCCCGCCATCGGCTCGCCGCTGTTCATCATCAGCAACCCCAAGCTCGTCATCGAGCAGTGCAAGGCCGGCATCGTCGGCTCCATGCCGGCGCTCAACGCGCGGCCGGCCGAGTTGCTCGACGAGTGGCTGGCCGAGATCACCGAGACGCTGGCGGCCTACAACCGCGCCAATCCGGACAAGCCCGCCGCGCCGTTTGCCATCAACCAGATCGTGCACAAGAGCAATGAGCGGCTCGAGCACGACATGCAGGTCTGCGCCAAATACAAGGTGCCCATCGTCATCACGAGCCTGGGTGCGCGTGAAGACGTGAACAACGCCGTGCATGCCTGGGGCGGCATCGTGCTGCACGACATCATCAACAACAAGTTCGCCAGGAAGGCCATCGAGAAGGGTGCCGACGGCCTTATCGCGGTGGCGGCGGGGGCGGGTGGCCATGCTGGCGTGAAGAGCCCGTTTGCGCTGGTCCACGAGATCCGCGAATGGTTCGACGGCCCGCTGGCGCTGTCGGGCTCGATGGCCACCGGCGACGCCATCCTGGCCGCCCAGGCCATGGGCGCCGACCTGGCCTATATCGGCTCGGCCTTCATCGCCACCGACGAGGCCCGCGCGACCGACGCCTACAAACAGATGATCGTGGCCAGCAACAGCGACGACATCGTCTACAGCAATCTCTTCACCGGCGTGCATGGCAACTACCTGCGCGGCTCCATCATTGCTGCCGGCATGGATCCGGACAAGCTGCCCGAGAGCGACCCGAGCGCCATGAACTTTGGCGGCAGCGCGGCCAAGGCCTGGAAGGAAATCTGGGGCAGCGGCCAGGGCATCGGCGCGGTGCGCGAGGTGCTGCCGGCTGCGGAGCTGGTGGCGCGGCTCAAGCGCGAGTACGCGGCAGCGCGGGCGCGCCTGGCGCTGAACTGACGCGGCGCCTGGCTTGCCACGACGGCCGCCTGCGGGCGGCCGTTCTTCTTGGTGGGATGGAGCCCACCAACCCTAGGCTCAGGCGCGGAGGTTCGTCGCTACCATCGCGGCCCCCAACCGTTTTCATCGATCCGCAGATGCCCTTGAAGCCCAAAGCCATCCTCGTCTACAGCGCCGCCCTCCTGTTCAGCCTCCAGGCCGCCGCCCAGGAGCCCCAGCCGCCCCAGCCTACGGAGGCCCCGGTGGCGGCTGCGGCCGAGCCAGCGGCAAGGCCCGCTTCGGCGAGTGACGCCAAGGTGCTGCCCCGCTTGGCCGTGCGTTGGGACTGCGGCGACTGCGAGCAGAACCCCAAGGTCGGCCCGCTGATCGAGCAGACCTACGAAGCGCAAGCGACGTCCAAGGGGTACAGCGTCGCCCCCGCCGAGAGTGCCGAGGTCGTCATCAAGGAATACCGCCAGCGTCCCCCGGCTGCACGCGTCATGCTGGGCATCTTTGCGGGCAAGGACAAGCTGGCCACCAGGCTGAGCTTTCGCGGCAAGGAATACGTCGCCAGCGACTATTCGGCCAATGCCTTCCAGGGCATGAACAGCCTGTGCGAATCCGTGGCGAAACAGGCGCTGGCTCAGGTGCTGTCGGCGATCAAGGAATGAGCGAGTTCCACTGACCGTGGTCTGCCACCTGATGCGACGGCCGCCCTCGGGCGGCCGTTTCCTTTGGTGGGTTTCCTGTCCCTGAAGCGGGCGACTCATGAAAACGTCTCGCACGGGTTTTCCATGAAACCGCTTTCTCGCCTCTCCCAGGAGGATGCGACGCAAATTTGAAAGCGCTTTCAATGCGCTTTTGAATAGCGACCTGACCCCGGGAGCGGCTGCATGCCGGGGCGCGCAGTAGGTCTTCGCAGTCGAGACACCGGCCAGGGAAGGGCCATGCCGCCCCTCCCAGCGTTGGGACCCCGAACGACCCGCCGATCCCCACGACGAGCGGGCAAGGAGACAAAGGTGAATCTTGTTTTGCGTTGCTTGCGCCTGCTCGGCGTTTGCTGGTTGCTGGGCCTTGGCCTGCTCGGCACCACCTCGGCCCTGGCCCAGGACTACACACAGGGTGTCGAAGTCAGCGGCACCACGGCCACGATCTGGTTCAAATCCAATGTGTCGACCACCTGGGTCGACGCCCACTACACGGTCAACAACGGCCCGCAGCAGAACATCCGCATGACGGCCGCCAATGGCCGCCATGAGCAGAAGGTCACCGTCGCCACCGGCAACGTGATCGGCTACTGGTTCACCTACAACAACGGCACGCCGGCCTACGACACGCCCAAGTTCAGCTACACCGTCGGCACGCCCCCGGTGGCGAGCGGGCCGGTCTGCTTCTACGCCGACATCAACTACACCGGCGACAGCTTCTGCGCGAGCGCGGATTCGAGCTGGATCGGCGCCGCCTGGAACGACCGCGTGTCGTCCGTCAAGGTGCAGGCCGGCTACCAGGCCACGCTGTTCAACGACATCAGCTACGGCGGCGCTTCGTTGGTGCTGACGGCCAACGAGCCCAATCTCGTCAACCGCGGCTTCAACGACCTGACCTCGTCCTACCGCGTCGGTACCAGCACCAACACGGGTGCCTGGAACGGCCGCACGACCTTCAACATCGTCAACCAGACCGGCGGCCGCTGGCCCGATGACCAGGTCTACTGGGCCATCATTGGCAAGGACTGGGCCACCGGCAAGTTCGTGCGCGTGGACGCCGCGGGAAACTTCATCCCCATGTCCACCGCCGACAACGGCGCGCTGACCAAGGGCGGCGTGACCTACACCAACTACTTCCACAAGCTCAGCAACACCCGCTCCATCACCATCCCGGCGCTGAACTCGGCCCGCATCCTGATGTCGGTGGGCTCGCCGATGTACATCAAGGTCGTCGTCGACGGCAATGGCAACATCGGCTATGCCGGCGCCAACATCGAGAACCCCACCGACCCCAACATCGACGTCTACTTCGATTTCGGCGAGATGGCCATCATCCCGCTGGGCCAGCCGGATCAGGGCATCTTCATCAACACGACGCGTGTCGATCACTTCGGCTTCCCGCTGAAGCTGCGCGTCCAGGGCCTGGGTGGCTACGACCAGACCGTGGGCGAGGCCTTGGCCGAAACGCGTGACCAGCTCTTCAGCAAGTTCATCGCCGAAGTGCCGGCGCAGTTCAAGCCCCTGGCGCAGGCGCCGTACTCGCCCTACCGCATCATGGCCCCGGCCCACGGCACCTTCAAACCCGGCCAGGCCAACGCCAACTATCTGCAGCCCTATATCGACGCCGTCTGGGCCCGCTACCGCAACGAAGACCTGGTCTTCACGCTGCAGAACCTGGGCACCTTCCGCGGCCGTGTCAGCGGTGACCGCTTCACCTTCACCGGTGGCTCTCCGGCGGGCACCTTCTACATCAACGGCAAGCCCGACACGGCCATGGTGCTGCTGGGCGCCGGCCTGCTGGCGGACGCGAGCGGCAACCCGACCAACACGGGGACGCAGCTGCAGATCCAGGCCCAGATCTGCGCTGCGCTGAACCGCCACGTGATGGAGCAGCCGGCCAACTGGTATGTGCAGACCGCGCACTACCCGGCCGGCCAGCTGGGCAACTGGTACGCCAAGTTCTGGCATGACCACAGCATCAACAAGAAGGCCTACGGCTTTGCGTATGACGACGTGGGCGACTTCAGCCCGTCGTTGCACACGACGGCGCCGACGACGGTGACGTACACGATCGGCTGGTAAACCGGTCGAGTCGGGCTTCAAGCCCGATCCGGCGGACGCCTCGCGCAACTGCGCAGGGTGTCCGCCTTGCATTGGGGAGCTGGAGCAGCGGCTTCAAGTCGCAAGCATCAGCGCTGCGACTCAGGGTCGTCGGCGATGCGATTCAGCAGTGGACCCAGCGTACCGTCCGGGAAGACGCGCCGCCAGCCTTCAGGATCCGCCTTGTACATGGGCGGTGCCGGCTTGGCCATGAACTCGGGAACGTAGCCGACCGAACAGGTCTCGCAATACAGGCCTTGGATGAAGGGCCCCTGGTGGGCAAATTCGGGCTTCAGGTCGTCGACGGAAAAGCCCTCGCAGGCGCAACCGTGCCGCCAGATCGATGGCGACGCGTGGGGGTGGTCGTCGGCTGGGTTGATCAGCAAGAGTTTGTGACTGACGCGAGTGGCCAAGTTGCAGCGAGGGCAGGCTTCGAGTTGAAGGGCGTGCGCATTCATCGTGAAGTGCTCGTCGTTATCAGCGCTTCGCGTTGATGCGCCAGGCCGGCAGCGTCCAGCCCGTCCACAGGGCCAGGCCGCGCAGCAGCACCGCTGTCGCGGCCGCTGCGCTGATGACGGCCCACTGCGGCGCGTCCAGCCGCACGGCCGCGACGAGCACCCAGCCGCCGACGAAGCTGCACAGCGCATAGGGCCGGTGGTCGTGGAAGGCGGCGGGGATCTCGTTGCAGACGATATCGCGCAGCACGCCGCCAAAGGTGGCCGTGATGACGCCCATCAGCACCGCGACGATGGGCGGCTGGCCCATGTCCAGCGCGATCAAGGCGCCGTTGGCCGTGAACAGGCCCAGCCCCAGTGCATCGGGCCACTGGATGGCCTTCTCCGTCAGCGCCAGGTGGCGCCGGCGCAGGAAGAGCATGGCGGCGAAGGACAGTGCCATCAGCGCCCACAGCCAGTCCGCATGCTCGACCCAGAAGAAGGGCCGGCGGTCCAGCAGCACATCGCGCAGCGTGCCGCCGCCAAAGGCCGACAGGCCTGCGACGATGCACAGGCCAACGACGTCGAGATGCTTGCGCGCGCCGGCCAGCAGGCCGGACAACGCGAAGGCCAGGGTGGCCGTGATCTCGACGACGGACTGGATCGTCGAGAAGTTGATGATGGGCGGCTTGATCACCCCAGCGTCATCTTCCACCGGGGTTGCTTGCGGGCCGAGCGCCGGGCCGCTCCCTAGCCGGCCCGCCCAGGCGATGTGCTTGCCGGTCGAACCGGCAAGCATCGCCGTCCCCTCGGGGGACCGGCCAAGGTATTCCTTGGACGAGGGGCTTCACTTCACTGTGGCCCATTTGGCTTGCGGGGCATCGTTGGCCGAGTGCGGGATGGTCAGACCGGCCTTCATGGCCCAGGGGCGCACCTGGTGGTGGATGGGGATGAAGAGGAACTCGTCGCGCGTGCGCTTCAAGGCTTCTTGCATCAGCGCCAGGCGCTTGGGCACGTCGGTCTCGACCTTCATCTGCTGCACCAGTGCGTCGATCTTGGCGTCACTGACCTTGGAGAAATTGCCCTTGCCGTCGGCGCCGCCGGTCTTGGTGTGGACGATGTCCTGCAGCGTGTACTGCGCATCGAACGTCGTCACGCCCCAGCCGTACATGTACAGCGGCAACTCGTAGCGTTGCATGGCGGCCGAATGCTGGGTCATCGGCTGCGTCGACAGCTTGGCCTTCACGCCGATGCGCGTCCACATCGACACCACCGCCTGGCAGATCTCCTCGTCATTGACGTAGCGGTCGTTGGGGCAGGCAAGCGGCACCTCGAAGCCGTCCGGGTAGCCGGCCTCCGTCATCAACTGCTTGGCGCGCGCCACGTCGGGCTTTTGCACCGTGTCCAGCTCGGCCGAGTGGCCGTAGGCGACGGGCGCCACCATGATGGCCGCCGGCACCGACAGGCCGCGCATCAGGCTGCGCTTGATGGCCTCGCGGTCGATGGCCAGTGACATCGCCTCGCGCACGCGCTTGTCCTTGAAGGGGTTCTTGCCCTTCACGTTGCTGCCCTTGATCTCTTCGCTGCCCAGGTCCAGCGCGAAGAAGATGGTGCGGTTCTCGGGCCCGTCGATGACCTTGAGCCGCGGGTCGGCCTTGAGCTTGGCGACGTCCTGGGGTGGCAGGTCGGTCAGCAGATCGAGGTCGCCAGACAGCAGGGCGGCCACGCGGGTTGCGTCGGACTTGATGGGCAGATAGGTCAGCTCTGAGATATTGCCCTTGGGCTTGTCCCACCAGTCCTTGTTGGCCACCATGCTGATGCGCTGGTCCGGCTGCCAGGCCGTGATCTTGAACGGCCCCGTGCCCATCGCGTTGCGGGACGCATAGGTGTCCTCCTTGGCCTTGAAGTCCTGCGGGTTCTCGGAGCGGTTCTTGGTCGCCCAGGCCTTGCTGACGATGCGCACATAGGTCAGGTTGCGCGTCAGCACGGGGTTGGGGCCTTCGAGCACGAAGTCCACCGTGTGGTCGTCGATCTTCTTCACCTCCTTGATGCCGGAGGCATAGATGATCATGTTGCTGGCCGGGTGCTTGATGCGCTGCAGGCTGAAGACGACATCATCCGCCGTGAAGGGCGTGCCGTCATGGAACTTGACGCCGCGGCGCAGGTCGAAGCGCACCTGCGTGGGCGTCACAAAGGTCCACTTGGCGGCCAGTGCCGGCTCGACGTCGAACTTCTCCGTGTAGCGGGTCAGGCCTTCATAGGCGTAGCCGGTGATGGTGGACGTGGCCGAGTGGTTCTGCGAATGCGGATCCAGCGTCTGGATGTCGTTCTGGGCCGCCCAGCGCAGTGGGTCGGCCGTGGCGGTCAGCGCGGTGGCCAGCCAGGCGGCGGCCCAAAGGGTGGAGATTTTCATGAGCTTCATGGAAGGGTGGTGAAGCGGGCCTCGAAGGTGTCATTCGAGCGGTGCAGGGTCTGGACGCCGGGTTTCATGGCCCAGGGCCGGATCTGATGATGCACCGGAATGAAGAGGAACTCGTCGCGCACACGCAGCAAGGCCTCGCGGATCAGCGCGTTGCGGGCGCTCGCGTCGGGCTCGAACTGGATGCGCTCGACGAGCGTGTCCAGTGCCGCGTCGGCGAGGTGGTTGAAGTTCTGGCCGCCGTTGCCGCGCGCATCGCGGCTGTGGCCCCAGGCCTGCAGGCCCTGATGGGCGTCGTAGGTCGGCATGGAAATGCCGATCAGGTAGAACGGCGACTCATAGCGTTCCAGCGCCTGGATGTGCAGGCTCATCGGCTGGGCGTTGAGCCGCACCCGCACGCCGATGCGGGCCCACATCGCCACCGCGGCCTGGCAGATCTGCTCGTCGTTGACGTAGCGGTTGTTGGGGCAGCGCAGCGGCAAATCGAAACCCTGCGGGTAGCCAGCCTCGGCCAGCAGCTTGCGGGCCTTGTCGGCGTCGAGCTTCAGCGGCGTATCCAGCGCTGCTTCGTAGCCGGTGACGCCCGGCGGCACCATCAGCGCTGCGGGCACCGACAGGCCGCGCATGATGCTGCGCTTGATGGCCTCGCGGTCCAGAGCGAGGTTCAGCGCCTCGCGCACGCGCTTGTCCTTGAAGGGGTTGCGGCCCTTGACGCTGGAATCGGGCAGGTCTTCGCTGCTTTGGTCCATGGCGAAGAAGACGGTGCGCACCTCGGCGCCCTCCATCAGCTTGAGGCGCTTGTCCGTCTTGAGCCGCTGGTAGTCCTGCGGCGGCACGTCGGTGACGAGGTCGACATCTCCCGACAGCAGTGCCGCCACGCGCGTGGGCGCCGACTTGATCGGCAGATAGGTCAGTTCGGTGATGTTGCCCTTGTTGCTGTCCCACCAGTCCTTGTTGATGACCATCTGCACGGCCTGGTCGGGCTGCCAGCTGACGAGTCGGTAGGGGCCGGTGCCGTTGGCGTTGCGCGAGGCGTAGTTCTCCTCCTTGGCCTTGAAGTCCTCGACATGGCTGGCGTGGTTGCGCACCGCCCAGGCGCGGCTCAGGATGGCGAAGTTGACGAGGTTCTGCAGCAGCAGCGGTGCCGGTGCCTCCAGCATCAGGTCGACCGTGTAGTCGCCCAGCTTGCGGATCTCGCGGATGCCCGACACATAGGCCTGCATCGCGCCCTGCGGCTCGCGGATGCGGGCGAAGCTGAAGACGACGTCATCCGCTGTGAAGGGGCTGCCATCGTGGAACTTCACGCCGCGGCGCAGCTCGAAGCGCACCTGGGTGGGCGACACATAGCTCCAGCGCGTCGCCAGCGCGGGCTCGGGCTGGTAGTTCTCGCCCCGCCGCGTCAGGCCCTCGTAGACCTGGGCGGCAATGGTCAGCGAGGTGGTGTGGTTCTGCGAATGCGGATCCAGCGTCAGGATGTCGTTCTGCGCGGCCCAGCGCAGCGGGGCCGCGCTGGCGGACAGGGCGGCAAACAGCCCGCAGGCCAGGGCCGTGAGAACGCCATGACGCGCCCTCACTTGATGGTGGTGTAGCGAGCCTCGAAATAGTCGTTCGAGCGGTGGATGGTCTCGACGCTCGGCTTCATCGCCCAGGGCCGGATCTGGTGGTGGATGGGCACGAAGAGGTATTCGTCGCGGATGCGCAGCAGGGCTTCCTTGATGAGGGCGTTGCGCTTGGGCACGTCGGGCTCGAACTTGATCTTCTGGATCAGGCCATCGAGCGTCGCGTCGCTGACCTTGCCGAAGTTGAAGTTGCCGTCCGCGCCGTTGGTGCGCGTGTGGCCCCAGGCCTGCATGCCGTAGAGGGCGTCATACGTGGAGACGCCCCAGCCCAGCATGTAGAACGGCGACTCGCCGCGCTGGAAGGTCTGGCTGTGGGTGGAGAAGGGCTGGGCGATGAGGCGCACCTTGACGCCGATCTTGGCCCACATCGACACCGCCGCCTGGCAGACCTGCTCGTCGTTGACGTAACGGTTGTTGGGGCAGTGCAGCGGCACCTCGAAGCCCTGCGGGTAGCCGGCCTCGGCGAGCAGCTTGCGGGCCTTGTCGAGGTCGGGCTTGAGCGGTGCATCGAGTGCTGCGTCATAGCCGTTGACACCCGGCGCAATCATCAGCGCCGCCGGTACCGACAGGCCACGCATGATGCTGCGCTTGATGGCCTCGCGGTCCAGGGCCAGGTTCATGGCCTCGCGCACTTTTCTGTCCTTGAAGGGGTTCTTGCCCTTCACATTGGACTCGCGCAACTCCTCGCTGCCCTCGTCCATGACAAAGAAGACGGTGCGGATCTCCGAGCCTTCCAGCAGCCTGACCTTGCCTTCTTCCTTGAGCTTGAAGAAGTCCTGCGGCGGCAGGTCGGTGACGATGTCGACGTCGCCCGACAGCAGGGCCGCCACGCGCGTCGGCGGAGACTTGATCGGCAGATAGCTCAGCTCGGTGACATTGCCCGGGTTCTTGTCCCACCAGTCCTTGTTGGCCACCATCTTGACGGCCTGGTCGGGCTGCCAGCTCACCAGCTTGTAGGGCCCGGTGCCATTGGCATTGCGGCTCGCGAAGTTCTCTTCCTTGGCCTTGTAGTCCTGCGTGTTGGTCGTGTTGTTCTTGGTTGACCAGACCTTGCTCATGATGGGGAAGCTGATGATGTTCTGCAGCAGCATCGGCGTCGGCGCCTCAAGGATGAAGTCGACGGTGTGGTCGTCGATCTTCTTGACCTCCTTGATGCCCGAGACATAGGTCTGCTTGGTGCCCTGGGGCTGGGTGATGCGGCCGAAGCTGAAGACGACGTCGTCGGCCGTGAAGGGCGAGCCGTCATGGAACTTGACGCCCTTGCGCAGGTCGAAGCGCACCTGGGTCTGGGAGAGGTAGGTCCACTTGGTCGCCAGCGACGGCTCGGGTCGGTACTCGCGGCTCAACCGCGTCAAGCCCTCGTAGATGTGGGTGCCGATGGCGTTGGAGGTGTTGTGGTCCTGCGAGTGCGGGTCCAGCGTCAGGATGTCGTTTTGTGCGGCCCAGCGCAGTGGGGCGGCAGTGGCCACTCCCAGCGTCAGTGCGGCCAGCAGGGGCAGAAGTCGGAGCAGAGATTTCATGCGGCTTTCCTTGAGAATGGCAGGACGGCAGAAGCCAAAAATACTAGCCGCGACCCCGGGGGTGCCGGCTACGGTTTTCCCTCGGGTTCTAGTGAGCAATCGCAACCGGCACCCGCGGCGATCCAGCGCTTCACCAGCCAGCCGCCCAACTTCCCGATGAAGCCGCTCGGTTGCGCCGCTAGTGCGCCGCACACATAGCGTGCGCCGTCCCAGCGCAGTGCGACGCATGCACCTTTGAGGCGCCGGCTCAGCACGACGCCCAGCGGGCAGGGCTCGGCCAGGCAGCAGACGCCGCAGCCGTTGCAAGCCTGGCCGAACGCGGGCTTGGGCGGCGCGTCGGGGTGGATTTGGATGATCCGTGTCTGGCCCATGGGTTGAATCATGGGCCAGAAGATGGCCCGGACCGCAGCGCCTGCCGCAATCGGCCTGCCACCTCGCCCGCCTGTTCGGTCCTGACATTGGTGAAGCCGATCAACAGGCCCTGGCCGGTCTCGTGCTGGACGGCATGGGCAGACAGCGCGGACGGCGCCAGGCCCTGAGCGCGGGCGCGCCGGACCAGGCCGGTGTCCGGCTCGTGTCCGGGGAAGCGGGCCAGCAGCGTGAGGCCGCCCTCGGGAGCCGTCAGCTCGATGCCGTTGCCGAACTCAGCTTGGAGAGCGCGGGTCAGCGCCACGCTGCGTTCGGCATAGCGAAGCCGCATGCGGCGCAGGTGCCGGGCGTAGTGGCCACCGGCCATGAAGGCGGCCAGGGCGGCCTGTTCCTGTTGGGCATGGCCGCGGTGGGACAGTTCGCAGGCAGCGGTCGTGGCCTCGACCCAGGCAGCGGGTGCGACGAGATAGCCCAACCTCAGCCCGGGGAACAGCGTCTTGCTGAAGCTGCCGGCATAGAACACACGGTCGCGCCGGTCGACGCTTTTCAGTGCTGCCGGTTTGCGGCCGACGTAGTGGAATTCGCTGTCGTAGTCATCTTCCAGCACCCAGGCGTCGGCGGCCTGGGCCCAGTCGAGCAGCGCCTGGCGGCGTTGGAGTGACAGCGCCACGCCCAGCGGGCTCTGGTGGCCAGGCGTGACGACGGCGAGCCGGGCGGCCGGGTGGTGTTGCCGCGCATAGGCCACGTCCAGGCCGGCCGCATCGACCGGGATGAAGGCCAACTGCAGCTGCGCCGCTTCCAGCGCGCGCCGGGCGAAGCGGTAGCCGGGATCCTCGAACCAGACTTCCGCGCCAGGCGGTGCTACCAGGCCCACCACCAGCTGCTGCGCGGCCTGGTAGCCGGCCGTGACGAAGACCTGAGTGGGGTCGCACGCAATGCCGCGCGACACCAGCAGGTAGGCCGCGATGGCGGCGCGCAGTTCCGGCAGGCCGCGCGGGTCGGGGTAGCAGAAGCGCTGCGCGTCCAGACGCCGTGCCGCGCCGGCCGTCAGGCTGGCCCAGAGCGTGCGTGGGAACAGGTCCAGCGCCGGCAGGCCGCCGCGAAAGGGCCAGAGGTAGTCGTCGGGCAAGGTGAAGGCCGCTGCCCGCGCGATGGCAGGCGTCGCGCCCTGCATCAGGCTGCCCGGCTTCAGGTCGGGCGCCACCACGGTGCCGGCAGCACCGCGCCCGAGGATGCAACCCTCACCGGCCAGCCGCCCATAAGCCGCGTCGACGGTGCCGCGGGCCACATTCAGCTGGGCGGCCAGGCTGCGCGTGGACGGCAGGCGCTCGCCTGGCGCCAGCCGCCCGTCTGCGATGGCCTCACGGATGCGCTGGTAGACCTGGTCCTGCAACGGTTGGGCCGACGCGGTTTCGAGGCATAGCGCATCCAGCGGGGAGAGTGATGGCGGTGCGCTCATGGCCCAGTCAATTCGCGCGGATTTGGCTCTGTTGGATCGGGCCATTCTCCGGGAGAGTCTGGGTCATGGACACGCAGCTTCGATCCTCCACCGCCGACATGGGCGCCAGGGCACCGCTCTCCGCGGCCCGGCAGGCCCTCGCACTCGCGCCGGCCCTCGCGGCGATGAGCTACCCGTTCTGGCTGCGGGCCTTCCATGCCGTCGGCCCGCAATGGCCTCTCGCGGCGCTGCCGCTGCTGGCCGCCTTCGCGATGCCACTGGTCGCCGCGCTGCTGTGGCTGCGCGCGGCCCGCGCGGCGCCCCGCTCGGTCTTCGAACTCCGGGCGCGCCGACTGGCCCTGCTTGGCGTCGCGGCGCCGCCGCTGTTCGTGTTCTGCGCCTTCCTGTTGGGCGTGCTGGGCCGCCCGATCTCCGAGCCGCTGGCTTGGGTGGCCGCATGGTTGGCCGCCGGCCTGTGGGCGTGGGCGGCCCCCCGCGGCGCCGAGCCCGTGGCCGCCCCGCCGGCGGACATGACCGCGCGCGCTGCCCATGGCGTGGTGGCGGCGATGGTGCTGGCCTTCATCGGCTTTCACCTCGTCAACCACCTGTTCGGGCTGCTGGGCCCGCAGGCGCATGCGGCCGTCATGAAGGCTGGGCGCGGCGTCTACCGCATGCCCGCGGTCGAAGCCATGCTGGTGGCGCTGCTGTTGCTGCAGTTCTGCCTCGGCGCCTGGTTGGCCTGGCGCTGGAGCCGGTTGCGCATGGATGTCTACCGCGCCGTGCAAGTGATGACAGGTGTCTATCTCGGCTTCTTCCTGCTCACGCACATGAACTCGGCCCTGGTGTCGGCGCGCACCTTGCGAGGCATCGAGACCGACTGGGCCTGGGCCTCGGGCGCGCCGCAAGGCCTGCTGCTGGACGCCTGGAACATCCGCCTGCTGCCGCACTATGCGCTGGGCGTGTTCTGCGTGCTCGCCCATCTGTGCTGCGGCCTGCGCAGCGTGCTGCTGGCGCATGGCTGGCGGGCGGCGAGCGTCAACCGCGGCTGGATGGCGGGTTTGATTGCCGCGGCCGCGGTGTCGACACTCATCGTGGCCGGCTTGTGCGGCCTGCGGTTGCCCGGCGCTTGAGTCCACGCTGCGAGACGTTAGGCTCCACGCAGGCACCGTCCCTCCCACCACACCGCACGACAGGAGAGTTCAAGATGTCCAAGGTCAGAGTCGCCGCCTTCAGCATTTCCATCGACGGTTTCGCGGCAGGGCCGCGCCAGAGCCTGGAGGCGCCGCTGGGCGCGGGCGGCGAGCAACTGCACGAGTGGATGTTCCCGACGCGCACCTTCAAGCAGATGCTCGGCAGCGAAGGCGGCAGCACCGGTGCCGACGATCGCTTCGCGGTGCGCAGCTTCGAGGGTGTCGGCGCCTGGATCCTGGGCCGCAACATGTTCGGCCCCGTGCGCGGCCCCTGGCCCGACGAGACCTGGAAGGGCTGGTGGGGTGCCAATCCGCCTTACCACGTACCTGTGTTCGTGCTGACCCACCACGCCCGGCCGCCGCTGCAGATGGAAGGCGGCACGACCTTCCATTTCGTGACGGACGGAATCGAAGCCGCGCTGCGGCAGGCGAAGCACGCCGCCGCGGGCAAGGACGTGCGCATCGGCGGCGGTGCTCAGACGATTCGTCAGTATCTGCAGGCCGGTCTGATCGACGAGATGCACCTGGCCATCTCGCCGGTGCTGCTGGGCAGCGGCGAGTCGCTGCTGGGTGGCCTGGACATGCCGGCCCTCGGTTGGCGCGTCACCGAGTGCGAAAGCTCGGGCCAGGCGATGCATGTGGTGATGGCGAGGTGACGACGCAGGTCGCGCGAGCGTCGACGCCGACGTCCAGTGGGGCAGTTGCGCAAGCGGCTTGATGCGCTGCGCCCCAGCGACGGATTTCCTCGGCCACCGGCAGCACCGACAGCCCATGCGGCGTGAGCCCGTATCGCACAACGGCCGGCACAGGCCCCGTGCGCTCGCGGCTCACCAGGCCGTCGGCCTGCAGCTCATGCAGCTGCTCCGCCAGCACCTTGGCCGACACGTCCGGCAGGCTGCGCCGCAGCGCCGCGAAGTGCAGCGGGCCATCGGCCAGCCGGTACACCACGAACAACTTCCAACGCCCACCGATGGCCGCCAGCGCCGCCGTCAGCGCGCAGCCGGGGATGGCGTTGCCACGCGCCGGGCGAGGACGGTTACCTGCAGGTGCCTTCTTGGCAGTGGACATGGTGCTGCATAGAGTGAACCGGGTCAGTCTAGTCACCCATCCGAGTTCATGCCTTCCCAACACACCCGCCGCACTGCCGCTTCCCTGCTCGTTGTCGCCGGCGCCAGTGCCATCGCCGCACCGGCAGCCAGCGCGCCGCCGCTGCCCGCAACGCCGGCGGGCGCGCCGCAGGACTTCGAATTCGAGCACGGCAACTGGTACACGTCGCTGCGCCGCCGCCTGCGGCCCCTGAGCGGTTCCGACACCTGGGCCGAGTACACGGGCACGACCCTCGTGCACCCGCTGCTGGGCGGTCGCGCGAATCTCGTCGAACTGGACGTCTCGGGCCCCGAGGGGCGCATCCAGGGCTTGTCGCTGCGGCTCTTCGAGGTGCAGCGGCAAAGGTGGACGCTCAACTTCGCCAACGCTGCATCGGGCACGCTCGCCGCGCCGATGGTGGGTGGCTTCGGCGGCAGCCCACGTGGCCTCTTCTACAGCGCCGAGGACTTCAATGGCCGCCAGATCCTGGTGCGCTTCGCCATTGAATCCCTCGGCGCCGACCGCTGTCGCTTCGAACAGGCGTTTTCAGCCGATGGGGGCGTGACCTGGGAGGTCAACTGGGTTGCGGTGGATACGAGGAGGTCATACTGAAGCGATGGAGAGACCCACGAGCGAACAGATAGCAGCGTTGCCGCCTTACCCCGCGTTGCCGCTCGACCGGATCCACGTGCTTCGCGACGCGGACCAATGCGACTTCGCTGAAGCAGAACTGCGCTTGGCCGGGCAGGTCGGCTTCGACACCGAGAGCAAGCCCATGTTTGTCGCTGGCGGTGAGCAGACTGGACCGCACATCGTGCAGTTCGCGACCGCGGGGCATGCCTTCATCGTACATACGGAAGCGCCGGAGACTGCAGGCTTCCTGCGCGCCATCCTTGAGTCTGAGGTCATCGTCAAGGTGGGGTTCGGCATCGTGTCCGACCGCGTGCCCTTGCACAGGAAGCTGGGCGTGCAGCTCAGCGGTGGGGTCGATGTTTCGCACATGGTGCGGCGACTGGGTTTCCAGCAGGCCGTCGGCCTCAGGGCCGCCGTCGCCATCGTGCTGGGCCAGCGCATGCCCAAGTCCAAGAAAGTCACCACCTCCAACTGGGCCACCCGCAAGCTCAGCCCCCAGCAGCTGCAGTACGCGGCCAACGACGCGCATGCGTCGCTGCTGGTGTATCAGGCGCTCCAGGCGATGCCAATGGAGCTTGCGAGAGCTTCATCTCCATGAGTGACCCTGCCAACGGCCACCCTCCAGCCGTCTGAGTTCTAAACTCAAGAGATGAAGCCGGTCCTGACTTGTCTGGTGGCGACCCTGTTCGCCAGTGCTGGACTGCAGGCCCATGAGACTCCCTGCGGGCCGTATCAAGTGGCCTTTTACGAAACGGGCTTGCTGTATTTCAAGAATGCCGCAGGCGACTACGTCGGCATCGACCGCGACGTCGTCGAGGAAGTCAGCAGGCGCACGGGCTGCTCCTTGGTGCGAGTCATGGAGTCCCGCGTGCGAATCTGGACGGCGTTGGCCGGGGGTGCGCTTGACATGACGGTCTCGGGCATAGAAACGCCTGAGCGGCAGAGGTTTGCGCACTTCGTTCCGTATGTCCTGAACAATCGCAACTACCTGATCGTGCGCAACGAACTGGCTGCCACGACGAAGACCATGGACGAGTTCCGGGCGCGAAAGTTTCTGCGCCTGGGTGTAGTCAAGGGTTTTGTCCATGGCGCAACGCTGGACCCCTGGATCGAAGCGCTCCGTCGCGAAGGCCGCATCGATGAAGTGTCAGATCTGGAAGTTCTCGCCAGAGTCTTTGCTGTAGGGCGCGTCGATGCCTTCCTCAGCCAACCGGTGGTCTGGGCCCCACTACTCACGCGCAACCAGTTGGACGGAAAGGTCCAAATCCTCGACTTCGCGCCGCAGGACAACGCAGTCCTGGGGCTCGTGCTGTCGCGCCAGCGGGTTGCGGCCGTCGACGTCGACAAGATGCGCAACGCGATCGAGCTGATGCGCACCGACGGCACGCTTGAGACGATTTTTGCGCGCTATGTTGACCGGCCGACAGCCCGAGCGCTTGCAGCGCGACCCAGCGGAAAGTAGCGGCAGGCAAGCGCCCGTGGCGCCCTTTCCACTGAAGGCCGGTCTTCAGGTCTTCACGCCCAACTCGCGCAGCCGCTCGTTCAGATAGCTGTCGGCCGTATAGCGATCACTCAGCACGACGTTGTCGCGCGGATGCAGGAACAGCGGCAGCGACACGCGGCTCTTCTTCGCGCCTTCGCCGGTCGGGTTCACCACGCGGTGCTGGGTCGACGGGTAATAGCCCTCGGAGGCTTCCTGCAGCATGTCGCCGATGTTGATGGTCAACGTGCCGAAGTCGCAGGGCACGTCGTGCCAGGCACCGTCGGTGCCCAGTACCTGCAGGCCCGGCTCGTTGGCGGCGGGCAGGATGGTCAGCAGATTGATGTCGCCATGCGCTGCGGCGCGGATGGAGCCCACCGGCTCTTCGCCCGTCAACGGCGGGTAGCGCAGCACGCGCAGCAGGGTCTTGCTGCTGCCCTGGATCATGTTCGACAGCGGCTCGCGGTACTTGGCCGCGATCTCTGGCGGCGTGTAACGCTCCACCCAGCCCAGCAGTTCCTCCGCCAGCGCATTGGCTTCATGGTAGTAGGCGAGGGCATCAGCCTTCAGCGGCTCCGGGATGCGGCCCCAGGGGTAGACGTGGAAGTACTCCTTGATGTCCTTCTGCTTGGAGCCCTTCGCAGTTTCTGAAATCTCCGTCGAGAAATAACCATCCTGCGTCTCCTTGGAAAACGCGAAACCATGCTTGGCCTCGCTGTTGAAGAAGGCCAGCCAGTCGGCGTAGATCTTCTCGACCAGGGTTTGGCGGATCGGGTGGTTGGTCAGCACGCCGAAACCGGTCTCGTGCAGGGAGCGGGTGAACTTCTCCGCGGCGTCGGGCGCACGGTAGTCAACGACCTGGACTTGCATCTGGGATCTCCTGAATGTCCCTCGCGTTCAACCATTCAATCTCGGGGCTGGCGCGACCACCAAGTTTACGGGCCAGTCAACTTTGCTGCATCCCGGTGCGTGAACTTTGTCGCACCCCGTCCACCTTGTCGGGCAAACCCGGAGTGCTAGAGTCCGCCCCTGATACTTTTATTCCTTCCCGTCCCTTTTGCAGTTGCCCCTGGCAACAGCAGAGGTGGGTCGCAATCCGCCAACCGGTCGAGCCGTGTCGCGGAAGGTTCTTCAACCAGCCAACTCCCTGGAAACCGGGGCATGAGGTGAGCGAAAGATGATGCAGCAATACAGGTCCAACTCCTACCTGTTCGGCGGAAACGCGCCGTATGTGGAGGAGATGTACGAGGCCTACCTCGACAACCCGGGTTCCGTCCCGGACAACTGGCGCGCCTATTTCGACGCGTTGCAGCATGTCCCGGCGGTGGATGGCAGCGAGGCCCGCGACGTGGCCCATGCGCCGGTCGTTGAATCCTTTGCCCAGCGCGCCAAGGCCAATGCCTTCGCCAACAAGGCCTCCAGCGCCGATCTGGCCGTCGCCCGCAAGCAGGTGCACGTGCAGTCGCTGATCGCGGCCTACCGTTTCCTCGGCAACCGCTGGGCCGAGCTGGACCCCCTCAAACGCGCCGAGCGCCCCAAGATTCCCGAGCTGGACCCGGCGTTCTACGACCTGACCGAGTCCGACATGGACATCTCGTTCAGCGCCGTGAACAGCTATTTCGGCGGCGAGACGATGACGCTGCGCCAGATCGTGCAGGCCCTGCGCGAGACCTATTGCGGCTCGATCGGCTCCGAATTCATGCACGGCTCCGACCCCGGCGAGAAGCGCTGGTGGCAGGAGCGCCTGGAGAAGGCGCGCGGCAAGCCGACCTTCTCGGCCGAAGAGAAGAAGCACATCCTCGACCGCCTGACCGCGGCCGAAGGCCTGGAGCGCTATCTCCACACCAAGTACGTCGGCCAGAAGCGTTTCTCGCTGGAAGGCGGCGAGAGCTTCATCGCGGCGATGGACGAAGTGATCCAGCGTGGCGGCGAGCGCGGCGTGCAGGAAATCGTCATCGGCATGGCCCACCGCGGCCGCCTGAACGTGCTGGTCAACACGCTGGGCAAGATGCCTGCCGACCTGTTCGCCGAGTTCGAGCACAAGGCTGCCGAAGACCTGCCGGCCGGCGACGTGAAGTACCACCAGGGCTTCAGCTCCGACGTGTCCACGCCTGGCGGCCCGGTGCACCTGAGCCTGGCCTTCAATCCGTCCCACCTGGAAATCGTCAACCCGGTCGTTGAAGGCAGCGTGCGCGCCCGCCAGGACCGCCGCGGCGACAGCGAAGGCGCCCAGGTGCTGCCGGTGCTGGTGCACGGTGACGCGGCCTTCGGTGGCCAGGGCGTCGTGCAGGAAACGCTGGCGATGGCGCAGACGCGCGGCTACCGCACCGGCGGCACGGTCCACATCATCATCAACAACCAGATCGGCTTCACCACCAGCGACCCGCGCGACCTGCGCTCCACCTGGTACTGCTCCGACGTCGTCAAGATGATCGAAGCGCCGGTGCTGCACGTGAACGGCGACGACCCTGAGGCCGTCGTCTGGGCCACGCAGCTGTGCATGGACTACCGCGCCGAGTTCAAGAAGGACGTCGTCCTGGACATCGTCTGCTTCCGCAAGCTCGGCCACAACGAACAGGACACGCCGGCGCTGACCCAGCCGCTGATGTACAAGAAGATTGCCGCCCACCCCGGCACGCGCAAGGTCTATGGCGACAAGCTGGTGGCGCAGAACGTGCTGCCGGCCGAAGGCCCGGACGACATGGTCAAGGCCTACCGCGCCGCCATGGACGAAGGCCGCCACACCGTCGACCCGGTGCTGACCAACTTCAAGAGCAAGTTCGCCACCGACTGGTCGCCCTTCCTGGGCAAGAAGTGGACCGACAGCTGTGACACCGCCATTCCGGTGGCCGAGTGGAAACGCCTGGCCGAGAAGCTCACGACGCTGCCCAAGGACTTCGCGGCCCACAACCTCGTTGCCAAGCTCTACGCCGACCGCGCCACGATGGGCCGCGGCGAAGTCAACATCGACTGGGGCATGGGCGAGTCCATGGCTTTCGCGTCGCTGGTGGCTTCGGGCTACCCAGTGCGCCTGTCCGGCGAGGACAGCGGCCGCGGCACGTTCACGCACCGCCACGCCGTGCTGCACGACCAGAACCGCGCCAACTGGGACGCCGGTACCTACATCCCGCTGCAGAACGTGGCCGAAGGCCAGGCACCGTTCACCGTCATCGACTCCATCCTGTCTGAAGAAGCGGTGCTGGGCTTCGAGTACGGCTATGCCGCGGCCGAGCCCAACACGCTGACGATCTGGGAGGCGCAGTTCGGCGACTTCGTCAACGGCGCCCAGGTCGTCATCGACCAGTTCATCGCCTCCGGCGAAGTGAAGTGGGGCCGCTCCAACGGCCTGACGATGATGCTGCCGCACGGCTACGAAGGCCAGGGCCCGGAGCACAGCTCGGCGCGCCTGGAGCGCTTCATGCAGCTGGCCGCGGACAACAACATGCAGGTCGTGCAGCCCACCAACGCCGCGCAGATCTTCCACGTGCTGCGCCGCCAGATGCTGCGCATGTTCCGCAAGCCCCTGGTCATCATGACGCCCAAGAGCCTGCTGCGCGCGAAGGATGCCACCTCGCCGCTGGCCGATTTCACCAAGGGCGATTTCAAGACCATCATCGGTGAACAGGACGCCGCGCTGAATGCCGAGAAGGTCAAGCGCGTCATCGTCTGTTCGGGCAAGGTCTATTACGACCTGGTCAAGGCGCGGGCCGAGAAGAAGTCTGCGGACGTGGCCATCGTGCGCGTCGAGCAGCTCTACCCCTTCCCGCACAAGGCCTTCGCGGCCGAGTTGAAGAAGTACCCGAACGCCACCGACATCGTCTGGTGCCAGGACGAACCGCAGAACCAGGGCGCCTGGTTCTTCGTGCAGCACTATGTGCACGAGAACATGAGCGAAGGCCAGAAGCTCGGCTATGCCGGCCGTCCGGCCAGCGCCAGCCCGGCCTGCGGCTATGCCCACCTGCACCAGGAGCAGCAGAAGGCGCTGCTGGATCAGGCGTTTGCCAAGCTCAAGGGCTTCATCCTCACCAAATAAGACCGCACCGCGCAGCGCCACTTTTCAGGCGCTGCGCTCACTTGCGCCTGTACCGCATCACACCGAATAAAGAACACGGAGCCTCCCACCATGGCCATCGTTGACGTCCAAGTTCCCCAGTTTTCCGAATCCGTTTCCGAGGGCACGCTGCTGACCTGGAAGAAGAAGCCCGGCGAAGCCGTCACCATCGACGAAACCCTCGTCGAGATCGAGACCGACAAGGTCGTACTCGAAGTCCCCGCGCCCGCTTCCGGCGTGCTGGGCGAAGTCCTGGTGGCTGACGGCAGCACCGTCGTCAGCCAGCAACTGCTCGCCAAGATCGATACCGAAGGCAAGGCCGGCGCCGCCGCACCCGCTGCCGCCGCTCCGGCTGCTGCGCCTGTCGCTGCACCGGCCGCCGCCAACAAGGGCGACGTGGCCATGCCCGCCGCCGCCAAGATCCTGGCCGAGAAGGGCTTGGCCGCCACTGACGTTCCTGGCTCCGGCAAAGACGGCCGCGTCACCAAGGGCGACGCCCTCGGCGCCTCTGCCAAGCCCGCCGCTGTTGCCGCGCCGCTGGTCGTGCCCGCCTCGCCCGCTGTCGCCAAACCGCTGCCGGCCGTGGCTGCGCCTGCTCAGCAGAACCTGGGCGATCGCCCCGAGCAGCGCGTGCCGATGACCCGCTTGCGCGCCCGCATCGCCGAGCGCCTGGTGCAGTCGCAGTCCACCAACGCCATCCTGACCACCTTCAACGAAGTCAACATGGCCCCGGTCATGGAGATGCGCAAGAAGTTCCAGGAGAAGTTCGAGAAGGAGCACGGCGTCAAGCTCGGCTTCATGAGCTTCTTCGTCAAGGCAGCCGTCGCGGCGCTGAAGAAGTACCCGATCATCAATGCCTCGGTCGATGGCAACGACATCGTCTACCACGGCTACTTCGACATCGGCATTGCGGTGGGCTCGCCTCGCGGCCTCGTCGTGCCGGTGCTGCGCAATGTCGACCAGATGAGCTTCGCCGACATCGAGAAGAAGATCGCCGAGTTCGGCCAGAAGGCCAAGGACGGCAAGCTGTCCATCGACGACCTGACCGGCGGCACCTTCTCCATCTCCAACGGCGGCACCTTCGGCTCCATGCTGTCCACGCCCATCATCAACCCGCCTCAGTCGGCCATCCTGGGCGTGCATGCGACCAAGGACCGCGCCGTGGTCGAGAACGGCCAGGTCGTCGTGCGCCCGATCAACTACCTCGCCATGTCCTATGACCACCGCATCATCGACGGCCGCGAAGCCGTGCTGGGCCTGGTGACCATGAAGGAAGCGCTGGAAGATCCGGCTCGTCTGCTGTTCGACATCTAAGCCAAGGAAACGATCAGCATGAGCACCAAGCAATTCGACGTCGTCGTCATCGGCGGCGGCCCCGGCGGCTATATCGCGGCCATCCGCGCGGCCCAGCTGGGCATGAACGTGGCCTGCATCGACGAGTGGAAGAACGACAAGGGCGGCCCCGCTCTTGGCGGCACCTGCACCAACGTCGGCTGCATCCCGTCCAAGGCCCTGCTGCAGTCCAGCGAGCACTACGAGCAGCTGAACCACCACTTCGCCGATCACGGCATCACGGCCGACAACGTCAAGATGGACGTCGCCAAGATGCTGGCCCGCAAGGACCAGGTCGTGAAGCAGAACAACGACGGCATCGTCTACCTGTTCAAGAAGAACAAGGTCACGTTCTTCCACGGTCGTGGCTCCTTCGTTGCCGCCAAGGATGGCGGTTATGAGCTCAAGGCTGGTGAGGAAACCATCGCCGCCAAGCAGGTCATCGTCGCCACCGGCTCCAACGCCCGCGCGCTGCCCGGCGTGCCCTTCGACGAAGAGAACATCCTGTCCAACGACGGCGCACTGCGCGTCGGCGCGACGCCCAAGAAGCTGGGCCTGATCGGCGCCGGCGTCATCGGCCTGGAGATGGGCTCGGTCTGGCGCCGCCTGGGCGCGGAAGTGACCGTGCTGGAAGGCCTGCCGGCCTTCCTGGGCGCGGTGGACGAGAGCGTCGCCAAGGAAGCCGCCAAGGTCTTCAAGAAGCAGGGCCTGGACATCCAGCTCGGCGTGAAGGTGGGCGAGGTCAAGTCAGGCAAGAAGGGTGTCAGCGTCGCCTACACCGACGCCAAGGGCGAGGCCAAGACGCTGGACGTCGACAAGCTTATCGTCTCCATCGGCCGCGTGCCCAACACCATCGGCCTGGGTGCTGATGTGGTCGGCCTGAAGCTGGACGAGCGCGGCGCCATCGTCGTGGATGACGACTGCAAGACCAGCCTGCCGGGCGTCTGGGCCATCGGCGACGTCGTGCGCGGCCCCATGCTCGCGCACAAGGCCGAAGAAGAGGGCGTGGCCGTGGCCGAGCGCATGGCCGGCCAGCACGGGCATGTCAACTTCAACACCGTGCCCTGGGTCATCTACACCAGCCCCGAGATCGCCTGGGTCGGCAAGACCGAGCAGCAGCTGAAGGCGGACGGCGTGGCCTACAAGGCGGGCCAGTTCCCCTTCCTGGCCAACGGCCGCGCCCGCGCGCTGGGCGACACGACCGGCTTCGTCAAGTTCCTGGCCGACGCCAAGACCGACGAGATCCTGGGCGTGCACATCATTGGCCCGTTCGCGTCGGAGCTGATCTCCGAGGCGGTGGTGGCGATGGAGTTCAAGGCCTCGGCCGAGGACATCGCGCGCATCTGCCACGCCCACCCCAGCTTGAGCGAAGCGACGAAGGAAGCGGCCCTGGCCGTCGACAAGCGCACGCTGAACTTCTGATCGCACGTAGCGAATCGAAAGGGGCGGCCAGATAGTCGCCCCTTTTTTTGCGATGACCTCAGTCACTGAGCTTTACCAGCAGACCCTCACCGAGCGCGGCTTCACGGCCGACGCTGCGCAGCTGCGTGCCATCGAGGCCCTGCAGCGCTGCCAGGACGAATGGGCCAGCTACAAGGCGCGGCGCGCCAATGCCGTGACCAAGCTGCTGGTGCGCCCGCCCATCCCGCGCGGCGTTTACATGTACGGCGGCGTAGGCCGAGGCAAGAGCTTCCTGATGGACTGCTTCTTCCAGGCCGTGCCGCTGCAGCGCAAGACGCGACTGCACTTCCACGAGTTCATGCGCGAGGTGCACCGCGAGCTGCAGGAACTCAAGGGCATTGCCGACCCGCTGGACGAACTCGGCAAGCGCATCGCGCGGCGTTTCCGCCTGATCTGCTTCGACGAATTCCACGTCGCCGACGTGACCGACGCGATGATCCTGCATCGCCTGCTGGACGCGCTGTTCCGCAACCGCGTGTCCATCATCACGACGTCCAACTTCCACCCCGACGGGCTCTATCCCAACGGCCTGCACCGCGATCGCATCCTGCCCGCCATCGAGCTGCTGAAGGCCAACCTCGAGGTCATCAATGTCGATGCCGGCACCGACTACCGGCGCCGCACCCTGGAGGACATGAACCTCTACCTGACGCCGCTGAACGAGTCGACGGAAGCGGCGCTTACCCAGGCCTTCGAGTCCCTCGCAGAAGCGCAGGACGAGGACCGCAAGCTGATGATCGAGCACCGCGCCCTCTACGCGCGTCGGCGTGCCGGCGGTGTCGTCTGGTTCGATTTCGCAACGCTTTGTGGTGGTCCGCGCTCGCAGAACGACTACCTCGAGCTGGCCAGTCAGTTCCATACCGTCATCCTGTCCGACGTGCCGGAGATGCCGGTGCGCCTGGCCAGCGAGGCGCGCCGCTTCACCTGGCTGGTGGACGTGCTCTACGACCGCCGCGTCAAACTCATCATTTCGGCCGCGGTGCCAGCGGAGCAGCTTTACACCGAAGGGCCGCTGGCTCACGAATTCCCGCGCACGGTGTCGCGCTTGCAGGAAATGCGCTCGGCCGAATACCTCGCCTTGGCCCGTCGCGAGGTTGATACTTCGCTCACATGAGGCCACCCCCTACTCGCTTCGCGCACCTTGCAGGCCGCGCCGACCCCGGAGGGGCCGACCCTTCGGCAGGCGCAAACGGCGTGCCGTTTGTGTCCGGCCTCAGTCCCCTTCGAGGGGGCGCCGCCAGTGGCCCGGCAAAGCCGGTTCCACGGCGGCCGCTTGATGTGGCCGCCGGCTGTCGCGGCGGCCTGCTGGTGGGGCTCTGGCTCGCGGCCGTGGTGGCTTGTGCGGAAACACCTCAGCCGGCCACGCGTGCCGAGGTCGCTGTCCAGCGCGCCGCCATCGAGCAGCGCTTCGCGCAGGAAAAGCTGGACTGCGAGCAGCGCTTTTCCGTCGCTGCCTGCCTGGATGAGCTGCGTAGGCGCCGCCACGAGGCGTTGGCACCCCTGGTGCGACGGGAAAATGAACTCGCGGCCGAGGAGCGTCGTGCCCGCGCGGCAGCCCAGACCCAGCGCGTGCGCGAACGCGAGCTCGCCGCGTCTCAGGACGAGGGCCAGAAGCGCGAGCGCATCCTCACGGCGCCGCCGCCAGCCCCACCTGCGGTGGCCGCCTCCCGCACGCCCCGCGCGCTCGGCCCGGAAGATGCGGCACGGCGCCGTCAGCAGGCCGAAAACAAGTCCGAGGCCGAGGCGGCCAAGCGCCGCGAACAGGCTGAGGTGCGCGAGAAGCGTCAGCAGCAGCGCATTGCCGAGCACGAGGCCAGACAGAAGGCCAGGGCCAAGCCGCTGGCTGCGCCCCTGCCGTTGCCGGGCGCATCAGCCGCGTCGCGGTAGCGGCCGCTAATCGAGGTTCTCAAGCTTGACGATGGCGACGGACAGGTTGTCGCCGCCGCCCCGGGCGCGCTGGCGCGCCTTGCTCACCAGCAACTCGGCCGCTTCGCGCGGCGGCAGGCTGTAGAGCACGCTGCCCAGCTCCTGGGCGGTGAAGTAGTGCCAGAGCCCGTCGCTGCAGCACATCAGCGTGTCGCCCACTTCGAGGTTCTCGAAGCGCTCCGATGTCGACGTCGGGTCCTGCACCGTTCCCAGGCAGGCCGTCAGCAGATTGCTCTGCGGATGCGAGCTGGCCTCGGCCTCGGTGAGCTGGCCCTCGTCGACGAGGCGCTGCACATAGGAGTGGTCCATGGAGCGCTTGACCAGGCGCGCGCCGCGGAACCAGTAGATGCGCGAGTCGCCGGAATGGATCCAGTGCACGCAGCGGTCGCTGGTGATGACGAAGCCGGCGATCGTGCTGTGCGGTTCCTCCTCGGCGGAGATGGCCGTCAGCTTGATCATCAGGTGCGCCTCCGCCGTGATCTGGCTCAGCAGCTCGGCAGGCAGCTCATCCTCGGGCGAATAGCGCTCGAACAGCTGGTGCGCCGTCAGGATGACCTGGTCGGCCGCCTTGCGCCCGCCGCTCTTGCCGCCCATGCCGTCTGCCACGATGCCCATCATGCAGCCCGCTATGCGCGGGTGGGCGATGACGGCCACCTGATCCTGCTGATAGGCCCGGTCCCCGCGATGGGTGCCGGTGGCGGCATTGAGTCGGAAACCGACGGCGGTGGATGAGGGCATGCCGAAAACTATACTGGCCGGTGAGCTTTTGCCCGCATCGAACCGCCTTCGTAAACCCTTGGATGGATGAACAACTTCACTCGTTGCCCCGGCGGCTCATCGAGCTGCGCATGGAGCATGGCGACCTCGACGCGATGATCGACCGACTGGTCGAACAGTCGCCGGTGGACGAGTTGGCACTGCAGCGGCTGAAGAAGCGCCGCCTGGTTCTGCGCGACATGATTGCCCGGTTGGAGGCCGCCACCGAGCCCGATGAACCCGCCTGATCTCGACGACTGGCTCGACGCCCTCGATCAGGCCACCCCTCCCGCCCCGCCCGCTGCTGACGAACTCGAACAGGCCGTTTTGGCCGCTTTCGACCTGGACGGCCCCTTGGCGCGCCTGGACCGGGGCTACAGGCCCCGCGCGCCCCAGTTGGAGATGACCCGTGCCGTCGCCCGGGCGCTCAGCCGCCGCCAGGCCCTGGTCGTCGAAGCGGGTACCGGTGTCGGCAAGACCTTCGCCTACCTCGTCCCGGCCCTGCTGGCGGGTAGCCGTGCCCTCATCAGCACCGCCACCAAGAGCCTGCAGGACCAGCTCTTCCTGCGCGACCTGCCGCGACTGACCAAGGCCTTGAACACGCCGGTGCGCCTGGCGCTGCTGAAGGGCCGCAGCAGCTATCTCTGCCTGCACCGCATGAAGGAGGCGCGCGTGTCCGGCGAGTTCCCGGACCGGCGTACGGCGCTGTCGCTGGCGCGCATCGAGCGCTGGGCCCTGGGCACGACGACAGGCGACTTTGCCGAGATCGACGGGCTGGATGAGCGCTCGCCCATCATCCCCATCGTCAGCTCCAGCCGCGAGAACTGCCTGGGCCAGGAATGCCCGGACTGGAAGAGCTGCTACGTCGTCAAGGCGCGGCGCGAGGCGATGGAGGCCGACGTCGTCGTCGTCAATCACCACCTCTTCTTTGCCGACATGACGCTGCGCGATACCGGCGTGGCCGAGCTGCTGCCCAGCGTCGAGATCGCCATCTTCGACGAGGCCCACCAGCTCGCCGAGGCCGGCGTGCAGTTCCTCGGCACGCTGCTGGGTACGGCCTCGCTGATCGATTTCGCGCGTGATGTGCTGGCCCAGGGCCTGGCCCATGCACGCGGCGTGCACGACTGGCAGGGCTTGCATGCGGGTGTCGAGAAGGCGGCGCGGGAGCTGCGCCTGGCCGCGGCCGGCCCGCTGGCCACCGCCGGCCGCGAGCTGCGCGGCACACTCAAGCTGGGCTGGAAGGAGAGGGCGAACCAGCCCGGTTTCGCCACGGCGCTGGCTGGCGTCGAAGTGGCGACGGCCAAGGCCTTGGAGGCCCTGACCGCCGTGCGCGAGGCTGCGCCCGATTTCGCGCGCCTGTGTGAGCGGGCCCAGGAGTTGCGTGAGTTGGCCAAACAGTTCGCCACCGACCCTGATCCGGGAGACGTGCGCTGGATCGACATCAGCCCGCATGCGGCCCGCCTGGTCGAGTCACCCCTGGACATCCGCGACGCGATGCAGCAGCAGCTGGAGGGGCCGCCCAAGGCCTGGGTGTTCACCTCGGCCACGCTGGGCGACGACGAAGGATTGACGTGGTTCACCGAGCCCGCCGGCCTGACCGAAGCCGAGGTGCTGCGTGTGGGCAGCCCCTTCGACTATCCAAGCCACGCGCGCCTCTATGTGCCGCGCGGTTTCCCCAAGCCCAGCGAGCCCAGCCATCCGCCCAGCGTTGCCCTGCTGGCTTCACGCCTGGCACGGGCGCTGGGCGGTCGCACTTTCGTGCTGACCACGACGCTGCGCAATCTGCAGACCGTGGCCGACGCGCTGCGTGAGCGCTTCGAAGAGGCCGGCGACGCGATCGCCGTGCTGCAGCAGGGCGCTGCCCCCAAACGTGTGCTGCTGCAGCGCTTCATCGACAACCCGGCGTCGGTCCTGGTCGGCTCGGCCAGCTTCTGGGAAGGCATCGATGTGCCCGGCGACGCACTGCAATGCGTGATCATTGACAAATTGCCCTTCCCGCCGCCCAACGACCCGCTCGTGGAGGCGCGCGTGCAACGCCTGGAGGCGCAGGGGCGCAATGCCTTCTCGGAATATTTCGTCGCCGAGGCGGCGATTGCGCTCAAGCAGGGCGCCGGGCGGCTGATCCGCACCGAGACCGACCGCGGCCTGCTGGTGGTCTGCGACCCGCGCATGGCGGGCATGAACTACGGCCGCCGCCTGCGTGCGGCCCTGCCGCCGATGACGGCGGTGGCCAACGAAGCCGAGGCCCTGGCTTGGCTAGAGGAACTCAGCGCCAGCCGGCGCTGAAGGCGCCGATCATCAGTGGCCGACGCCGAAGCGTCAGATCACCAGAGCTGCCACCAGGGCTTCTTGCGGTTGGCGCCGTTGCTGGCGTACTGGCTGTCGGGGAAGTTCTTGTCGAGCACGCGGCGCGCGTCGTCACGCAGCTGGGTCAGGCCGAGCTTGTCATAGCTCTCGCCCATGATGAAGAGGCCTTCCTCGATGCCGGGCGCGTACTGGAACTCGGCCACGGCTGACTGGGCGCGGTTCGCCGCGGCGACATAGGCCTTGCGGTTGAAGTAGTAGCGCGCCACGTGGATCTCGTAGGCCGCCAGCGTGTTGGTGATGAAGTTGATGCGCGTCGTCGCCTCGGCCGCGTACTTGGACTCGGGGAATTGCTCGACGAGCTGGCGGAAGGCCAGCAGGGCTTCTCGCGAGGCCTGCTGGTCGCGCTCGGACACGTCCTGGTTGGCCAGGCGGCCGAACAGTCCCAAGTCCTCGTTGAAGTTGACGATGCCCTTCATGTACAGGGCGTAGTCCATCGCCGGGCTGGACGGGTTGAGCTTGATGAAGCGGTCCAGCGTGGCAATCGCCTGGGCGCGCTCGCCCGTGCGGTAGTACGCCCAGGCCACGTCCAGCGTCGCCTGCTGGCCCATCGTCGTGCCGGCGGCGCGACCTTCGATCTTTTCGAGCGCCTTGATGGCGCGGTCGTAACTGCCGGCGTTCAGGTCGTCCTTGGCGTCTGCATACAATTTGTCCAGCGCCGCCTGGGAGTTCGGATCCTCCTTGGCCGTGGAGCCGCAACCGCTCAAGCCCAGCGCGAACGCCATCAGGACAGTGCCAGCGACGACGCGGGCGGTCTTGAATTTCTCAACAAACATGTCTGAAGTCGACGGCGATGCTGCCGGCTGGTCACAGGGAACAATGGACGCGGAGTATAGGGTGGGGGGTCAGGACGAATTCGAGCCGGGGGTCGAAGAAGCCGGCGACGCTGAACGGCGCACGGCAGACGTCGATGCCGCCGGCCATGGCGAGCGCCTCGACCGCTGGCTGACGACACGGGCGCCGGAGTTCTCGCGCAACCATCTGCAATCCCTGATCGAGCGCGGCTGCGTGACGGTGGACGGCAAGGTGCTGGAGAAGGCCGCCCACAAGCTGCGCGCCGGCCAGCGCGTCGAGATCGAATTGCTGCCGACCGACGAGAGCCGCGCCTTCCGTGCCGAGGCCATGGCGCTGGACTTCGTCTATGAGGACGAGCACATGGCGGTGGTCAACAAGCCTGCCGGTCTGGTCGTGCACCCGGCCGCGGGCAACTGGTCGGGCACGCTGATGAACGGCCTGCTGGCCCATCACGCCGCCGCAGCGACGCTGCCGCGCGGCGGCATCGTGCACCGGTTGGACAAGGACACCAGCGGCGTCATGGTCGTCGGCAAGACGCTGGCGGCCGTGACGGCGCTGATGCGTCAGATTTCGGCGCGCGAGGTGCACCGTGAATACCTGGCTCTGGCCTGGGGGCGTGTCGAGGAGCCTTTCGTTGTCGAGCAGGCCATGCGCCGTGACCCGGTGTCGCGCGTCAAGATGGCCATTGCCCCCGCCAACCTCGGCAAGCCGGCGCGCACCGATTTCTTTCCGTTGGGCGTCGGCGAAGTGAATGGCCGGGCCATCAGCGCGGTGCACTGCGTGTTGCACACGGGCCGCACCCACCAGATCCGCGTTCACCTGACGCACAGCGGCCACCCCATGCTGGCGGACGCGCTCTATGGCGGCGCGCCCGCCCTCGGCCTGACCCGCCAGGCCCTGCATGCGGCACGGCTGTCCCTCACCCACCCGACCACCGGCGAACCTCTGGTGCTGACCGCGCCGCTGCCCGCCGACCTGGCCTCCGCCTGGGCTCAGATCGGTGCCGCCGACCTGCCCGGCTGACAGGGCTATACAATGCACCTCGGTTGTCGTGGCAGCCAGCGCGCCAAATGTGCGCGACCCGTGCGGTTAGCAGTTCATCCGCCCGCCCGGTCAACCACCCCGATCGCGTTTCGCTGGAAGGCTGTTGAGCCCCACCGTGACGCCCGGACAGACCCCGTCCGCATTGCCTGCCGAACGCTGTGAGCGCCCAGGCCCGGACGGATTGCCAAGCCAGGCTTGATTGAGGGCGCGATTGCGTTCATGAACACCCAGGATGCCAAGCGCGTCCTCGAGACCGCACTGATCTGTGCTTCGCAGCCGCTGACGCTGCGCGAGCTGCGCAGCCTGTTCGCCGACGAACTCGGCGCCGATACCGTGCGCAGCCTGCTTGACGAGCTGAGCCGCGATTGGGAAGGCAAGGGCGTCGAGCTGGTGGCGCTGGCCTCGGGCTGGCGCTTCCAGAGCCGCCCCGAGCTGCGCGAGTACCTCGACCGGCTGCATCCCGAGAAGCCGCCGCGCTATTCGCGTGCCGTGCTGGAGACGCTGGCCATCATTGCCTACCGCCAGCCTGTCACGCGCGGCGACATCGAGGACATCCGTGGCGTCGTCGTCGCCAGCCAGATCGTCAAGCAGCTTGAGGACCGCGGCTGGATCGAGGCCATCGGCCATCGCGAGACCCCGGGCCGCCCGGCGTTGTACGCGACGACCAAGTCCTTCCTGGACGACCTGGGCCTTGCCAGCCTGGAGCAGTTGCCCGCCCTGGACATTGGCGGCGAAGCCCCGCCAGCCTTCGAGGCGCTGCAGGGCCAGCTGCTGGACAACTCAGAAGACGCTGAGTTGCCGGCCGAGGCTTCCGCTGAAACGCTCGCTGAAACGCCCGCCGAAATCCCTGCCGAAAAAATCCCCGTAGAGCCGCCTGCCGAAGAGATCGTCCCGAGTCTGAGCCTGTTTGGCGACGACGGCACGCCCGCACTTCCCAATCCCGACCCCACCGACCCGCCCCCGCAACCCCAGCCCGAATCCGCATGAACGACGCTGCCG
>NZ_JBFUIM010000005.1:0-431049 GCF_056401875.1 Roseateles sp. P4_D2 | reverse complement strand
GTGCCTCAACGAGCACTGGTTCGAGACGCTGGCGCAGGCCCGGGTCGTGATCCAGGCCTGGGTACAGGACTACAACGAGGTGCGGCCGCATTCGAGCATCGGCCGCATGCCACCCAGGTGCTTCGCACGCCTTCAACGGCAGCAGGCTGTCGAGGAAGGTTCAGCTTCAACCGCCGCACTGGCGATACCCTTGACCCCCAGGGCTCCCTCGCAATGACTGGTACGGCGATTGGGGGCAGGTCAGGCTTGGCGCACCTCAACGTTGCGTTTCAGTGCAAGCGCTGGACGAAGACAACGATTCAGCGGCCTGAGATTGACCGGTTTAGAGGTGCTGCGCAGGGAGAGTACGAGCAGGGCATCTTCTTCACTACGAGTCAGTTCTCGGAAGGGGCCATCGGCGCGTCAATCAGAGCTGGTGCAATACCGATCGTGCTGATTGATGGCCCTGCCATCGTCGACATGATGATCGACAAGAAGGTTCGGGTGGAAACCTCGCATGTGGAGATTCCCACCTTCGCGCTCTAGCAATAGTCGCCCTAGAAGGAGAACACCTTCAGTGCCATCTTGGTGAGCTCGCCGGCTCGGTGTTCAATAGCAGCCTTGTCCCAAACCTGGTGCTGAGCAAGCTCAGCTGTCAGCTTGTAGTCCGAGCTCTTGTAGAGAGTCTTCTTTTCTGCGAATTGCTTGTTGCCGGCATCATCGTTCTCAGTGGGACCCAGCATCGCTAGATTGCCAATGTTGTTGGCTACTAAGTCCATCGCTTGAACTGGTTTTAAGCCCTTAAGCGGATAGATGTGCTCTAAGGTCGAGTTGATGAAGTCGTAAACAAGGTTCTTTGATGGCGTCGGTGTTCCGTGCGCGCCGTTGTCGTACCAAGCCCGGTAGTGTTCGAGCGTGAGTAGGGCGTACTTGATCTTGCGGTTGTTTGCGCTGCTTGCGTACTCAGTACTCTCGAACTGGCTGATGAACTTTCCGTCCCCTGCATGCTTGTTCACGAGGTCTTTCAGGGCCGCCGCCAGCGACGACACCTTGTAGCCCTTTGAATCGGCCCGAATAGCCAGCGCCTGCTTGTGATAGAGGTTGGTGGCAGGGCTGATGTGCGCCTGAACGATAAGCTTGTAGCGGAATACAAACCTTTCAAGCAGCTGCACCACTTGGGAAAACTGCTTCTGATCTAGCTTAGTTGCCGCAATCAGTAGGGGGATGCAGTTCGTGTGCTCCAGCGCTCCCGTGAGCAGCCGGAGCCGGTCCTTCTCCCAGGCGTTGACCGAAGGGTCCAGCGCGTCGTACGGCCAGTCACCGGCTAGCAGTCGATTGGATAGAGCGATCTCCTTTTCCAATGTTTTGACGCTGAGCACGACTTCCTTTGCATGCGCCGGTGCCTGGACTGCCTTTTCCGCGCTCGGGAAGAACTCCCTCATTAGGTCATCGAAGAGCTGAGCTTTGCCGGGGCGCTTCCCGGAATGCGATGCATAAATCCACCGCAAGTTGTCTTCGATACGGTCCGCTTTGTCGGAAAGCATTTCATCCCAAGCACCCTCGACTTGGCTCTTCTGAGCAGTAGAGCCATGGGCGTCGAGCAGTTCGAGAGTTTTTGCGCGCATGAGTTCGCCCTCGGTCAGGCTCCTGCCGCGGTCGTTGAGCACCTGGAAGAGGGTATATGCCTCACTCTGAGTGCTGGTCTCCATGTGCAACACCGTCCAGTCATCCTCAAGCACACTTGCTACCGCGGTGAGACGAGTGGCGGCATCAATCGGCACTTGATCCTTGACCAAGTCGTTCAAGAACTTGCCGAGATCATCGTATGCCTGCTTCAGGAATTTGTGCGACTCGCGTGGTGACTCGGGATTCGAGCCGGCAAGCAACTGGATAAAAAATTCATTGTCTGGACCGGACAAGGTGAGACGCGGTACATCGACGACGTCCAAGCCAACAGAATCCTCTAGGTTCTGGAACCTTGCCTCCAGCATCTTCACCCGTGTATGCAGGAAGCTCTCCTTCGACGATGGGTCATCTTTTTCAAATGTCGCAGCAACAGTGAGCATCGCGCGTCGCAGCTGTGAGACCAGAAGGGCAAAGGTAGCGAGGCGCTGTTGGCCGTCTACGACCTCGAACTCCTGTCTGCTGGAGCCAGGCACCTCCCTGCGGATCGAGACCAAGCCGCCGAAGAAGTGGGTGCGGGGCTTACCGGGGTCGGCCTCGCGGACGTCCAAGCATCGCTTCAGGTCGTTCTTGAAATCCGAGATTTCGTCAGTCTGCCAGGCGTAGTGGCGTTGGTACTTGGGGACTCGGAAAACTCGGTCGTTGCCGAAGAGTTTTCCGACCTTTGTGTGGTTTGCGTTGATTTGCATAGCAGTGTTTTGGTCAGATGACCGCCACTTCCATCATCTTCTTGTAGAGGGTCACTTTTTCCGAGATGTCTTCGAGGATCGGGAGCAGATGGTCCCGCTGGGCCAGGAAGGTCTCGACCTTCAAATCGAGCAGCGCCTTGCGCAGCGACTCAAGCGTGTCGATTGGCGAGCGGCGGGCCTTGTGGGCAAGGTACTGAGCCTCAACTGCGCGAATGGGCGTCGCCTTGCCGGGATCGCCAGAGTCGAGCTGGCCTGCGAAGGAAGTCCCGTGCTTCGCGTCGTACGAGTGCATCTTGCTCCAGAGGCCTACGCTTTCAGCCTTGTAAAGCACATTCGGGTTGTCCGTCTCGTCTTCGTCGTCTTCGGACTTGCCTCGTGGCTTTGAGAACGCCCATTCAAACAGCGCTTCCGCACCTTCTTCACTCAGCTCGAGCGAGTCTTTATTGAACTCGAACTGGTCCTGCGTGAAGCGCGACTGGATGATCTGTTCGAAGAAATAGTGGTCGCGATCCCGGAAGCTCTCATTGTCGGGAAGCCTATGAGCGAAGCGGCGCTTGAAGTCGCTGAAAGCTGCAGCCGACTGAATGTTTCTTCGGGTGACGGTGTCCTTCCGCGACACCATGTTGGCGACTTCCTTGACCAAGGGAGTCTCTAGGACAAGTTCCTTGTCTTTGCCGTACCTCTCGCGGAAAAGCTTCTCGTACAGGCTCAGGATGTAGAGGTTCGTCGCATACGGTTGCCACTGCTGTACGTGGGCGATGTGCCGGACACCCAACAGACGGGGAAGCCTGCGTTCCAACTCTTCGGCCGTGTCTGCCGCAAACGGAAAAACCTGAAGCTCGTTGGTGTTGGCAACGATGATTTCCAGCGAGGCAACCAGCTTTTCCTGAGCCTCCTTGACGTGCTTCGCAGCGTTCCCTGATGCCTGCAGCTTCGCAAGAGTCTTGCGCTCTTGTTCGAGTCTTTCACCGCGCAGCCGCCTCAGGGTGACGGTGCGAGTGTTGCCCTCGACGACGATGTAGTAACCCTTCTTCTTCGGGTGCTCCCACACGATGATGGGGTCGATGGGAATCCAGCCCTGCTTGACGATGGAGTCTTCAAGCGCTTCCACGCTCGTGTAGACCTTGCGCACCCGCGCCTCGAGTGCGGCCTGCTGCCCGGGATCGAATAGCTTGCTTGCATCCTCATAACCGGGAGGGTCTTCTTCCGCGATGCGCGGGTTGTTCGGGTCCAGGAAGATCCGGTCGAACGGTACGCTTTTTGGATCGCGGATGTCCGTGAAGGGTGAGACGATGCTGGCCATGGTGTTACGTGGGTTGATTGAGAAGCAAGACGTGATGCGCGTACGCGGCATCGGCCACGAGGAACTCGATTCGGTGAAGTAGACGTGCTCCAACCCTGCACCGCGTTGATGCTAGGAACATAGCTAGTTGACCGACCTGGTCGGCGGGTGCCGACTTGAAGAGCTGTGCCCGCAGCTCTACAACAGCCTCTTGCAGCGCTGTCCAAGCGGCACCCTCGAGAAGGTGTCCTTCGAACTTCCCCAGAGGCAGTGGCAACTTCACAGCGACTGCGCAGGCGGCTGGGGCTTCCAAGAACAACGACTCAAGGTCTGCCGCGTTATGGCAATCAGCGAAAAACGCCGAAAGTTCTGCAGGAATCGCTGGGCGATAGGTGAACGTGACATACCGAAGCCATGTGGATGATCCGGAGCGCACATACGGCCGATGCTCTTGGGTCGGGTCCAGCGTTGGCTCAGACATCTCCTTCTTGGCCAGGTACGACGACAGCAGCAGTCCGGTCATCTCGCGCCAGAGCCCATCTCTAGCAGTGGACGGCGTCAGGTCGAACTTCCGACCTTCTTTTGTGAGGAAGTCGGTAGGGTCCGGAATGTCCGCGCCCAACAGGCAAAACTCGTTGAAGATGCTTCGCACGCCGAGCGAGTTCTCAGGCGTTTCCAACAAGGCACCCCACTTGGCTTTAGCGTCGAAATCCGCTCGGCTGGCGTAGTACGGAAGGCCGTACAAGAAGAGCCTGCACCGGTCCCCGGGGGCGATGGTCTTCAGTTGCTCGAGAGCGCGCTCAGTCGCCTCTGCATCGACGTTATGAGATCGGAGCTCCTGTTCCACCAGTGACCGCAAGTTGGCAAGATTGGAGTATTCATGGTCGATCAGCCGCGGCCGCAAGTAGTCGTCGATGTCTTGGTACAGCCAGCGCTCATCGAAGTGATAGGCGATGTCGCTGTTCTTTGCCTGGACGACGTACGCCTTGAGCTTGCCAGGTGAATAGCGAACAGCACGGCCGGCTGCCTGCATCAGGCGGATGACGCTGCTCGAGGCATAGGTGATGACGACCGTGTCGATGCTTGGGTCGTCAAAACCCTCCAGAAGAAGCTGAGCGGAGATGATGACGCCGCGCCCTTTTGCACCGAATCGCGAGAGGAAGTCTTCGTTGTCGATGCCGAGGGAGTTCCCTGCACCAACGATGTACCCCAGGTCGGTTGCGAGGAGGGGATGGTCGGCTTCCTCAGCCAGTCGACGCACTAAGGCCTCATAGAACTCTTTCACCTTGTCGACGCGAGGCGCTAGCACCAAGACCTTGCCAAACTGGTGCCGCGTGTGGCCCACGATGTAGTCGGCCAGTTCTTCCACTGCTTCCGCGGACCAGTCAAAGTCGCTTACCGGAAACTCGAGGAACTCGGGGCGCAAGACCGCCCCGCGGTCAGCCAGCTCCTTATGCGTGATCGTGTATGCGATCTCGTCCATCCCGATAGGGAGGCTGTCAGGGCGGTTGGGGGTGGCGGTCAGAAAAAGCGTTGGCGCGTTGAACGCGTCTTCTAGCGCTTCTTGATAGGTTGGCGCGGCGGCGTGGTGCGCTTCGTCGACGACCACGAGAGCCACCGGCGGTGCGTCTGGTGCGGGCTCTGCCTGGCGGAAGTCTCCGATCATCTGGAACTTGACCCGCTCGGCAAGCGCGCCTGCGTCAAATGTCAGGGTCTCGGGTTGCCGAGCGGCAATCATTTTGCGAAGTTCGCGGAATGCCTGTTCTCGGAGGTTGAGCCGGTGCGTGACCCAGATCGCGACCGCCGTGGGATCTGGGTGCTTTGACAGAATGGTCAACACGGTCCGCAGGGCGGTGCGAGTCTTGCCGGCGCCTGTTGGCAAGACCAAACCCACCCGCGCATCCTTCTTGCGCCCCAGCGCGATCACACAGCGGGCAACCGCGACATCTTGGTACGACCAGTCGGGCTCGCTCTGCACGCGTGACACCGCTGCTGGGGCAGAAGACAAAGGCGGGGGGGCGATGTCGCCGTCGGACGCCACAAGCCGTGCGACGCCTGGGGGTAGCCCGAGAGCCTGGCCAATTGCGGCTGTCCCGCGCAGGCCCCGTGTTGCGACGTCTGCCCGGATGCCCTCCAACCGCTCATGTGCCGTGAGCAGCAGGGACCTGTCGGCCGTCAGCGCAAGGTGGCATGCGCGACTGATCATCTCTAGCGTGGATTTGTTTAGGCCTCGAGAGATGTCGTCGGAGAGCAGGGTGTGCAGCCTGTTGGCATGCAATGCGGGCTCGTCACCAGCGGCCGCAAGTGCATCGTTCAGCGACTTCGTAACGGCAGCTACGTTCCCGAGCGCTAAGAAGAGCGGCCCGATGCCCTCGCGCACCAGGGTCGTGACGGGTTCGCTTCGAACGTTCAGTCTCACGGCCTGTTCCTTTGCATGAACGGATGCTATTCTAAAAAAACGGAATTTCAAAATGGATTCCACAAAAACGGAATCGACCAGCGTTGCCCTTGGTGGGACCAGAGGTGAGGTGCCTATGACAGATGCGGTTGTTCTGCTGGCAAACAGCAGGGTCGGAACTCGGTGTGCGAGCTGTGAGGGGCTGAGGCCACTGCGGCTGCATTTGCACGAGCTGTCGCTCTACTGCGACCTACTGGCAAACGCCAGAGGATCCGGTGGCAAAGGCTCGTCCGCTCCTGCGACCACTGGCGGGATCGGCAAATGGTTGCGCTTTGCCAGCCAGGTGGAGGAGGTCACCATCAACACTTGGCAGTTCGAGGAGGCCAGCCTGTACTGTGAGCCGGTGGCCGAGGAGCAAGACTCGGACGCTGAACATCTGGGCTCGCTGGCCACGCGGCTGACGCGCTTCGTCTTCTTTTGCAATGCGTTGGAAGAGGCCTACCGATTCAGCGAATCGACCTACGACAAGATCTACGCGGACAAGCAATCGCTGGCCAGCGGAGATAAACGTCTCAACTCAGCGTCCATGAAGGCGGGCGCTGTTCTGCGCGAGTACGCCGACCGAATCAGGCTGCCTGCAGACTTCACCCATCTCGTAGGGAACCTCGACAAGGTAGCGCAGGCCTACGAGACCAAGCTGTCGGTGCGGCTAGAGCGGTTTGGATACGACCCGACGGATGTGCGTTATGGACTCGACCTCGTCCGCTGCCTGCGAAACCATGTGGCCCACGGTACGTTCCCGATCTTGGATAACCCTGAATACGCATGGGGTGTAGCACCGGACCTCCGCAACACGGCGTTCAACCTCCTCGGCCAAGCTATCCGCGTTGGGGCCGTGAGCCTCCAGGCACTGCTGGCGGTCGACAACGATGGGATGCGCTCGGCATATCACTTGAGCGAGTGTGAGGGTGACTACGGCGATGCGTACACCGCGGCATGTACAACGAACTATCTGTTGAGCCTGCACCGAGAGCAGCTCTTTGGACTCAATGAGCTGGACCAGCGCAGATGGTGGGACTCCCTGGAGGCGTCCGAAGCCTAGCGCATCTGGCTAAACGGTTTCGCACCAGACGATCAGCGTGGCACTAACCGCACCCAGGGCGCACAGGATTGCATTGGCCAACACCGCCCATCGGCCGCCTGCTGATGAAGGCTTCGTTGATTGCCTGCTTGGCACCGTCGCAGTTTTCGAGGGGCAATGCTGGACGGTGCTTCGATGGCTGCCAGGCGGTTTGCTGTTGCAACCCGTGCGACGAACCGGCAGCCGGCACTTGGTGCACGCTCAGTTGGCTGCAGAGAGACGCCGAAAGCCTACGCCACCGGCGCGCCCAGCTCCGCGACGGCGGGAACGCCTGCCGCGCGGGAAACGGCCTTGTTGATGCCTGAAGCGAGGCCTGCCGAGTCCGGACCGGCCGCGTTGATCGCGGCAGTGGTCAGGGGAGAGGATTGCAGTCGGCCTGGTCTACAAGCCGTTGTGCCATCGTGTTGGGTGCCATGTGGCGCCGCGGCTGGGCAAGAAAAATGGCGCGCTGGGCGGCGCGCCATTAGAAGAGAAGAATCAATCGGATGACGGGGACTCTTTGCGTGCAGCGATGTCCTGGAAAGCTGCCTTGACCAGGTCGGCCTTGACCAGGTCGGCCTTGAGCAGGAGCTCAAGCAGTGCGGCTTGCCACTTCTTTGGCCCGGTGGTCGGCAAGTCGTCGTTGAAGTCTCGCAGCTCGTTTCTTGCCTGCGATACGGTCATCTTCGGCCTGACCGCCTTCAGCTGGCGTACGACCCGACGCTGATGCCAATAAAAAGCTTCAACCTGCCCCTTGTAGTGGCCGCTCAGGTCGAGTGCTTCAAGAAGGTCTTGAAAATACCCTCTGCTAGGGCGGAAGGGGTCGGCGCCTGCCTGTTGTGCGCCGGAAGGCTTCTTTACGATGACCTTAGATGGTGACCTGTCCATGATGGGAACCGGTAGTTGGTGCATCACGGTGTAGTCATCAAGGTCAAAAATTGAGGGTCGCTGCTCAAAGCAATTGCTAGGGCGGCTCTCCATGAGCCGAATCCTTCTTCGTCGAACGTCTCGTCTGCCCATGCGAGAAGAGCGTCGGTGATGGCCGGCTTCGACTTCTTCGGCCTGGCGATCTTCGCTACCTTGCGGATGTCAGTGTAGGCGCGCGGGGTGTTCCGCCGGTAGTGAAGGAGCAACTCCATGTTCGTGAAGTGGCGCTCGATCAGGGCGAACGCTTGTGCGTCAAACCTATGGGGGCAGACAAGTGAATATGTTGCCGTCGGCAAGAGGCCCGCAGTCGTGTTTTTCCACGCAACTGATGCGAAAACAAACTGCTCGCCAGGCAGTCCGTCCAGATAGTAGTGGACTATCTGCCGCTTATTACCTTTAAGCCATAGCTTGGACTTCTTCCGGTTGCAGCGCCCGCAGCACGGGACCAGGTTCAACGCATGTATCGCGACATGAGGAAATTCTTCCTTTGGCGCGTAGTGATCAAACTCTTCCGTAGTTCCAACGCCGCAATATGGGCAGAGTCCTTGAACATCCGAATGCTGTGCCTCAAGGATTTTTTCCTTTAGTTCACTTAGCGCCCCAGTGCTGCTGTTGTAGCAGTGGAGCAACGCCTTCTTCTCATCGGTTTGCCAGTTCGGCTGGGGAAGCGCACCGAGGTTCGCCACATTGAAATGCGCTTCGTATTCATCAAAATGAGTAACCCACGCCTGCTGAATCGAGTCAAGCTGCAACCTGACGGGGTCCCGCTTGGCGTCGTGAATGAGAAGGAGAAAAGGAACATGTTCATCAACGAGTGGGGTGCGGCCCTTCATCGTTGCACCTTAGCCGGTTCGTCGTAAAGAGACGCGAGGTACGCTAACGCGTTTTCGCTTAACTTGTTGCCAAAAAGCTTTGAAACTTGCTCAAAGGTTTTGGTTTCCGACCAGCGCTCGAATTCTTCCTTATAGAAGTTTTCAACATTGACCGTCTCGAAGACCATTTCTGTTAAAGGCGCGATGTCATCGCCAAACGTTTCCCTGCCTAGCGGGTAGCTAGATGTCAGGTTGCCGTCACGTTTTAAGAGTGTCACGCGCTTACGAGGAATCTCCTGAAGAACCAATGCCGAATGCGTCGCCAAAATGGCGTAGCAATCATACTTCGCCATAATTTTATGAAGTATTCGAATCAGCTGCGACAGGGCATTGGGATGCAAGTGCAATTCTGGCTCGTCGAAAAGGACGAGTGTCCCTGGCTTTGCGTAGGCGACGATGGCTGAAACGCAATACACCAACGTGCTCTGTCCAGAGCTCATGCCGATGGAATCTAGGAACGCGTCATCCGTACTGGTAGTCCTCAGGCCATTGAGGGACGCGCTTGAGTCGTTACCCAGTATTTGGCGGAGATAGTCCATCCAGTCGTCCACGCGGTTGCTTTTTCGGATGCGCTCGATGTAGGCCGCTAATCTCGTCTTCAACCGACTCTTGGTCACTCGATTTTCTTCGTCTTTGACGCCGCAATACACGTAACTCATGTATTCGCTTGCTTGAGGACGCCGAAATTCGTCGAAGGCGCTCAAGGATACGGCAATGACTCGGCTAAACAAAGGTCTGTCGCCAGGAAACGCCTCATCTCTCTCATGTCGTTGCTCCAGTGACTCTTTCTTCGGAGTCGCTAGATCTTCAGCGAGTTTGGCTAGAAGCGCTGTTTTGCCGACGCCGTTCCGTCCAATAATGGCGTGTATGCGATACGGAAGCGTCTCTTTTTCGAAATCGAAGGCTAGCGCTAGAGGGCCGTCGGCGCCTGGGATGCTGCAAGCGTAATTAAAAGATGAATTCTCGGGTGTCGGTTTACCTTCGAATGCTTTGCGCCCGTAGGTTAGCGCGCGCTGAGCATCGTTTGACCGCAGCAGCGAATTCGAATACCAGGTCAAATGCTCGAAGTCGTCGACCTTTGCATTTTGGAGCGCAACGTCGTTTAGCTTTGCTAGAATCGCTTCGGCATCCTGGCCGATTAAGGTCTTGGCATTCTTGTAGAAATCAAGATCTTGTCCGAGTGAGATGAATTCATCGCTCAGGAAGTCAAACGAGGGCTCGAGTTTGGCGGTTTCCTTATGCTTGGAGATGATTTTGATATCGCCAATCTTGTAAACTGACCCCGCGTTTCTATACTCCAATGCGTACAGCGATTTTGACCCGAAGTCATCCCAAGTATTTGGGCGCAATACGAACGCTCGCTGGCTTCCAAGGCTCGCGGCACTACCTTTAAGAACGTGGAAAAGCTTTTGCACTCGATCCTCCCTGTTGGTTGTTGCTCTTGATGTATCCCCGTCAACAGGGGCGGCTTAGACCCTAAGCCCCAGGCTGGGTCCAGATGACTCCGCAGAAGGGACCAATGGAAGAGGGCGCAAAAGACCAGCGCGTCCTCGTCTCAACGGTTCTCCCCCTGCATCATCACCGCAGCGCTGGCAGCGCCGAGTGCACACAGGGCTGCGCTGACCAACATGACCCATCGGTAGCCGCTAAGGAATGCCTCGTGAATAGCGCTCCTGGCTGCCGCTAGGGTGCTCAAGTCCACGCTGGTGGGCAGTTCGATGGCGGCAAGACGGTTTTGCTGTTCCAGCACCTGGGTCGCCACGACGGAGGGCACGTGGTGAAGGTCTAGCTGGTTTGGCAGTGCAGCGCTAAACGCCCAGGCCATCACTGCTCCCATCGCCGCAACGGCCAAAACACCTGCCGCACGGGACACCGCGTTGTTTATGCCCGAGGCAACACCAGCTGAGTCTGCGCCGACGGAGTTCATCACGGCGGTAGTTAGTGGCGCGACTGTCACGTTCATGCCGACGCCAAGCACCACGATGCCTGGTAGGAAGCCGGTCCAGTAACTGGCGGCGGCTGAAGGGAGTGCCAGCAATGCAAAGCCGGCCGCCGCGAAGATGGGGCCAATGGTCAGCGGCTTACGTGGACCCATGCGGTCGGCCAAGCCACCAGCCCAGCGTGACAACACGAACATGACCATCACAAATGGCAACAGAGCAGCACCTGCCGCGGCGGCTGGCAGTCCATGCACCTGAATTAGCGCCAGGGGCACGAAGAACAGGCCACCACCTAGAGCCGCATACACCAGGAGCGTCAAAGCATTGGCGCCGGCGAACACGCGATTGCGGAAGAATCGCAGCGGCAGCATGGGCCGCGCAGCACGCAACTCCACCCAGATGAAGCCCGCCATCGCGAGGATGCCGACGGCAAGCGCACTCGCGACCACCGGTGAGTCCCAGCGCCTGTTTGGCCCTTCGATGAAGGCGAACACTATCCCGCCCAGGCCCAGGGTGACTAGCGCCGCTCCTGGCCAGTCAAGGCTGCCCGCAGCACGGGGATCGCGAGACTCGGGCACTTTCAGCGTTGCCATGACCGCCGTCAGAAGTGCCAACGGCGCGTTGACGAGGAAAGCCCATGACCATGAGTAGTTGTCGATCAACCAGCCACCAATGACTGGGCCGACAGCTGCGGTGATGCCGCTAAATCCGGCCCAGGTCCCGATGGCCTTGCCACGCTCGTTCTCGGGGAATGCGGCGCTGATGAGCGCCAAGCTGCCAGGCACCAGCAACGCCGCGCCAACACCCTGGAGCACCCGAGCAGCGATGAGGGCGTTTGCCTCGTGCGCGAACCCGCAGAGGACAGAAGAGATCCCGAATATGACGACGCCGATAGCGAAGACCTTGCGGCGACCGTAGTGGTCTCCTAGCGCCCCACCGAGAAGCAGCAATGCTGCCAGCATCAGCGCATACGACTCGACGACCCACTGAACCTGGTGCAGGTTGGTGTTCAGGTCTCTCTGGATTGCCGGCAACGCCACGTTGACGATCGTGCCGTCAATGAAAGCCATGCCGGAGCCGACGATTGCGGTCGCAAGAACCCAACGACGTTGGTCGGGCGGGCAGGGGGATGCTGCCGGTCCGTGGCGGATGGCAACCTTGTCGCAAGGCGGCAGCAGTGGAGCAGTCACGCACTTTTTTCAGCATTCAGGCCGCAGGGGCCTGGTGCACTAAACCTTGCCAACGGAGCAGCGAGAGTTCCGTTGTGCCGTCAACCCCGACCATCTGTCAACTGGATGGTTCTATGGCGTCCCACAAGGATCGAAGCATCCCATCTTCGAACCTGTGAAGTGTTTCTTCCATCGACTTTCGCAAATTGTTTCTCGCATCATCGCGAATAACTCCACGCTCAACTGAGCCTTTGGTATCGACGGCCTCCATATAGTCTACGAGGCTGTATATTAAACGAGGAAACCGCGGTAAGTTATCTTGGCTGAAGCGAGGAAGTTTGCGAATCTTGGCTAATACTTCATAGAGCTTATCCGCCGGAACGGCGGGAGCTATTTTCAGTATTAGCCGCTGAATGCAGGTTGCTTCGCCGATATTGGTGAACAGCTGCTGTGCCAATGGCAGGCGTATGCTGTCGGTTTGTTCATCCCACACGGCAGGCCACAGTCCCCACATGCGCCCAATTATCCCTTCTAGCTCGCCAATCTCTTTAGGAACGAAGGAGGTGCCGCCAGCCAGAATATTTTCGTTGCGAAATTCCCACCGCACGAACTTTTGAACACTCCGCTCGACCAAGAAGCGTGGGTCACGATCGGCTTCTCCTTCGTGTGCTGAGGCCCAACTTTTCTCCGCATCATCAAGCTCTGCTTCTGCCTCAATCATGTCATCCGGAGATTTTGCAATGTGCCGCAGACAAACCGCTCTGAAATACGCGGCATCGAATGTATGCATTTGCGCAATCGAATCGTTGGCAATTTTCTTCGCTCTGAGGCAATGATTTTGAGCGGCTTCCCAATGGCCGCCTAGGGATAGAACGTAGGCATAAACGAGTCGAAATTCGTACTGCTTTTGTGAGTCTGAACCTGGCCAGTCAAATACCGTCGCAACGTCTTTAATGTTTGTGGATTTTGGCGAATTTAATGCGTCATAAAGCCGTCGAGTCCAATCGGTGATGTGCTCGAACCTAAACCATGCCGGCGCCCTGGCAACGTTGCCGTGGCGTATGTCTACTAGTTCTTTCAGTTTTGCGGTAAATTGTGTATCGCCATCGGCGATTAGATAGAATCCCGCCATCACGGCGAGCCGATCTATCTCTTTTGCTGTTTCATCTATGCGGCGCTTGAGAATATCCTCGAGCTCACTCTGATTGGACTTCAAATAGTTAAGAAAGTCTTGTTCGGTCTTAGAAGGCGTTACCCATTCAGGTGCGCTGCTTGTCCTAAGTCCGTAGCTTAGGCTGATCTGTTCTACAAAAGATTTGAGCCGTTCACGAAGATTCTTTAAAGACGTTAATGTGGCTGATTCGTCGAGCTGAGGCAACATTGCAGGATTGTTTGCAACGTCAAGAAGCCAGGTTCCATAATCTGTATTTTTGGGGCACATGGCGAGCAGGACTTCATCAATCCATCCAACAATATCCCCAGAGGCGGCGGTTTGCCCCTTGCCAGCGACGATAAGAAAATATCGCAGATCTCTTACAAAATGTCCACGTGCAGTCTTTTGCTCTCGTTCCACTACCGACATCAACGCCTCGTCGGACGCGATGAGATGAACGACGTTATCTGGGCCGATTCTTGAATTAAGCCATTCGAGATACGCAAGCACTCGCGCATCATGCATTATTTGTATTCGTCCTGCGGACTCCTTTACCTTCTTGAGTTCGATAAAAAGGTCGTCCGCACGATTTGCAATATTTGCCAGATCTCCCCTTTCCGGCACGGGAAATTCAGGTAGGCGAATAACATTCCGTATGCGTTTTTGCTTCAATAGCGACCGGTAGCGCTCAACTTCATGAATCGGTCCAGTTTCTCCGATGCCGAACAAGAGCCCTAGAATCGTCGGTGCTTTTGTGAGCAAAAGCTTAATCGCGGCTTCGGGGGAATGATGTTCCCTCGACATAAGCTCTAACACTGAAGTCAGTTCGACTTCCGTTCGATGTTCTGCAAATTTAATCTTTGCATTCACGACGTCAAGAATTTCCACGTCATGGGGCGGGATGACAAACAGCGGTTCATCCTGCATCCCAAAGAACACAAAATGAGTCAGTGCGCCGACCAAGGCCGAAAAGTCAGAATCAGACTTCATGAAAAACAGGCCGGGCTTTTTGTTCTCACGGGCCATGAACATATGTAATATGCTCGTGTCTACTGCGTAGATTATTTTGCCTCTGGCCTTGAATTCTTCATCGGCTTTTTGATGGCGAACGATCGTTGCCAAGCGGGCGGCGCCCGCAACCATCTTGTTTGCATCAGAAATGCGAGGCGTATTGGTGGTCATGCCGGCAGCAACTCCATCAATTCTGGGGTGGCGTTCTCCAACAATTGCTTGTCCATAATTGTCGATATCGCTTGAACCAGTCGTGCTTCAGTTTTGGGATCCTCTAAATCGAGAGGAAGGTTGATGGCTCTGCCATCCCCTTTTTCAAGTCTAAAGCCATCGGCATTTTCAGAGATTGTCATGCTCATCAATACTAAGCCTTCGAAGAGCCATTTTTCTGAATGAAGCAGCAGGTCACGCCACTGTCGATCAAATTCAGCAAATGGCAAAATCGCCGTCAGCTCATGGAGCATTTCCTGAATTCGCGTTGATTCAATATCAACCGTGCCAAATTTTCCCTTTAGTATGTCGAGGTGTTTGGGTATATGACGGTTGTGTCGAGCAAGTGCAACCAGTACAGTGGGTGCATATTGAGGCAAGAACCAATCAGAGCTCGCTAGGTTTTCCAGTGCGACTTGGGAGTGAATTGTAGGGACCAAGCCGGCGATTGTGGCAAGTGCCAATGCATAGGCATCGCTTGCTCTTTGAAATGTTGGTGCTCCGAAGGCCTGATTGCCTACCTTGCGGACAATAGCGTCGCATGCTTGCACGCAATTTGTACCGCCTACAATCTGAAGAAGGACTTCGAACGTGTCATAACCTTCCGAAGTAGGCACAAGAAGATCGATCGCTCTAGATATGCCCTCGAAAAACTCAGCCCTGCAACGTGAATCCATCGCAACGCTGATGTGCCACATTACTTCCCAGGTTGGCAGCGATGGGACAAAAAGGTAATGCAATGGCCTGAAAGGGTAGCGCGCGTTGGCGCCTGGAAGTGACTGAGGTATCTCAGTCGTCAGCCACTGTGCAAACTGATCGGCGGTCCAAGTTGAGACTTTTTGGACATCGCTATTATTTAGATTCTGCTGGCTCACTCTTTGACGCTCCCTGGCTGACTGTGCAAAGGTTGTGCAGATCCTGCTCGACATTGTGAAGAGTCTTGTCGCCAAGCAGGCGTTGGACAAAGATTTCGTCGTAGTTTGGTTTTGCGCGCGGCGACATTCCGATCAATTTCTCGACTCGTTGATCTTCGCCATGCGCCTTCGTGCACCCTAAGCAAATCCACGCTATTTCTAGCGAGTGGAGCCCTTGAGGCTCAGTGACCACTTCCATGGCCCCGTCGACAGTCTCACCAACTGGTAGCGTGCGATGCCTTTGCAAATCCACTGCGCGTCCAAACCCTGTTGGGGTATAGCTGTCAGGGCGCTGTCTAAACCGCCGATGCGTGCCGGCTGCAGCAAATGTGGGGCGGCGGGCTCGAAGGCCTCGAATAATTGTTGAAGCAACAGAGACCCTCATCAGGGCGATGCCCGCACCATGGTGTATCAGCCCTAGTAAGTCTCTAGCACGATCAGCAGTCAACGGTCGAAGATCGTCTGGTGTCAACCAAAGCGTTGTGTGGCCTAATTTCTTGCCGGAGGAGAACATGCCTGCCGGCTGACCGCTGAGGCGATTGAGTGTCACCGCCTGCTGCTTAGCGCCCACCTCAGTAAATGGGTTCCGGGCGACGATCCCGGTGGCGCTCCGCACTTTTGGGTCCAGCGCGTCGAAAAAATGCTCGTAGCGCAGAATGTGGTGAAAGCCGGTTCGACAAAGCTCGTCTGACACCTCTGCCTCAGGCCCATGGAACCGATGGGCGTGCCACTCAATCTCTAGTAGGCCGAGTAGCTCGGTGCACGAAGCTGGAGGGTCAGCGTCAAATTGATGCAGCGAGGTCTTGACGATTGACTCCACCTCCGATGGCTCAACCACCTTGGCATCGTGACAGTAGAGAAGGTTGCAGGCGACGATCTGACCTTTCGGCTCAGACAGCAACAACGACGCAAACCGCTCGATGAGCTCGCTCATGCATCCTCCCGCCTTGTTGGTTTTGATCCGGCGTCTAAGCACTGGTGCGACGCTGGCTCAGCTGAGCTCAGAGTGTCTATCCACGCCTCGCCCTCCGCTCGTGGTCAAACCCTAGGATGGAGCGGCATTGACTCGATGAGAAGGAAGGCATTCATCAATGTTGATGAGTTCGGACGGCAGGCCCCGAGTCCTCCGTCCTTTCAAAAGGAACACCATCCGAGTCTCACTGGACGCAGGCCCACGGCCCAGGAGAAAAGGTCCCCGTCTCAGGCATCTACGTCTGCACTGGTTGCAAGAAGGAGATAGCCGCCAAAATAGGCGACCCCTTGCCACCCCAGAACAAGCATCAGCATGGGGGACGAGGATGGCGACATCGTCACCGTGAAACTGCCGGTGGCGCCAGGTGCCAGGCAGCACGGTTGGTGTAGCCAACGCCGTCGATGTCGGCAATCCGGTTGCCCTTGGTGTCGCCCGCGACTTCGCCCATGCCCCACAGCCCACCGACGATGAAGCCGCCGTAGTTGTTCGACTCCAGCTTCACTGAGTTTTTGACGTGAGCGGGGCCACCGTTTCCGGTGCCCGAGGCCATGCTTCCGCGCACAGGTTCATAGCCGCCGAAGCCGCCGATGACCGCAGTGCTCGCGCCAGTGCCGACACGCGAAAACTGGCTGAAGTCCAAGCTGAGCTCGTAAATGCTGCTCTGCTGACGACCCAGCGAAATCATGCCGTATGGGGTGCTCAAGCCGACGAAGGCTTGGCGCCCCCAGAAGATGTTTTCACCGTAGGTCCCGTTGTCCAGGTTGATATCTGATTACAGTGTGAAGAACGCCTTCAGTCCACCGCCGAGGTCTTCGCCACCGCGTAGGCCAGCCGAGATTCCGACAGGCCGCCCGACTGCACGCGCGTCAGCTTGGACGCACCGTCCAGCACCTGCACGTTGGCGTCAACGATGCCGTAGAGCGTCAGATTCGGTCCCGACGTTTGAGCGACGGCGACGGTGCTGGCGGCAAGGGCCAGGGCGGTGACAGCAAAGGTGGTGTACTTCATGACTAGTCTTTCTTTGGCTACCGGGCTACCGGGCTACCGGGCTACCGGGCTACCGGGCTACCGGGCTACCGGGCTACCGGGCTACCGACGGGCTGCCCACGGCGGCAAGGCGTCGTTGACGTCCTTACACAGGGATGAAATTTGATGTATTGCCGCCTGCCAAAAAAGCCGAGCTTCTGCAACCGACTATTGCGTGTTCGCTTCCAATCCCTGCGCAGCCGCATCGCGTGCGTCAAGTGACAAGCGATGCCTTTGAATGGGGGAGCAGAGGAGGGCGGCGTCGCTCCTATCCACGGCTGAATTCCCTTGGCGCTGAGCAACGACAATCAAATCCCGACACTCGTGGTAGTGAATGCCATGCTCTGGAGAAGCTTCTCATCGGCACAGTGCTGCCTGTGTGGCCAATCAACAGAGAAGCTGACCGGTGAACACAAGGTCAAAGCGTCTGCGCTCAGAGCACTGTTTGGATCCGATCAGCTCATGGTCGGCACCACCGGGACGCCGGGAAGGATGAGGGCAGCGCAGAGCGCCAACTCCAAGCACCTCAAGTTTGATGCGAGCCTGTGCGATGGCTGCAACTCTTCAAGAACGCAAGAGCCGGACAGGGAGTTCGGTCGGCTCAGTGACCTAGCGTCTGCTGCGATTGGCCGCGGCGAAGATCCTGGCGCAGTCTTTGGGTTGCCACAGTACACAGAGGGAACCGTGGCGTTCCTCAATGTGTTTCGCTACTTCGCGAAGCTGCTGTGCTGCCAGGTCGCGGCTGTCAAGGGCCCTGCGCCCGTGGAGCTAGCAAGGTTCGCCATCGGAGAGAGCCCAAGAAACAGGATTTGGCTTGAGCTTAAGCGCGACCCTGTCTACAGTGAATTCGCACCGCAGCTTGGGGAGCATGGGTACGCAGCGCACGGCGGCCTTGTGATCTATGCCGACAAAAGCTCTCATACGCCCAACGCCTTCCATTCAACGCTGACCATCGGAGCGCTGCAGTACGTATTCCACATGCGGCTCACCGGCGCGGAGCGGACGGAATTGCTGGCAACTCAGGCCAGCTTCTGTGACTGGTGTCGCGGGAAGGTTGGAGAAGGCTTGGCCAACCCTGTGCCGGAGCAGACGTGGGAGAGGCTCGGTCTTGCGGTCAGCGGCGCCGTGGACGAAGGTGAATCGAAGGACTGACTTCTCATCATCGTTGAGGTGCCCAGCCTCCGTCGGCAGGTAGCCTGCCTCACTGATGAGGCGGCCGATAGGCATCGTCTCGAGTCACAAGAATTTCACGTCGACGCGGCCTCACGAAAGATTTGTATGGGCTTCTCCCCCCATACGCCCCGCACCGCAGTGGCTAGGTTAGTCATCGCCACGACCAACGCAGCTTCAGTTGGCACGTCCGTCCTTCGCGGAGCCTTGGTGCTCTCCGGCGTGACCGTGAAGGGGCGGCTGCGCCGCCGGTTGGTCCTTCCCATCGTCAATGGGCGTTCGTGACGGAGAGGTCCAAAGACCCGCTCAAGCGTCTTTCGATTCCTACCTGCGCAAGTTGGACGAGGTTTGGTCTCCACACGGAATGCCAGGCCGCTGAGGTGGGTGCCCCGCGGCGGTGCTTCCATGTGATTTTTGACGTCTGTGTCGTGTTCCTACGGCATCTCCCGTTCTTAGAAAGGCATGGAGGGGATGGCTGTGCACGCAGCGATGCGCGCGCGTCCTCAAAACAGGCTTTGAGCCCAATACAAGACTCCATCGTTAGCAGTGGGCCGTCATCGCGACCAACGCATGGGTCGCATACGACGACGTCGTCGCGGTGGGCCGCTTATACGACGTTCGCGCGCGGCTCGGCGAGCAAGCGTTCGCCGAGTTCTGGCTAAAGCTCAAGGGTCAAGCCAACATGCTCTGGTCCGAGCTCGGTCATATCAGCTTCAGCATTGGCGCCAAGACGTAGGGCGACGCCCGCCGCCGATGTACGAGGCGCTATCTTCAAACAAGCCCGCGCGCTTTCTTGAAATCTGCTGTAAAAGTCGTTTTCCGACAACAGGTTACGTGATTCTGCCGTTCCGAACAAGTTGAATGGGCGGCCGGCGTGATGTGAGAAGCAGCTCAGGCTATTGTTCCCACGGCTGCAGCCCAAGGCCGCAGTCCTCGCTCGCATGTCCGATGCCAACGGCCTTGGTCCAGCGAGCCTCGACGTGATATTGCCAGCTCAGCTAGCGGGGTGTCCGAGAGCTGATTGGCTGCGGACATTCATCGAATGGCGCGCTGCCTAGTTTGGACCGTCAGAAAAAACGGCCCTCGATAGGCTACAAGCCTCGAGGGCCGAATCCACCCTTGGGGCGGTGGAGGAGACAAGCGATCGATGCTGCGGTGCACCAATTTTCCTAGAGTGCTGGCGTCTGCTTATTCGGATATGACAGTTCCACCAGGACCGCTGCTCTGATCGCCTGCGGGCTATTCCTTTCGCGTATCTGCGAACGGATTGACGGTTCGCCGCTACAGCGTTTAGTCTGAACTCAGAGCAGGGAGGGCTCGCTGAAGACTCAGCGACTGCTGCGCTTCTGTTGCTCTTTCGGGAGGGAAGATGAACAACAGAAACGCACGCTGGCAGATGGTCAGCGCTCTTGTGGCCCTTGTGGCTTCGATGTGGTGTCCTGCCGCATCCGCGCAGCCCGCTGACTGCATTGGCGTCAGCGCTTCAGATCGCTCAGGGCTACAAAGCCGGCTATCGGAACTCGATGCGGCCGTCACAGCAGGCTTGGAAGCAGGGCGGTCCGAAAAACAGCTTCGTGACCAGATCAACGAGCAACTGGCCATCGCCTTCAAGCTTGACTGCCTGCGCGACGACGTGCAGCAAGACCCATTCAGCCTCCGTGCTCCCAGCGACCCGACGGTTCGGCACCTGACAGTGCCTGTGGTCTACGCAACCAATCGGAAGAGTACTGCGAGCGACGGTTCAGGCCTGGTCTACAGCGACTCCGATGCGGGACGGTTAATCTTGGGTCAGGTGCAGGTTTCCATACCCACCCTACGAGAGCCTGGCGATCTCAGCCTCCCGTCAAATTCAGTCTTCGCAAGCTCGCCGGATCCCGACAAGCATTTTGTCTTCGGGCGTCCGGTGCCCTACGCCGACCGCGCGGCATTCCAGGCCGATCAGGGCGGAAAGGGTGCTGCCCAACAAAGCGTTTTGCTTTTCGTGCATGGCTTCCGAGTGACCTTTGAGGAAGGCGCTCTTCGGGCGGCGCAGCTCGCTCACGACCTGCGGTTCAAAGGGACGGTTCTGCTGTACAGCTGGCCCTCGACCGGGACGGCCGATGCATATCCGCGGGACGAGGAGGCGGTCGAACTCGCGGAAACACATTTCGGTGAACTGCTTGGAACCGTCCAGGCGATGGGCTTCAAGTCGGTCTATGTGGTCGCACACAGCATGGGAAACCGCTTGGTGACTCGGGTGCTGCGACAGCGCATCGCGGAGAACAAGGCGCTGCCGAACATCAAGGAGCTGATGATGGCAGCCGCTGACGTCAACGCTGATGTCTTCCGAACCAACCTGGCGCCTGTGCTGGCCAGCCAAAATCCGCCCCGAGTCACTATCTACGCGTCGTCTACAGACGTCGCTTTGATTGCTTCAAGGATCGTTCATCGGTTCGGGCGGGTGGGCGACGCGAAGCCGCCTGTGTTTACGTTCCCGCCGTTTGAGACCATTGACGCGAGTGCGTGCGCCCCGATCTCGAGAGCCTACGGACACTCGTATGTCTTCGACAGCAATCCTGTTCTTGCCGATATGGCGCTGCTAATCCACCAGGGGCTTAGCGCCTCCAAACGCCCCCGCCTCCAGCCCCAAGGAACTGCTGGCACTGGCTACTGGAAGCTCCAGTGAGAAGGCTTGCAGCGCGGGTCGTCCGGCGCTGCAGTAAGCAGTTCGGTCCGGCGGCGCGTTGGACCGCACTGACCGTCCTGTTTGCGGCTGCGCTCGTCAGGCCGGCTTTTGGGCAGGTCACGCTGGCCTGGAAAGTGCCAGGGGCGACGCCTGGCGCTACTGCGTTCGAGCAGGGAAGATATGAGGTCGCAACGCGGGAACTGCAGTCGGCATTAGCGGGAACAGGGGTGTCCGCCACAGAGCGGCTTTCCTGGAGGCTTGAGCTGTCGCGAGCAATCTTCGGCTCTGGCGACCAGAAGTCCGCAACGCAGTTGGCAATGGAGGTGGTCGATGAAGCTGCCGACGCAAAGCTCCCCGCGGTCGCCTTAAAGGCGCTCTTGGTCGCAGCCGATGCTGGCTACGGATATTCTTTCGACCAGCGACTGAGATTGGTCGATGCTGCGGCTTCAATCGTGAAGCAGCCCTTGCCGTCGAACGCTGACCTCCGCTTGCAGGTCGAGCTGGTTCGTGCGCTGATACAGACAAGAGTCGCTCCCCCTCAAGCCATTGAAACCATGGCGCGAGCTCGGGACATCGCAACCTCTGGTGCCCCTGTATCTGCGGGGCAAACGGCGTGGATTGAGTTGGTCGAGTCCCGTGCGCTCAGCCTTAACGGGAGCTCGCGCGAAGCGCTTCCTTTGGCAATCGCGGCGAACCAGCACATGGACGGCGCGTTTGGTCACGATCATCCAGCCAGGATCTACTCAACCTTGCAGCTGGCGCTTGTGCACCGCCGAGTTGGGAACTACTCGAACACGCGCGGTCTCGCTGCGGCCGGTCTTGAGGCAGCGGCAATGCAGTTACCTGAGGCTCACCCTTGGACCCTTGAGCTGCTAAGCGTGCAGTACCAAGAAGAGCTCCGAGCCGATGATCTCCGTGCAGCGCGGGCCACCTTCTCGGATTTGCTGTCGGGGACAGAACGCCGCCATGGCAAAGGCACTCTGTTCTACCTGGATGCCGAGGCGCAGTACGCGGAACTGCTCATGCAGGAGGGCGCATATCCCGACGCGCTACGGCACATCCAAAGAGTCGCGAACGACATAGGAAAACTTGCCGCCGGCGGTCCCGCGCATCTCAATGCGCTCCATCAGCTTGCAATCGCTCTCGTCCGCAACGACCGCGCGGGTGACGCGCAAGTCATATGGCAGGAGCTGCTAGCCCTTGAGATCAAGACCAAGGGGCCGGGAAGCGAGGACGTGTGGGCTTCCATCAACAACCTTGCAAGCGTCTACCGCACTCAAGGCGACCTGGACAGAGCTCTCGCGCAGTACGTTTTCCTGGAGTCGCTGATACGCCCTCGTGTTCAACGGACGCAGTCGGCGTTGGTGAGTGTTGTGAACAACGCTTCGGAAGTGCTGATTGCGACGAACCGACCGACAGATGCACATAAACGTCTCAAGCCTTTGATTGCGGACCTCACGGCCGATCGCAAGCCAAGTGACGCTCAGCTGCTCAGGGCGCGTTCCAACAATGCGTCGGCTCTTGCAGCTATGGGCAACAAAGATGCCGCTTTGGCCGAGCACTTGGAGGTGTTGAAGATTCGACGGGATGCGCTGGGAGCAGACCATCCTGACACCCTCAGAAGTTTTGCCCAAACGGCATATGCGCTGGAGAGTGTGGGCCGCTATGAAGAAGCAGCCAAAGCCTACATTGACGTTTACCGCCTTCGGCAGGCGCGGCTCGGGCCTCTTAGCAGCGAGACCATCTTCAGTGCGAGAGCCGCGGCGGGGTTTCTTGCGAACTTAATGAATCGCCCGGGTGAAGCGTCAGACTTGTATGGCCAAGCCATCAATGGAGTGGAAAACCTGCGCCGAGGGATCGGCCAACCGCTCACCGTGCGTCAGCGGTACTTCAGCGACTTCGCGCAGATGTACAAAGACCAGGCCCGAACGCTTGCAAAGCTTGGGCGTTGGCATGACGTCTTCAACGTCGTTGAGCTTTCCAAGGCTCGCACCCTGATTGAGCAGACACGCGCAACGTCGTTGACCGCAGCCACGCAATTGACGACCGACGAGCGCGTGCAGTTGGCAGAAGCAGAACGGCTCGTCTCGGCGCATACGTCGAAGCTTGTTCTTTCGACGGAGAGCACGTCCCCGGGCCAGATCAAACTTGTCGAGCAGGAACGGGACCGAGCGTTGGTTCGCTTAGCCACGCTTCGCGGCGGGCTGGCAAAGAAGTACGGATGGGCAGGGCGGCAGGAAGATGCAAGCCCTGCACCGATCACTCGGGCGGTCACCGACCTTGAAGCGGACGACACGTTCGTTTCCTTCAGCCTGCTCGGTGACGCACTGTTGGTCGTGCGGCTCAAGCCCGATGGGACAGTACGCGGTAACGCCCTGAGTCCCGTTCAAGGCCTCGCTTCCTCGATTGCAGCAGTCGGTCAGATCGCATCCGTACGCGGCGGACTGGACCAAGTTCAGTTGGGAAATGCACGGCAGCCGCCGCGCTACCTGTGGCGCTTGAGCGCGGGCGGCTTCAGCTTGCTGCCAGTGGACCAACCCGCGCCGGAAGGAGCAGAGCTGGCTTCATCGCTCGACGAGCTCGTGGATTTCGTCTCCGGAGCACTGCTGCGCGCGATTCCTGAGGACGTCTGGAAGAGCCGTCGGCTTCTTCTCAGCCTCGATGAGCAGCTATCAACTCTGCCTCTCGACCTCTTGGTGCGACAGGGCAAGAGATGGGGGCAGACCCATGAGCTGACGATCGCGCAGTCCTGGACGATGCACGTGCTGCTCAAGGAGCGCGAGCGCAACTATGCTGGCCTGCGTCGCGAGCCGATTCTTGTGTTCGGCAATCCAGCGTATGCGGGTGGCCGAGCTTCCGACTCCTCCTCGCGCGCCTTTGAGCGTAGAGAGAATGAAGGGCCAGTCTTACCTTTCGGGAAGCTCACGTGGTTTGAGTTGGCGGGCGCAGGTCGTGAAGTGGCGTCGCTGTCGGCCATCTATCCGTTGTCCGCACGAGCTACGTTGTTCGAGCGCGAGTCCGCTTCGGAGGCCAATCTGGCCGCCTTGTCAGCCAAGGGCACGCTCGCAGAATTCAAGGTCATCCACTTTGCGACGCATGGGTACCTTCACCCACGCAACCCATTGCTCAGCAGCGTGGTCCTGGCTGAAGCTGGGGTTGGCGAGGGAAAGTCTGCCGGTGTTGATGGCTACGTGACTGCGGCGGATTGGCTCGGCCTTCACATGAAAAGTGACCTGACTGTTGTGGCCGCTTGCGATACCGGAGCCGGGCAACCGGTATCAGGCGAGGGGATGGTAGGGCTTCCTTTCGGCCTGTTCGCGGCTGGCAATAGAAGCACGCTGCTCACGCTATGGTCGGTGTACGACGAAGCGACGGCTGAGTTCACCCGCCGCTTTCATGCGCACGTGCGAAATGGCAAGCGATACAGCACGGCGTTGGCGCTGACCAAGCGGGAATTTATGGACGGTGAAGCAGGCGACAACTGGCGCGCACCGGCTTTCTGGGCACCGTTCGTCTTGTACGGCACCTAAGGCCGCCATCGTCTGCCCTACGAATTTTCCTGCGCCGACTTGCCGCGCTTAGCCAAGTTCTTGCTCGACGAAGCGATTCAGTCATCCCACAAACTGCGGATGCCGGAACACGACAGCTGCGGTCTAGTGGATCCTTCGCCGCCTCGCGGGGAGGTGGTGCTAGCAAGCCCTATCAGGCCGAGGATATCTATGAGCCAGCTTCGCGGAAAAATCACCTGCGTCACTTTCCATGTGGTGTACCCGGACGGATCCACCAAGGATTCGACGTTTGAGCCCAAGGAAGAGTTGAAGGCCATCATGTTCTCCGAGGACTACATGAACGACGAGATGAAGGCACTCTTCACGCGCTCTCGAACCGATTGGAAGCAGAACCCGGCAATGGTCATCGTTGACGGGCACATCATGAAGCCGAACTGCGATTGGCCGGATTGCCAAATCGCGTGAGCGGGTACGTCTTCATCGGCAACACGCAGGCGCTGTTGAGTCTGCTTGGGAACACCCGGCGAACGCGGTGAGACCAAGAGTCTTCCAAGGGATCGAGGTCCGGCGTGTCGGGGCACCGTGATCGCGCCACTGCAAAAATGGGCCGACTTCAAAGCGAGCCTGCGATGAGTTGCCTGGCCCTCTCCACCCAGGCATCAGGGACCGCGGCGGCCAGACTCAGCAGCGCCACGACCAACGCTAGTACGGTAAGCACCTCCATCCTGCGCTGAACCCGGATGCTCTCTCTTGTGGCAAGAATGGTGGACAGTTGGCCAAAGTGCTCTCTGGCCGCAGCCTCGTCCTCGAGAAGCGTCGAAGCCCGTTGCTGTACGCCTCGGCGGATCTCCGACATGAAATCCCGGACGGGGTCCTTCTCGGTCCAGCCTGGTGCCGTGAACGTCGAACTGTGATGCTCCAGCATTCCAGGCTTGGAGAGTTCCTCTCGAAGTTCACGGACTACGGCGGGCATGCCAGCGCTTCGATCGAAGAATCTCCTGATCAGCTCGACGGTGCGCAGAGCCCCTTGCTTCCCCTTGGAAAGGTCAAGCTCTTCACGAGTGCTCTTCAGGTCGCGCGAAACCTCAGACAGGAATGACAACAGTCCAAAGTAGACGACCGCACCGTCAAGCGCGTTATGGCAGATGAACGCCGTGGATCTGGGGTTGTGGTTGTACAAACGGACCTGACCCTCGGGGAGCAATCGTGGCACGACAGAAGCTATGAGAACGTTGTCTGACGCCTTAGGCCACTCTTGCGATCTCAAGGAGAAGCGAATACCGCTTGGCTTCGTGTTCGACCAGACTTCGAAGGAGCGTGCACGGGCAACGCGACGTCGCCAATCGAGCTGCCGTCCTGACACTCGCTCGCCAGGGAACAAGCTGTCGATCTCTGTGCTTAGCAGTTCTGCGACTGGGAATCTGGAAAGGTCCCGCATGCCCGAGAAGTACCCGGGGAGGTGTTCTCGAAACCAGGTGGTGACCATGCCGCGAAGCCGCGCTCGCGCTGCCTTCAGTTCGCGCTCTTTCACGGCCGCCGGGTCCCAGCGCGAGACCATCCGGCCTCTTCGCTCGAACCATGCGGAGCGGTCCTTTCCCAGTTCTCTGGCGTAGACGGTGGCCGCATCGTCATCAAAGACAAAGCACACGAGGGCGCAGGTCACCGCCGGCGTGATCTGGTGAAGGCGGACTAGCAGGCAGTCCACGCCCTCGGGGAGAGGGGAGTGATTGCCCAAGTGGCTAAGAGCACTTGCCTTGGCTCTCCCTACGACACCGACGTTGTACACACCACCCCAGCCGTACGTGCGTTGCTGCTCGGCCCACGTCAACGCCCCCTCTCTCTCTGACGATAGGCCGGCGCTCCAGCCAAGCGTTCTTAGCGCGCTGTAGAGGCTCTCGGCTTCGCTCGGCCCGAAAACCTCGATACCCCACAACGCAGCGACCTTCAGCGTCTCCCCCTCAGGTACACGGCTGGAGACGTTGGATTCCAGGTCGTAAGCCGAGTCGAATTCCAGATCCGTATAAGGGGATGGAAAAAAGTTCGGGCCAAGGAGATGAGCCCGCCAGCGGAGGGCATGCACCATCTCTCGATAGCGGCTTCGCGCTAGTGAGGGTTTGCTGTTTTCTGGAGGCTCCAGAGCTGGTGCAGGGGAGGGGTGCTGATTGGATGCTCCGCTACTGGTGGCAGCCTTTCTGCGCCGGCGGCTCGTCTTCCGATTTGGCATGATCGACATTCTGGCGCCGATGAGTTTGAGGCTGGCCGCAAGCGCGTTCTAGGCCCTAACAAGCCGCATCACGTTCGAGTACGACGGGCCGAGGAGGGCGTTTTGCCAGCCTTGGGGGTGTGCTTGCGAACTACCTTCTTCGCGGTTGGCCACTCACCTGCAGCGCGAAGGAGGCGTGCGGTGTCGTAGCCGTCCAGAATCAAGTAGCGGCATGGTGCCGTAAGTGAACGCTGAAGTGCGAAAGCCTCAATCGTTTTGCGGACCGCCGGGCCAATGGTGTGACAGTGCTGGATGACGTACACGTCCGCGGAGGTGTTGAAAAGGCGGTAGATCTGGTCGCCGTTCTTCCCGAGGTCCTTCGGCGTCATCGGATGGAACTTTGCAGGACCTTTAAGCAGAAAGGCACCGGTATGACGCTGACCGGCGATAAGAAGCTCTCCGGAGTAGAGGTCGCTTTCCTCACCGCCCCAATCTGATGGCACGTGACGTTCGCCAAGCAGCCCGGCGATGACCTCCTTCACCTTTCGTTCTGGAACTTCAGCAAGCTGAGCGAACTCCGCCGCCGAAGGGCCCCACCTTTGGTCGACGCCAGAAAACTGTTCAACCGCGCCGGGCCAAAGCCTCAGCGACTGATCAAACGGCAGGGACATCGCGGAATGGTTCTCAACGAGGTCGCCAATCACGTAAGGAACGGCGCGCACCGTGTCTTTGGTGATCTCTGTGACGTAGGCGTACGCAAAAAGGCGGGTGGAGCCGGACATTCGTGAGTACGCCGTATCGTTGAGCAAACCACTCTTGGAGAACTCCAAGACCAGCCGTTTACCGTCTAGCGGTGCATCCAGCTTTTCGGTCAGTGTCAGAGCAGGGCTCTTGTTGCGAAAAGCGAACCCCTTGCCGAAGAAATGCCCGTTGTAGATGAAAGGCATTCCCTCGGCCAGCGACCCATCGACTGCCATCTGCTGCAGTGTTCGGATGCCACCGTTCGCAATGGACTGGAGAACATGTGTGCCGACGTCACTGCTCAACAGGGCCGAAGCCATCGGGACGTTTAGACCCAGGAGAGCCTGTCGATAGAGTGATGGCAGCGTGGAGCGGTCAAGCAGCGACAGCACGCGGTCGCGGCTCATGTAGAACGCCACCAGACTTGCGATCATCGGTCGTGCCTGCCATTCGCGTGCGCCGCTTGGATCACGCCGCACCTACCTCAGCAACGGCTATTCGATTGCGACCAGCCTTCTTGGCTGAGGTCATCGCGCCGTAGCTCGCTCGAAGCAACTCGTCGAATGGCATGCCAGGTTTGGCGTGAGCAACGCCAACCGTCAGTGTGAGTAGCGGGCCGTAACAACCATGTTCGGAAGCGGCTGCGGAAAGGCGTCGAGGAACCCTGGCTCGCATTTCCTCAAACCGCGGGTCTTGCTCGACGCGCATGCGAATACGCTGTGCCAACTCTTCAACTTCCGGTCCTTGCTCCAGGTAGATGACGAACTCTTCACCGCTGAACCGGGCAATATGTCCATTTCGCTGGGCGTCGACCAAGAGGCCAGCAAGGTGCTGAAGGCACTCGTCGCCTTTGGCGTGCCCCCACGTGTAGTTGATCCAAGATAGCTGGTCGACGTCTACTACGAGCAGGGCACCAGCATTGCCGCCCGCTAAGGAAACGTTGACACGATCGGAGAACTTGACACGGTTAAGCAGTCCAGTGAGAGAGTCGCGCGGAAATAGGCGCATTCGGGCCTCATACAGCCAACGCCCAAGCGACGGCCATCGTGAGTAAGGAGGCCGGCGCTCGATGCTTCGCTGGAGGTTCTGCAGGAGCAAATGCAGCGGCGGAATGCGGCGAGCCATGGTGAAGTCTATGTCGACCTCAATGGGAAGCGTGGGACTAAAAAGAAACCCCGGCACATGGCCGGGGTGACAAAGCCTCTTTGCTGTCATGCGCTGAAGCTCCTGCTCAGGGAGGAAAAGCAGGGAGGCTGGCCGAAGCCAAGCCTCTCCTTCAATGTAGCGGTGCATGCTCGACTCGAATTTGAGGGACTTCCCTCGCGACGAGGGCTGAAGAGGTACCAGCTGATCCATATGGCGTCGTCACGTGCTACGGCTACTGGCGTCCTTTGAACAAAGCTCTCATGGGGCTTTTTTTCCACTAGGCAACGAGCGCGCGGCTTACGGGCATGATGTCGCCTCAACTTCTAGGGGCGCGCCTCATGAGCGACACGATCAGCAGCCGGCGGCACGCCGAGTGGTTCGACTTCAGCTTGCCGCTAGGAGAAGCGACGGTTCCTGTGCGCATCAGCCGAGAAGCGCTGGAGGACCACTTCGGCGCTGAAGCGTTCGAGACGCTTGGTCACGCGTACCGTCACCATGCCGAGCAGATCCATCTTCGGGTCGCACCGCTCGCAGGTCAGACGCTGACCTATACCGCAGAGAACCCCTTGCTGGTCCACAGTAAGGATCTTTAGGCCTCGGTTCCGACGTGCTGGCAGAAGGCGCCTGGTGGTTTTTGCCTGCGGCTCAGCGCCCTTTTGGGCGGGTAGTGGTCGCTGTCAGCGAGGAGCTGGAAAGTTTTTTTCGAGGTGTACGTTCAATGCACGTTGTGCATCGCTCGCGGTCATGCAAGGATCGTTGACGAAGAGGTTCGCGTGCGAAAAGCACTCGTATTTGGTGCCATCAATCTGTGAGGAGAAGGTGCCAGGATGGCTGGCTTGCAGACCTCGATTACGGTAATTACGGTAGTCACGAAGGGTCTGTGAATGGCGAAGCAAGTAGCTACCAAAGAGGTCGTTTTTGCGGCAGCCGATGCGCTTGCTGGTGAGGGCGCGCAGCCGAGCACCGTGCTCGTTCAAGCGAGAACCGGTGGGTCGTACACGACAGTGAAGCGGCTGCTGGAGGAGTGGCGGGACGTTCGCTCCGCCTCCATTGAAGCAGTCGAACTTCCGCCAGACATCGAGGCCCGTGGCAGGTTGATCGTCCGTGAGCTCTACTCACACGCCTTTCGGGCCGCCCAGGCGGCTGTGGCCGAGCCTGTTGAACGCGCCCTGCAAGCCCGCGCGATGGCTGAACAACAATTGGTTGGCGCCGAAACGGAAGTTGCGCGCCTTGAAGCTGTTGAACAAGGCCTGACGCAGCGTGTCGACGTGCTCAACGCCCAAATTCGTGAACTTGAGTTGAACGCAGCAACTCTGCAAGCAACGATGGCTGAGAAGTCTGCCTCTGCCGCCAAGCTCGAGTCGTTGCTCGCTCAGTCCAGTAGAACCCTTGCAGAGCGCGACAGTGAGGTTGCGGAGCTTCGGGCCTCAGCGAAGGCCGTGGAACATCTACAGGCGCTGCTTGAGGACGTGAAGCGCGGCGGCCGGCGCCCGTCCGTACGCAAAAGCGCCTGATCAGCTGCTGCTGCTTGCTGCTCTGCGTGCCCGGTTTCAGCGGCCACCCACCTTGCATTTTGTACGTTCGTTCTGGCTTTGGCTGCTGATAGGTCTGACCTCGCCTGGACCGTGCCGACGTGCGTCCTGGTCACATTCTTGACTTTCAATGACTTGGGCTCTGCTGAGGCTCCGCTCGTGGACAACGACGGTCGGCAGAAAGAGCATCACCACTAGCGCGTTGCCGAGGAGGTGGCTCGCTGGAGGTGGGCGAACTGCTTGTATGTCAGTGGGATGGTTCCAAGCGGCTGCCGCGAGAAGCTACGGCGCGTCCTTGTAGGGAAGACAAATCCGCCAATACATAGCTTCGGGCGAGGACTTGCGCTGCCGACGGTGACCGTCGGAAGGGGCGCGACCCGGTGGTCCAGCAAATCCAGTGTGCTGAAAATACTTCCGACGCATGTCGAGGCTGAGGGCTGGGCGAACAAAAAAGCTCGCATTTGGGCTGCTAGCGATGAACCTTGAGCATCGACAGGAGGTTCGTACGAGGCAGGCCTCCGCGCTCCGAACGGCCCCCTCCATGCTGCACGAGGTACGACGCGGCGTGCCCTTCGCTGTGCCCAGGCCCCTGAACCTCTACCTCACCCCGCCGGCAGTCGTTTATTCACTCTTGATAACGTTATTCGCCCTTTGACCCCCGGCCGCTCGGCCATTTTCATAGGAGGGGCCGGCGCGCCAGCTCAATGCAGGGTGGGTGTTATTCGAGAAAGACCCTGCACGCCCAGGAAGATGTCGGCGCTGCGCTGGTAGAGCTGGCAGCTCAGTTTCCCGTCCGCCACGTAGAACTGGAAGAAGGCGTGGCAGGGCATCAGTGCCATCTGGGGCAGGTCGGCCACATTCCAGGCGCTGACGATGATGCGGCGCGAGTCGGGGTTGGACTTCAGCGTCTTGACGACGTCGGCAATCTGGTCGATGTGACCACCGTCTGGCGTCGGCCACGAGCGCCACTGCACGCCGTAGACGGGCCCCAGGTCGCCGTCTTCACGCGCCCACTCGTTCCAGATCGTCACGCCGCGTTCCTGCAGCCAGCGGGCGTTGCTGTCGCCACGCAGGAACCACAGCAGCTCCAGCACGATGGACTTCAGGTGCACTTTTTTCGTCGTGACCAGCGGGAAGCCCTGGGCGAGGTCGAAGCGCATCTGGTGGCCGAACACGCTGCGCGTGCCGGTGCCGGTGCGATCGCTTTTCTGCACGCCATGCTCGAACACATGGCGCATGAAATCTTCGTATTGCTGCGGAGGACGGGGCGGGGTGCTCATGCCCCTATTGTCTCCGCAGGCGCCTGGTCTAGCAGGGCCCCAGGTTGTCAGCCAGCACCTGCTCCAGCGGCGTGGCTGACACGCCCAGCAGGCGTTGCGTCTCGCTGGCATCCAGCAGGAACGGGCGCTCGAACAGGTAGACCATCTCGGCCACCTCCGCCATCATGGTGTCAGCCTCGGCCGCCTGCCGCAGCTCCTCGGCCGTCATGCGCCGCAGCCTGGGTGCGCCCAGCTTCGCCAGGCGGGCGGTGGCGTTGGCCAACTCGCGCACCGAGGCCGTGCAGGACGGTACATGCCAGGCCCGGCCCCAGGACTGCTGCGATGTCGCCGCCGCGGCCAGCGTGGCCGCGACGTCCAGCGTGAAGCTCCAGCTGTGCGCGGCGTCGAGGTCGCCGGGAAAGACACTCTCCTCACCCTTCAGCAGCGCCGGCAGCACGAAGAGATTGAAGTAGCCCACCGACGCGTGGCCCAGGAAGTCGCTCGCGCGGACCTCGGCCACCGGGACGCCGCTGCGCCGGGCCAGGTCCCACATGCCGGCGCGCACCCGCCCCTTGACGGTATGGGGCGCCAGCGCATGGTTCTCGCGCAGCGGTCCTTCGACAGGGCCGTAGCCGTAGACGTTGCTCAGGGTCACGAGCCGGGCGCCCACGGCCGCGGCCACCGACAGCGCGGCGCTCCCGATCGGCGGGAATTCCTCGGGCCAGCGGTCGTAGGCCGGCATCGCGCAGTTGATGAGGGTGTCGACGCCCGTGGCGAGTTCGCGCATGGTTTGCGGGTCGTTGACGTCCGCCGCCACGTGCCTCACACCCGGGTGGGATGCAGGCGTTCCGCGCCGGCTGACCAGCGTGACGTGATGGCCCTTCGACGCAAGGAGGGCCGCAGTGTTCGAGCCCGTGGGGCCCGCGCCGATGACAAGGATGTTGTTCATGCCGAGTTTGTAGGGGCTGTGGGCATGCCCTGTCGCGCACGAAAAGAGCAGCGAACGGCACATTCGGGCACGGCCCCTCGGCGGCTGGGGATTTGGCCGGCCCGCTAGATTGCCGCCATGCATTCAGAGTTGATCAGCCGGAGCGGGATGGCGTTGCGGTCGCGGCACGAACGTGCGGGTCGGGCGCTCGCCACGCCGCTGGACCACCACCGCGTCGTCCTCCATCTCAGTGCCAGCACCAAGACGGCCTGTCTGCGCACGGGGCTGCCCTTCCTGCGCACGCGCGGCGACGTGGACATCGTGCCGGCTGGGGCCGCCGACGGGTTTGAGGCCCAGTCCGACTTCAACAGCCTGGAGGTGTTGATCGCCCCGTCCCGGCTGGAGCGGATGGCGGACGAGCTGGGCCTGGGCAGCCGGCATGTCCAAGTCGGCATGGTCCACATGGCGCGCGAGCCGCGCCTGCAGGGGCTGCTCTATGCGCTGGCCCAGGACCTGCAATCCGACGCTCCCTTCGGTGAGCACTTCCGCAACGGCCTTGTGCAGTCGGTTGCCACGGCGGTGCTGCTGCGCGCGCCGTCATCGCCGGAGGCGCCCGCAGCCCCGGCCCTACAGCGCGTGCAGGACTACATCGAGGCGAATCTCGAACGACCGCTGTCGCTGCCCAGCCTGGCGCGGGTGGCGGGCGTCAGTCCGTGGAGCCTGCAGCGGCTGTTTCGCAGCGGCGTCGGCATGCCGGTGCATCGCTACGTGGTGTCGCGGCGTGTCGAGCGTGCCCGGCAACTGGTGCAGCAGCGGGCGGGGGCGCTCAGCGAGATCGCGTTGATGGCCGGCTTCGCCCACCAGAGCCACATGTCGCGCTGGATGCGGCGGCTGCCGGAGTAGCTCAGGCCGCTCCTGCGTTCGTGACCAACCCAAACTGCATCGCCGCCAACTTCGCATACAGCCCGCCGCGAGCCACCAGCTCTTCGTGGCGCCCAGTGCGGCGGGTTCTTCAGCATGGCACGAGCGATGCTGATGCGCCGGCGTTGGCCGCCAGACAGGCGCACGCTGCGCTCGCCAAGGAGGTTGGCATAGCCCTGGCGGGCCTTGGCCGCCGCGACGACTATCGTCTAGCGCCGCAAGAAGCGAACGTACGCAGGCTGGTCAACCGTTACCTCGCCGCCAACGCGTGACAGCGTGCCGCGCTCGGGATTCATGCGAAAAACGGTGACGTTGCCGCTGTCATGATTGGCCGCCACCAGAAAGCGCCCGCCCGGGACGATGCCAAAACTGCGCGGCGTGTGCCCGCCGGTGCTCGTCGCCTCGATGAAGCGCAGCGACCCGTCCTGCGCGTCGATGGCGAACACCGCGATGCTGTCGTGCCCGCGGTTGGAGACGTAGAGGAACCGGCCGCCTGGGTGGACCATGATCTCGGCGGTGCTGTTGCCTTCGGCCTTGGTGCCGGGCGGCAGGCTGGACAGCACTTGAAAGCCCTCCATCGCGCCGGTCACCGCATCCACGCGGTAGGCAGCCACGCGGGAGGTCAGCTCCAGGTTCACGTAGGCGTAGCGGCCATTCGGATGGAAGGCGAGGTGGCGCGGGCCGCCGCCGGCCTCGGTGGCGGCATGGGCAGGGGCGTTGGGCGAGATCCGGCCGCTGGCCGTGTCCAGCCGGTAGATCATGACCTTGTCCAGCCCCAGGTCGGGCACGTAGGCGCGGGTCTGGGTCGGGCCGGGGTAGATACCGTGCGGGTGGGGTTGCTGCTGGCGCTGTGGGTTGACGCTGGCGCCCTCATGCTGGACCGTGGAGGCCGCCGGCCCCAGGCTGCCGTCGCCCTGGATGGGGTAGGACACGACGTTGCCCCCGTTGTAGTTGGCCAGCAGCAGCACGCGCCCACCGGCATCGACGGAGATGTGGCAAGGGCCGTTGCCGCCCGAGGGCCGGGTGTTGAGCAGCACCAGGCGGCCGTCGTCCTGCACGGTGAACGCGGCAACTTCCTCTTTCCAGGACCCATCAGCGGCGCGGCCGGCGGCGACCGAGTAGACAAAGGGCTTGCTCGGGTGCGTGGCGAGGAAGCCCGGGTTGCCGATGGCGGCGGCCAGCAGCGGCGGGGACAGCGCGCCGGTGATCTCGTCAAGGGTGGAGACGTAGATGCCTTTGCTCTCGCCGCCGGTGTCGGTGCCGACATAGACCAGCGTCTGGGCCGCGATGGCCATGGGCAGCAGTGAGGGGATCAATGCAAGGGCGAGTTTTTTCATGCGGGAAGGTTCGTTCTAAGGCCCGGCCATGCGCATGGCGCAGGACGGGGGGGCGTCCCGCTCCCAGGACCTGCCGCTCAAGCAGCGGCTTGCGCGTCGGCCTTCAGCCCAAACTGCATCGACGCCAACTTCGCATACAGCCCGCCGCGAGCCACCAGCTCATCATGCCGGCCGATGTCGACGATGCGCCCGGCGTCCAGCACGACGATGCGATCAGCCTTCTGGATGGTGGCCAGGCGGTGAGCGATGACCAGCGTCGTGCGGTGCTGCATGGCCGCTTCCAGTGCGGCCTGCACGACGCGTTCGCTTTCGGCGTCGAGCGCGCTGGTGGCTTCGTCGAGCAGCAGCAGCGGCGGGTTCTTCAGCATGGCGCGGGCGATGCTGATGCGCTGGCGCTGGCCGCCGGACAGGCGCACGCCGCGCTCGCCCAGGAAGCTTTGATAGCCCTCGGGCAGGGCGCGGATGAAGTCGTCGGCAAAGGCGGCCTTGGCGGCGGCAATGACCTCCTCGTCCGTTGCCGCGGGGCGGCCGTAGCGGATGTTCTCCATTGCCGAGGTCGAGAAGATGACGCTGTCCTGCGGCACCAGGCCGATGTTGGCGCGCAGGTCCTTGAGGCTCAGTTCGCGGGTCTCGACGCCGTTGAGCCGGATCGAGCCGGACTGCGGGTCGTAAAAGCGCAGCAGCAGTTGCAGCACCGTGCTCTTGCCGGCGCCGCTGGGGCCGACCAGGGCGACGGTCTCGCCGGGCGCGATGTTCAGGCTGAGCCGGTCCAGCGCCGCCGTGGCGGGCCGTGAGGGGTAGTTGAAGGTGATGGCGTCGAACTCGACACGGCTGCCGCCCTGCGCGGCCGTCAAGGCCTTCGGCGCTGCGGGTTCGGCCACTGGTGACCGCGCTTCCATCAGCTCGATGAGGCGCTCGGTCGCACCCGCCGCGCGCAGCACGTCGCCCCAGACTTCGGCCAGCACGGCCACGCTGCTGACCAGCAGGGTCACGTAGACGACGGTCTGGCCCAGGTGGCCGGCCGAGATCTTGCCGGCGATGACGGCCTGCGTGCCCTGGTAGAGGCCCCACAGCATGGCGCCGAAGACGGCCGTGATGATGAAGGCGACCATGAAGCTGCGGATGCGCGTGCGCTTGCGTGCGGTATCGAAGGCGGCCTCGCTGGCGGCGGAGAAGCGTTTGGCCTCGGCGGCCTCCTGGGTGTAGCTCTGCACGACGGTGACGGCGTTCAGCACCTCGGCGGCGATGGCCGAGGTGTCAGCCACACGGTCCTGGCTGGCGCGCGAGAGCTTGCGCACGCGGCGGCCGAAGTAAAGCGCCGGCGCCACGACCAGCACCAGGATGCCCAGCACCTGGCCCATCACATAGGGATTGGTGACGATGAGCATGACCAGCGCGCCGATGCCCATGACCATGTTGCGCAGGCCCATGGACAGGCTGGAGCCGACGACGGTCTGCACGACGGTGGTGTCCGTCGTGATGCGGGAGAGCACCTCGCCGGTCTGCGTCGTCTCGAAGAACTCAGGGCTCTGGCGCAGCACATGGGTGTAGACGGCGTTGCGCATGTCGGCCGTCACGCGCTCGCCCAGCCAGGTGACCATGTAGAAGCGCGACGCCGAGAACAGCCCCAGTGCGGCGCCGACGGCGAACATCGCGAGGAAATGCTCGCGCAACGCCATCAGCTTCTCGCCGGGGTTGGCGGCCTCGAATCCGGCGTCGATGAGGCCGCGCAACGCCAGCGGGAAGGCCAGCGTGGCCATGGCAGACAGCAACAGGGCTGCAAAGGCCAGCGCGATGCGGCCGCGGTAGGGGCGCAGGAAGGGCAGCAGGCCGCTCAAGGAGCGGGCCTGCTTGGACGCGGGGCGTTCGGTCGTGGAACTCATGGGGTTACAGCTTTTCAGTCAACACGGCGCAGGTGCGGGCCAGCATCGCGTCGTCAAGGTCCTGGTGGCAGAGCAGTTGCAGCGCATGGCTGCGCCGGGTTGTCCCAGCCAAAGGTCGGGCGGGTGGGTTGCCGTGGCTGCATTCGGCGCGCATTGTGGGTCACGGTAGTGGCAGGCGCCCTGCGTAGCCGGTCAACTCCAGGTAGCCGGCGCCGAGTGGCCGTTTTTCGCGGTCGAACAACTGGGCGGCGCCCTCCCAATAGACGAGGCCACTGCTGTTTCGCGCGTCGATCTCCTGGGCGTCGAAATACGTGCTCAGCAGCATGTCGCCAGCGGGGCTCTTCAGCCGCCATTCGACCGGGTAGCGCGCGCCCGTGGCGGGGCTGGTCCAGTGCCGCAGCGGCGTCATCTCGACCTCCTGGGGCGTGAAGCTGCGGTCGGGCTGCCCGGGGCTGCGCAGGCTGCCGCCGGCCCAGTCCCGGCTGCCGTCCTTGCGGCGCAGCTGGAAGAGCGTCAGCGCGCGTCCATCATCGAGGTTGATGCCCAGCCAGTCCCAACCCTGCGCCTGGCCCAGCAGGCTGTCGCTCCATTCATGGTCCAGCCAGGCGCGGCCGGTGAGGCGCTGGCGTTGGCCGTCCAGGGTCAGCATGGCCTCGGTGGCGAGTTGGGGGCGCGAGTAGTAGCGGCTGAACTGCGCGGGATCAGGCCCCTTGCGGGACAGGCCGGCCTCGCCCTGCAGCAGTGGCGCGTCGGGCGTGGACAGGTTCAGCGCCAGCGCGAAGCCCGGGCCGTTGAAGGCGGCGCGATAGCCGTCGCCGCTGCGCTTGAGCGTCCAGTCGCGCAGCTTGACGTCGCTGTCACCCTCCATGGCCTGCACCGCGCCGGGCAGGCCGCGCAGCAACCGTTGGCTGTGGCGTTGCTTCTTCGCACCCAGGTCGGACAAGGCGACATGGCCGAGCAGCAACTGCCTGGCCGCGAGTCCGCTGGGATGGTCGGCCGCTGCCGGGCCGGGCAGGCGGAAGAAGGTCAGCTGGTAGCCGAAGCGCGGCGGTGCGCTCTTGCTGTCGCCGAGCAGGCCCGTCAAATACCACCACTCGATGCCCTGGGCCGGGTGGGCGCCGAAGTCGTGCGGGAAGTTGAGGGCGGCGCGCGCGGGCAGTGGCAGGGCGGCGAGCAACAGGGCGCGGCGCTTCATGCGTCCTCCCTCACGGCGCGCACGGCGTCAGCGCCGAGGGCGCGCCGGCCGGCCAGCAGCGAAGCGCCGACCGCCGCCGCGAAGGCCAGGCCGACCAGGGCTGCTAGGCGCGCAACCGGCAAATGCATCTCCATGCTCCAGTGAAAGCTTTGCGGGTTGACGACGTAGACGAGCACCACGCTCAGGCCCAGGCCCAGCGCCAGCCCGGCCAGCGCGCCCGCGCCGCCCGACAGGCTTGCCTCGATGAGCAGCAGCCGCTGCAACTGGCGCCTGGACAGGCCGAGATGGCGCAGCAGGCCGAACTCGCGTTTGCGCGCCAGGGCCTGAGCCGATTGGCTGGCGATGACGCCGAACAGACCCACGGCCAGGGCCACGGCCTGCAGCCACACGGTGATGGCAAAGCTGCGGTCGAAGATCTTCAGCGACAGCGCGCGCAGCTCGCCCGCCGCGGCCATTTCGACGTTGTCGCCGCCGAGCTGGCGAACCGCGGTGCGCGCCGATTCCAGCGACCGGCCCGGTGCCAGCCAGAGTGCCAGCTCGGCCGTGCTGGTGTCGCCACTGGCGCGGCGGTAGTCGTCCAGCGCCATCCACAGCGCGGTGTTCTGGCGTGAATAGTCACGCCAGACGCCGCGCACCTGCAGCTTCAGCGCGCGGCCGCCGTCGACCAGCTCGCCCTGGAAGACATGGCCCGGCTTCAGCCCGTCGCGGTCCCGCGCGGCCTCGTTGACCCAGACCGCCAGGGTGCCCGCCGCGGCAGGGCCCGCCCAGTGTTCGACGAGGGGCAGGCCGCCGGCCTGGACGTCGCGCGCAGTCAGGGCCACGGTTTCGCCGCTGGACGCCAGCCGCAGCCGGGCCGTGAGCTGCGGTGAGGTGCGGGCGACTTCGGGCAGGCGCGACAACGCCGTCAACAGGGGTGGCGGCAGCGGTGCGGGAATGCCGTTGGCGCCCCGCAGCGCACTGCGCACATAGAGGTCGGCCGGCAGGGCCTGGTCCAGCCAGCGCATCAGGGATTCACGGAAGCTGCCGATCATGACAGTCATGGCCACGGCCAGGGCCAGGGCAACCAGGACGCCGGCCAGCGACCGGCGCGCTTCGGTCGCCTGGTCGCGGCTGCGTTCGCGGGCCAGCAGCAGCAGGGCGCCTGCCGGCAGGCGCGAGAGCAGCGCCGTCATCAGCTGCACCAGGGCGGGCACCAGGGCCAGGCCGCCCATCAGCAGAAAGAACATGGCCGCATAAGCAGCGACCGGTGTGTCACCCCAGACGGGCGGCAGCCAGGCCAGCGACGCCCCCACAGCCAGCAGCGCCAGGCCGGCCCAGGCGGGCAAGGTGCGCGCCGCCGGCAGGCCCAGGCCCTTGAGCACGAGCGCGGGCGCGATGCGGCGCACCGTCAGTGCGGGTGCCAGCGCCGCGACCAGGGTGGCCGCCAGCCCCAGTGCCGCGTAGACCAGGGCCGGCAGCAGCAGTGGCTGGTTGAACAGCAGTTCGGCCGATGAATCGGTGGCGCCGTGCAAGCCCAGGTCGCTGCCCATCAGCTTCAGCGCCCCCGCGGCCAGGCCGACGCCCAGGGCCAGCCCCAGCGCCGTGCCCGCGAGGCCGATGACCAGGCCTTCGGCCAGGATCAACCGCCAGCGCATGCGCGCCGATACGCCGAGCACGCCCACCAGCGCCCATTGCGCCAGGCGCTGGGCCGTGGCCAGGGACAGCACGGCATAGACGAGGAAGCTGCCGGTGAACAGGGCCATCAGGGCCAGCAGGCCGAGGTTGACGCGGTAGGAGCGCGTCATGTCGGACAGCCGGGCGCCGGTATCGGCCGGCGGCGTGGCCAGCCAGCGCGCGGGCAGGCGGGCGGTCCAGGCCGTGGCGTCCACGCCGGGCGCGAGTTGCACGTCGATGCGGTCCAGGCTGCCCACGCGGCCGAACAGGGCTTGCGCATCGGCGATGTCCAGCACGCCCAGCGGCGTGTTGTCGGCGGCGACGCGGCCACCGATGGCCAGCTCGATGTCGCGCGGCGTGCCTTCGCCTGGCAGGCGCAGCGCCAGCTGGGTGGCGCCGCCAGGTAGCAGCTTGCGGGCAGCAGCGTTCAGGTGGACGACATGCGGGCTCAGCAGCGCCGCCGGCCCACCTTCGACCTGGGGCGTCAGTTCAGCCGCCAGCGGACGGCCGGCAGCGGCCGAGGCCAGCAGCGCCAGTGGGTCCAGGCCGATGAGGCGGATGGACAGGCCCCGCCCGCCTGGGCCGACCTGGCCCGGCCACAGCGCCATGGCCTCGACGACGGGGTTGGCGGCGGCGACTTCGGGGCGGTTCAGCAGATCGACGAGGTCGGCATCGGTCAGCGGGCCGGAGCGGGCCGTCAGCACCAGATCGGGCTGGCCGTTGACGCCGCGCGCCGCACGCGCGAATTCGGTCAGGGCGGCGCCATTGAGCAGATGTACGCCGAAGGCCAGGGCCACGCCCAGCATGACGGCGATGACGGCCAAAAGGACGCGGCCGGGCTGGTCCCGCCAGGCGGGCCAGGTGAAATGGCGCCAAAGGGTCATGCGCTATGCAGCCCGCTGGCATCCAGCCGAAGCCTGCGGTGTGCCGCCTCGGCCGCACGCTCGGAATGCGTCACCAGCAGGCAGGCCGCACCGGCTTCCTGCGTGCAGCGGCGCAGCAGGGCCAGCACTTCGCCGGCATGGCGCGGGTCGAGGTTGCCAGTGGGTTCATCGGCCAGCACGAGGCGAGGGCGGTGCACCAGGGCCCGCGCGATCGCCACGCGCTGCAACTGCCCGCCCGACAACTGCCTGGGCATGCGCGCGGCCAGAGGCGCCAGTTCCACCGCCGTCAGCATCTGCCGCACCCGTTCGTCATCGCGCTGGCCCAGCAGGCGCAGCGGCAGGGCCACGTTGTCGGCCACGTTCAGATGCGGCAGCAGATGGAAGGCCTGGAAGATGAATCCCAGCTCGCGGCGCCGCAGCGCCGAGCGGGCCTCATCGTCCAGCGCCCGCAGGTCCTGGCCCACCAGCGTGATGGTGCCGGCGTCGGCCTCGTCCAGCCCGGCCAGGCAGTTCAGCAACGTGGACTTGCCGCTGCCGGACTCGCCGAGCAGGGCGACGATCTCGCCGGCGTCCAGGTCCAGATCCACATCGGAAAACACGGCCACCTCGCCGTAGGACTTCGCCAGGCGGCGCGCACTCAGAAGACTCATGGACCGGATTCTGGGTCCTTGCGCGCGGCGCCGGCCCGCGGGGGAATCAAGCGAGCAACCTCTGCAAGCCGACCAGCAGCTCGGGGATGGGTTGGGGGCCGTCGCAAGCGATGACGCGGCGCTGCGGCATGCTGCGCAGCCAGGTGATCTGGCGCTTGGCCAACTGGCGCGTGGCGGCAATGCCGCGCTCGCGCAGGTCGGAGAAGTTGTTGGCGTCCAGCGCTTCCCAGGCCTGGCGGTAGCCGACGCAACGCATCGATGGCAAGGCCAGGCTCAGGTCGCCACGGGCCCGCAAGCTCTTGACCTCGTCGACCAGCCCTTGGGCCAACATGACGTCGAAACGCTGCGCCAGGCGCTCGTGCAGCCAAGCGCGGTCGCTGGGCTCCAGCGAGAACAGCGGCCAGTCCACGCCTTCGTCGCGCGAGGCGGCATGCAGCGCGCTCAGCGGCTGGCCGGTCAGGCGGATGACTTCCAGCGCGCGCTGGATTCGCTGGCTGTCGTTGGGTGCCAAGCGGGCGCCCGTTTCAGGGTCGAGCTTGGCCAGCTCCGCATGCATCGCTGGCCAGCCGCGCTCGGCCGCCTCGGCGTCGATGGCGGCACGCAGGTCGGCGTCGGCCTGGGGCAGCGTCGACAGGCCATCGAACAGCGCCTTGAAGTACAGCATCGTGCCGCCCACCAGCAGCGGCAGCTTGCCACGCGCGCTGATCTCCGCAGCAAGCCGTTTGGCATCGCGCACGAACTCGGCGGCCGAATAGCTCTCGGTCGGGTCAAGGATGTCGATGAGATGGTGCGGCACCGCGGCCTGCTCAGCGGCCGTGGGCTTGGCCGTGCCGATGTCCATGCCGCGGTAGACCAGGGCCGAGTCGACACTGATGATCTCAACGGGCAGCACCTCGGCAATCGCCAGGGCCGCCGCCGTCTTGCCGCAGCCGGTCGGGCCGGCCAGGCAGATCGGTGTATTCAGAACTTCTCCCATGGCGCGAGATAGCGCCACTGCCCAACCGGCAGGTGCCCGAGCGGAATGCGGCCGATGCGCACGCGCTTCAGGCCGACGACCTTGAGGCCGACCAGTTCGCACATGCGGCGGATCTGGCGCTTCTTGCCCTCGCGCAGCACAAAGCGCAGCTGGTGCTCGTTCTGCCAGCTGACCTTGGCGGGCTTGAGTTCTTCGCCGTCCAGCTCCAGGCCATGGTTGAGCAGGGCGAGTTTGTTGTTCGACAGCGCCGCGTTGGGCAGCGTGCCCTCTGGCACGGCTTCAGCACCGGGCAGGCCGACGAACTCGACACGCACGAGGTACTCCTTCTCGACGTCGGAGTCGTCGCCGATCAGCACCCGGGCGATGCGGCCGTCCTGCGTCAGCACGAGCAGGCCGGTGGAGTCGATGTCCAGCCGCCCGGCGGGAGCCAGGTTGCGGTGGTGGCCGGCGTTGGGCTTGATGCCGGAGGCGTCTTCCGCCCAGCGGTTCTCGGGCTGGAACAGCACGACGGCCGGCTCGTAGCCGTCTTCGGCCTGGCCCGAGACGTAACCGATGGGCTTGTGCAGCAGCACGGTGACAAGCTGGGCCTGTTGGTTGCGGGCGGCGGGGTCGATGTCGATCTGCACGTCGAGGCCGACTCGCTGGCCCAGCACGGCGACCTTGCCATTGACGCGCACCCAGCCGGCGGCAATCCAGTCGTCGGCCTCGCGGCGCGAGGCGAGCTTGAGCTCACCCATGCGCTTGGACAGGCGCTCGCCGTCCTCAGGGGCGACCTCGCGGGCCGGGTTGCGGCGTTGCTGCGGGCGCTGCGGCGGCTCGAAGTTGGGGCCGCGGTTGGCCACACGGCGTTGGTCGACGCGCGGTGGGCGGTCAGCAGGAGGGCGTTCGTCCGGGCGGGCGCGAGGGGCGCGTTCTGGGCGCTGTGGCGCGTCGCCGCGGTATTGCGGCGGGCGCTCGTCGGGTCGTGCACGCGGGCCACGCTCGGGGCGCGGCGGCGCATCGCCACGCGGCTGCTGCTGCCAGTCAGACTTGAAGCCCGTCGGCTTCGGGCGAGCCGGCCGCTCGTCGCGAGACGGTGCCGGCCGTTCGGCGCGCTGCGCTTGCGACTTCTGGAACTGCTCCTCGCGCTCGGCCCGGTCGGCTTGCGCCTTGGCAAGCGTCGTGCGGGGCTTGGAGACGCCCTTGCCGCGCACCGGCGCGCGCTTCTCGCCCTCGGCGTTGCGAGTCTTGGCAGCAGGCTTGGGCTTGCCCTTGAGGGTGATGGTGGCCATCGTTTTCTTTCAGCGTCCGCGCAGGAAAAGGGCGTCCAGCTCGCGCATGTCGAGCTGGCGCCAGGTGGGGCGGCCGTGGTTGCATTGGTCGGCTCGTTCGGTGGCTTCCATGTCGCGCAGCAGCGCGTTCATTTCGTCCAGAGTCAATTGCCGGTTGGCGCGCACGGCGCCGTGGCAGGCCATGGTGGCGAGGATTTCATGCTGGGCGCGTTCGAGCACCGAGCTGGCGTCGAACTGGGCCATCTCGGCGAGCAGCTCGCGGGTCAGCGCGACGAGGTCGGAGGCCGCAAGCAGGGCGGGGCGGGAGCGCACGGCCAAGGTGCGGACCGACAGCGGGGCGACATCCAGGCCGAGCTTTGACAGCGTGTCGGCATGCTGCTCGGCGGCGGCGACCTCCTCGGCCGTAGCGGCGAAGCTGACCGGGATCAGCAGCGGCTGGCTTTCGATCTGGGTCGCGCCGAGCCTGGCCTTGAGCCGCTCATAGACGACGCGCTCATGGGCCGCGTGCATGTCGACGATGACCAGGCCTTGCTTGTTCTCGGCCAGGATGTAGACGCCCTGGATCTGCGCGATGGCGCGGCCCAGCGGCCAGTCCTCGTCCGGCAACTTCATCTTCAAGCTGATCGTCGGCGCGGCTGTCGCAGGTGCGGGCTCAGGAGCTTCACCGGGGGCCCACAGGGCCTCGTGCTGAACCAGGGACAGCCTGACCTGCTCGGCCGTCGCCGGCACGGGCGGCACATAAGACTGGTAGGCCGGGCGCGGCTCCGAGACGAAGAGCGTGGCCGGCATCGTCGGCTCGAAGCCAAGCGGCGCCATGGCCGATTCGACGCCGGCGGCGTCCGCACGCGACTGGGCCAGCGCGTCGATGAAGGCGCGGCGCACGGATTGGTGGATGGCGCGGCCGTCGCGAAAGCGCACCTCGATCTTGGTCGGGTGCACGTTCACGTCCACCAGCTCGGGCGCGATCTCGATGAAGAGCACATAGCTGGGCTGGCGCTGGCCGTGCAGCACGTCCTCGTAGGCGGAGCGGATGGCATGGCTGATGAGCTTGTCGCGCACATGGCGACCATTGACCCAGACGTATTGCTGGTCGGCCCGCGAGCGCGCCGCCTCGGGCAGGCCGGCGCGTCCGGTCAGGGCCAAGGGGCCGAAGCTGTGCTCGAAGGGGCGGCTCTCGGTGACAAAGTCTGCGCCCAGCGCATCGGCAATGCGCTGCTCGCTGGACGCGGCGCGCCATTGGTCGACGAGCTTGCCTTCGTGCCAGATCGCAAAGCCGACGTCGGGACGCGCCAGTGCATGGCGGCGCACGGCTTCGACGCAATGGGCCAGCTCGGTGGCGTCGGTCTTGAGGAACTTGCGGCGGGCGGGGGTGGCAAAAAACAGCTCGCGCACCTCGACGCTGGTGCCGCGCGCACGGGCGGCCGGCTGCAGCTCGCCGCTGCGGGCGTCCAGCCGGTGGGCGTGAGCGTCGGCGGCCGTGCGGCTGGCAATGACCATGTCGGAGACCGACGAGATGGCGGCCAATGCCTCGCCGCGGAATCCCATCGTCGCGACGGATTCCAGGTCACTCAGGCTGGCGATCTTGCTCGTGGCATGGCGCTTGAGTGCCAGGGGCAACTGGTTGACAGGGATGCCGCAGCCGTCGTCCTCGACGACGATGGCACGCACGCCACCGGCCATCAGCTTGACCTGGATGTTCTTCGCGCCGGCGTCCAGTGCGTTGTCCACCAGCTCGCGCACCACCGAGGCCGGGCGCTCGACGACCTCGCCGGCGGCGATCTGGCTGATCAGCTCATCGGGCAGTTCGCGGATGGCGCGCGGGGCAGGGAGGTCGGGCAGGGGCAAATCCATCGGCGGGATTATCGGCGCCGTCCGGCTGTCACGTCCGGGCCGGGATAATCGCTGCCCATGGATTTCCTTCCCTTCCTCATCGACTTCGTCCTGCACGTCGACCAGCACCTGGCCAACTTCGTCGCGAGTTACGGCGCCTGGGTGTATGCGCTGCTCTTCCTGATCATCTTTGTCGAGACCGGCGTGGTCGTCATGCCCTTCCTGCCGGGGGATTCCCTGCTCTTTGTCGTCGGCGCCATGTGTGGCGTCGGGCTGATGGACCTGGGCCTGTCCATGGCGCTGCTGACGGCGGCGGCCATCCTCGGCAACCAGAGCAACTACAGCATCGGCCGGCATTTCGGCCCGCGCGTCTTCCAGTGGGAGGACTCGCGCTTCTTCAACAAGGCCGCCTTCGAGAAGGCCCATGCCTTCTACGAGAAGTACGGCGGCATCACCCTCGTTGCGGCCCGCTTCATGCCCTTTTTGCGCACTTTCGCGCCCTTCGTGGCCGGCGTGGCGCAGATGACGCGGCGCAAGTTCACGCTGTATGACGTGGGCGGCGGCGTGCTGTGGGTCTGCGGTGTCACGCTGATCGGCTATGTCTTCGGCAACGTGCCCTGGGTCAAAACCAACCTGGACAAGATCATCTGGGCCATGATTCTCATACCCGGCCTGGTCATCATCGCCGGCGGCCTGAAGGCCAGGTTCAAGCGCCAGCCGGGCTGACTCGGCACGGCCAACTCAGCCCGGCGCTGACTTTCGGAGCCGCGCCCAAGGCGCACTAGAGTCGCGGGTTTTCGTCTGATCGGAGATCCCGATGACCCTGACCCGTATCGCCATGGCTTTGGCCTGTGCCTGGATGACCTCCGGCGCGGCCTTGGCGGCCGAACCGACGCTCATGCTGCGCCAGCCCGCCGTCTCCAAGGACCACCTGGCCTTCGTCTATGCCGGCGATCTCTGGCTGGCTGACCGCAGTGGCGGCAATGCCCGGCGCCTGACCAGCCATGCGGCTGCCGAGTTCGCGCCGCGCTTCTCGCCGGACGGCAGGAGCATCGCCTTCTCGGCCAGCTATGACGGCAATACCGACGTCTACGTCATCGGCCTGGACGGCAGCGCGCCCAAACGCCTGACCTGGCACCCGACGGCTGACGTCGTCAGCGGCTGGAGCCCTGATGGCAAGCGCGTGCTGTTCGCCTCGCCGCGCGAGGTGCTGAACAACCGCAGCAACCAGCTCTACGAGGTCAGCGTGGAAGGCGGCTACGAGAAGCAGGTCATGATGGCCGTGGCCTTCGAGGGCGCCTGGTCGGCCGACGGCAAGCAGCTGGCCTACCGCCCCTACAACGCCGCCTATGCCGGCATGAGCGGCTGGCGCCAGAGCCGCGGTGGCTCGACGCCACCGGTGTGGGTCATGGATGTCGCCAGCCAGAAGTGGCAGCAGATTCCCCACGTCAATGCGACCGACTCCGCACCGGTCTGGGCCGGCAGCGAGGTCGTTTTCATCTCCGACCGTGCCGACGGCGCGGCTAATCTCTTCGCTTTCAACCCGGCGACCCAATCGCTGCGCCAACTGACCCGCGAGACGCAATGGGACGTGCGCAGCGTCGACGCCGTCGGCACGACCCTGGTCTACGAGTCCGGTGGCCGCATCCAGCAGATTGAACTGGCAGGCGGCACGCCGCGTGTGCTCGACATCCAGCTCACCAGCATCGCGCCCCAGGCGCGGCCGCAGTGGAAGGATGCTGGCAAGACGCTGACCCATGCTCAGCTGTCCAGCACCGGCAAGCGCGTTGTCGTCAGCGCGCGTGGCGAGGTGTTCACCGTGCCGGTCAAGGATGGCAGCGTGCGCAACCTGACCGAGAGCCCCGGCGTGCGTGAGAAGGACGCGCTGTGGAGCGCCGACGGCCAGCGCGTGGCCTACCTGTCCGACGCCCCGGGCATGCGCCATGAGCTGGTGCTGCAGAACCAGACCGGCCTGGGGGCGAAGGAGCGCTTCCTGCTGCCCAAGGAGGGTTATTTCGCGCTGATGGACTGGTCCCCTGACGGCAATCAGTTCGTGCTGCAGGACAACCACCTCAACCTCTATCGGCTGAGCCTGGTGCCCGGCCCGCAGCGCGGCCAGCTCGTCAGGGTCGCCACCGACGTGCGCCGCTTCGGCGCCGACGGCTATGCCGTGTCCTTCTCGCCGGACAGCCGCTGGCTGGCCTACACGACCTCGGGCGAGAACTATTTCAGCCGCATCGTGCTGCACGACCTGGCGACCGGCCGCAACCATGCCGTCACCGACGGCCTGGCCCACGCCGGCAACCCGGCCTTCTCGGCCAAGGGCGACTACCTGTATTTCACGGCGTCCATCAACTCCGGCCCCAGCCAGGTTGGGCTGGATCTGTCCACACAGGAGCGCCCGCGCCGTGCCGGCCTCTACGCCGTGGTGCTCGCGGCCGACGGCAAGTCGCCGCTGGCGCCCAAGGCGGGTGACGAGGATGGCAAGAAGGACGACAAGAAGGACGAGAACAAGGACGACAAAAAGGAAGAAAAGAAGGACGACAAAAAGGACGACAAGAAGGCTGACGCCAAGAAGGACGAAAAGCCCAAGCCCGAACCGGTCAAGCCGATCAAGGTCGACCTTGACGGCCTGGCCGACCGCGTCGTGGCCCTGCCGGTGGCCGAGCGCAACTACGACAACCTGGTGGTCGCCTCGGACGGCGCGCTCTTCTATCTGCAGCGCCCGCAGCCCGGCGCCAGCAACGAGCCGCCGCAGGCCGAGCGTCGCGCGACGGCCGAGCTGTGGCGCTTCGACTTCGAGGAGCGCAAGCCCAAACTGCTGCGCACCGGCATTGCCGAGTTCTCGCTGAGCGAAGACCACAAGAAGCTGCTGCTGACCGTGGCCGGCGGCAAGCTGGAGGTGGGCGATGCCAATGACAAGGGCGACAGCAAGCCGCTGGACCTGTCGGGCCTGCGAGCCCGTGTCGACCCCAAGGCCGAGTGGAAGCAGATCTTCGACGAGGCCTGGTGGATGGAGAAGGAATTCTTCTACGACCCGGCCATGCATGGCTTGAACTGGCAGGCCGTCTATGACCGCTATCTGCCGCAACTGGCCCATGTGCAGCGCCGCGAGGATCTGAACGACCTGCTCGTGCAGATGATTGGCGAACTGCAGGTCGGCCACAACCGTGCCGGCGGTGGTGACGTGCATCAGGAGGCGCCCGTCGCCGTCGGCCTGCTGGGCGCGGACTTCGTCGTCGAGCAGGGTCGCTACAAGGTCGCCAGGCTCTACGCCGGCGACCGCCTCAGCCCCAATCTGCGCTCGCCGCTGACGGTGGCCGGCCTGGGTGTGAAGGAAGGGGACTTCATCCTCGCCATCAACGGCCATGAGCTGATGGAGCCGACCAACATCTATTCGCTGCTGGAAAATACCGTCGGCAAGCAGGTCGTCATTGCCATCGCTCGGGACGCCGCCGGCAAGGGTCGCCGCGAGATCACCGTCGAGCCCATTGCCAACGAGAGCCTGCTGCGCCGCTGGGCCTGGATCGACGGCAACCGCAGGAAGGTGGAGCAAAAGAGCGGCGGCAAGATTGCCTATGTCTACATGCCCGACACCGCGGGCCAGGGCTTCGAGCACTTCAACCGCATGTTCTTCGCGCAGATCGACAAGCAGGCGCTGATCGTCGACGACCGCCGCAATGGCGGTGGGCAAGCGGCGAACTACGTGACGGAGCTGCTGTCGCGGCCGTATCTGGGCAGCTGGAAGGACCGTGACGGCCTGGTCTTCGACACGCCGGGCGGTGCCATCTACGGCCCCAAGGCCATGCTGATCGACCAGGACGCCGGTTCGGGTGGCGACTTCATGCCCTATGCCTTCAAGCGCGTGGGCCTGGGGCCGCTGATCGGCAAGCGCACCTGGGGCGGCCTGATTGGCATCTCGGCCAACCCGCCGCTGACCGATGGCGGCTTCCTGACCGTGCCCTTCTTTCGTTTCTACACACCGGATGGCGAATGGCGCATCGAGAACGAGGGCGTGTCGCCGGACATCGACGTCGAACTCGACCCGGCGGCCGTCAACCGTGGCGATGACACGCAGCTGGATGCGGCGATTGCCGATGTGCTGAAGCGCCTGGAGGGGTGGAAGCCGATCCAGCGCAAGGCAGCGCCGAGCGCCGCAACCTTGGGCCGCTGATGAAAGCCTGGGCGGCCCTGTCCCTGCGGGGCCGCCTGTTCCTGCTGGCGCTGCTGCCGCTGCTGGCCTCCCTCGCGCTGATCGCGCTGGCCGTGCGCCAGCAGGAAAGCGAGCTGGCGGCGCGCGAGCATGCGCTGGTGCGCGCCAGCTATATGGACGCGCGGCGCACCGAGCTCAAGCATTACGTCGACCTGGCGGTCAGCACCATCCAGCCCTTGCTCGGCCAGCCGGGCGGGCCCGAGAGGGCGCTGGCCATCCTGTCCTCGCTGGACTACGGCCGCGACGGCTATTTCTTCGTCTATTCGCTGGACGGCCACGTGCTGATGCATTCGCGCCAGCCCGAGCTGATCGGGCAAAACCTCTGGGAGATGCGCGACCCGAAGGGCCGGCCCACTATCCAGCAGCTCATCAATCAGGCCAAGGCCGGCGGCGGCTATGTCGAATACCTGTGGCGCAAGCCGTCCAGCAGCCTGCTGGCGCCCAAGCTGGGCTATGTCGTCACCGTGCCGCAGTGGGACTGGATGCTGGGCACGGGCCTGTACCTGGACGGCATCGAGGCCACGATGGCCGAACTGGAGCGCGGCGCGCGCCAGAACATCACGGCCACCATGCTGTGGGTGGGCGCTGTCGCCGTCTTCGGCGTCGCGCTGATCAGCGCCGGTGCGCTGGCCCTGAACCTGAGCGAGCACCGCAGCGCCGAGGCCAAGCTGCGTGCCCTGGCCCGCCAGGTCGTGCAGAGCCAGGAGGACGAGCGCGCACGGCTGGCGCGCGAGCTGCATGACGGCGTCAGCCAGGCGCTGGTGGCCACCAAGCTGCTGATCGAGTCCGCCCAGCACGAACCCGAGGGCGCTGCGCGGCTGCAGGAGCTGGCCTTGAAGCGCCTGAACAGCACGCTGGCCGAGGTGCGCCACCTGTCCCACGCGCTGCGGCCGGCGCTGCTGGACACCCTCGGCCTGCCTGCGGCACTGCAGCATCTGGCGGGCGAGTTCGACGCTGCCGGTGGCACGCATTTCTCGGCGGCGGTTGAGGGTGAGGAGGTGGGCTTGCCCGAGGCCGTGAACACGGCCCTGTTCCGCATTGCCCAGGAAGCGCTGAACAACGCGGCCCGGCATGCCCACGCGACGACGGTGAGCGTGCTGCTGCGTTTCGAGCGCGACGGTGGCCTGGCGCTGGAAATCAACGATGACGGCCAGGGCTTCGACGCCGACGCCGCCCAGGCCGCAGCCGACCGGGGACTGGGCCTGCGCAGCATGCGCGAACGGGCGGCCGCCCTCGGTGCCCGCCTGAGTCTCTTCGCTTCGCCCGGCATGGGCAGTCGCCTCACGGTCAAACTAGCGGCTTCCGACCTGGCTCGCGCTGCTGCATGACCCTGACACCCATCCGCATCCTGCTCGTCGATGACCACCCGATGGTGCGGGAGGGCCTGGTTGCGCGCCTGGCGGCCGTGCCGCGCTTCGAGATCGTTGGTGAGGCCGGCGGGCGGGCCGAGGCCCTGGAGCAATTGGCGCGCACGGCGCCCGACGTCGTGCTGATGGATGTGGGCTTGAAGGACGGCAACGGCATCACGCTGGGCGCCGAGATGCTGGCCGCCCAGCCGTCCATCAGGCTGCTGATGTTCAGCATGTATGACAACCCCGAATACGTGCAACGTGCGCTGACCGCCGGTGCCCGCGGCTACGTGCTCAAGGATGCGCCGGCGACCGAGATCGTGTCGGCGATCGATGCGGTGGCCGCGGGCGGCACCTTCCTGAGCGCTGCAGTCTCAGGCCGGCTATTCCGCGGCCAGGCCCCCAAGCCGGTGCTGACGCCGCGCGAAAGCGAGATCCTCAGCCTGCTGGGGCAGGGCGCGTCGAGCAAGCAGATCGCCCGCGACCTGGATCTGTCGGTGCGCACCGTCGAAGCCCACCGCCAGAGCATCAAGCGCAAGCTGGAGCTGGACGGGCAGGCGGAGCTGATCCGGTATGCGGTCGAACATGCGAGAGAAGCTGGATTGAAATGACTCGCGTGTTCGCGCAAGAGCGGCCCGGAAAAGGGACTTGATCCCCCTAGATTGCCATGCTAGAAGCGGGCACTTTTCGTACCTGGCACAGCGGTTTGAAATGACCCGGCGCCGGGCGAAACTCACTCCTAATTTCTGAATCGGGCGGGACCATGAGTGTCGACATCGCGCAGCAACCTCGCAGAAAGCGCGCCAACCCCAAGGCGGCCACTCCGGCCGCGACGGCCGATGTGTTGAATGGCGGCGTTGAGCTGAGCGCCCCACGCTCGCGCCAGATCCTGGCGGCGTTGTCCGCACTGCGCGACGGCGACTTCACGATCCGCCTGCCCAACAGCTGGGACGGCATCGACGGCCAGATCGCCGCCGCCTTCAACCAGATCACCGCCCAGGAGGCGCGCATCGCCTCCGAGGTGTCGCGGCTCTCCGCCACGGTCGGCAAGGAAGGCCGGCTCAAGCACCGCATGTCGATGCCGGGCTCGCTGGGCGGCTGGGCCACCAAGGTGGACTCGATCAACACGCTGATGGACGACCTGGTGCGGCCCACCGCAGAGATCGCGCGCACCATCGGCGCGGTGGCCAAGGGCGACCTGAGCCAGTCCATGGAGCTGGAGGTGGACGGCCGCGAGCTCAAGGGCGAGTTCCTGCGCTCCGCGCGCCTGGTCAACACCATGATCGACCAGCTGTCGGTGTTCACGAGTGAAGTGACTCGCGTAGCGCGCGAGGTGGGCACCGAGGGCAAGCTCGGCGGCCAGGCCCAGGTGAAGGGCGTGTCGGGCGTCTGGAAGGACCTGACCGATTCCGTCAACCAGATGGCCGGCAACCTGACCGCCCAGGTACGCAACATCGCCGAGGTGACCATCGGCGTGGCCAACGGCGACCTGTCCAAGAAGATCACCGTGGACGTGCGCGGCGAGATCTTGCAGCTCAAGGAAGCCACCAACACCATGGTGGACCAGCTACGCTCGTTCGCGTCCGAAGTGACCCGGGTGGCCCGCGAGGTGGGCACCGACGGGCGCCTGGGCGGCCAGGCGGTGGTGCCCGGCGTGGCGGGCACCTGGAAGGACCTGACCGACTCGGTCAACGCGATGGCGACCAACCTGACGGCCCAGGTGCGCAACATCGCCAACGTGACGACGGCCGTGGCGCGCGGCGACCTGAGCCGCAAGATCACGGTGGACGTGAAGGGCGAGATCCTGGAGCTGAAGGAAACCATCAACACGATGGTCGACCAGCTCAACGGCTTCTCCTCCGAAGTGACCCGCGTGGCCCGCGAGGTGGGCACCGAGGGCAAGCTCGGCGGCCAGGCCGCGGTGCCCGGCGTGGCCGGGACCTGGAAGGACCTGACCGACAACGTCAACTCGATGGCGTCCAACCTGACCAACCAGGTGCGCAACATCGCGGACGTGGCCACCGCCGTGGCCAGCGGCGACTTGTCGAAAAAGATCACCGTGGAGGTCAAGGGAGAGATTCTTGCCCTGAAGAACACCATGAACACGATGGTCGATCAGCTCAACGGTTTTGCCGGCGAAGTCAGCCGCGTGGCGCGCGAGGTGGGTACGGATGGCAAGCTCGGCGGCCAGGCCCAGGTGCCCGGCGTGGCCGGCACCTGGAAGGACCTGACCGACAACGTCAACTTCATGGCTTCCAACCTGACCGGCCAGGTGCGCAACATTGCCGAGGTGACGACGGCCGTGGCCAATGGCGACCTGTCCAAGAAGATCACCGTGGACGTGCGCGGCGAGATCCTGGAGCTGAAGAACACCATCAACACCATGGTCGACCAGCTCGGCGGCTTTGCCTCCGAAGTGACTCGCGTGGCGCGTGAGGTGGGTACCGACGGCAAGCTCGGCGGCCAGGCGCAAGGCCGCGGCGTGGCCGGTATCTGGAAGGACCTGACCGACTCCGTCAACGCGATGGCGACCAACCTGACAGCCCAGGTGCGTAACATCGCCGACGTGACGACGGCCGTGGCCAACGGCGACCTGTCCAAGAAGATCACCGTGGACGTGCGCGGCGAAATCCTGGAGCTGAAGAACACCATCAACACCATGGTCGATCAGCTCAACGGCTTTGCTGGCGAGGTCAGCCGTGTGGCGCGCGAGGTGGGCACGGACGGCAAGCTCGGTGGCCAGGCCCAGGTGCCCGGCGTGGCGGGTACGTGGAAGGACTTGACCGACAACGTCAACTCGATGGCGTCCAACCTGACGGGCCAGGTGCGCAACATCGCCGACGTGGCGACGGCTGTGGCCGGCGGCGACCTGTCCAAGAAGATCACGGTCGACGTGAAGGGCGAGATCCTGGAGCTGAAGAACACGCTCAACACGATGGTGGACCAGCTCAACGGTTTCGCCTCGGAAGTGAGCCGTGTGGCGCGCGAGGTGGGCACGGACGGCAAGCTCGGCGGCCAGGCCCAGGTGCCCGGCGTGGCAGGTACCTGGAAGGACCTGACCGACAACGTCAACTTCATGGCTTCCAACCTGACGGGCCAGGTGCGCAACATCGCCGACGTGGCGACGGCCGTGGCCAGCGGTGACCTCTCCAAGAAGATCACTGTGGAGGTCAAGGGCGAGATCCTGGCGCTGAAGAACACACTGAACACCATGGTGGACCAGCTCAACGGCTTCGCGTCCGAAGTGAGCCGCGTGGCGCGCGAGGTGGGCACGGACGGCAAGCTCGGCGGCCAGGCGCAGGTGCCGGGTGTTGCCGGCACGTGGAAGGACCTGACCGACAACGTCAACTTCATGGCTTCCAACCTGACGGGCCAGGTGCGCAACATCGCCGAGGTGACCACCGCCGTGGCCAACGGCGACCTGTCCAAGAAGATCACGGTGGACGTGCGCGGCGAAATTCTTGAGCTCAAGGACACCATCAACACCATGGTCGACCAGCTCAACGCCTTCGCCGGTGAAGTGACCCGCGTGGCGCGCGAGGTGGGTACCGAGGGCAAGCTTGGTGGCCAGGCCCAGGTGCCCGGCGTGGCCGGCACCTGGAAGGACCTGACCGACAACGTCAACTCGATGGCCTCCAACCTGACGGGCCAGGTGCGCAACATCGCCGACGTGACCATCGCGGTGGCCAATGGTGACCTGTCCAAGAAGATCACCGTCGACGTGCGCGGCGAGATCCTGCAGCTGAAGGAAACCATCAACACCATGGTGGACCAGCTGCGCGCCTTCGCGTCCGAAGTGACGCGGGTGGCGCGCGAAGTGGGTACCGAGGGCAAGCTCGGTGGCCAGGCTGCGGTGCCTGGCGTGGCGGGGGTCTGGAAGGACCTGACCGACAACGTCAACTCGATGGCGTCCAACCTGACGGGCCAGGTGCGCAACATCGCCGACGTGGCCACCGCCATCGCCCGCGGCGACCTGAACCGCAAGATCACCGTGGACGTGAAGGGCGAGATCCTGCAGCTCAAGGAGACCATGAACACCATGGTCGAGCAGCTCGGCGCCTTCGCCTCCGAAGTGAGCCGCGTGGCGCGCGAGGTCGGTACCGAAGGCAAGCTCGGCGGCCAGGCACAGGTGCCCGGCGTGGCCGGCACCTGGAAGGACCTGACCGACAACGTCAACTCCATGGCGTCCAACCTGACGGGCCAGGTGCGCAACATCGCCGACGTGACCATTGCGGTGGCCAACGGCGACCTGTCCAAGAAGATCACCGTGGACGTGCGCGGCGAGATCCTGCAGCTCAAGGAAACCATCAACACGATGGTGGAACAGCTGCGCTCCTTCGCGTCGGAAGTGACTCGAGTGGCCCGCGAAGTGGGCACCGAAGGGCGGCTGGGCGTGCAGGCCGTCGTGCCCGGCGTGGCCGGCACCTGGAAGGACCTGACCGACTCGGTCAACACCATGGGCGCCAACCTGACGGCTCAGGTGCGCAACATCGCCGAGGTGACGACGGCCGTGGCGCGCGGCGACCTGAACCGCAAGATCACGGTGGACGTCAGCGGCGAAATCCTGGAGTTGAAGAACACCATCAACACCATGGTCGACCAGCTCAACGCCTTCGCCGGTGAAGTGACCCGGGTGGCGCGCGAGGTGGGCACCGAAGGCAAGCTCGGCGGCCAGGCCAAGGTGGCCGGCGTGGGCGGCACCTGGAAGGACCTGACCGACAACGTCAACTTCATGGCCTCCAACCTGACCGAGCAGGTGCGCGGCATCGTCAAGGTCGTGACGGCCGTGGCCAACGGCAACCTGACCCAGCGCCTGACCGTGCAGGCCAAGGGCGAGGTGGCGGCGCTGGCCGACACCATCAACAACATGACCGACACGCTGGCCACTTTTGCCGAGCAGGTGACCAACGTCGCCCGCGAGGTGGGCGTGGACGGGCGGCTGGGCGGCCAGGCCCATGTGCCGGGCGCCTCGGGCACCTGGAAGGACCTGACCGGCAACGTCAACCTGCTGGCCGCCAACCTGACGACGCAGGTGCGCGCGATTGCCGAGGTGGCGACGGCCGTCACCAAGGGCGACTTGACGCGCGCCATCCAGGTCGAGGCCAAGGGCGAGGTGTCCGAGCTCAAGGACAACATCAACACGATGATTTCCAACCTGCGCGAGACCACCGAGCGCAACCGCGAGCAGGACTGGCTGAAGACCAACCTGGCCAAGTTCACCGGCATGCTGCAGGGCCAGCGCGAGCTGCAGACCGTCAGCCAGATGCTGCTGACCGAGCTGGCGCCGCTGGTGCAGGCACACCAGGGCACCATCTATCACGTGGCCGGCGCCGAGGCCGACAACCGCCAGCAGCTGCGCCTGCTGGCCAGCTACGCCCAATCCGGCACCGTGCGGCTGGCGCCCACCATCGAGATGGGCGAAGGCCTGGTCGGCCAGTGCGCGCTGGAAAAGCGCAGCACTCTGCTGGCCGACATCGCGTCGGACTTCGTTGCCATCTCGTCCAGCCTCGGCTACGCGCCGCGCGTCAGCGTCATCGTGCTGCCGGTGCTGTTCGAGGGCCAGACCAAGGCCGTCATCGAGCTGGCCACGCTGCAGCCCTTCAGCAGCGCTTCGCTGGCCTTCCTGGAGCTGCTGACGCAGAGCATCGGCGCGGTGTTCAACACCATCGAGGCGACGATGCGCACCGAGTCCCTGCTGTCGCAGTCGCAGCAGCTGACGGTGGAGCTGCAGTCGCGCCAGAGCGAGCTGCAGGAGACCAATGAGCAGCTCGGCACCAAGGCCCGCCTGCTGGCCGAGCAGAACGAGGAAGTGGAGCGCAAGAACGCCGAGGTCGAGCAGGCCCGCCACGCGCTGGAGGACAAGGCTGCCGAGCTGGCGCTGACGTCCAAGTACAAGTCCGAGTTCCTGGCCAACATGTCGCACGAGCTGCGCACGCCGCTGAACTCCATCCTGATCCTGAGCCAGCAGCTGGCCAGCAACAACGACGGCAACCTTTCAGGCAAGCAGGTCGAGTTTTCGCGCAACATCAACTCGTCCGGCTCTGACCTGCTGCACCTCATCAACGACATCCTGGACCTGTCCAAGATCGAGTCGGGCACCGTCACGGTGGAGATCGAGGACATCTCGTTCGTGTCACTGCGCGACAGCATCGACCGCAACTTCCGCCATGTGGCCGAGGCCAAGAGCCTGCCGCTGCGCCTGACGTTCGCCGACGACCTGCCGCGCAGCATGGAAAGCGATGCCAAGCGGCTGCAGCAGATCCTGAAGAACCTGCTGTCCAACGCGGTGAAGTTCACGGCGCACGGCCATGTGGAGCTGCGCGTCAGCCTGGCCAACGAGGGCTGGAGCACGGAGCATCCCGTGCTGAGCAAGGCCCAGCATGTGCTGGCCTTTGCCGTCGAGGACACCGGCATTGGCGTGGCGCCCGAGAAGCAGCGCCTGATCTTCGAGGCCTTCCAGCAGGCCGACGCCGGCACGTCGCGCAAATACGGCGGCACCGGCCTGGGCCTGGCCATCAGCCGCGAGCTGGCGGCCCTGCTCGGCGGCGAAATTCGCCTGACCAGCGTGCATGGCCATGGCAGCACCTTCACGCTGTTCCTGCCCTTGCATTTCGCTGGCGCGGACAGCGCCAGCATGGCGCCCCTGCCCGCGCACAGCCGCCCGATGGCCCCGGCGCGCAACAACCTGCCGCTGGTGCGAGAAACCCAGGTACCTGATGACCGCGAGAACATCGAGGAGGGCGACTCGGTCCTGCTCATCATCGAGGACGACCCTCACTTCGCCCGCATCGTGCTGGGCCTGGCGCGGGACCGCGGCTTCAAGGGCCTGGTGGCGCTCAAGGGCAGCCTGGGCCTGGAGCTGGCGCGGCGCTTCAAGCCAACTGCCGTGTCGCTGGACATCTTCCTGCCCGACATGCTGGGCTGGACGGTGCTCAACCAGCTCAAGCTCGACCCGCTGACCCGCCACATCCCGGTGCAGATCTTCAGCGTCGCCGAGGAGGACCGCAACCACGGCCTGGCGCACGGCGCCTTCTCCTATGTGGTGAAGTCATCCACCAGCGAGGAGATGGAGGCGGCGCTGGACCGCATCCGCGACTTCACGGTGCCGCGCACCAAGCGGCTGCTCGTCATCGAGGACAACGACATCGAGCGCCAGGCCATCATCGAGCTGCTCGGCCATGACGACATCGAGCTGCAGGCCGTCGGTACCGGCGCGGCGGCGTTGCAGATGCTGCGTGAGCAGACCTTCGACTGCATCGTGCTGGATCTGCGCTTGCCCGACGTCAGCGGTTTCGGCCTGCTGGAGCAACTGCATGCCGACCCTTCCCTGGCGGCCGTGCCGGTCGTCGTCTTCACCGGCAAGGACCTGACGAGCGCCGAGCAAAAGCAGCTGCGTGCGCTGGCCAAGAGCGTGGTGCTCAAGGATGTGCAGAGCCCCGAACGCCTGCTCGACGAGACGGCCCTCTTCCTGCACCGCGTCGTCACCGAGCTGCCGCAGGGCAAGCAGGAGATCCTGCACAAGCTGCACGGCGCCGCCGAGATGCTGCATGGCCGACGCGTGCTGGTGGTGGACGACGACGCCCGCAACATCTTTGCGCTGACGACGTTGCTGGAGAATCAGGAGATGCAGGTACTGACCGCCACCAGCGGCCGGGCCGCCGTCGAGATCATCCAGCACACGCCCGATCTCGACCTGGTGCTGATGGACATCATGATGCCGGACATGGATGGCTACGAGACCATGCGCGAGATCCGCTCCCACGCCGAGTTCCGCAACCTGCCCATCCTGGCCCTGACCGCCAAGGCCATGAAGGGTGACCGCGAGAAATGCCTGGAGGCGGGCGCCAGCGACTACATCTCCAAACCCGTCAACACGGCCCAGCTGCTGTCGCTGATGCGCGTGTGGCTGTACCGGTGATGACGATGCCGACAACGATCGACGTCGTGGAGCAGGTGGCGGGCGCTGAAGAGCTGACCAACATCCTGATCGTCGACGACGAACCGGCCAACCTGCTGGTGCTGGAGAGCGTGCTGGCGGACCCGGGCTACCGCATCGTGCGGGCGCTGTCGGCCGACCAGGCCCTGCTCGCGCTGATGGGCCAGGAGTTCGCCGTCATGGTGCTGGACATCCAGCTGCCGGACATGAACGGCATCGAGCTGGCGCAGATGATCAAGGAGCGCAAGCGCAATGCCCACCTGCCCATCATCTTCCTGACCGCCTATTTCGATCAGGACCAGTACCGCCTGCAGGGCTATGGCTCAGGCGCCGTTGACTATCTGCACAAGCCCGTGAACCCGGCGGTGCTGCGTTCCAAGGTGGCCGTCTTTGCCGAACTGGACCGCAAGACCCGCCAGCTGCAGCGCGCCAACCTGGCCCTGCAGGCCGAGGTGGAGGAGAGGCGCCGCGCCGAGGAGCGCTTGCGCGATCTCAACGAGACGCTGGAGCGGCGCGTCACCGAGCGGACCGAGGCCTTCCATGTGGCCGACCGCCGCTTGCGGGCCATGATGAGCAGCATCACTGATGGCCTGCTGCTCATCGAGCATGACGGGCGCATCGGCTACGTCAACGAGCAGGGCGCCCGGCTGCTCGGCCGTGGGGCCGACGAGCTGACCGGGCGGCGCAGTGGCGAGGTCTTTGGCGCCGGCGAGTTCGAGGCCGGCTTCGACAAGGCCCGGTCCAAGGGCGGTCAGGCCGTGTCTTTCGAGGCCATGGCGCCAGGTGCCCCGGAGCGCTGGCTGGAATGCCATTGCTATCCCTCGCACGACGGTCTGTCCGTCTACTTCCACGACATCACCGACCGCCGCGAGCTGCAGCTGCGCCGCGATCAGTTGCTGTCCGCCGAGCAGGCCGCGCGCGGTGCCGCTGATCAGGCCGCGCGCGCCAAGGAGGAGTTCGTCGCCGCGATCAGCCACGAGCTGCGCACGCCGCTGGCGGCCATCCTCGGCTGGGTCAACGTGCTCACCCACCCCGGCGTGCAGCCCGGCATGCTGCAACGGGGCATCCAGGCCATCGCGCGCAATGCCCAGGCCCAGGCCGTCCTGGTCGACGACCTGCTGGAGATGAGCCGCATCGTCGCCGGCAAGCAGCTGATGAATGTCGAGCGGGTGGACCTGAACGGCATCGTTGCGGGCGCGGCCGACACGGCCCGCCCGACAGCCCAGTCCCGCCAGCTCGAGATCGTGCTGCAGCTGGCGCCCGAGGCCGCCGAGGTCTTTGGCGACGCGCGCCGGCTCACGCAGATCGTCATGAACCTGATCACCAACGCGATGAAGTTCACCCCCACGGGCGGCAGCATCACGCTGTCGACGAAGCTGAACGGCCCCATCGTCGAGGTCGCGGTCAGCGACACCGGCCAGGGCATCGACCCTGAATTCCTGCCGCAGCTCTTCGACCGCTTCACCCAGGCCGACGGCACCGCCTCCAGCGTGCATGGCGGCCTGGGGCTGGGCTTGTCCATCGTCAAGAACCTCGTCGAGCTGCACGGCGGCGAGGTGGCAGCCCACAGTGCGGGCCGCGGCCAGGGCTCGGTGTTCAGCCTGCGCCTGCCGCGCGCCGGCCAGTCGAACGTGGCGGGTGTTGAAACCGAGGCGGGCGGTGTCGAGCCCTTGATCTCTGGCGTGCGGGTGCTGCTCGTCGATGACCACCCCGACGTGCTCGAGGCCCATGCCCGCCTGCTGTCCGAGCGCGGCGCTGATGTTGTCACGGCCGAGTCGGCCGAGGCCGCAATAGCCTTGCTGCAGCAGCAGCGCTTCGATGTGCTGCTGAGCGATCTCGGCATGCCCGGCATGGGGGGCTATGACCTGATCCGACATGTGCGCCAGGCCATGGAACTGGGCCCGGACGTGCTGCCCGCAGCGGCCGTCACGGCCTATGTGCGCGCGACCGACCGCGAGGCCGCGCTCGAGGCAGGCTTCCAGCGCTGCGTGCCCAAGGCAGTGTCCCCGCATCTGCTGGCCCGCGCCGTGGCCGAGCTCAGTGCTGCCCGGCCCACGCAGGCGCCGGCCTTACGGGTGCTGTTCGTGGAGGACAACGCCGATCTGCGTGAACAGATCGCCTATTTGCTGGAGGAGGTGGGGATGCAGCCCGAAAGCTGCGCGACAGCAGAGGAAGCGCTGGCGGCCTATGCGCCCGACAAGTTCGACCTCGTCATGACCGACGTCAGCCTGCCGGGGATGTCAGGCATCGACCTCGCCCGGGCCATCCTGCGCCACGCGCCGGACACGTGGGTGGTGTTCTCGTCGGGCTATGAGATGGGCTCGGACCTGTCGGACTTCGGCCCCCATGTGCGGGCGCTGCTCAAGCCCTTCGACCTGCCCGACCTGCAACTGCTGCAGACCGAGATCCGCGGCGAGATGGCGCGGCGCTGACGGGCGCGGGCTCAGTGCCCGCGGCGCGGGCCGGAGTCGTCCCGGTCGTGGCTCCAGCGGTCGTTGCGCTCGTGGCGACCATGGTCCCAACGGTCGTCGCGACCTTCCCAGCGACGCTCGCGGTAGGACGGGGCATAAACCACCCGCGGGGCCGGCGCGTAGTAGACGTCGCGCTCGACATAGCGGCGCGCCGGCGCATAGCGCACGACGGGTGCCGGCTCGTAGTAGACCGGTGCCGGCTCGTAATAAACCGGAGCGGGTGCCGGTGCGTAGTAACCGCCGTTCGACACGACGACACCCGCGGCCGGCAGGCTGACGCCGATGGACCAGTGTGTGCCCGCCTGGGCAGAAGCGGCGCCCAGCAGGGCGGCGCTGGCGGCAAAAACGGCGATGAGGGGACGAAGCATGGCGGAACTCCTACAGGGCCGAACAAGATGCTGGCCGTGCTCGAACAACGCCAGGCCCCGCCCGACGTTGACGCCGTCCTGCGCCGTTGCGTAAGAGGGTGTTTCGGGGTTGACCCTTAGGTATTGCCGCGCGCCAGGCCTGCGTGGCTTGACCGATGCCGCGGAGCGCCCGTTTGCCGAGACTTGCATCACGGTCGCGCCCCGTGTCGAGGAGTGCACCGCAACGGAGACAAACCTCATGAATCTGCGCCGCCACCTTGCGTGGGCGGGCGTTGCGATCCTGGGTGCCGCATCCCTCGCCACCGTGGCCCTGAGCCGCGGCGAGACGATCAGCGCACTGTGGGTCGTGGCTGCCGCCCTGTGCACCTACCTCATCGCCTACCGCTACTACAGCCTGTTCATCGCGAACAAGGTGCTGGAACTGGACTCCAAGCGCCAGACGCCGGCCTGGAAGTACAACGACGGGCTGGACTACGTGCCCACCAACAAGCACGTGCTCTACGGCCACCACTTCGCGGCGATTGCCGGTGCAGGCCCGCTGGTCGGCCCCGTGCTGGCGGCGCAGATGGGCTATCTGCCCGGCCTGCTGTGGATCCTGGCGGGCGTCGTCTTCGCCGGCGCGGTGCAGGACTTCATCGTTCTTTTCATCTCCACGCGCCGTGACGGCCGGTCCCTCGGCGACCTCGTCAAGCAGGAGATGGGCACGGTACCGGGCCTGATCGCGTTGTTCGGCGCCTTCATGATCATGATCATCATCCTGGCGGTGCTGGCGCTGATCGTCGTCAAGGCCCTGGCGGATTCGCCCTGGGGCCTGTTCACGGTGGCGGCGACGATTCCGGTGGCGCTGTTCATGGGCGTCTACCTGCGCTTCATCCGCCCGGGCCGCATCGGCGAGGTGTCGGTCATCGGCTTCGTGCTGCTGATGGGCGCCATCTTCGGCGGCCAGGCGGTCAGCGAGAGCGCCACGCTGGCGCCCATCTTCACGCTGGCCCCGACCACACTCGTCGGCCTGCTGATCGGCTATGGCTTTGTCGCCGCCTGCATCCCGGTGTGGCTGCTGCTCGCGCCGCGCGACTACCTCAGCACCTTCCTGAAGATCGGCACCATCATCGCGCTGGCCATCGGCATCGTCATCGTCGCGCCGCCGCTGAAGATGCCGGCGCTGACGCAGTTCGCGTCGGGTGGCGGGCCGGTCTGGGCTGGCAGCCTGTTCCCCTTCCTGTTCATCACCATCGCCTGCGGCGCCGTGTCGGGCTTCCATGCGCTGATCTCGTCGGGCACCAGCCCAAAGCTGCTGGAGAACGAGACCCACGCCCGCTACATCGGCTACGGCGGCATGCTGGCCGAGAGCTTCGTCGCCGTGATGGCGCTGGTCGCGGCCTCCTGCATCGAGCCGGGCGTCTACTTTGCGATGAACAGCCCGGCCGCGGTCGTCGGCAAGGACGCCGCCACGGTCGCGCAGACGTTGTCGACCTGGGGCTTTGTTGTGACGCCAGAGATGCTGACGCAGGCCGCGGCCGATGTCGGGGAGAAGACCATCCTGGCCCGGGCAGGCGGTGCGCCGACGCTGGCCGTGGGCATGGCCGAGATCCTGCACCAGGTGGTGGGCGGCAAGGCGCTGATGGCCTTCTGGTACCACTTCGCCATCCTGTTCGAGGCGCTGTTCATCCTGACCGCCGTGGACGCCGGCACCCGCGCCGGGCGTTTCATGCTGCAGGATCTGCTGGGCAGCTTTGTGCCGTCGCTCAAGCGCACCGAGAGCTGGGTGGCCAATTTCGTCGCCACCGGCCTGTGCGTGGCGGCCTGGGGCTACTTCCTCTACCAGGGTGTCGTCGATCCGCTGGGCGGCATCAACACGCTGTGGCCGCTGTTCGGCATCGCCAACCAGATGCTGGCCGCCGTCGCGCTGCTGCTGGGCACGGTCGTCATCTTCAAGATGAAGAAGGACCGCTACGCCTGGGTCACGGCGGTCCCGGCCGCCTGGCTGCTGGTGTGCACGATGACGGCCGGCTGGCTGAAGATCTTCGCGGCCGACCCCAAGCTCGGCTTCCTGGCTCACGCCGACAAATACGCTGCGGCGATCGCCGAAGGCAAGGTGCTGGCGCCGGCCAAGACGCTGGACGCGATGTCGCGTGTGGTGTTCAACGATCGGCTGGACGCGGCGCTTTGCATGCTCTTCATGGGCGTGGTCATCAGCGTGCTGATCTACAGCGTCAAGGCCATCCTGGCTGCACGCCGCAGCGGCAGGGCGACCACCCAGGAAACGGCCTTCGTGCTGCTGCCGGCGGGTCAACGTGCTTGAGCGTGGCGACCTCGCTCGCGCGGGTCGCTACCTGACGCAAGGCCTGAGCCTGATGGTGGGCGTGCCGGACTACGGCACCTACCTGGCCCACCACCAAGCCACGCATCCGGAGCGGGCGGCGATGAGCTATGAGGAGTTCTTCAGGGAGAGGCAGGCGGCGAGGTATTCGGCACGGGTTGGTAAATGCTGCTGATTGGTTGGGTTGCTTTTGCCGTTGTCCTTATGACTCGCGTGCAGTGCCGCGGGAATCCGCCCCGCGAGGGCGGGTAACTTTTCTCTGACGCGCCAGAGAAAAGTCACCAAAAGAGGAGCGCTCAATGCAATCCGCACTCGAGTGGGATGAGGCGCTCGCAAGCTCGAAGCAGCGCCGGGCCTACAAGCGAACCGCTGCGCTCTCGCACACGACTTGTGAAGAGCGCCAGCGATCGGACCATCATGCCAGTTGACGCCGGCTGCACGCCGGGCTCATCAGGAAATACCGAACAGCCGCGTCGCCCGAGCGACGCTGCATTGGGCTGTTTTGATGAGCCCGGCGTGCAGCCGCGCGTCGAACGGGGTGCTCGTGCGATGCGTCGGGCTCGTCACAAGTCGTGTGCGAGAGCGCAGCGGCTCGCTTTTTGTCGCAATGCCGGTGGCTGTTTTCGCGCGCCGCTGATGGCGGCGTCGCGCTCGTGTGCGGTTCAGGGCCTCTTCTTTGGTGACTTTCTTCTGGCCCCGCAGAAGAAAGTTACCCGGCCGCCGGGACGGACTCCCGGCAATGCAACGAGCAGACGCGATCTTCGCAAAAGCAAGCACGACTACAACGTCGTGCTCCGCTTCCTTGCCATCGGCGGGTTCTTCGCAAAATACCTGGCGATGCCTGAGGCCAGCGCGTCCACCAGCTCGTCCTGATAGTCCGGATCGCGCAGCTTCTTCTCTTCCTCAGGGTTGGAGATGAAGGCCGTCTCCACCAGGATGCTGGGGATGTCTGGCGCCTTCAGCACCGCAAAACCCGCCTGCTCGACCTTGGCCTTGTGCAGCTTGCCGATCTTGCCGATCTGGCCCAGCACCTCGCCGCCGAGCTTGAGGCTGTCCTTGATCTGCGCCGTGGTGCTCATGTCGAGCAGGGCGCGAAGCACGTTGGCGTCCTTAGTGGCGGCGCCGACGTTGACGCCGCCGACCATGTCGGCCGCGTTCTCGCGGTTGGCCATCCAGCGTGCGGCGGCGCTCGTCGCGGCGCCGTCGCTGAGCACGAACACCGAGGCGCCGCGCGCCTGCGGCGTCAAGAAGGCGTCGGCATGGATGGAGACGAACAGGTCGGCCTGCACGCGGCGCGCCTTGTGCACGCGGTCCTGCAGCGGCACAAAGAAGTCGGCGTCGCGTGTCATCAGCACGCGGATGTTCGGATTGGTCTGGAGCCGCTTACGCAGCTTGAGGCCGACCGCCAGGACGACATCCTTCTCACGCAGGCCTGAGGGGCCGACGGCGCCGGGGTCTTCGCCGCCGTGGCCGGGGTCCAGCGCAATGATGATGAGGCGGTCGATCTTGGGCTCGACGGCAGGGGCGGTGGCAAGGGCAGGCGCGGGTTTGGAAGCGGCCGGCGCGGGCGGCGCCAAGGGTGCCGAGGCTGCCGGCGCTGGCGGACGCTCGATCTTCTGGATGAGGTCACCGAGGGCATCGTTGACGGCGCTGGCCGCAGCCTCGGCGCGCTGGGTCGGGGAAGGCGTCGCAGCGGCAGACGGCTTCTTGTCGCGCTCCTGCGCCAAAGCCAGCAGCGGGTCGGCCTCGAACTTGGGGTGAAGGTCGAAGACGAGGCGGTTCTTGTAGGCGGCCACCGGCGCCAGCGTGAAGATCTGTGGTGCCGCGGGCTGGCGCAGGTCCAGCACGATGCGCACGACGGTGGGCGTGTTCTGGCCGACGCGCACGCCGGTGATGTAGGGGTCGTCGGCCTTGACCTTGCCGATCAGCTCGCGCAGCCCCGGGCTCAGCTCCAGGCCGTCGATGTCGATGACGAGACGGTGGGGCGAGTCGACGAGGAAATGCTTGACCGCCAGCGGCTGGTCGGACTCGATGGTGACGCGGGTGTATTCCTGTGCCGGCCAGACGCGCACGGCGACGATGCTGGCCTGGCTGCCCGCCGCCAGCGTGTCGGGCGCCTTCAGCAGCAAAGCGAGCAGCCCCAAGGTTTCGCGGCGCTTCATGCCAGGGCTCCCACGAGGCGCGCGTCGCCAACCGCGCGCACGCTCCGGCTGTCGTCGGGCATCAGCTCGATGAAGAGCTGCAGATCAGCCGCGGGCAGCTGGCCGGCCGCCTTCTCGGGCCATTCACAGAGCTTGAGGCCGGGTGCAGCGAAGACGTCGCGAAAGCCAGCGTCTTCCCACTCGCGCGGGTCGCCGAAGCGGTAGAAGTCGAAGTGGCTGGCAGTGTTGCCTCCCGCGGATTCAGGCAGCTCATAGCTCTCCATGACGGCATAGCTGGGGCTCTTGATGCGGCCTTGCACGCCCAGCGCGCGCAGCAGCAGGCGCACGAAGGTCGTCTTGCCGGCGCCGAGCGAGCCGTGCAGCTCGATCAGCGCGTTGGGGGAGGGCAGCAGTACCGCCGCGAGGCGTCCGGCGGTGGCCTGGGCCGCGGCCTCGTCGGGCCACAGCAGATCGGTTTCTAAAATCGGTGCCAAATGCAAGAAGTCCCGTCCACTGTCGATGCCGCCGCGCTGTTGATCCGTTTGCGCGGCTGGGCGCATGAGCTGGGATTCTCACAGATCGCCGTGGCCGACGTGGACCTCAGCAGCGCCGAGCCGGGCCTGCAGGCCTGGCTGGACGCCGGCCACCATGGCCGCATGCACTACATGGCCAGCCACGGCATGAAGCGTGCGCGCCCGGCCGAGCTGGTGCCGGGCACGCTGCGCGTCATCACGGCGCGCATGGACTATCTGCCCCAGGCCACCGAGCCGGGCTGGCAGGCCGTCGAATGGGCTGGCTTGGCCCAGCCGGAGCAAGCGCAGATCTCGATCTATGCCCGCGGCCGGGACTATCACAAGGTGCTGCGCCAGCGGCTGCAGAAGCTCGCCGAGAAGCTGGAGGCCGAAGTCGGCCCGCTGGGCTATCGCGTCTTCACCGACTCGGCGCCGGTGCTGGAGGTCGAACTGGCCGCGCGCTCGGGCCTGGGCTGGCGTGGCAAGCACACCTTGACGCTGCACCGCGAGGCCGGCTCGATGTTCTTCCTGGGTGAGCTTTTCATCGATCTGGCCCTGCCGTTGACCGAAGCCGTCAGCGCGCATTGCGGCGAATGCCGCGCCTGCATCGATGTCTGCCCGACCGCCGCGATCACCGCGCCCTACCGCATCGACGCCCGGCGTTGCATCTCTTACCTGACCATCGAACACGATGGGCCGATACCCGTCGAGCTGCGACCTTTGCTGGGCAATCGCGTCTATGGCTGTGATGACTGCCAACTGGCCTGCCCATGGAACAAGTTCGCGCAGCCCGCCGTGCTGGCCGACTTTGACGTGCGCCCAGGCATGGCGGGCGAGCCGATTGCCACGCTGCTTGGATGGGGCGAAAGCGAATTCCTGCGCCGCACGGAAGGCTCGGCCATCCGCCGCATCGGTTTCGCCCGCTGGCGGCGCAATCTGGCGGTGGCGGCGGGCAACGCCTTGCGGGTCCGCGACGACTCGACTCTGCGCGCCGCGTTGCAGCAAGCAGGGCACGGCGCCGACGAAGTGGTGACCGAGCACATCGCCTGGGCCTTGTCCGCGCCGGAGTCGCCTGCCGCGTTATCGTCCGGCCCGCTGACCGTTGGAGCCCGTGAATGACTTTGTCCATCCGCCGCCGTGCGGCCGTTCTCGCCCTGGCCGCAGCCGCATCCATGCCCGCCCGCGCTGTCCGCTATGAAAACCAGGACTTTCCCGACACGCTGCAGCTCGGCGGCAGCACCCTGGTGTTGAACGGTACCGGCAAGCGCCAGGTGGCCATCTACCCGCTCTATCTCGCGGCCCTTTACCTGCCACAAAAGGCGGCGGCGCCCGACGCCATCTACGCCGAGGCCGGCCCCAAGCGGCTGGAGATGCGCATCGTCATTCCGCTCGTGAAGGACGTGTCGACGCAGGAATTCGTCAAGGCCATCGGCAAGGGGGTGAATCGCAACTCCACCGAGGCCGAGAAGGCGGCGGTTGCCGAGCGTCTGAAGCAGTTCAACACGGCCATCGCCGACGTGGGCCGCGTGAAGAAGGGCGACCTGTTGCACATCGACTATCTGCCCACCCAGGGTGGCACCGTCCTGTCGGTCAATGGCAAGGTCTGGGGCAAGCCCATCGAGGGCCAGGACTTCTACACGGCCTTCCTGAAGGTCTTCCTTGGCGACAGCAACAGCGATGCCCGGTTGCGTGCCGGCCTGCTGGGTCAGCCGTCCTGAACTAGCATCGCCCCATCAAACCAAGGAGACCGACTTCATGCAACGCCGTTCCGTCCTCCAAGCTGCCGCGTTCGCCAGCCTCAGCCCCTTCGGGCATCTGGCCTGGGCCCAGGGCTACCCAGCCAAGCCCATCCGCCTGATCGTGCCGTTCGCACCGGGCGGCACGACGGACATCATTGCCCGCATCGTCTCCGAGCGCATGTCCAGCATCCTGGGCCAGACCATGGTGGTCGACAACAAGGCCGGCGGCGGCGGCACGGTCGGAGCGATGGAGATCGTGCGCTCCGCGCCCGACGGCTACACACTGGGCATGGCCACGGTGTCGACGACGGCGGCCAACCCGGCGATCAATCCCAAGATCGCCTACAACCCGCTGACCGACTTCACGCCCATCATCAACGTCGCGGCGACGCCCAACGTCATTGCCGTGCACCCCAGCTTCCCGGCGCGCGACTACAAGAGCTTCGTTGCCGAACTCAAGAAGAACCCGGCCAAGCACAGCTACGCGACCTCCGGCACCGGCGGCATCGGCCACCTGCAGATGGAGCTCTACAAGACGCTGGCCGGCGTCTTCGTGCTGCACATCCCCTACCGCGGTGCCGGCCCGGCGTTGAACGACACGGTGGCCGGCCAGGTGCCGATGATCTTCGACAACCTGCCCTCGGCCTTACCCTTCATCAAGGACGGCCGCCTCATTCCCATCGTCGTCGCCGCACCGCAGCGCCTGGCGGCGCTGCCGAATGTGCCGACCTTCAAGGAAGTCGGCCTGGAGGCCGTCAACCGCCTGGCCTATTACGGCATCCACGGCCCCAAGGGCCTGCCGCGCGACATCGTCGACAAGGTGCACGACGGGGTCAAGAAGGCGCTCGAGATCCCCGACGTCAAGAAGCGCATCGAGGACACCGGCTCGCTGATCGTGGCCAACACGCCCGAGCAGTTCGCGGCGCAGATTGCGGCGGAGTTCGAGGTCTACAAGAAGGTCGTGGCGGCACAGAAGCTCAAGCTTGATTGACTTGAAACCCCTCGCCCAACCTCGCATCGCTGCACGCGAGCGAGTCTGGTCGGCCCCCCGAGGGGACGGCGATGCTTGCCGGATTGACCGGCAAGCACATCGCCAAAGCGGGCCGGCTAGGGAGCGGCCCGGCGCTCGGCCCGAATGCGGGATGCGCCATGGCCATTGATGCGGGCATCGAGAGTTTCATCGAGGCGCTCTGGCTGGAAGACGGCCTGAGCGCCAACACGCAGGCGGCCTACCGGCGCGACCTGTCCGCGCTGGCGGCCTGGCTGGCGCCCGCCTCGCTGGATGCCTGCACCGAGCTGAAGCTGTTCGAGTACGCGGCCGCCAAGCCGGCCGGCAAAGCCACCAGCGCGAACCGGCGGCTGTCGGTCTTCAAGCGCTATTTCCGCTGGGCGCTGCGCGAGGGTCGCGTCCAGGCCGACCCAACGCTCAAGCTGACGACGGCCAAGCAGCCGCTGCGCGTACCCAAGCTGCTCAGCGAGGCCCAGGTCAGCGCGCTGCTGGATGCGCCGGACGTCGACACGCCGCTGGGCCTGCGTGACCGCGCGATGCTGGAGCTGATGTATGCCAGCGGCCTGCGCGTGTCCGAACTCGTCACGCTCAAGAGCGCCCATGTCGCCTTCAAGGACGCGGTGCTGCACGTCACCGGCAAGGGTTCCAAGGCCCGCCTTGTGCCCTTTGGCGAGCACGCAAGGGACTGGATGACGCGCTATCTGCGCGAGGCCCGCGCCGAGATCCTGGCCGGCCAGAGCAGCGACGACCTCTTCGTGACCGCCCGCGGCGCCGGCATGACGCGGCAGATGTTCTGGACCCTGATCAAGCGACACGCGCTGGCGGCTGGCATCACCGTGCCGCTGTCGCCGCACACGCTGCGCCACGCCTTTGCCACGCATCTGCTCAATCATGGTGCGGATCTGCGTGCCGTGCAGCTGCTTCTGGGGCATGCCGACCTGTCGACGACGCAGATCTACACCCATGTGGCGCGGGAGCGCCTCAAAGCCTTGCACGCCGAGCACCATCCGCGGGGCTGAGCGCGGCGGCCTCTCGTTTTCCCGCCCTCGGGTTGCACCGAAGCTTCGTTCGTTTCGTTGGTTTCAAACCTGTCGGCGGGCCACAACACCCACCTTCACGGGCCTGTTACGAGGGGCAAACTCCGCCGCCATCACAAATCGATCACGGAGTCCTTCCATGCACGCCACCCGCCTGCTGCCAACCGCGCTTGCCGCCATCACCCTCTTTGCCACCGCCTCAGCCCTGGCCCAGGAAGCCAGCAACCTCGAGCGCGTGACAGTCATCGGCTCCCGCAAGAGCCTGCCCGCCGCGTCCAGCACCGACACGCTGGTGCCTGTCGACATCTATTCGATGAGCAAGATCACCGAGGGCGGGGGTCAATTCGACCTGGCGCAGACGCTGCAATACCTGTCGCCGTCCTTCAACTCGACGCGCCAGACCGGCGCTGACGGTGCCGACCTGATCGACTCGGCGGCCCTGCGTGGCCTGGGCTCGGACCAGACCCTGGTGCTCGTCAACGGCAAGCGTCGCCACACCGTGGCGCTGGTCAACTTGTTCGGCGCGCGCAACCGTGGCGCGACGGGCACGGACATGAATGCCTTGCCGCTGCTGGCCATCGACAACGTGCAGGTGCTGCGTGACGGCGCGGCGGCCCAGTACGGCTCAGACGCCATTGCCGGCGTCGTCAACATCCAGCTGAAGAAGAAGGCCGGCTGCGAGGCCGTGGCGGGCTATGGCCAGTACTCGGCGGGCGACGGCAAGAACTACCTCGCCTCTGCCTATTGCGGCATCAAGCTCGGCGACGGCTCGCTGGGCATCACCGGCGAATGGCAGGACCGTGGCCGTTCCAACCGCAACGACCCCAACGACGAGAAGGTCGGCCCCCGCACCATTGGCGACACCGCGGTCACGAACAAGACGGTCTATCTGAACGGCGAGTTCCCGCTGGCGGCCGAGAACAAGCTCTACGTCACCGCCGGTGCGCAGAACCGCGATGCGTCGTCCGGCGCCTGGGCGCGCGGCGGCGTCGGCTCCAGCGACGTGCCGTCGCGCAACTCCGCCGCGATGTACCCTGACGGCTTCGTGCCCTTCATCAACGGCAAGATCGAGGACCGCTATGTCAGCGTCGGCTGGAAGTCGGCCTTTGTCGGCTGGGACACCGATCTGTCGCAGACCTATGGCTCCAACAAGATGCGCTACAACATCAGCAACACGCTGAACGCGTCCATCGCCAACAAGGATCTGCTGGATGGCGGCAAGGGCATCAGCCCGTCCAGCTTTGACGCCGGCGGCTTCGGCTTCAGCCAGGCGACGACCAACTTCGATGTCAGCCGCTTCTTCCCAGACCTGCTCGGGGGCAGCAACATCGCCTTCGGCGCCGAGTACCGCAAAGAGAAATACGACATCGTCGCTGGCGAACTGGGCTCGTACCAGGACGCCGACGGCCTGAACTTCGGCGGCATCGCCGGCAGCCAGGGCTTCCCGGGCTTTCAGCCGGTCGACATGACCAACCGCAGCCGCAACAGCCAGGCGCTGTATGCCGATTGGGAAGCCAGCTTCACGCCCAGCCTGACAGTCGACGCAGCCATCCGTGCTGAGCACTACAGCGACTTCGGCTCCGAGACCACCGCCAAGCTGGCGGCCAGCTACAAGCTCAGCAAGGAAGTGCTGCTGCGGAGCGCGGCCAGCACGGGTTTCCGCGCCCCCAGTCTGCAGCAGCTCTACTTCTCGTCCACCTTCACCGACTTCATCAGCGGCAAGCCCGTGCAGGTGAAGCTGGCCCCGAACGGCAGCGCCATCCCGCTGGCCGCGGGTGTGCCGCCGCTGAAGCAGGAGAAGTCCAAGAACTTCACGCTCGGCCTCACCGTCAAGCCGAGCGCCGACACCTCGCTCACTGTCGACCTCTACCAGATCAACATCCGAGACCGCATCGTGCTGTCCGGCCGCTTCACGGCCAGCAACTACCCGCCGCTGGCACCGCTGTTGACCAGCCAGGGTGTCGAGCAGACCGCCTTCTTCGTCAACTCCATCAACACGCGCACCCGCGGCTTGGACCTGACCGCGTCCAACCGCATGAAGCTGGGCGCGGGTCAACTCAGCACTTTCCTGGCGCTGAACATCAGCCGCACGACGGTGACGGCCATCCACGCGCCGGCAGCGCTGAAGGGGTACGAGGATGTGCTGCTGTCGACGCGCGAGCGCCTCTTCATCGAGGAGGCCGGCCCGCGGGCCAAGGGCACGCTGGGCTTCGAGTACGCCCAGGGCGCCTGGACGGGTGAGGCCAAGATCATCCACTTCGGCAAGCAGACGCAGGGCGCTTTCACCGAAGGCATGACGCTGAACTACAAGCCCAAGACCTCGATGGACCTGGGCGCCACCTGGCAGGCCACGCCGGCGCTGAAGCTCAGCATCGGTGGCAACAACGTCTTCAACGTGAAGCCGTCGCGCCAGGACCCGTTCGAGACCGACAACGGCTTCTACTACGACAGCGTGCAGTTCGGCCTGAATGGCGCGTCCTACTACGCGCGGGCTTACTACAAGTTCTGAGCCCGGACAAAAGCACGGTAGCTGCGGACTGTGCAACGCCTGCGACGGCCCGCCGACATGCAAGTCGGCGGGCATGATCGTGCAACCCTTGCTTGGTGATCCGCGTCGAGGCGCAGCTGCCGTTCAGGCCCGTTGTGGACTGAGCGCTGCCCGCCTCATGCGCCCCATTTGGCGAGGTATTTGTCGTAGTTTTCTCGCCAGTCGGGCGAGCCGGCGCGTCCGCTGCTCTGGTGAGTGATGGCGATCGGCCAGGTGGCCAGCCACAGCCCGGCCTGACGGGCGCTGCGGCAAAAGTCCATGTCGTAGAAGTGGAAGTCGAAGCGCTCGTCAAAACGAACTTGTCGTTCCCTGAGCAGGTCACGCCGGGTGGCGAGCAGCACGCCATCCAACAGCTCGCAGCTGGCCGGCACCGGGCCGAAGTGGGCGACCTTGCCAAAAGCCTGCTGCCCATGGCAGACCGTGCCGCTGAGGTGCTCGGCGGCATCCCATTCGAAGCGCGGGGTCGGAAAAGCCCATGAGGGCTGCCCCGGCACGCGGCGGCGGTTGCCTGCCACGCCGATGATGTCGACCGCGTTCACGGCAGCCGACACGTGTTCGAAAAAGAAGTGATCGTCCAGCCAGACGTCGTCGTGGATGAATACTAGGATCGGCTCGGCGTCGGCGGCGTCGATGCGCTCGTTGTAGACCGACGGCAAACCCCTACGGTTCTCGAAGGCAATGCGTGGTTTCAGTCGGTGGTCATGCGATATGCGCTGCAACGACAGACCCAGTGCCGAGCGGGTCCAGAAGTCGTGAGAGGTCAGGCGCGTTGCGCAAATCAGATCCATCATGCGTTGTGAATCCAGGTGAACCTGTTGTCGTTGGCGAGGCGGCGTAGTCTAGCGATGGCCTTCGGGCTCCTGAGGCGCGAGGCTCGCCGCTGACGTAGTGCTGCGCGGGAAGCGCCTGGCGTGCTTTGTGCCCGCGCTGTAGCGCCGCGTGCCAGCCTTTTCGACAGGGCGGCGGGGACAATGAATCGATGGACCACAGCTTCCTCTCCGCCCTGATCCTGCTGCTGCTGGTGCTCGACCCGCTCGGCAGCCTGCCCGTGTTCATTCCCATCATGCGTGCGGTGCCCAAGGAGCGCCGCACGCGGGTGGCGTTGCGCGAGGTGGGCATCGCCTTCTGCGTGCTGTTTGCCTTCATGTTCCTGGGCGAGGGCTTCCTGCGCGTGATGCACCTGTCGGAGCGCTCGCTCGAGGTGGCTGGCGGCGTGATTCTGGTGATCATCGCCATCCGCATGATCTTCGGCAGCTCGGGCGAATCGGCCTATGGCCTGGAGCCCGGCAAGGAGCCGCTGATCTTTCCGCTGGCCGTGCCGCTGCTGGCTGGGCCATCGGCCATGGCCACGGTGTTGCTGCTGGCGTCCCGCCAGCCTGACCGCATTTACGAGTGGATTGGTGCGCTCAGCGCGGCCCTGCTGGTCTCGGGCCTGGTGCTCGTGCTGGCGGACCGCATCCGCAAGCTGCTGGGCGACTCGGTGGTCTCGGCCATCGAGAAGCTGATGGGCCTGGTGTTGACGGCCATCGCCGTCGAGATGGTGCTGGCCGGCCTGAAGCGCTACTTCGTCGGCGGTTTGTAGTCCTTGGTCGGCCAGCGGCCGGCCTTACTTGTTCTTGAGCTTGGCTTCCTTGCCCTTGGGCAGCACGGCCGTCATCGGTGGCACCGGGCGATCCGAGCCCGCCGCCTTGCCGGGGCCCGTGTCCTTCTTGGGTTTCTTCGTCATCTTGTTGCCGCGTTGTTCGGTGTTGGCCATAGGTCCTCCGTGCAGAGTGATTGCGAGAAACCGAACTATGCCTCAGCGTCGTAGCGTGTTTTAGCTGGGCTTACCGCCCATTGCGCTGAAGTGATGTCGTAGCGCTTGCAGTCCATGTCATACCAGCGGCCGTTGCCGGTGAAGGTCATGCCCAGGCGCTCCATGACGGTGGAGGAGGGCGTGTTCTCGGGCTGGCAGACGGCGCAGATCAACTCCGGCTTGAGCGTCTTGAACGCCCAGCCGACCATGTGGCGGGCTGCTTCGCTGGCATAGCCCACGCCCCAGGCATCCTGGCGCAGCCGCCAGCCGGTCTCCAGCGGCCCCGCCGGGTCGCGGTTCAGGTGCTGGATGCAGCCGGTGCCGATCAGGTCGCCGTTGTCCTGGCGGATGAAACCCCACCAGGAATAGCCGAACTCGGCCCAGCGGGCCTTCACGCGGTCGATCATGGACTGCGTGTCTTCCGGCGTGTCAGGCCGGCCGGTGATGTAGCGCATGACGACGGGGTCGCTGTTCAGGCGGTACAGGGCCTCGAAATGGCTGTCGTTCAGCGGCTCAAGGCGCAGCCGAGGGGTCACGAGAAGGGTCATGGCATCCAGCCTGAGTGGGTCACGGTTGGATGCATTCTGAAGTGGCGCGTTCTCACGATTCGAAAGTCACTTTTCAAATCATGAAAAGCAACCATGGTGCGCTGCCGCAATATTTCTCATTATGGTGAATGGCATTTCTTGATTTGAAAAATAAAACATAAGCCATTGTTTTTAAATGAAAAAGTTTTTCGTCTTATATAAGACTGGCGGCTTCACAAGGCCAGGTCCAAGGCCTAGTCTTGCACCATCGGTTTTCGATGTTCAGCAAGGAGCTTTTCATGACCCGCCTCACCCGTGACCAACAGATCGCCGCCCTGGAAAAAGACTGGGCCGAGAACCCCCGTTGGAAGGGCATCACCCGCGGCTACAGCGCCGCCGACGTCGTGCGCCTGCGCGGCTCCATCGAGATCGAACACACGCTGGCCAAGCGCGGTGCCGAGAAGCTCTGGGGCCTGGTGAACACCGAGCCTTTCGTCAATGCCCTGGGCGCCCTGACCGGCAACCAGGCCATGCAGCAGGTCAAGGCCGGCCTGAAGGCCATCTACCTGTCCGGCTGGCAAGTCGCCGGTGACGCCAACAGCAATGGCGAGATGTACCCCGACCAGTCGCTGTACTCGGTGGACTCGGTGCCCAAGGTCGTCAAGAAGATCAACGCCACCTTCCAGCGCGCCGACCAGATCCAGTGGAGCGAAGGCAAGGACGACATCGACTTCTTCGCCCCCATCGTGGCCGACGCCGAAGCGGGCTTTGGCGGCGTGCTGAACGCCTTCGAGCTGATGAAGGCCATGATCGAGGCCGGTGCCGCGGGCGTGCACTTCGAAGACCAGCTGGCCAGCGCCAAGAAGTGCGGCCACATGGGCGGCAAGGTGCTCGTGCCCACCCGTGAAGCCGTTGCCAAGCTCGTCGCCGCCCGCCTGGCCGCCGACGTCATGGGCACGCCCACGCTGCTGGTCGCCCGCACCGACGCCGAAGCCGGTGATCTCGTCACTGCCGACATCGACGACAACGACAAGCCGTTCTGCACCGGCGAGCGCACCGTCGAAGGCTTCTACCGTACCCGCAACGGCCTGGACCAGGCCATCAGCCGCGGCCTGGCGTACGCGCCCTACGCCGACCTGATCTGGTGCGAGACCGGCAAGCCCGACCTGGCCTTCGCCAAGGCCTTCGCCGACGCCATCCATGCCAAGTTCCCCGGCAAGCTGCTGGCCTACAACTGCTCGCCGAGCTTCAACTGGAAGAAGAACCTGGACGACGCGACCATCGCCAAGTTCCAGCGCGAACTGGGTGCCCTGGGCTACAAGTTCCAGTTCATCACGCTGGCCGGCTTCCACAGCCTGAACTACTCGATGTTCGAGCTGGCCCATGGCTACGCCCGCCACCAGATGAGCGCCTTCGTCGAACTGCAGGAGAAGGAATTCGCCGCCGCCGAGAAGGGCTTCACCGCTGTCAAGCACCAGCGCGAAGTCGGCACCGGCTACTTCGACGCCATCACGACGACCATCGAAGCCAACGCTTCCACGGCCGCGCTGAAGGGCTCGACGGAAGACGAGCAGTTCTTCGACGCCAAGCACGGTTAAATCAGTCGGCTTCAACTCCTGACTTTTGTGGCCCGCTTCGGCGGGCCTTTTTTATGGCGTTGTGAGTGTTTGCCCGGTCGTCACGGTCGTGTCATATTCATGTCAAACACTCGTGGCCATGAACAACACAACGACAACAAAGTTCAGCCTCGCAAATCGCCTGAGCGCCTGGGTCGGCCAGCGACGCGAGACCCGTTTCCAGCAGGCGCTGCGCCGCCAGTGCCCGCCGGCCACGCTGGCCGCCGAGCAGATCCCGCCCGCGGTTCGCGCGGCCTGGATGCGGCAAGCCCCCGATGACTTTCCCGGCCTTGCCGTCGATGACGCGGCCTGGTTGCGTTGCTCCGCAGGCCTGGCCCAGTTCTTCGAAGCCTGCCGGCTGCAGCAGGCTCAGGGCCCGTGTGCCTTGCCCAGCAAGGCGGCGGATTCGGTGTGGCATGTCTGGCTGCAAACGGATGCTGGCGGGCTGGCTGCCTGGCAGCAACGCTACTTCGGCCAGTTCGTCGAACACCGCGAAGCCGAGGCGCTGGGCGCGCCCCTGGATGAATGCCTGGCCCGCACCTGGGCCGGCGCCTGTCGCAGCGAAGGGCGCAGCCTGATCGCCCAGCGGCTGCCCTTCCTGTTCGCGCTCGACGGCCTGATGCGCCTGCCCACCGGCTGGGCCTATGGGCATGAGCGCGGTGTGCTGGTGCATCGCCAGATCGATGGCTTTGGTCAGCTCAGCGGCAGCTCGACGACCCATGCCGCTCTCGGTGCTGCCGGGTTGGCGGGCCTGGGGCTGCTCAGTGCCGCAGAGGCCCAGGCGATGCAGCGCCGCCGTGATGACAGCGGTAGCGGCGATGGCGGCTTCAACTGGGGCTACAGCTTCAGCGATGGCGGCAGCAGCGACTGTGGCAGCAGCGATGGCGGTGGAGCCAGCTGTGACGGCGGTGGCGGCAGCAGCTGCGGCGGCTCGGGCTGTGGGGGCGGCGGGGGCAGTTAGGGAAGCGCTGAACAAGTCCCTCGCGCGCAGCGCATCCCTGCTTTGGGCGGTCTGCGGCGTTGCAAATGCTCGCCATAGCAAGGGCTATGGCTGCGCGTTGCGCCTGGCAGCCCATCCCAAACCAGGGCGCGCTGCATCGCGGGGACTTATTCAGCGCTTCCTTAGCGCCGCGCCACCTGGAAGGTGCCGACCGCGCCGTTCAGCGTCGTTGCCTGCTCGCGCAGGCTCTCGGCCGCGGCGGTCGACTCCTCCACCAGCGCGGCGTTCTGCTGCGTGACCTGGTCGAGCTGGGCAATCGCGATATTGACCTGGGCGATGCCGTCAGACTGCTCGGCCGTGGCGGTCGTGATCTCGCCCATGATGTCCTTGACGCGTTGCACGGCGCCAACGAGTTCGCCCATCGTCTTGCCCGCCTCGGCCACCAGCCGCGAGCCCGCTTCCACGCGCTCGACACTGCTGCCGATCAGGCTCTTGATCTCCTTGGCCGCATCCGCCGAGCGGCCGGCCAGCGAGCGCACTTCGCTGGCGACAACCGCAAAGCCGCGCCCCTGTTCACCGGCTCGCGCCGCCTCGACGGCGGCGTTCAGCGCCAGGATGTTGGTCTGGAAGGCGATGCCATCAATGACGCTGATGATGTCGGCGATCTTGCGCGAGCTGGCATTGATCTCGTCCATGGTGTGCACGACCTGGCCGACCACCTCGCCGCCCCGCTGAGCCACGTTGGCGGCCGAGACCGCCAGCGTGTTCGCCTGGCCGGCTGACGCCGCCGACTGCTGCACCGTGCCGGTCAGCTCCTCCATCGCACTGGCCGTCTGTTCCAGGCTGGAGGCCGCCTTTTCGGTGCGGGCGCTCAGGTCCTGGTTGCCACTGGCGATCTCGGCCGACGCGGTGCCGATGGATTCGGCCGAATCGCGGATGCTGCCAATCGTCTGCGCCAGCGTTTCGCGCATGCGGCGCAGCGTCGTCTGCAGCTTGCCGATTTCGTCGGAGCGCGCAATCTGCCCCGCGCCCGAGCGCATCAGATTGCCGTCCGCCACGCGCTCGGCCAATTCGTTGGCTGCCGCCAGCGGCAGCGTGATGCTGCGCGTGATGGTCCAGGCCGCGGCCACGCCCAGGCCCAGCATGGCGAGGCCGAAACCCAGCAGCAGCAGGCGGCCGTTGCTGTTGGCGGCGTCGATGCCGGCCGCGGTCTGGTCGATGGCCTTGCGCTGGTAGTCCAGGAAGTCCTGCATCTTGGCCAGATAGACCTTGGAGCCGGGCACGAAGACATCGGTCAGCAGCTTGTCGGCCGCCTCGGCCTGGCCGTCCTTCTTGAGCTTGACGATCGTGTCGCGCGAGTCGATGTAGATCTTGCGTGCCTTGCCGACTTCATCGAACAGCGTCTGCTCCTCGGGCGAGCGGATCAGCGCTTTCAGCTTGTCCTGCATCTCGCTGGACGACTTGGTGGACTGCGCCTGATCCTCCTTGAACAGCTCGACCAGCGAAGCGTCGGAGCTCTTGGCGATGGCCATGGTGCGGCGCACGCCCGAGTTGATGTTGCGGTTCCAGTCCGCAATCAGCCTCTCCTTGGTCAGCGGCTCGTCCATCATCTGACGCGTCGCCGCGGCCGTCGAGGCCAGCCGCCAGGACGCCAGCGCAATCACGCAGGCGGCCAATGCCAGCACCAGGGCGAAGCCGGCGGCCAGGCGCTTGCCGATGGATAGCTTGTTCATGATGTCTCCTGTCTTTTCGTCTCGACGCCGCGCCTGCGCGCGGGCAACGAAGCATGCTAGTGCGGCGTTACAAGCCGTGTCGACCGCAAACTGGGACTTCGGTCACGCTGTCGCGATGAAAACGATGATCAACGCGATGCTGCCAGCAGCGCCCGGTATTCCTCGGCGCTCGCAATGCGCGGGTTGGTCTTGTGGCAGTGATCGACCAGGGCGCGTTCGATGATGCGGTCGTCCAGCTCGGGGCCGACCTCCATGGCCGCGAGCCCGCTGGGCAAGCCCAGGCGGGCATTCAATGCGCTGATCGCGCCGGCCACCGCATCGGCGTCGCTGCCGGCCAGCCCCATGGCCTGCGCCAGCCGTTCGATGCGCCGCTCGCGCCGCACGCTGTCGGCCTCGGCATTGAAGCGGATCATGGCCGGCAGGAAGACCGCGTTCAGCGTGCCGTGGTGCAGGCGCGGGTTCAGGCCGCCCAGTGCATGGCTCAGCGAGTGCACCGCGCCCAGGCCCTTCTGGAAAGCCATCGCGCCATGCACGCTGGCGCACATCATGTCCATGCGCGCATCCCGGTCCTGGCCGTCGCGCGTGGCCTGTTCAATGGATTGCCAGCCCCGGCGCAGGCCTTCCAGCGCGATGCCATCGGCCGGCGGGTTGAAGGCCGGCGCGAGGAAGGTCTCGATGCAGTGGGCGATGGCGTCCATGCCGGTGGCGGCCGTCAGGCCCGGCGGCAGTTTCAGAGTCAGCGCCGGGTCGCAGATGGCCGCCTTGGGCAGCAGCTCCCAGTTGTGGAAGCCCAGCTTGCGGCCGTCGTCGACGATGATGATGGCGCCGCGGGCCACCTCGCTGCCAGTGCCCGCCGTCGTCGGCACGGCGATCAGCGGCAGCACCTTGGGGCTGATGCGCCCGGCGCCGCCTTCGATGGTCGCGTAGTGCGTCAGCGGGCCCTCGTGCGTGGCGGCGATGGCCACGCCCTTGGCCAGGTCCATGCTGGAGCCGCCGCCGATGGCGATCAGGCCGTCGCAGTCGAACTCCCGGGCCATCTGCACCGCCAGCCGAACGGCGGCCTCGGTCGGGTTGGCGGGGGTGCGGTCGAACACGGGGGGCTTGACGTCGAAGGCTGCCAGCGCTTCGTCCAGCACGCCGGCTGCGCGCACGCCGGCGTCGGTGACGACGAGCGGGCGGCGGATGCCGATGCGCTCGCACTCGGCCGGCAGCAGGCGGCTGGCGCCGAACTCGAGCTCGATGCGGGTCAGGTAGAGGATCTGGGCCACGGCGCACTCCCTGCAATGTCTTTGCGCATCCTAGTCCGGCGTGTCTAGACTCGCCGTCATGCGCGCGACTTCACTGCCCCTGCTGCTCCTGGTCCTGCTCGCGGCCTGCGGGGGCGGAGGAGGGGGCTCGACCCCAACGCCGACGCCGCCTGTCGACAACCAGCCGGGGCTGACCGACACGACGGTCTATTCCTCGGCGGCCGATGCTTCGCTGTCGGGCGCCGTCGAGGCCGCCGCCGTCAGCACCCAGACGCTCACGGCCAACGGCCAGACGCTGAGCTACACCGCCACCGCCGGCCACCTGATCGCGCGCGACGCCACTGGCGCTGCCGAGGCCTCGGTGTTCTACGTCGCCTACACCCTGCCCGGTGCCGATGTGGCGACCCGCCCCGTCACCTTCTTTTACAACGGCGGCCCGGGCTCGGCCTCGGTCTGGCTGCAGCTGGGCAGCTTCGGTCCCAAGCGCCTCGTGGCCAACGCACCCGACACGACGGCGGCGCGGCCTTTCCCGATGATCGACAACGCCGAGCACCTGCTGGGCCAGACCGATCTCGTCTTCATCAACGCAGTGGGCAGCGGCTACTCCCAGGCCATCGCGCCCTTCACCAACCGCAACTTCTGGGGCGTGGACGCCGACGCCGCGCTGTTCCGCGACGCCATCCAGCGCTACCTGGCTGCCAACAACCGCGCCGCCTCGCCCAAATACCTCTACGGCGAAAGCTACGGCGGCCCGCGTACGGCCGTGCTTGCGCGCCAGTTGCAGGAGGCCGGCGTCATGCTTGACGGGCTTGTGCTGCAGTCCCCGGCGATGGACTACAACAGCAATTGCGGCATCACGAACGGGCAGGGCTGCGGCGGCTATCTGCCGAGCTTCGCCGCCGTTGGCGCCTTCCACCAGCTGACGCAGCCCGTGCCGACCGATCTCAATGCCTGGGCGGCGCAGGCGCGTACCTATGCCGACCAGGTTTACGCGCCGGCGCTGCAAGCCTGGCTGGCCAATGTACCGACACCGACGATCTGGCAGCCTCTGGCCAACCTGACCGGTTTACCCGCGGCGCAATGGCAGACGAGCCTGAACGTGTCGGCCGACAACTTCCGCATCTGGCTGATCTCCGGCCAGCAGCTCGGCCGCTACGACGGCCGCATGAAGGCGGCCATCGGCAGCCAGCTCGCCTCGGAGGGCGATGTGTCCAGCACCTGGATCGGCAGCAGCTTCGCCACCGGCATCGCCACCCATCTGCGCGACCAGCTCGGCTACCGCAACAGCTCCACCTATGTCGTGCTGAGCAATGCCATCAACTTCTGGAACTTCAGCCACGCCGGCCGGCCCTTGCCGGACACCTTGCCCGACCTCTCGGTGGCCCTGGCCCAGAACGCCCGCCTGCGCGTGCTCGCCGTCAGCGGCTATCACGACCTGGCCACGCCCTTTCACCTGACCGAGACCGACCTGGCGCGCGTCGATGCCAGCCGCGTGAAAGTCCGCAACTATGCCGGCGGCCACATGAGCTATCTCGACGACGCGACCCGGGTCGCTCAGCTCGCCGACCTCAAGGCCTTCTACGCGAACACGCTGGCCCTGCGTGCCGCTGCCGACCTCGGACCCGAACGGCGAGCGTTGCAGGCTCGACCCTTCGTGATGGTGGATCGCGCCGGTACGCCGCAGCAGCCGGGCAGCGTGGCGCCAACGAGCGAGAACGCCTTCCAAGCCCCGCTGCGCGACCCCTGGGTGCCGCCGACAATGCGGGCCCGATGACGACGCCACTGACCCCACGCATGGCCGAACTGCTGACGCGCATCCAGCGCGCTAAGCGGCCGCCGTTTCACGCGCTGACGCCGCGTGAGGCCCGCTTGGCCTACCGCATGGGCGCAGAGATCCTGGACCTGCCGCGTGCGGCCCTGGCCCGCGTCGAAGATCTGGAGGTGGCTGGCCGGCCGGCACGTCTGTACGCGCCCAGCGCCGACAAGCTGCCCGTGCTGCTGTATCTGCACGGCGGCGGCTTCACGATTGGCGACCTGGAGACGCATGACAGCCTGTGCCGTCAGCTCAGCAACCGCAGTGGCGCAGCCGTGCTGGCGCTGGACTACCGCCTCGCACCCGAGCACCGTTTCCCGGCCGCTGTCGACGATGCCTGGGCTGGCCTGGCCTGGCTGCATGAGCAGGCGTCGGCGCTGGGCCTGGACGGCAGCCGCCTGGGCGTCGGCGGCGACAGCGCCGGCGGCACGCTGGCGGCCAGCACGGCCTTCTTCGCCCGTGAGCAGGGCCTGCCGCTGGCGCTTCAGCTTCTGATCACGCCCGGTACCGCGGCCCGGCTGAGCCATGACTCGCACCGCCGTTTTGCCGAGGGTTATCTGCTCGATGCGACGACCATCGAATGGTTCTTCAGCCACTACATCGACGCCGACCAGCGCAGCGACTGGCGCTTCGCACCGCTGGAGGCCGAGGACCATGCCGACCTCGCGCCGGCCGCCGTGCTGCTGGCCGAGGCCGACCCTCTGGTGGACGAAGGCCTGGCCTATGCCGACGTGCTGCGCGCGGCCGGCGTGCCGGTGCAGCTGGAACTCGCACGCGGCGTGACCCACGACTTCATCAAGATGGGCCGCAGCCTGCCCGAGGCCGTCGCGGCGCTGGACTTCTGCGCCGCGGCCATCAAGGAACATCTCAAGCCATGAAACGCCAGGACTTTCGCTTCTTCGAACCGCTGCGCGTGCGCTGGGCCGAGATCGACGCCCAGGGCATCGTCTTCAACGGCCACTACCTGACCTATATGGACACGGCCATCAGCGGCTATTGGCGAGCCCTGGCGCTGCCCTATGCCGACACGATGAAGATGCTGGGCGGCGACCTCTTCGTGCGCCGCGCGGCGCTGGACTACCTCGCCTCGGCCCGCTATGACGACCGCCTGGACATCGGCGTGCGCTGCCGCGAGTTCGGCAACAGTTCGATGAAGGTCGACGGCGCCTTCTTCCGTGGCGACCAGTTGCTGGTGCAGGCCGACATGATCTACGTCTTCGCCGACCCGGTCGCGCAGACGCCGCAGCGCCTGCCCGATGCGCTGCGCGACGTCATCCATGGCTTCGAGGCCGGCCAGAGCGTCGTCGACGTCAGCGTCGGCGCATGGAGCGAGCATGGCGAAGCCGCCGGCGCCATCCGTCGCGAGGTCTTCATCGAGGAGCAGGGCATCCCGGCCGACATGGAATGGGACGCCGCCGACGCCAGCTGCCTGCATGCGCTGGCGCGCAACCGCTTCGGCATTCCGCTGGCCACCGGCCGGATGCTGGAGCACGTGCCCGGCGTGGCCAAGATCGGCCGCATGGCCGTGCTGCGCGCCATGCGCGGCACCCAGATCGGCCGCCAGGTGCTCGACGCGTTGATGGCCGAGGCCAGAAAACAGGGCTACCGCGAGGTGCTGCTGCATGCGCAGCTGTCTGCGGAGAATTTCTATTTGCGCGCTGGCTTCCAGCGGCGGGGCCAGCCTTTCGAAGAGGCCGGGATCGGACATGTGGAGATGGTGCGCGGCCTCTAACCGAGCATCTCGAAGCGCTCAACCTTGCGTTCGCTGGCCAGCCACTCGGCCATCGCCGCTGCCACCTGCGGCTCGCGGTGGGTCCAGCCTTCCGGGTAGATCTCCATCCACGTCCACCGCCCATCGGCGTCCGGCTCGGGGCGTTGCAGCAGCTCGATGGGCGCTTCGACACGAGCCTTGCGAAAGGCGATGAGTGCCGCCTCGACGTTGTCGGCGGCGACGCGGTAGTAGACGTAGAGCTGCACGGTCAGTCTTGGGGCGGGATCTCGTAGGGCAGGGCACGCGGCTGCAGCGTGGCGCCGGTAGCGCTGCCCAGGTGCAGGCTGCCGCCTTCCAATGCCGCGAGCTTGATCTCGGCGGCAATGGCTGTCCGGCCGCCCTTGGACCCACTGCCCGCAACGACGCCAGCGGGCTGCTCCGGGTCTGCGCTGTTAAAGATCTCCTGGCCGATGGTCGCGGGCGCATCCGCCTCGAAAACCTGCAGCCGGCGCTTCAGCGTGCCGCGGTACTGGCTGCGCGCGACGATCTCCTGGCCGGGGTAGCAGCCCTTCTTGAAGTTCACGCCGCCCAGCACTTCGAAATTGATCATCTGCGGCACAAAGGCCTCGACGGTGGCGCCGCGCACCCAGGCCACGCCGGCTTCGGCTTCGGCCCAGGCCCAGTCGTCGGCCGTCATCGCTGCGCCGGTCGGTGCGGGTGCGTTGGCGGGCTGCACGCGCAGCGCGCGACCCGTGCCGGGCAGGGCGATCTGTACGGCTTCGTCATCGCTCGCCAGCGTCCAGGCCTCGGCGGTCGGCTCGCCCAGCAATCCGTAGACCGCGAACTCGGCGCTCGCGTCGCTGAGCTTGCATTTGGCGCGCATGACGAACATGGACAGCCGCTTCAGCGTCGCCGCCAGCGTCTCGGCCGGCAGGGCCAGCAGAATCTCTTCATCACCGCCGCGCCAGCCCACCATCGTCGCCAGCAGCCGGCCCTTGGCCGTGCAGAAGCCGGCCAGGCGTGCGTGCTCGCGGTCGAGCAGGGCGAAGTCCTGGGTCAGCTGGCTGTGCAGGAAGCTGGCGGCGTCAGCGCCCTGGGCGCGGATCACGCCCCAGTCAGAGAGACGGAGTTGGGAGGCTTGGGACATGACGGGAATTATCATCGGCCCCCTTTTGACCGGGCTTTTCACAGGGCATGAAGTGGTTGTTGCGAGCGCTGCTCGTCTTGTTGTTGATCGCAGTGCTGGCTGCAGGCGCCGTCTGGCAGTGGCTGCGCAGCCCGCTGGCGCTGTCGGCGCCTTCGGTGGAGCTGTCCATCGAGCCCGGCACCAACCCGGTGGAGGTTGCCCGCGCCTGGGTCGCTGCCGGCGTGCAGACCGATACCCGCTTCCTCTACCAATGGTTCAAGTGGTCCGGCCAGGCCAAGCAGATCCGCGCCGGCAGCTATGAGGTGCATGCCGGCATCACGCCGCGCGAGTTGCTCGACAAGATGGTGCGCGGCGACCAGGTCATGGAGCAACTGCGCCTCATCGAAGGCTGGAACTGGCGCCAGGTGAGGGCAGCACTCGCCGCCGCACCTTCACTCAAGCCCAAGACGGCGCAGATGAGCGATGCCGAGATCATGACGGCGCTGGGTGAGCCCGGCGTGGCGCCCGAGGGCCGCTTCTTCCCCGACACCTATGCGTACAGCCGCGGTGTCAGCGACCTGACGGTGCTCAAGCGCGCCCACGCGGCGATGCGGGGCCGGCTGGCGGCAGCCTGGAGCAAGCGGGCGCGCGACCTGCCGCTGAAATCGGCCGACGAGGCGCTGATCCTGGCCTCCGTCGTCGAAAAGGAAACCGGCGTGTCTTCAGACCGCTCCAAGGTCGCCGCCGTCTTCATGAACCGGCTGCGCGTGGGCATGCCCCTGCAGACCGACCCCACCGTCATCTACGGCCTGGGCGAAAGCTTCGACGGCAACTTGCGCAAGCGTGACCTGCTGGCTGACACGCCCTACAACAGCTACACCCGTGGTGGCCTGCCGCCGACGCCGATCGCCATGCCCGGCGCGGCCTCGCTGCAGGCGGCGCTGAACCCGGCGGCCATCAAGGCGGTCTACTTCGTTGCCCGGGGGGATGGCAGCAGCGAATTCAGCGATGACCTCGCCGCGCACAATCGCGCGGTCAACAAATACCAACGCGGCGGCAAGTGACCGGTCGATTCATTTCTTTCGAAGGCATCGACGGTGCCGGCAAGTCCACCCACATCCAGGCGGTGGCCGACTGGTTCCGCGCGCGCGGCGCCGATGTGCAGCTAAGCCGTGAGCCTGGCGGCACGCCACTGGCCGAGACGCTGCGTGACATCGTGCTCAAGGAATCCATGGGCTCGCTGACCGAGCTGCTGCTGATGTTTGCCGGCCGGCGCGACCATGTCGAGGCCGTCATCAAGCCGGCACTGGCCGCCGGCAAGACGCTGCTCTGCGACCGCTTCACCGACGCCAGCTTTGCCTATCAGGGCGGCGGCCGCGGCCTGCCGCTGTCGGTGCTGGAGCCGCTGGCCGATTGGGTGCAGGAAGGCACCGAGCCCGAATTGACGCTGTGGTTCGACCTGCCCGCCGAACAGGCCGCCGCCCGTCGTGCCAGCGCCCGTGAGGCGGATCGCATCGAGCAGCAGGACCTGGAGTTCTTCGAGCGCGTGAGGGCCGGCTATGCGGCGCGTGCGGCCAAGGCGCCGGGGCGCATCGTGCGTGTCGACGCCAGTGGCACGGTCGAGCAGGTAGGTGCCCACGTGCTGGCCGTCCTTGCAGAACGCTACCCATGCTGAACGCCGATCTCCCCTGGCTGCAGGCGCCGCTGGCCGATGCGCTGGCACGGGCGCGTTCGCATGCGCTGCTGGTGCAAGGGCCGGCCGGCGTCGGCCAGCTCGAACTGGCCGTCAAGCTGGCCCAGAGCTGGCTGTGCGAAGACCGTGGCCAAGCCCAACCCGCCTGCGGCCACTGCTCAAGCTGCAAGCTGTTCACCAGCGGCACCCACCCGGATTTCCAGCTGTTGATGCCGGAAGCCCTGGACGCATCAGCCCGTGAGTCTCTCGGCCTGCCTTTCGAGGAACCCGACGCGCCCAAGGCCGGCAAGGCCAAACCCAGCAAGGAAATCAAGGTCGAAGCGGTGCGCAACCTGCTCGCCTTTGCCCAGGCGACATCGGCGCGCGGCAAGGCCAAGGTGGTCGTCATCTTCCCGGCCGAGGCGCTGAACGGCATTGCGGCCAATGCGTTGTTGAAGACGCTGGAGGAGCCCTCCGGCCTGTTGCGCTTTGCGCTGGCCAGCCATGACAGCGCCGCGCTGCTGCCCACCATCCGCAGCCGCTGCCAGCCGGTACCCTTGCCGCTGCCCGAACGCGCGGCTGCGCTGGCCTGGCTGGTGTCCAAGGGTGTCGACGGTGCCGAAGGGCTGCTGGATGCCACAGGCGGCCGGCCGCAGCAGGCGCTGGCCTGGTCCGAAGGCGGCTTGACCGATGCGGCGTGGCAGGCCCTGCCCAAGCGGGTGGCCCGCGGCGAGGTGGCGGCCTTGTCGGACTGGGCGCCACCTCGCGTCATCGATGCGCTGCAGCGCCTGTGCCACGACCTGGTGCGCCGCAGCCACGGGCAGCGCGGCCAGTTTTTTGCAGCTGCGGCCCTGCCTTCGCCCAAGCGTCCGGCACCGCTGCTGGCCTGGGACGCCGAGCTGCGCCGCGCCGCCCGCCACGCTGACCACCCGCTGAATGCAGGGCTGTGGATCGAGGCTTTGGTCGCTCAAGCCCACACTGCCATTTCGGCCGCCGCACGCTGACTACACTCGCCCTTCATGAGCGACGCCCCCTCCTCCAAGTCTCCGCAATTCCAGCCCAGCAAGGTGAGCGGTAGCCTGCCCTTGCCCACGGTGAGCGGTCAGGGCGCATCGTCCGGTGCACGGCCCAGCGTCATCCAATTGGTTTTCCGCGAGAAGTCGGCGCTCTACGCCGCCTACATCCCGGCCTTCACGGAAGGCGGCCTGTTCGTGCCGACGACGCGCGACTACAAGCTCGGCGAGGATGTCTATCTGCTGTTGGCTCTGCCCGAAGACAACCAGCGCTATCCGGTGGCTGGCAAGGTGGCCTGGCTGACGCCGGCCAACGCGTCGGGCGGCCGCACCCAGGGCGTGGGCGTGCGCTTCCCCGGAGACGAGAAGACCCGGTTGATCCGCGTCAGGATCGAGGAAATCCTGGGCACTGCGATCTCGTCGAGCAAGCCGACTCAGACTCTTTGACCGATCGATGTTCGTTGATTCCCACTGCCATCTCAGCTTCCCGGAGCTGAAGCAGAACCTTCCCGCCATCCTGGCCAATATGCAGGCCGCGCAGGTCGAGCAGGCCATCTGCATCTGCACGCAGATGGAGGAGTTCGAGGCCGTGCATGCGCTGGCGCTTGAGCATCCCCAGCTGTGGGCCACCGTGGGCGTGCACCCCGACACCGAGGACATGCGCGAACCCGACGTGGCGGAACTGGTGCGCCTGGCCGCGCTGCCGCGTGTCGTCGCCATCGGCGAGACCGGGCTGGACTACTACCGCCTCAACGGCCGCAGCATCGACGACATGGAGTGGCAGCGCGAGCGCTTCCGCACCCACATCCGGGCGGCGAAGGTGGCGGCGAAGCCACTGGTCATCCACACCCGTTCCAGCGCGGCCGACACGCTGCGCGTGCTGGACGAAGAGGGCGGTGAGCAGGCCGGCGGCGTCTTCCACTGCTTCACCGAGACGGCGGAAGTTGCCCTGGCCGCCGTCGAACGCGGCTACTACATCTCCTTCTCGGGCATCGTCAGCTTCAAGAACGCCCAGGACCTGCGTGACCTGCTGAGGCTGCTGCCGCTGGACCGCGTGCTGATCGAAACCGACAGCCCCTATCTCGCGCCGGTGCCCTTCCGCGGCAAGACCAATTCGCCGGCCTATGTGCCCCATGTGGCCAAGGCGGTGGCCGATGCGGTGGGCCTGCCGGTGGAGGAGCTGGCCGCCCGCACGACGGCAAATACGCGGCGGCTGTTCGGCCTGCCCGAAGCGGCATGAAGAAGGCATGGATCGCCGCGCTGGCGCTGCTGGCCACGACGGCCCTGCGTGCCGCGCCCGCTGACGAACTCGCCATTGCCGCCGAAATGAACGACGGCCGCGCCGTGCTGGCCCTGCTGCTCAAGGGCGTGGACGCCAACCAGGCTGACTCGCGCGGCCGCAAGGCCATCTTCATCGCCGTGCGTGAAGAGTCGCTGCGCGCGCTGGACAGTCTGCTGGCTTCGCCGCAGACGCAGGTGGACGAAGCCAATGCCCAGGGCGAGACGCCGTTGATGGTGGCTGCCATCCGCGGCTCGCTGCCGGCCGTGCAGGCCCTGGTCAAGCGTGGCGCCGCCGTCAACCGCGCGGGCTGGACGCCGCTGCACTACGCCTGCAGCGGGCCGGACAACGGCGTGGCGGCCTTCCTCATCGCTCACGGCGCCGAGCTCAATGCGCGCTCCGAGAACGGTACGACGCCGCTGATGATGGCGGCGCGCTACGGCAACAGCGATCTGGTGCCTCTGCTCATCAAGGCGGGCGCCGAGCCGCGCGCGGCCAATGAGCAGGAACTGACGGCGGCCGATTTCGCCCAGCGCGGCGGCCGCGATGTGATGGCCAAGGAGCTGCGCCTGATCATTCAGGAACGCCAGCGCGCGGCCAAAGCTGCAGAACCTGCCAAGAGCGCCAATTAGTTCTCGCCCCGGGGGCCGTGTAGGGAAAAGTCTTACAGCGGCTAGCGCGCTGGGCCGACTGTTGCGCCAAGGCGCGGCTGCCTAAAGTGGAGTCATCGTCAAACACGAGGCCCACCATGCTGTCCAACACCCCGAATCTGGCTGACCCCTTCGCGATGCTGATCTCCCCCGCCGAGGTGATGAACGCCATCGAGCGTTCCGACCGCCTGGCGCGCCTGCAGAGCCGCATCTACCGCCCGCTGGACCGCCCATGGATCCCGGTCAAGGCTTCGGCCGATTTCGACAGCGAGATCGACGCCGAGCTGGAAGTCCCCGATCTGTCTGACGACGCCGAATAAAGAAAAACGCCCGCTGATGCGGGCGTTTTGCTGGAGGCCGGAGGCGTCTGCTTAGACGCGCTTGCGGTACTCGTGGGTGCGGGTGTCGATTTCGATCTTGTCGCCGTTCTCGACGAACGCCGGCACGGAGATCTCGAAGCCGGTGCCCTTCAGGCGGGCGGGCTTCATGACCTTGCCCGAGGTGTCGCCCTTGGCGGCCGGCTCGGTCTCGATCTCGCGCACGACGCTGGTGGGCAGTTCGATGGAGATGGCTTTGCCGTCGTAGAAGGTCACTTCCGCGGCCATGCTGTCTTCGAGGTAGGACAGAGCGTCACCCATGTTCTCGGACTCGACTTCGTACTGGTTGTACTCGGTGTCCATGAAGACATACATCGGGTCGGCGAAGTAGGTGTAGGTGCACTCCTTCTTGTCGAGGATGATCTGCTCCATCTTGTCGTCGGCCTTGAAGACCAGCTCGGCACCCGCGCCGTTCAGCAGGTTCTTCATCTTGATGCGCACGGTGGCAGCACCACGGCCACCACGGCTGTATTCGGTCTTCAGGACGACCATCGGGTCCTTGCCCTGCATGATCACGTTGCCGGCGCGGATTTCTTGAGCGAGTTTCATGGTGAATTGCGGTGTGAGGCGCCGGAGATTCCGGCTGGACGGCGCACCAGACTCCAGGAGAACCCGTCTCGGGTTGGCGCGGCAAAGCCCGTCATTCTAGCTGGAAACCCCTAAGAAGCCCTGCAGCTGCGTCAGCAAGTCGGGCTGCGCCGCCAATTGCGCACGCCACCTCGGCGCTTGCTCGGCGGCCTCGTCCAGGCCGGTGAGCGAGGCGGGCAAGGGGGTCAGGCCGTTCCAGCCACGCCAGACCGCGCGCCAGGATGCAGGCAGTTCGGCACGCGCCATGAAGGCTTCGAGCTTGGCGTGGTGGGCGTCGTCGTGCTGGGGATAGATATGCCAGACGAAAGGCTTGCCGGCCCATTGCGCGCGCACGAACGAGTCCTCGCCGCGCACGAAGTTCAGGTCGCAGGCCCAGAGCAGCCGGTCGTAGTCGTCCTGGGCCAGATAGGGCAGGGCGATGGTGCGCAAGCCTGGGCGTTCCTGAACCTGTGCCTGCAGCGGGCCGGGGCAGGCGAGCAGCAGCGTGGGCTCGCTGCCCAGCGCGTCGAGCAGAGCCGGCAGGGCCGCATTGGCATAGGCGAACAGGCTGACGACGCGCTCGCCAGGCAGCGGCGGCCAGCCCCGCTCAGCCAGCCAGGCCGCGCCATCGAAGCCGGCGATCCGCTTCAGCAAACCCGGTTCGCGAAGCAGGCCGCCGGTGCGTGGCGTGAAACCGGGGTAGAAGAAATGCTTGGTCAACCCCGCGCCAGGGCCGCTGAACTGCGGTGAGGCCAGGCCATGGCTGCGCTCGACATAGTCCTCGGCGCTGAGGTATTCGAGGTTGATCCACCGCGCTGGCCGCTGGCCCGTGGCCATGCGGGCCACGAAGGCCGGCGGCAGTTCGCAGCCAAAGGCCTCGATGACGATGTCGCCGGGCTGCGCGAGCACGTCGCCCTCGGGCCAGGCGCGCACGTCGATGGCGGCGGGACGGTCCGGGGCCATCCAGGCCAGGGCCGACGGCTCGTCGATCCACAGCCTGGCCTCATCGCCGCGCGCCGCGAGGTCGCGTGCCAGCCGCCAGCAGACGCCCAGATCGCCATGGTTGTCGATGACGCGGCAGAAGATGTCCCAAAGCATCGGCGCTCTCATGGCCCGATTCTCCCAGGCCACAATTCCAGCCATGTCGAGTACGACCCCTTCCAACACCGATGCCGGTGATCCGCAGCAGTCTGAGCAGGTGGCCGAGCGGGCCGCCATCGCAACCGCCGAAAAGCAGCGCACCGCCGAGGTGGAGGCCGCCGCGCGCGAGGGCCGCGAAAGGCTGCTGACCGAAGTCAATGCGCTGCCGGCCCTGCCGGGCGTCTACCGCTATTTCGATGCCAAGGGCGAGGTGCTCTACGTCGGCAAGGCGAAAGACCTGAAGCGCCGCGTCAGCAGCTATTTCCAGAAGAACCATGGCGGCACCCGCATCGGCCTGATGGTGGCCCGCGTTGCGCGCCTGGAAACCACGGTGGTGCGCACCGAGGCCGAGGCGCTGCTGCTCGAGAACAACCTGATCAAGACGTTGAACCCGCGCTTCAACATCGTGTTCCGGGATGACAAGAGCTACCCCTATCTGAAGATCACCTCGCACGCCTGGCCGCGCATGGCCTACTACCGCGGTGCGGTGGACAAGCGGCACAAATACTTTGGCCCCTTCCCGAGCGCCTGGGCGGTGAAGGAGTCCATCCAGCTGATGCAGAAGGTCTTCCGCTTACGCACCTGCGAGGACAGCGTCTTCAACAACCGCAGCCGGCCCTGCCTGCTGCACCAGATCAAGCGCTGCTCGGGCCCCTGCGTGCCGGCCGGGCAGACGCCCGAGTACGCGCGTGATGTGGACAGCGCCGAGCGCTTCCTGCGCGGCGAGACCAACGAGGTGATGGCAGCGCTGCAGGAGCAGATGGGCGCCTATGCCGAGCGCTTCGAGTACGAACTGGCGGCCGAGGTGCGCAACCAGATCCAGGCGCTGTCCAAGGTGCTGCAGCAGCAGGTCATCGAGGAAAGCAGCGCCACGGGCCGCGACCGTGATGTCGACGTGCTGGCCGTCAAGGTGCAGGGCGGCAAGGCTTGCGTGAATCTCGCCATGGTGCGCGGTGGACGGCATCTGGGTGACCGCGCCTTCTTCCCCAAGCATGTCGATGACGCGACTGCCGTTCAGCTCAACGATGAAGAAATGCTGTCGCCTGAGCGGCAAGTGCTCGAGGCCTTCATGGCCCAGCACTACCTGGCCTCGCCGGCTCCCGGGTTGATCGTCGTCAGCGAGATGGTGGATGCGGGGCTGGCCGAAGCCCTCGGCATCCAGACTGGCAGCCGCGTGACTGTGCAGGCCCAGCCGCGCGGGCAGCGGCGCATCTGGCTGGAGATGTGCGTCAAGGGCGCGGAGCTGGYACTGGCACGGCTGCTGGCGGAGGAAGGCTCCCAGCATGCGCGCACGCGGGCCCTGGTCGACGCGCTGGATCTGTCGGTTGCCGAGATTGACAAGTTCCGTGTCGAATGCTTCGACATCAGCCACACGGCAGGCGAGGCGACGATGGCGAGCTGCGTCGTGTTCGAGAACCACCAGATGCAGAGCAGCCAGTACCGGCGCTACAACATCGAGGGCATCACGGGCGGCGATGACTACGCGGCCATGCGCCAGGTGCTGACGCGCCGCTACAGCAAGATGGCCGAAGCCGCCCAGCTGGGCACCGGCCGCCTGCCCGATCTCGTGCTCGTCGACGGTGGCCGCGGCCAGGTGTCGATGGCGCGCGAGGTTTTCGAGGAGCTGGGGCTGGACCTCGGTCTCATTGCCGGCGTCGAAAAAGGCGAGGGCCGCAAGGTCGGGCTGGAGGAACTTGTTTTTGCCGACGGGCGCGCGAAGATCTACCTCGGCCGCGACTCGGCGGCGCTGATGCTGATCGCGCAGATCCGCGATGAGGCGCACCGCTTTGCCATCACGGGCATGCGCGCCAAGCGCGCCGCGACCCGCACCGGCGGCTCACGGCTGGAGGACGTGCCGGGGGTCGGCCCGAAGAAGCGTGCTCAGTTGCTGCAGCGCTTTGGCGGCGTGCGCGGCGTGGCGGGCGCGAGCGTGGACGAGCTGTGCAGCGTGAAGGGCGTGTCGCGCGAACTTGCCGAGGAGATCTACCGCGCGCTGCACTGAGGTGTAGAACGCTTACGCTGCGTTGCATTGCGCTACCAGCGCCGCAGTCGCGGTGAGAAATTCGTCGCACCTCGAGCAGGGGACGAAGCAGAACAATGCGAGCCATGAGGAGAACGCCGTGCCCACCATCGCCCCATTGAAACGAGCCGCACGCTGGCTGATCGGTCCGCTGCTGGCCGGCTGCGCGGCAACGCCACGTGCACCGGCGCCTGTGGTGCCCACTGACGGCGTGCCACGCGCCGTGGTTCTAGAGCCCGCGCCGCAGCCGTCGCCAACCGTTGTGGCGGCCCCCAAGCCCGCCGGCTTGCCGCCGCCCAAGCCGGTGCGCACCCACGACGAGTTGCGTCGCCAGGCCGCGGAGCGCCTCGTCATGGCCAACCCGGAAGGCAGCTTCATGACCAAGGCGCCCTCGCATGTACTGAGCGTCGTGGTGCTGGAGATCGAGGTCAAGGCCGACGGCAGCGTGCGTCGCGTCAACGTCGTCCGCAAGCCCAGGTTTGCACCGGAAACCCTGCAGCTGGCCATCGACGCCATCCATCGCGCTGCGCCCTTTGGCGACGTGCGCCGCATGCCTGAGCCCTGGAAGTTCACCGAGACCTTCCTTTTCGAAGAGGACCGGCGCTTCAAGCCGCTCAGCCTGAACTGAGGGCTGGCCGCCACAGTTGCGCCGGCGGTGCCCCGGGGGCGGGCGTCGACATGGGCACAATGCTGGCATGTTCCTGACGCTGCCGACTCTGTTGACCTGGGCCCGCATCGTGGCGATCCCGCTGATCGTCGGCGTGTTCTATCTGGAAATGCAGCCGGCGCACAAGAATCTGTTCGCGACGGTCCTGTTCGTCGTGGTCGCGTTGACCGACTGGCTGGACGGCTATCTGGCACGCAAGCTCAACCAGACATCCTCCTTCGGCGCTTTCCTCGATCCGGTGGCCGACAAATTCCTGGTCTGCTCGGCGCTGCTGATCCTGCTGGAGCTCGGCCGGGTCAACGCCTTCGTCGCCCTGGTCATCGTCGGCCGCGAGATCGCGATCTCGGCCCTGCGCGAATGGATGGCCCAGATCGGCGCTTCACGCAGCGTTGCCGTGCACATGGTCGGCAAGCTGAAGACGACGGTGCAGATGGTGGCCATCCCCTTCCTGCTCTATGACGGCCAGCTTTTCGGCCTCATTCCGACGCGGCTCTGGGGTACCTGGCTGATCTACGCAGCCGTCGTGCTGACCATCTGGTCCATGGTCTATTACCTGCAGAAGGCCTTGCCGGAAATCCGTGCCAAGGCCCGCTAGGGCGCCGTCCTGGTTCACGCCGGACGCCGAGTTGTATCGGGACTTTTCCCGCCCCGCCCACCGCCGGACGCGCGTCTAGAATCCGCTTCCCCGCGCGCGCCTTGGCCGCTTGTAGTCGGCCTGTCACAGGCTGCGCAGTGCGCGGGATCGACATCTGCATCGCAGTCTTGCGGCCGGTCACGGTGCAGGGCTCAACAGTCCGCTGAATCGTCATGAGGGGGCACGAGTGAACAAGTCCGAATTGATCGAGCACATCGCCAAGCAGGCCGACATCTCCAAGGCTGCTGCAGGCCGTGCGCTCGAAGCCGTGATCGGCGGCGTCAAGACGACGCTGAAGAAGAACGGCACCGTCTCGCTGGTAGGCTTCGGCACCTTCAGCATCACCAAGCGTGCTGCGCGCGCCGGCCGCAACCCACGCACCGGCGATACCATCAAGATCAAATCGGCCAAGGTGCCCAAGTTCAAACCCGGCAAGGCGCTCAAGGACGCCGTGAACTGAACCTTCGGCCAATCCCGGTTTCCCCGGGCGCTTAGCTCAGTTGGTAGAGCACCTCCCTTACACGGAGATTGTCGGCGGTTCGAGCCCGTCAGCGCCCACCACCCGACCCCAGGGCGGCGTCAGCCGTCTCGCATTTAGAATGCGGCTCCCTCGAAGGCGAACCTCGGTTCGCCTTCGTCGCGTTTGATCCTCAAGGCTCCCCGAGATGTTTGAATTCGTCCGCACGCACAACCGCCTGTTCCAGTTCGTCCTGCTGTTGCTGATCCTGCCGTCCTTCGCCCTCGTCGGCATGCAGGGCTACACCAGCATGATGGGTGGTGCCAACACCGGCGTGGCAAGCGTCGATGGCCGCAAGATCACCCAGGCCGAATGGGACGTCGCCCAACGTGAGCAGGCCGACCGCATCCGCCGCCAGAGCCCGGGCGTCGATGCCAAACTGCTGGATACGCCGGAAGTGAAACGCCAGGCCCTCGAGAACCTGGTCAACGAGCGCACGCTCAAGGCCGCCGCGGAGCACCAGCACTTCACGCCCAGCGCTGAGTCCGTCAACGCCCGCTTCTGGAATGACCCGCAGTTCGCCTTTCTGCGCAACCCCGACGGTACGGTCAACAAGGCCCTGCTCGCGGCCCAGGGCATGACGCCTTCCATCTTCATGGAGCGCCTGCGTCAGGACTACGCCGTCCGTCAGGTCACGGCCCCCATCGAGTCCTCGGCTGCCGTCGGCGCCGCCAGCCCCAAGCTGGCCTTCGACGCCCTGCTGCAGCAACGTGAGGTGCAGCTGCAGCGTTTTGACGTCAAGGACTTCGCTGCCAAGCTCAACCCGAGCGATGCCGACGTCGAGGCCTTCTACAAGGAACCGGCGAATGCCGCCAAGTTCCAGCTGCCCGAATCGGCCCAGATCCAGTACGTCGTGCTCGACCTGGACGCGCTGAAGAAGGACGTCAAGTTCAGCGAAGACGACCTGCAGAACTACTACAAGGAAAACGCAGCACGCTATGGTGTGCCCGAGGAGCGCCGCGCCAGCCACATCCTCATCAAGGTGGAGCGCAATGCGCCAGCCGAAGAGCGCGCCAAGGCCAAGGCCAAGGCTGAGGAGATCCTGGCGCAAGTGCGCAAGAACCCCGGCGAGTTCGCCGCGCTGGCCAAGAAGAATTCCCAGGACGAAGGCTCGGGCGCCAACGGCGGCGACCTCGACTTCTTCAGCCGCGGCGCCATGGTCAAGGAGTTCGATGCGGCGGTCTACGCGATGAAGCAGGGCGAGATCAGCAACCTTGTCGAGACCGATTTCGGTTATCACATCATCCAGCTGACCGGTACCCGCGGCGGCGACAAGAAGCCCTTCGAGGCCGTGCGCACCGAAGTCGAGAACGAAGTGCGCAAGCAGCTCGCCCAGCGCCGCTACTCCGAGGCTGCCGAGCAGTTCGGCAATCTCGTCTACGAGCAGTCCGACAGCCTGCAGCCCGCAGCCGACAAGCTCAAGCTGCAGGTCCAGACCGCCACCGTGCAGCGCCTGCCGCAGCCTGGCGCAGCGGGCCCGCTCGCCTCGCCCAAGCTGCTGGAAGCCGTCTTCGGCAACGATGCACTGCGCAACAAGCGCAACACTGAAGCCGTCGAGACCGGTCCCAGCCAGCTCGTGTCGGCTCACGTCACCCAGCACAACCCGGCCCGCGTGCCGCCGCTGGCCGACGTGAAGGACAAGGTGCGCGAGCAGCTCGTGCACAAGCTCGCCGCCGATCAGGCCAGGAAGGCCGGCGAAGCCCGCCTGGCCGCGATGAAGGCCAACCCGGCGGACACCGCCGGCCTGGAAGTTGCCGTCTCCGTTTCGCGTGCCAAGCCGCAGAACCTGACGCGCACCCAGCTCGAAGCCGTGCTCGGTGCCGATGCCGCCAAGCTGCCGGCCGCCGTTGGCGTGGCGGCCGACGACGGCGGTTATGTCGTCGTGCGCATCAACCAGCTGCAGCCACGCGACGCCGCCGTCATCGACGACAAGCGCGCAGCCCAGCAATACGCCGGCGCCTGGGCGCGTGCCGAAGGCGCCGCCTATCTGGCCGCGCTGAAGGCGCAATACAAGGCCGCCATCAAGGTCGAGGCACCGGCCTCGGCGGCCAGCGCACCCTGATTTATCGGTTATACTTTTTGGCTCTGCGGTGGCTGTAGCTCAGTTGGTAGAGTCCAGGATTGTGATTCCTGTCGTCGTGGGTTCGAGTCCCATCAGCCACCCCAAATAAAGCAAGGACCTGGAAGCGAAAGCCTCCAGGTCCTTTTTGCTTTTGGGCGGCCGCCGTACGCGGCCGGTTCACGCCTCAGCGCATCGTGTAGCCGCGCCCGTCCATGCAGGCTTCGACGGCGCGTTGGAACACACCGGCGTCGGACATGGCGGCCTGCTGAGTCGTCGCCCAGCGGTTGCATTCGCGGCTGTCGGCTTCCAGTTGGACGCCGCTCTGGCCGTTGCGCGGATAGATGATCGGCACGGCACGCGACGGCTGGGTGTAAACCGGTTGCACGGGCTGCACATACACCGGCTGCGGTGGCGGGGGCGGCGGCACATAGACCACCTCGCGCTCAGCCTGATTCGCCATCGCGATCAGCGGCACCGCCACTGCCAGGCCGAGGACCAAGCCACCGAGGCCGGGGCCTCGGTAATGATGGTGATGGTGGTAGTAGCGGGGGCCGGCGCTCGCCAGACCTTGGGCGGCCAGCAGGGCCAGAACAACAGAGGCGCGGACAAAAGTCTTCATGGCGGGCTCGCTCAGGTCGAATGCGGTGAACTTAACGCCGCACCGCCTGTACGGTGTACTGCGGCTGCCCGCAATTTGCAACACGCCGTAGCAAATGACGCGTCAACCGGCATAGCCCAAGGGCAATGCCGTCGTCAGCTTGAGTTCCTCCATGGCGAAGCTGGAGCTGACGTCGCGCAGCTGAGTGCCGGCGATGAGGCGCTTGTAGACCCTGTCATAGGCGGCAATGTCGGGCACCACCACCCGCAGCAGATAGTCCACGTCGCCGCTCATGCGATAGAACTCGACGACCTCGGGGATGGCCTGCACCGTGGCCTTGAAGGTCTCGAACCAATCCTGGCTGTGGGTGCTGGTGCGCACCGAGACGAAGACGGTGACGCCGACATTCACCTTCTGCGCGTCCAGCAGCGCCACCTGGCGTGTGATGACGCCCGATTCCTTCAGACGCTGGATGCGCCGCCAGCACGGCGTCGTCGACAGGCCGACCTGCTGCGCCACCTCGGCCGTCTGAAGCTCGGCGTTCTGTTGAAGGATTTCGAGGATGCGGATGTCTATGGAATCCAATTTCATGGAATCGATCATATAAAGTATTGCATGCTCGGCTCGGGCGATTGAAAGCCGGCTTGTGCAAACCGTTTGTGCCCAATGCTGGCAACAATACCGCCAGCGCATCCACTGCCGCAGCGGCCAGCACCATGGAAATCTATCTCGACGCCAACGCCACCACGCCCGTCCTGCCGCAAGCCCGCGAAGCCGCCATGGCCGCGATGGCCGATGACTTCGGCAACCCCAGCAGCGTCCACAGCACCGGGCTGAAGGCGAGGGCGCTGATGGACGGCGTTCGGGCCCGTGCTCGCCGCGTGCTCGGGGCGAGCTCGGGCAAGCTGCTTTTCCTCAGCGGAGCGACGGAGGGCATCCAGACGGCCGTGCTGTCGGCGCTGAGCGCCTTGAGGGACGTGCCAACCCGGCCCAAGCTGCTGCTCTACGGCGCCACCGAGCACAAGGCGGTGCCCGAGGCCATCAAGCACTGGAATGCGCTGCTCGGCCTGAACCTGCAGGTGCTGGCCATTCCCGTCGGCCGCGACGGCCGCCATGACCTCGCCTGGCTGCGCGAGCACGCGCCGCGCGCCGGCCTCGTCTGCACGATGGCGGCCAACAACGAGACCGGCGTCATCAGCGATCTGGATGGCATCGAGCAGGCGCTTTTCGGCAGCGCGGCGCTGTGGATGGTGGACGGCGTGCAGGCCCTGGGCAAGTTGCCGCTGCGCCTGGCCGAGCGCCGCATCGACTTCGCGCCGTTCTCGGGCCACAAGCTCTACGCCCCCAAGGGTATCGGCCTGCTCTATGTGCGCGAAGGCGCACCGTTCACGCCGCTGCTGGCCGGCGGCGGCCAGGAGGGCGCGCTGCGCTCGGGCACCGAGAACATGTCCGGCATTGCCGCCCTGGGCGCCGTGCTGGCGGCGCTGGAGGACGGCAAGACCTTTCGCGATCACGCCACCCTCGTCGCCTTCCGCGACCGCCTGGCTGGCGCGCTGCAGCAGGCCTTCCCCGGCCTCGTGTTCAATGCACCGCCCGAGGTCTGCCTGCCGACGACGCTGAACTTCGCCGTGCCGGGTGTCAGCTCCAAGCTGCTGCTGGACCTTTTCGACGCTGCCGAGCTGCGCGTCAGCGGCGGCTCGGCCTGCAGCGCGGCCAAGGCGCAGCCCAGCTATGTGCTCGAAGCCATGGGCCTGCCGGCCTGGCAGACGGCCTCGGCCGTGCGGTTGTCCTTCGGCCCGGTGGCCGATGCCGCCTTCATCGACGAGGCCTGCGCTCGCATCCGCATCTGTGGCGAGTCCCTGCGCGAGAGCTGCCTGGACCCGAGCGCTCCCGGCCAGGCCCTGCCGGCCGATGGCCTGACGCGCTTCGTCGTCGATGGCGCCTGCTGCTATCTGCTGGCCGATGCCGCCAGCCGCCGTGCCGTTGTCGTCGACCCGTTGCCCGAGCTGACCGAACGCCTGGCTCAGTGGCTGACCTGCCAGGGTTATGAACTCGCCGCCGTGCTCGACACCCACAGCCATGGCGACCACGCCTCGTCCGCGTCCGAGCTGCTCGCCGCCGCCGGCCAGTCGCGCGGTGATGTCGACGGCCTGGGCTGGCCAATCGGCGCCGACGCCATCGCGCTGGGCACCTCCCGGCTGAGCCGCATGCCGATTCCCGGCCACACCCAGGACTCGACGGCCTATCTGCTGTACGACGCGGGCGGATTGCGCCTGGCCTTCGTCGGCGACACCGTCATGCCCGGCGCCCTGGGCCGCAGCGACTTCGAACAGAGCGCGCCGCTGGCCTACGGCAGCTCGCTGGGCCGCCTGGAAAAGGCCGTCGGCCCCCACGCCCTGCTGCTGCCCGGTCACGACTACGACGACCGCTTCGCCAGCACGCTGGCCGTGGAATGCGTGGCCCAGCCGCTGCTGGGCGACGTGCTCAGTGGCCGCATCGATGGCGCTGGTTTCGCGGCCGCCAAGGCCCAGCTCGAGCAGGGCCTGGCCCTGACCGAATACCAGACCGTGGCCTGCGGCGCGCGCGTCGACAGCGCCTGCCCGCTTGCTTCAAGCGAGATGAGCCTGGACGAGCTGAATGGCCTGCTGCGCGAGCACCCGCAGCTGCTGCTGGTGGACGTGCGCGAGCCCTACGAGCAGCGCCTGGGCCAGGCGCCCGAGCTCGGCGCGGGCGTGCGCCGCGAGGCCGTGCCGCTGTCGGGCCTGCCCAATGCGCTGGCCCGCTGGCTGACCCTGCCGGCCGAGACGCCCATCGTCTTCTTCTGCCGCAGCGGCAACCGCAGCGCGCAAGCCGCGCAGGCTCTACGGCGGCTTGGGCATGAGCAGGCCTGGAGCCTGGGCGGTGGCCTGGCGCTGTGGCCGCGGGCGCTGGCCGGTGCCGACGCCGCGCTCGCCATCTGAGCGCCGGACCTGAAACCAGTTTCAGCGTCCTGGGTTCAAAGCCGGGCGGCGACCTCTTCGGCCAGGGCCAGCGAGGCCGTCAGCCCGGGCGACTCGATGCCGAACAGCTGCACCAAGCCCGGCGTCGCGGTGTCGATGCGGAAGTCCGCCGCCGCCTCGCCCGGGCCGCTCAGCTTTGGCCGGATGCCGCTGTAGGCCGGCTGCAGCGCGCCCGCGGGCAGGCCCGGCCAGTAGCCGCGCACCTCGGCCTCGAAGGCCGGTGCCAGGGCAGGGTCGACGGCGTAGTCCAGCCTGGCCGGCGCGCGCTCGGTCAACCACTGCACATCAGGCCCGAAGCGCGCCTGGCCGCCCAGATCCAGCGTCAGATGCACACCCAGGCCGCCGTCTACCGGCAGCGGGTAGATCAGGTGCGAGAACGGCGCCCGTCCGGCGAGTGAGAAGTAGTGGCCGCGGGCAAAGCGCAGTGGTGGCACAGGCGTGCCCAGGGATTCAGCGACCTGCGCAGCAAACAGCCCAGCTGCATTGATGACGCAGCGCGCGCCCAGCTCGAAATCCTCCACCAGCAGCCGCCAGCCATCACCCTCCCGCGCGCCACCGGTCACCGCACTGGCCAGGGCCAGCGTCGCGCCGGCGTTCTCGGCGTCAGCCAGCAGGGCTGTCATCAGGCCATGGCTGTCGACGATGCCGCTGGACGGCGACAGCAGCGCACCCGCGGCGTTCAAGGCCGGCTCCAGCGCCAGCGTTTCGGTCCGACTCAGCAGGCGCAGGTCGTCAACGCCATTGGCCACGCCAGCCTCGGCGATCTGCTCCAGCCGCGGCAGGTCCTCGGCGCGTGTCGCCACCACCAGCTTGCCGCAGCGACTGTGCGCAACGCCGCGCGCCGCGCAGTAGTCGTAGAGCAGCATCTTGCCGCGCACGCACAGCCGCGCCTTCAGGCTGCCGGTTGGGTAGTAGAGGCCGGCGTGGATGACCTCGCTGTTGCGCGAGGAGATGCCCGTGCCGATGGCGCCGACGGCCTCGATGACGACGACCTCACGCCCGCGCAGCGCCAGCTCGCGCGCGATCGCGAGGCCGACAACGCCGGCACCGATGACGGCAATATCCACCTGGTCCATGAACGGAGTTTGCCTTGCCTAAAATGCGCAGCGCTTCGCGGCGAGTGCCGTGACGCCGTCTCTGCCGAGGGGTGCTGCGACGAGGGTCATGATGCCTTCGCCACGCTTGGTGAGGACGACAGGACAAGGGCGCCCTCTGTGAAGAAGAGGCTCCCGCATGCATTCCCCTCCAGCGTCCCCTTCCGCATCGATACGCACCATCCTGCCGCTGGCTTTCGTCACTGGCGTCAGCATGGCCGCGATGGATCTCTACCTGCCGGCCGTGCCCGCCCTGCAGGCTGGCATGGGCATCAGCGTGCCGTTGGCCCAGGCCACCGTGGCCGTCTACCTGGCCGGCCTGGCAGGCGCCCAACTGCTGTGGGGCGAGCTGCTGAACCGCCTCGGTCCGCGGCGCTGCGTCGAGGTGGGCCTGCTGCTGCTGGTGCTGACCAGCCTGGGCTGCGCTTTAGCGCCCAACATCGAGACGCTGCTGGTGCTGCGCCTGCTGCAGGGTGTGTCAGCCGCGGCGGCGACGGTGGTGGCGCCGACCGTCGTACGCGCCACGCTGGCCGATGCCGACGTGGTGCGCGGCATCGCCGCCATCTCCATGGTCGAGGCCATCGTGCCTGCTGCCGGCCCCGTGCTGGGCGCGCTGATGCTGCGCGTGACGGACTGGCGCGGCACCTTCTGGGTGCTGGCGGCCCTGGCCCTGCTGTTGCTGCCGTGGGTGGTGAAGATCGCGCCGCGCAGGCTGCCCGGGCTCAACCTCGAGCACGACGCCGGCTATCTCGGCATCCTGCGCAACCGCAGCTATCTGCGGCTGGCCGGTTCGCATGCGCTGTGCATCGGTGCCTTGCTGACCTTCTTGGCCAGCGCGCCCCAGCTGCTGCAGCACACCCTGGGGCTGGGCACGGCAGCATTCGCGCTGCTGCAGGTGCTGGGTGTCGGCTCCTTCATGCTGGGCGCCTCGCAGTCGGGCCGGCTGGCCGCGCGCCTGGGCCATGCGCGCGTCGTGAGGCTGGGCAGCGTGGTGCAGCTGGTGGCCTGCACGCTGGCGCTGCTGGCCGCCTGGAGCGGGCAGCAGCTGCCTTATGCGGCGGTGGCGGCCTACTGGATGTGCTTCTGCGGCGCCCTGGCCATTCGTGGGCCGGCCACCTTCGTCGATGCCCTGGCCGTGCCGCCTGCGCAGATGGGCCGCGCGACGGCCTTGCTGGTGCTGGCGCTGCTTGCCGCCGGCGCCGTCGGTACGCAGTTGGTGGCGCCTTTCCTCGGGCATGCGGACAGCGCAGTGCCGTTGTTCAGCGGCGTGCTGTTGATGCTGCTGGCCAGCGCGGCGCTGGTGTGGCGCTATCCCTTGGTGCCTAAGGCTTGAGGTCCAGGGCGCGGAAGGCGCGCTTGCCCTTGTTCGCGTCCTTGCAGGCCTTCTTGCCCACCATGACGCCGCCGTCGTCGCTGAGCAGCGTGACTTGACCGTCCGGCCAGGCAAACAGCGCCTCGGGGCGCAGCGTGCCGGGGTCGGCCTTGATGGGCGCCGGCACATCGGTGGCCTTGCCGCTCCAGCGGAACAGCGCGAAGCTGCCCACGTCGGCCGGCGGGCCAGCGGCGATCAGATAGCCGCTGCCCACGCGCTCGATGGAGCGCACGCCGCGTCCACCCAGGTCCAGGCGGATGGCGCTGCCAAAGCGCGCTGGGCTCTTCCCGCTCACCAACTCGGCCGGGTTCAGCAGCGGAATGACGAGGGCACGCCCCTGCGGAATCGGGTTGCGCAAGCCGATCAGCAGGCTGCCGTCCGGCGCGGCGGCCAGGCCTTCGATGTTGAAGCCGCCTTCCGCCTCGGCCGCACGGCCAGCAGCGTCGGAGAGTTTCAGCGGCGCCAGGGCCGGCGCCGCCAGCAGGTCGGCCAGCAGGCCCGTGTAGGGCTGGCCCACCGGCTCCACCGTCGTGCCGTGGATGTCGGTGGCGAAGAAGCGCAGCCGGTCCTCGCGCAACTTGCCGGCGCTGTTGCGTGCATGCGAGGCGATCCAGTAGATGCGGCGGCCGACCTGGGCCGCGCCTTCGAGGTCGGCTTCCTTGTCGGCCTTCAAGAACTTGTCGAGGTCGATCCCGCCGACGCTTTTGGCTTCGCCGCGCCTGTAGATGGTCAGCCGGTTGTGCTCATCATCGGCAACGACGAAATGACGCGCATCCAGCGCCACCGCCGCCGAGGCGTCGCACAGGCCCTCATAGCGCGTCTGCGCCGCGGCTGCGCCTACCGCACACAGCAGCAGCGCAGCCAGCGCGCGCATCAGGCCGCCAACGGCGCGGTGCGCAGCAGCAGCCAGGCCAGGGCCGCGCCGCTGACCTTCGGGCCGAGGCGCTCACGCACGGTGGCGTGGTAGCGGTTCAGCCAGTCGATCTCGTCGGCGCGCATCAGGCTGATGTCGATGCAGCGCGTGTCGATGGGGCAGAGCGTCAGCGTCTCGAACTCCAGCATCTCGCCGAAGGCGTTCTTCTCGGGCGTATCGATGGCGACGTTGAGCACCAGGTTCTCGATGCGCACACCCCACAGCCCCGGCCGATACAGGCCTGGCTCGATGGACGTGATCATGCCGGGCTCCATGGCCATGGCCGGCTCGGCAATCGCCTTGCTGATGCTCTGCGGGCCTTCATGCACATTCATGAAGTAGCCCACGCCGTGGCCCGTGCCGTGGCCGTAGTCCAGGCCGTGCTCCCACAGCGGCGCGCGGGCAATCGCGTCCAGCATGGGGCTGAGCGTGCCGCGCGGGAAGCGGGTGCGCGACAGCGCCAGCGTGCCCTTGAGCACCAGCGTGTAGTCGCGCTTCTGCGCCGCGCTGACGGTGCCGATGGGCCAGACGCGCGTGATGTCCGTCGTGCCGCCGACGTACTGGCCGCCGGAGTCGATCAGCAGCAGGCCGTTGCCTTCGATCTGCGCGAACGACTCGGGCGTGGCGCGGTAGTGCGGCTGGGCGCCATTGGCCATCCAGCCCGCAATCGTCGAGAAGGACAGGCCCACGAAGCCCGGGCGCCTCTTGCGCGCGGCCGTCAGCTGGGTGTCGACGTCCAGCTCGCTCCAGCGTTCGCCGCGGGCTATTCCAGCCTCGAAGTCGGCATAGAACTCGCACATCGCCGCGCCGTCCTCGGCCATGGCCTCGCGGATGAAGGCGGCTTCGGCGGCGGTCTTGCGGCTCTTCAGCAGCGTGCTCGGGTTGATCTGCTCGACGACGGTCACGCCCATGGGCACGGCCTCGCGCAGGCCCAAGGTCACGCGGCGCGGGTCGATCAGCAGCTTGGCGTCGGCGGGCAGGGCGGCCAGGGCGGACGAAGCCTGTCCATAGGGGGCCAGCTGGATGCCATCCGCCGCAAGCCGCGCGGCCACGTCGGCTGGCACCTTGCCGTCGCCAATGAAGAGGCGGCCACCGGTGGGGTCCAGCAGCAGGTGGGCGATGAAGACCGGGTTGCACTGCACGTCGCTGCCGCGCAGATTCAGCAGCCAGGCCACGTCGTCCACGGTAGACACGAGGTGGTGGGTGGCCTGCACAGTCGCCATCGCGGCGCGCACGCGGGCCAGCTTGTCGGCGCGGGACACGGCGGCCTGCGGCGCGGCGTGCTCGTAGACGGGTTCGGTGGGCAGGCCGGGGCGGCCGTCCCAGGCGTGCTGCACGAGGTCGAGGTCGGTGCGCAGCGTGATGCCGGCGCGCTGCATGGCCGTGCGCAGGGCATTGGCCAGGGAGAGCCCCAACACCTGGCCGTCCACGGCGATCGACTGGCCGGGTTGCAGGGCTTTGGCGATCCAGTCGATGTATTGCGTCGACGCGCCCGAGTTCATCTTCTCGAGCTGGATGCCGCTGCCGGCGATCTGCGCCTCGGCCTGGGCCCAGTAGCGGCTGTCGGCAAACAGGGCGGCCTGGTCGCGCGTGACGACAAGGCTGCCGACCGAGCCGGTGAAGCCCGACAGCCATTCGCGGCCCTGCCAGCGGTCGGGCAGGTATTCGGACAGGTGCGGATCACTGGACGGCACGAGCACGGCATGCACGCCGTGGGCGTTGAGGGCATCGCGCAGGCGCTCGATGCGCAGGCGGGTTTCGTGGGTGCGGGTGTCCATGGCGTCAGGACCTCGGTGATGGTCCCGCGCCGGGTGGGCTCGGGACCGTGAAAAGGGTGCCTGGGATTGTAGAAGCCGGGTGCACCATGCCGGTGGGCACGGTGCCTGCCGTCAGCGGGCGAAGAACTTCCAATGCCCTGCCGACACGACTTCCGCGGCGCCGTCCACCACCTTGATGGCGCTCTCGTCGTCGAGAGCGTAGGCCGGGCAGCCGATGCCGGCCGCCCATGCCTCGGCGGCGGCCATCGAGTTGCTCGGCCAGCCGGGGTAGTCCAGGTGGGGAAAGATCGCGAAATCGACCACGCCGAGCGCCCTGTCATCGCCCGTGATGGGCGGCCTGGTTTCGACGAAGGCCTCGCCGACGCGCGGCGTCATGACCATGCTCCCTGCGCTCAAGCCCACCCAGACCATGTCCGGCAGCGACTGCAGCAGGTCGGCCAGCCCCGACTGGCGCATCCAGTGGCACAGGTACAGCGCGTCGCCGCCGTTCACCAGCAGCACGTCCGCCTGCCGCACCCAGCCTTGCCAGCGCGCCCCGTCGATGCTCGGCAGCGCAGTGAGTTCCAGCACCCCGACCGACTTCCAACCCAGCTCGCACATCGGCGTGGACGGCTCCTGGCCGCTGATGAAACGCCACGTGTTGTCAGGGCTGCCGTGCGGATGCCCGTACAGCGCCGTGGGGATGCACAGCGCGTGGCACTCGGCGATGGGTTTGCCCAGCAGGTCGAGCAGCGCGGCATGGATGCTCGCGTTGCGGATGCCGGCGGAGGTGAGGAGCAGTTTCATCGGGTCCTTTCCAAACCCGGCCGACCGGGCCGGGCCAGGAACGACGGTCGAGGCCGGCCGAAATCGACAACGCCCGGCGTTTTTCCCTACAGCTCCGTGCGCAGCGCCCACAGCTCCGGGAACAGCACCACGTCCAGCATCTTGCGCAGATAGCTGACGCCGCCCGTGCCGCCGGTGCCGCGCTTGAAGCCGATGACGCGCTCTACCGTCGTCACGTGGCGGAAGCGCCAGAGGCGGAAGGCGTCCTCCAGGTCCACCAGCTCCTCGCCCATCTGGTACAGGTCCCAGTGGTCCTGCGGCTTGCGGTAGACCGTCAGCCAGGCCTCCTTGACGCCCTCGTCGGCCACATGGGGCTGGGTCCAGTCGCGGCTGAGGTTTGCAGCCGGCACGGGGATGCCGCGCCGCGCCATCAGCTTGAGCGCCTCGTCGTAGAGGGACGGCGCGTCATAGGCTTGCTTCACCTGGGCCAGCAGGTCGGGCCGGTGCTCGTGCGGCTTGAGCATGGCGGCGTTCTTGTTACCGAGCAGGAACTCGATGCGCCGGTACTGCGCGCTCTGGAAGCCGCTGCTCTTGGCCAGGTAGGGCCGGATGGCGCTGTACTCGGGCGGCGTCATCGTCGCCAGCACGTCCCAGGCGTGCACCAGCTGCTCCATGATGCGCGACACCCGCGCCAGCATCTTGAAGGCCTCGGGCAGGCGGTCGGCCGCCACGTTCGCGATGGCGGCTTGCAGCTCGTGCAGCATCAGCTTCATCCACAGCTCCGAGGTCTGGTGCTGCACGATGAAGAGCATCTCGTTGTGGTCGGGCGAGAGCGGCTTCTGGGCGCTGAGGATGGCGTCGAGCTGGAGATAGTCCCCATAGCTCATGTCCTTGGAGAAATCGAGCTGGGCGCCGTGATGATCAGTGGTTGCCATGGGAATGCGTAGTGCCTTACCGAGTGACTGCCGTGGAACCGGCTTTGCCGGGCCGCTGGCAGTGCCCCCTTGAGGGGGCTCGCGAAGCGAGTAGGGGGTGGGTCAAGTCACCTTGGAGCGGCTGGTGAACTGCGGCGCATCCCAGGAGCGTGAGTCAAGGATGTCCCCCAGCACCCGCACCGCGCACGCCACATCGGCGAAACCGTTGTACAGCGGCGCGAAGCCGAAGCGCAGCAGCTCGGGGTCGCCGGCGCGGAAGTCGCCGATGACGCCCTGGGCAATCAGCGCCTGCATGACCGCATAGCCATCGATCCCCTCGGGCAGCGAAAACGACACCTGCGAGCCGCGCATGGCCGAGTCCCGCGGCGTGGCAATGACGGCGCCGGGCACGCGCGCCTCCACGCCACCGATGAAGGCCTCGGTCAGCGCCAGCGACTTGTTGCGCAGCGCCTTGATGCCGCCCAGTTTGTTCGCCGCGTCGTACACGTCCAGCGCCGTGTCCAGCCCCGTCATCGCCAGCACCGCGGGCGTGCCGCACTGGTACTGCTGAATGCCCGGCGCGGGCTGGTATTCGCTGTCGAAATCGAAGGGGTTGGCGTGTCCCAGCCAGCCGGTCAGCGGCTGCCACACCTGGCCCTCGTGGCGCGGGTGCATCCACACGAAGGCCGGCGCGCCCGGGCCGCCGTTCAGGTATTTGTAGCCGCAGCCAATGGCGAAGTCCGCCGCGCTGCCCAGCAGGTCGATGGGCACTGCGCCGGCGCTGTGCGCCAGGTCCCACACGGCCAGCGCGCCGGCCTGCTGCGCCCAGCGCGTCAGCAGACCCATGTCATGCATGCGGCCGGTGCGGTAGTTCACATGCGTCAGCATCAGCACGGCGCAGCGCTCGTCCAGCAGCGGCGGGATGTCCTCGGGCGACTCGGTCAGGATCAACTCGCCGCCATGCGCCCGCACCACGCTCTGCGCGATGTAGTTGTCGGTGGGGAAGTTGCTGCGCTCGCTGATGACAACCTTGCGCTTGCCCTGCTGCAGTTGCAGCGCGGCATGCAGCACCTTGTAGAGATTGACGGAGGTCGAATCCGCCACCAGCACCTCGCCCGGGCGCGCGCCCAGCCACGGCGCCAGCCGGTCGCCCAGGCGGCGCGGCAGGTCGATCCAGCCGGCGGTGTTCCAGCTCTTGATCAGGCCCTGGCCCCACTCCTGCTCCACCGCGCGCTGGATGCGCTCGGGTGTGGCGCGGGGCAGGGCGCCCAGCGAGTTGCCATCCAGGTAAGTGACGCCGTCGGGCAGCGTGAACAGCTCGCGCAGGCTGCGCAGGGGGTCGGCGGCATCGAGCCGCTTGGCATCATCGAGATTCATGGCAGTTCCCTCAGGACGGCGCGCACCGGGGAGGCACAGGCGCCTTGTAGTTTGAGTGGCAGGGCGATCAGCTCGTAGTCGCCCTCGGGCACGTCGTCGAGCACCAGGTTCTCCAGCACGCGCAGGTCGTGGTGGCGCAGCTGCTGGTGGCTGTCCAGCACCTTGGAGTCGGCCGGGTCCACGCTCGGCGTGTCGATGCCGATCAGCCGCACACCGCGCGCGGCCAGCCATTCGACGGCCTCGGGCGCGTAGGCGGTGAAGGCCGGGTTCCACACCGTGTCGGCCTTGTCGCAGCAACGCACCAGCACGCGCGGCGGCAGGTCGTTTTCGGCGTGCTGAAGATGCCCGACCATGATCAGCGGCGCGGCGCCGATGGCGTGGATGACGCGGCAGCGGCCCAGATAGGTGTCCAGCGGCACCTGGTGAATAGCCGGCGCATCGTTGGCGTAGTGCAGCGGCGCATCGGCATGCGCGCCCACGTGAGGGCTCATCGTGATGGCGCTGAGGTTGACCGGGCAACCGGGCGACAGCTGCGCCGTCCAGCGAAGGCTGTAGGGCTCGTCGCCCGGGAAGATGGGCGCGTCGGGGGCGACGGTGGGAGAGATGTCCCAGAGTCTGGGAGAGAGGTTGGAGCTCATGGCGGCGGCACCTTAGCGTTGCAGCGGCCCGTGTGGTGTCGGTTAATTCCAACTGGCTGTCAATCGGGCGCGGCAGCCGCCTCGGGCGCTGCACCTTCTTGCAGCTGCGGCTTTATGCCGTTTTAAGTGGAATGGACGGCCGGCACGGCAGGTGGTTGATCGCAACCGCGCAGCAGGGCCGGGTGATGTCAATATGCGTATGGGTCGGGGCGAATAAGTCATTGGTCGAATTGTTCGCGCGGACAAAGACTGTGCGGTTCCGTGGCGTTCAAGAAATTTACATTGCTACCTATACGCAGACATTTCCTGGCACGGGCCGTTGCGCTCGTTGCCGCGCTGCCGGCCTGCTCGCTGGCAGCGCCGCCCATACCAACGAGTTCGCTGTTCGACGTCAGGCGTTTCGGCGCCAAGGGCGATGGCCGCACGCTCGACTCGCCGGCGGTCAATGCGGCCATTGCTGCCGCGGCGGCCGCGGGCGGGGGTACTGTCTATTTCCCGCCTGGGCGCTACCTGTCGGCGTCGATCCGGCTCAAGAGCAACATCACGCTCTACCTGGAAGCTGGCGCGGTGATCGAAGCGGTTGACGCCAGCGTGGCGCGCTACGACCTGCCCGAGCCGAACGAGGCCGGCGGCAACTATCAGGACTACGGCCACAGCCACTGGCAAAACAGCCTGATCTGGGGTATTGGACTGRACAACGTGGCCATCGTCGGCGGCGGCTTGATTCATGGCAAAGGCTTGATCAGCGGCCACGACAAATACACCGGCTACTACACCGACAAACCGGACCAGCCCGGCGAAGCCGACAAGGCGATTGCGCTGCGCGAATGCAGCAACGTGACCTTGCGCGATTTCTCGATCCTGCATGGCGGCCATTTCGGCATCTTGGCGACCGGCTGCGGCAATATGCTGATCGACCACCTGATCATCGACACCAACCGTGACGGCATGGATATCGACGGGTGCAACAACGTGCGCATCACGAATTGCAGCCTGAATACGCCCTGGGACGATGCGATTTGCCTCAAGGCCAGCTACGGCCTGGGGCGCATCCAGCACTGCGAAAACATCACGATATCGGATTGCCTGGTATCGGGAAATTTCGACGAAGGCAGCGTGATTGACGGCACCTTCAAGCGCAGTGCGCCGGAATACCGGTCGGGGCGATACGGCCGCATCAAGATGGGCACCGAATCGAACGGTGACTTCAAGAACATCGCCATCACGAACTGCATTTTCGACGAGTGCCGCGGCCTGGCGATCGAGAGCGTGGACGGTTCGCACATCGAGGACCTGACGATTTCCAACATCACCATGCGCAACGTGGTGAACGATCCGATCTTCATCCGCTTGGGCGCGCGCCTGCGCGGACCGAATCAGCCGCGGGTGGGCACGATCAAGCGCATCAATATCAGCAACATTGTGGTGTCCGGTGCGCACGTCAATCACGCCAGCACCATCGCCGGGCTGGAAGGGCATCTGATCGAGGATATTCGCATCAGCAATGTGCAGATAGAAACGCAAGGCGGCGGCGATGCGGCCTGGAGCAAGGCGGTTCCGCCCGAAAACGCAAACGGATATCCGGAGCCCGGCATGTTCGGCAAGGCCCCGGCGTATGCGTTTTACCTGCGCCACGTGAAGGCCATCGAGGTTCATCACGTCAAAGTCGGCTACGTCCAGCCGGAGGGGCGAACCGCGGTCGTGCTGGACGATGTCAGCGATGCCAGCTTCCATGCCGTCAATCTGCGGCGCGGGCAGGGCGGGGCGGCGCTGTTCGCGCTGCGCGGGGTCAGCGAATTCTCGGCCAGGGATGTGCGCGGCATGCCGGACCGCGAGGTCCCGGGGCGTGTGGATGCGCTGACATTTTGAGGGGCTCGCGGCCGGCCAGCGCCTGACCCTGCACCTGAGCGGCCGCCAGGCCGGCCTGCGCGCGCTGTCGCGCCAGTTAAAGACGCAGCTGCCGCTCCAGCGCGTCCAGCTCCTCGGCCAGCCCGAGGCGGCGCCGGAAGTCCCGGCCGGCCTTGCCGTACCAGTACTCGGCGTCCTCCAGGTCGCCCTCCTGCACATGCACCAGGGCATGCAGCCAGGCGGCCTCGGGCGAATCGTGGCGCTGCACCTCGTCGTGCGCCTGCACCCATTGGCCGGCGCGCAGCAGCGCCAGCACGTCGAGCAAGGGCTGGTTCATTCGGTCTCCTCGTGCGCAGCCACAGGGGCGGCGTTCAGTTCACGGTCCCAGGGCTCGCCTGCGAAGCGTGCCGCCAGGAAGTCCACCAGCAGCCGCAGCGCCAGCGGCTGGTGCTGGCGCGACAGGTAGATGGCATGGATGCCCAGCACCTCGGGCTGGTGGTCGGGCAGCAGGGGCAGCAGCCGGCCGGCGCGCAGATCATCGCCCAGGTAGTAGGTGGGCAGCATGCCGACGCCGGCCCCGGCCAGCACGGCGCGGCGCAGCACGGCGGTCTCGTTGGTGTGCAGGCTCCATTCCACCGGCACGGTGATCAGTTCGGCGCCGCGCATGAAGCGGTACTGCTTGCCGATGCCGAAGGCGTGGGCCACGCAGCGGTGCTGGCGCAACTCGTCGGCGGTGCGCGGCGTGCCGTGCTGCTGCAGATAGGCCGGCGAGGCGCACAGCACCGAGCGGCACACCGCCAGCGGGCGGGTGATCATGGCCGGGTCCAGCGTGTTGGTGATGCGCACGGCCAGGTCGACCCGCTCGGCCACCAGGTCGGCCGGCTTGTCGGCCACCGACAGCATCACTTCCACCTGGCGGTACTGGCGCTGGAAATCCACCACCGCGGCCGTCAGCTGCGCTTCGGCCAGCGAGCCCGGCGTCGTCACGCGCAGCAGGCCGGCCGGCTCGCGGCTGCGCTCGGCGGCCAGGTGCTGGGTCTCCAGCGCCAGGTCCAGCATCTGGCGGCAGGCGGGCAGCACGGCGCTGCCGGCATCCGTCAGGCTGACGCGGCGCGTCGTGCGGTGCAGCAGCCGCGCGCCGAACCAGTCCTCGGCCGCCGCCAGATAGCGGCTGACCATGGCGGTGGACATTTCCAGCTGATCGGCCGCCTGGGTCAGGCTGGCGCGGTCGGCCACCTCGACAAAGACGCGCATGGCGGTCAGGCGATCCATGTTCTCTTTCTCTGATTGCGACGAAAAACGAAATAAATAGTCAACCGAATCGGTCTTTATCAACCATACCGCAAAACCTAGAGTTCGCCCCACACCCCGCCGACACCTCGGCACGTCCCCCTGATCACCACCGGAGATGCTCATGTTCCCTCTCAGCCAACTCGCCCGCCGCCTGCTGCCCACCCTGGCCCTGGGCATGGTTGCCACGGGCAGCGCCCTGGCCCAGGCCCCGCTGGCCGTCAAGGTCTACAACGCCGACGGCAACAGTTTCCACGTCAACGCCGTCGTCATCAGCGGCAAGACCGAGGCCCTGGTCATCGACAGCGGCTTCACCCGTGCCGATGCGCTGCGCGTGGCCGCCAACGTGCTGGACAGCGGCAAGACGCTCAAGACCATCTTCATCAGCAACGCCGACCCGGACTACTACTTCGGTGCCGAGACACTCAAGACCGTCTTCCCCCAGGCCCGCGTGGTGACCACGCCCGCCGTGCGCGAGAAGATCCAGGCCAAGCTGGCCGGCAAGCTGGCTTTCTGGTCGCCCAAGATGGGCGCCAACGCGCCCCAGCAGCCGATCGTGCCCGAGGCCCTGCAGGGCACGACCCTGACCGTCGACGGTGAGACCATCGAGGTGCGCGGCACCACCGGCGCGCTGGCCCACCGGCCCTATGTGTGGATCCCGTCCATCAAGACCGTGGCCGGCAACATCGCCATCTTCGGCAACTTGCACGTCTGGACGGCCGACACCCAGAAGCCCGCCGAACGCCAGGCCTGGCTGGCCCAGCTTGACGAGATCGAGGCCCTTCAGCCCGTCACCGTCGTGCCCGGCCACATGGCCGCCGGCACCGCGCTCGACACCAGCGCCATCCGCTACACCCGTGACTACCTGCGCCGCTTCGACGCCGAGGCCGCCAAGGCCAAGACCGGCGCCGACCTCATCGCCGCCATGAAGCAGGCGTATCCCCAGGCCGGTCTGGGCATGGCCCTGGACATCGGCGCCAAGGTCAACAAGGGCGAAATGGCCTGGTGAGCACCATGACGAGCCCTGTCCTCCACTACATCTACGACCCCCTGTGCGGCTGGTGCTGGGGCGCCGCGCCCCTGGTGCGCGCGGCCCGCGGCCTGCTGCCGGTGCGCCTGCATGCCGGCGGCATGATGACCGGCCCGCAACGCCAGCCCGTCACGCCCGAGTTGCGCGCCTACGTGCTGGCGCATGACCAGCGCATCGCCCAAGCCACCGGCCAGCCCTTCGGCGACGCCTACCGCGACGGCCTGCTGTGCGACCCACAGGCGGTGTTCGACTCCGAGCCGCCCACCGCCGCCATCCTCGCCGCCGAAGCCCTTGCCGGCCGCGGCGCAGACCTGTTGGCCGAGCTGCAGGCCGCCCATTACGTGCAGGGCCGCCGCATTGCCGAGCCCGCCGTGCTGATCGAGCTGGCCGGCACCATCGGCCTGCCAAGGGCGGAATTCGCGACCGAGCTGGGCCGCCAGAGCCTGGGCCCGGTGCAGGCCCACATCGAGCAGACGCGCAGCTTCATGGCGCAGACGGGCGCGCGCGGATTCCCGAGCTTTGTGCTGGAGACCCAAGCCGGCCTCAGCCGCGTGGACGCCACGGCCTATCTGGGGCGGCCGCAGGACTTTGCATCCGCCTTGCAGGGCATGCTCGGCCAGGCGCCAGCGCAGCCCGGCGACGCAGCCGCGCTCTGCAGCATCGATGGCTGTGCCTCGTGAGCCGGAGGCAGGCGTGAAGAGCAATCTGCAAATCATCAGCGACCACTACGCCGCCTCGGCGCGCGGCGACGTCCTGGCCATGATGGCCGACATGGCTCCCGACGTGGCCTGGACGGAGATGGCCGGCTTCCCCTGCGCGGGCACCTGGATCGGCCCCGCGGCCGTCGTCAGCAACGTCTTCGCGGTGCTGGGCCGTGACTGGGACGACTATCGCTTCACGCTGGAGCAACTCATCGACGGCGGCGAGCAGCTGGTCGCCCTGGGCCACTACAGCGGCCGCCACCTCGCCACGGGCAAGGCCCTGCATGCGCGGGTGGCCCACGTGTGGCGGCTGAAGGCGGGGCGGGTGGTGGCCTTCGAGCAGTTCACCGACACCTTGCTGGTGGCCAGGGCGATGACGGCCTGAGCCACCGCCGCCGGCGTCACACCGGCGTGGCGGTGACCCGCAGCAGCGGCGCCTCGCGGCCGACCGGGTCGACCAGCACCAGCGCCAGCTGCAAGGCCGGCACCGGCGGCACGGCAGGCACGGCACGCTCGATGACGAGGTCCAGCGCACCGCTGTCCAGCGGCACCGCGGCAGCCTCGGGCGCCCAGTCGCCGTCATCCAGCTTCAGATGCACCTGCACCCTGAAGCCGCCCACCGCGCGTGGGTGGGCCACCGGGCCGCCGCGGATCGCCAGCGTCAGCCGCCACGTGCCGGCTGCGGCACCGGCGCCTACCGTTGCCGTCACGCTGCCGTCCGGCAACGCCGGGATATCCGCCGGCACGAACATGGCCATCGCGGGCGCGGACGCGCTGCTGAACGCGCCCGGCGCGTCCAGGCGCTGCGCCGGCTGCAGCGGCTCGACGGCGCCGGCGGGCAGCGGGATCTCGGCTACGCCGGGCGGCAGGCGGCGCTCGGGCGGCATGCGCAACTCGGCCCAGTAGTGGTAGCGCACATAGGCGCTCAAGCCCTCGGGCGTTGGCGAGTCGTCCACCTCGGCGACGAACTCCCCGCCGCCGCGCCGCAGCATGCCCCGGCCGATCTCGCGGGCGTAGAGCGCCTCGGGCACGCCGCCGCTGGCGCGCCGCAGCCGGTACTCGGGCGGCCGCGCGTCCGCGGCCGGTGGTTCGTCGAACAGGCCCGGCTCGGCGGCGCGCAGCGCCACCAGGTCCAGGCCCGGCGCGCGCACCGTGACGGTGGCCACGCCGCTGACCGGGTCGACGCGGGTCTCCACCCGCGGTGCGGGCGGGCGCCGGTCGCTGGGCACGGCCACCGGCAGCAGCGGACAGCTCTCGAATGCGGCCTCGTTGCCCTGGCTGCTGAGTGGCACGAAGCGCAGGAACTGCACGGTCTCCAGCGCCCGCGGCAGGCGCGTGTCGAACAGCACGCTGCCGTCGCCGCCGGGCGTCAGCGGCGTGTCGGTGAGCAGGCGGAAACGGTCGCGCAGCCCCAGGCCTGCCAGGCCCCGCTGCGCGCCATCGACGGCCACCTCGGCGCGGGTACGGGGCCGCTCGCCGTCCATCAGCGCGATCTCCAGGCCGCGCGCATCCGCCAGGTAGGCGCGGTAGCGGGCGCCGGCCACGCCGGTGAAGCGCAGCCGGAACTCGACATCGGTCGCCGGCGCCGGCCGGCTGCTCCAGACGATGGCGATGCCCGTCTGCGGCACCGGCGGCGTGCGCGGGTCGTGGAGGGCGATGGTCGCTGCCACGGTGGGGCCGGGCGTGCCCTCGTCGTCCTCGAAATGCGCCGTCGCGGTGACGGCGCGGCTCTCCATCGGCAGCAGCGCCGGCAGCTCGAAATCGAAGTGCAGCACGCCGCCGTCCTGCGGCGCCGCGGCGGCCTGCAGCGCGCCATCAAGGTCGATCACGACGCGCGACAAGGGCCGCGAGCCGGCCGTCATCTCGTGCAGCGCGGGCACCACCACCGACCAGCGCACGCTGCCGGCCACGGCCGCCGCGTCGCCAGCCGCCCGCCCGACCAGTTGCAGGTGTGAGCGCAGCACCGGCTGCGGCATGGGCGGCCGCGGCGGCGTCGGCACGACGACCTCGGTCGCCGCGCCGAAGCGGCCGAACACGTCGGCCAGGGCCACGCGGTAGCTCCAGGGCGCGTTGCCGGCGTCGATGTTGGCATCCGACACGATGCCGAAGACGCCGTCGTGCAGCTTGTCGGCATTGCCCAGCATGCGCGGGGCGGCGCGCTCGGCGGGGTCGGCATCGGGCGTGGCGGGGGTCAGGTCCACCATGTCATGGCGCGTGCGCCAGCCGTCGGCCTCGAGCCGGCCCAGCGCCACCAGCGTGGCCAGCGCCGGCGTGGCGATGCGCAGCTGCTGGCGGAACCGAATGCTCGGCCCCTCGTCCTCGCGCTGCCAGCCGGCATCGCCCAGCAGCACCTCGGGTGCGGCTGGCAGGTCGGGCGGCGGCGCGGCCAAGGCGGTGGCCACGAAGGCACGCAGCGTCAGCCCATGGCGCTGCACGGCCAGTTCGGCCGGGCCGCGCAGCCCAGGTTGCAGTTGCATCAGCCGCTCGATCAGTTCCAGTTCCGTCGCGTCGGCGTCTGGCAGCTCGAAGCGCATGGCCGGGCCGACGGCAAACAAGCCCGCCGCCAGCCAGCCGCGCGCGCCGGGTGGCTGGAACGGGTTGTCAGGCACGAGCAGGTTGTCCAGCAGCGTGGCGGTGCCCAGGTACCGCCCTGCGCCAGGGTCCAGCGCCTTCATCAGCAGGCTGCCCTGCACCCACTCGGTGGCGCGCTGCCACGGCCGGCGCTTGCCGTTGAGAGCCACGGCAGCCTCCCAGAGATGGGTGCGCTGCACCAGCGACGGCGGCTTCTCCGCGTCGCCCACCAGGCGTTGGGTGTCGTCGTCCAGGTCGGCCTGCAAGGCGGCCACGCGCGCGCGTTCGGCCGACGCAGGCAGGGCATCGAACGGACCGTCGGGCCGGTCAGTCCGGGTCCAGCGCTCCGGTGCGCCGCGCTCGGCGCGCGCGAGCGCTACCGCGGTGCCTTCGCCGCCGGCATACCAGGGCTGGTCGCCCTCGATGGGCAGCGACAGGCTGGCGAAGGGCTGCTGGCCGAGCAGCGCCTCGATCGCCCGCCCGGCCGAGATCCCCCAGCCTTGCAGCGTGACCCGACCGCGGCCGCGCAGGCGCAGGCCGGTGATCTGCGGCGCGGCCACCAGCCAGCGCGGCGAAGACCGAGCCGCCACGACACGGTCGCCGCTGCGGCCCAGCAGGGCCAGCTCGCCGCTGCCCTGGAAGCGCGCCTCGATGCCGGCCACGCGGGCGTCGCTGGGCGCCTCGAGCTGGCGGCGGCCGATGAGCTGGCCGCCCCCGACGTCGAGGTTCAGCGCGGGCAGCAGCCGGCCGTCGCGGGCGAACCAGTCCATGGCCGGCGCATCGGTCGCGGACGCCTCCACCGGCCACACCAGAAAGGGCGCCAGTGGAAAGCCGAGGGCCGCCGACGGGAACAGGCGCAGATGCGTGCCCTTGGGCAGGTCGGGGTCGGGGGCGACGATGCCGGCCGCCGCCGCGTGGGCCGAGAAATAGCGAGGGTCAACGAGCCAGCTGTTCATGCGGCCTCCTGGGCAAAACTGGGCTGCAGCGGAACTTCAAGCAGCCCCTGCAACGGCTTGGGTGGCAGGCCGATGGGCTGGTCGGTGCAATGCAGGCGCAGCCTGGGCATGACCCACGCGAAGCCGATGCCGCGCCGCGTGCGCCGCGGCACGAAGGGCGCGGACGCGGCGAACAGCAGCCGCGAACCGCTGCGGTCACGCAGCCGCACGTTGAAGTTGGCGCTGTTGGCGCCGCTCACGAGTTGCAGGTCGGTCACATCGAAACGGCCGTCTCGGTGCACCGGTTCGGGCGATTCGATCAGCGCGCCGGCACACAGCCAAGGTGTTCCCGCGGCCACCGGCGGCAGCCACAGCAGGCTGATGCGCGGCTCGGCGGCGGCGGGCCAGCCGTCCATCCCGAGGCTGTCGAGGAAGGCATCGAAGGCGGCGTCGTCACCCTTGCTGACCTGCGCGGCCAACACCGTGCCGGGCTGCAGCGCCACGTCGCCCTGCGGGTGACCAGCCAGGCCACTGATCGGGAAGTGCAGGCCCGCCAGCATCTCGGTGCCGGTGGCCCAGCGCGAGGTGCGAAAGCTCACGCCGGGCAGCCGCCCGTCCGCCACGCCTTCCCGCTTTGACTTGGCCAGCGCGAACACCTCGTACCAGGTGTCGCGCGTGAGCGTCACGTCCACGCGCAGCTCGGCCACGTTGGGCGCCAGTCCGCAGGTCGAGGCGAGATAGGCATTGGCGATGAGGGCGGCGCTGCCGGCCAATTGTGTGGTGCTGGTGACCCAGGCGAGCTTGGGCACGAGCAGCTGGTCGGGCTCCACCTCCTCGGGCTGGTCGAGCCGGCGCAGGCCGCACAGCAGCTCGTACTTGTAGGCGGCGGCCAGCAGCGCCACGTGGCCCGGTGCGAAGCGCATGCGCACGGGGTCGTGGGCAAACCGGTGCAGTTCGCTCTGCGCGGGCTCATAGCCCAGCAGGTAGCGCTGGAGCATGGCCGGGTCAAAGAAATCGCGCTTGCGGTGAATCAGGTCGAGATAGGCATGCGTGCTGGGTGCCGGCTTGCCGCCCGCCCCGAGCAGCGGCGCGGTGCGAAACCAGTAGCTGCGCACGCTGTCGGTCGTGCCATCGGCGGCTTGTGGCACCAGCACCTGCTTTTGGCCCTTGTCATCCACCTCGTACAGCGTGCCGGACCAGCGCATGCGCACATCGATGCGGTACAGCCGCCCGGGGTCGAGCACGGCGCGGCGCGTTGTCGATGGCTTTGCGTCGGCCTTGGGCGGTCCGTCGTCGGCAGCCTTTTTCTGCTTGGCCGCTTCGGCAGCCGTGGCGGCATTGCGCGCCGCAGCGGCAGCGGCGGCCGACAGCGTGATGCCGCCCAGCGCCAGCAAGCCCAGCCGCGTCCCTGCGACGCAGCTCGCCTCAATGAGCTTGACGGCGCCGTCGGCGGGCGGCAGCCAGCGCACGGCCAGCCAGCCGTCGCCCAGATCCGCTTGCAGATCGGGTGCCCAGCGGCGCGCCAGGTCGTCGACGACGACAAAGGGCCGCGCCCCGGCGGCATTGGCCTGCCAGTCGGTGGCGCGCACCACCAGCCACAGGCGCGGCTGCGTCAGCGCCTCGTCGGGCACGATGCGCAGGTCGTGCCGCGGCTGCACGCGCTGGAAGGCGAAGTCGATGCGCGGCGTGAACTGCACGGCGCCGGGGTCGAGCCAGGCGTTGAACTGCCGCCCGTCCAGCGACTGCGGCGCGAACGGCCACACGCGCGGGCCGGTGTAGCCCATGTGCAGGGGCAGCAGGTTCGCCGCGGTCTTGTCGAGCACGACGGGGGCTAGCGCGGGCTGCGTCAGCAAAAGCTCCACGCGCGCCCGCACCTGGCTTTGCAGCGGGTCGGCGCTGTGCGGGTCGGGCGGCAACCGGAAACCACTGCCTTCGCGCGCGGCCGAGCCGCCCAGCGCCCAGCCGAAATGTGCATCCGCCCGCAGATGACAGATGTCGGCGAGCTCCTGCAGCGGCTTTCCCGCCACGCCTGCGCCCGCGTCGCCCACCGCATGCATCCACGGGTCGCGAAAGGGCGTCAGCAATAGCAGCTCGGCCGGCTGCGGCTGGCCGCCGGCATTGCCATGCTTGCCTCCGTGCCAGGCACTGCTGAAGGGCCCGGCGACCACCACGTCGGCCTCGGTGGCGTCGATCAGCGCCACGTCCAGCAGCTCCCAGTCGTAGCTGAGCAGATCGCTGCCGAGGGGCTTGGCACGCAAGCCCTCGGGGTAGCCGCCGGCATCGGGGAATTGCGCCGAGGCGAACGACAGCTTGGGCGCGGTGCTGAAGGCCAGCAGCGGGATGCTGTCGGGCCACACCGCACTCTCGGACGTCGCATCCTCGGGCTTGGTGGCCAGCGGCGCCAGGCGGTGGTATTGGTCGTCCACCAGCGAATGCCCGTGGCCATCCAGCGGGTGCTCGGGCTCGGGCACCTTGTCCTTGGGCGACGGGCTGCCGTACTCCAGCGTCACGCACTTGCGGATCTCGTCGAAGAACAGGTCGATGCTGCCGCACAGCTCGGCCTTCACGTGTGGGTCGGAACCGTCCACCAGCACGACGTTGATGGTCGCGTCGATGCCCACCGAGAAGATGCCGATGTGCAGCCCGCCGCCGATGGTGCCCGCGCCGACGAAGCTCATCGGGTGCGTCGCCACCAGGATGTCGGCCCGCGCGAACACGTCCGCCCAGACCACGGGCTTGAAGCCATAGACGATGTCAAAGCCGACGCCGAAGGCAAGGACGAAGCTGCCCGGGGCGGCGCAGAAGGTGCCGCCGCGCGGCCAGTTGTTGATGCCGTTGCCGCGGATCATCAAATAGGCGTCGGAGCTCTGGCCCACGATGTCGGGCAGGAAGATGGAGCGCACCGGGCCGCGCTCACGGCTTTCGGCGGGGTAACCGTCGGCGCCCAGATGGATGAACCAGTCCGCTGATTCCGTCGGGAAATGCGCGCCCACGGGCACCGTGGTGGTGACGATGTGCGGGATCTTGTACTCGCCCTCGACGGCGATGGTGACGCCGTCGGCCGGGTCCACCAGGATGACGCCCTTGGCCTGCAGCAGCGACAGGTCGTTGCCGCCGCGTGCGATCTTCATGCGCGGGCCCATGTAGCGGCCTTCGACCGAGCCGCGCACGATGATGTCCGGTGTGGTCACGAACAGGCCGGCACGGGCGCTGAAGGTAAAGCCCATGTCCGGCGCCGTGCCGATCACGGCCTCCAGGCCGAAGCTGAAGGCGCCCGTTTCCTCCACGAACATGCCCGCTTCGCGGTAGTCCCAGTCCAGCGCCGCCTGCACCGGGTCATCGCCCGGCGGCACCGGCTTGGGCTTGGCGTTGATCGCGAACATGCCGCCCACGCCGTAGATCGCCAGGCCCGAGTTGGCCAATGGCAGCGGGCCAGGCAGGTCCACGCCCAGCGCCAGCTTGAGCATCTCGCCTTCGGTCTCGATCTCGGCGCTCGCGCCCAGCTTGCCCAGAGGCATGATGCTGGCTTCCATCGCGGCGCGGAAGCCATTGGGCGTCAGCATCACCGCGCCGCTGCCGGTGATCATGGGCTGCAGCGCGATCGACGCTTCCAGCCCGCGCAGCTCGCCGCTGAGCTTGCCGTTCTCGTCGAGCGTGCCGCGGATGGTGCAACCGCTGACCTTCACCGGCCCCAGGTCGAGCTTGAAGCGCAGGTCCACTTCGATCCACATCGAGCCGCGGCCCGAGCGTGTGCCCAGCACGTCGAAGAGCGAGCCCGGCCCCTGCACCAGCCAGCCGCCGGGGTCCTCCACCTCCATCGAGCTGCGGGCGTAGTCGAGATGGAATTTCTCCAGCCCGGGCTTGTCGGGGAAGATGCTCAGCACCACCTCGCGCACCCGCACGCGCAGCGGCTGGTTGGGCTGCATCTGCACCGACAGCACACCCACGTCGATGCCCGTGACGGTGGCCGCCACCGAATAGTCGAGCTTCAACCGCACCGCGTCGCCGCCCGGCAGCTTGGCACCGCTGCTGATCAGCTCCGCGCCGTGCAGCACCAGCTCGCCGTGCTCCAGGAAGCTCGACAGCCCCGTGGCCGCCACCAGCAGCGTCTGCAGCACCACGCCGCTGTTGTCGCCGCCGGGCGGCGGTGGCTGCTGGGCAATCAGCGCGGTGGCCAGCGTGGCCGCGGTGACGGCGATCTTGGCGCCCAGGCCGCCGGGCGTGCTGTCGATCTTCAGCAGCCCGTCCGGCCCCTGGCTTTCCAGCGCCAGGCTCATTTCAGACGCGGGCGCCGCGCCGGCCGATCCCGGCTTGCGCGCATAGCGCAGCCGCGCCAGCACCGGCGTGCCGGCCGCAAACGTCAGCGCGTGGCCGAAGTTCTCGGTGCGGCCATTCAGTGGCAGCTCCATCACCGCCTCGACCAACGTGGGCACGAAGCCGTCCAGCCCCGTCGCCGTCGGGTCGCGGCATTCGATGCGCACGGCAATGGCCGGCCGGTCGCCGTCGGCCGGCACCTGGGCATTCACGATGAGGTCGATGCCCGGCGTGGGCGGCAGGCCGAGCTGCAGCCAGGCGTCCACCGCATGGCCGCCGAGGAAAGGCACGCCCTGGGGCAGGAAGAAGCGCGCGCGGTTGACGGCAATGCCCTGCCAGGCGGGCGCGTCCGCAGGCGTGGCGAGCGCGACGCCATCGACCACCACGCCGTCCGCCGGCCCGGCCTCGCTGGAAAAGTCCAGCACGATGCCGTGCGTGAACTCGAACCCGAAGCCAGTGCCACCGAGCAGCACCGTGGGCGGCTGCACCTGCAGCACGACGACGTCATCCGGCGCCTCGCGGTTGGGCGACAAACTCAGCTTGACGCTGCCACCGGCCTGCCCCTGCAGCACCAGGAACAGGCCCTGGCCGACGAGCTGCACCGGCGGGTTGCCCGGGGCGGCCGTCAGCGACTGGCCGTCTGCCGCCAGCGTGGCTGCCACCAGGCCATGCGATGCCACCGAGCGCGCCAGGTTGAATAGCGGCCGCTGCGCGCCTTCCTCGAGCGACACCGCCAGCCGGAAGCCCGTGCGCGCGCCAGGCGCGCCGTCGAAGGACAGGAAATAGTCGCGTTCGGGAACCGCTTCAGGCGGCGGCACCAGGTGCAGGTTGAACACACCCAACGCCTGCTCGTCCGCGGCCAGCAACATCCTGCCTTTTTCGGTCTGATCGGACAGCACCGTGGTGGAGACGATCTGCAGCGTGGACAGCAGTGCGTCCACCGGCACGCTGGTGATGAGCTCGGCCAGCAGCTTTTCGTCGGACAGATGTTGTCTGGTGCTCTTCATACGTCCCTGCCTCGCCTTGCTGCGGCCCATGCATGCGCCGGCCTAGGCGGCGGACTGTTGGACGTGGGGCGAGCGGGCGCCATCCCGCAGAACACAGGGCGGGAGCGGGCAGTTGGGCGGCCCTCCATGGCCGCGCGCGCCGGTGCACTCCGGCGCCTTCATCAATCGGGAGGAAGAGGGGCGTGCTGGGGTATGCGCGAAGCCGCGCCGTTAGCAGAAGAGGAAGAAGGCGAGGGCGTGCAGCGCCGGGTCAGCCCCTCAGCGGCGGAACTTGCCGTTCTGGTCAATGATGGCCAGGTCCACATAGTCCAGGCCGCTGTGGTCCGTCGGGCTGTAGCCCAGCTCGATGCCGCCCAGGTCATAGCGGCTCATGCCCTCCAGCGCCTTGCGCAGGCCGTCGCGCGTGGGCTGCTTGCCGGCGCGCTTCAGGCCTTCCACCAGCACCTTGGCCGACACATAGCCCTCGACGACGGTCGGCGTCACGTCCACGCCGGCCTTCTGGGCTGCCTCGGAGATCTCCTTGATGATCGGCTTGGCGATGGAGCGTTCATAAGGGAACACCTGGCTGACGATGACGCCGTAGCCGATGTCGCCCAGGTCCTTGATGAAGCCCATCGAGGCGTTGTTGGACAGGGTCACCAGCTGCGCATTCGAGCCCGCGGCGCGCACGGCCTTCATGCCCTGCACGACGGCAGTGCCGGAGCCGATGAACATCACCGCCTGGGGCTGCTTCTCCAGCAGCTTGGGCACGATGGGGCCGAAGTCGGGCTTGGCGCGGTCGTACTTCTCGTGGGCCACGGGCTTCTTGTTCGTCTTGGTCAGGCCGGCCATGGCGCCCTGCACGGCGTCGTCGCCAAATGAGTCGTCCACCTGCACGATGGCGATGCGCTCCATGCCGATCAAGCTCAGGTGCTCGATGGCCCGCTCGGCCTCGCGCTGGTAGGTGGCGCGCACGTTGAACAGCCACGGGTGCACGGGCTTGTGCAGCACCATGGCGCCTGTGGACGGCCCCACCAGCGGTACCTTGTGCTCGGTCAGCAGCGGCATGATGGCCTGCGTATGGGGCGTGCCGCGGTTCAGGAACAGCGAGATGACGCCCTGGTCGATCAGCTGCTTGGCATTGGTGACGGCGATCTTGGGGTCGAACTTGTCGTCCAGCGACACCAGGTTGATCTTCTGGCCATTGACGCCGCCGCCGGCGTTGATGATGTCGAAGTAGAGCTTGGCGCCCTTCGTCGCCTCACCGACGCTGGCCGCCACCTGGCCGGTGTGGCCGGCGGTCTGGCCGATGGTGATCTGGGCGTGGGCGGTGGTGGCCAGCGCTGCGGTCGTGGCGGCGAGCAGGAGGCGGTGGGCCAACTGCCGAAGTGACGTCGTCATGGGTTTGTCTCCAAGCTGCCCCTGGTTGCGGCGGGCTCTTGGATGCTCTGGACGGCCTGCGCGCGGGATAGCAATTCAAGCATGCGGCGTGTGTCACTAGGGCGTTGCCGCGATGTGGATAGTGCGTATGTCGCGACTTTGGCTTAACGCGTGAGGTCCAGCGGGGAGTTCGCCCCCGCGGGCGACTCACTTTCTTGGGCGCCCAAGGAACCGAAGGTTCGGCGAAGTCAAAGTAAGCAAAGAAGCTGCCCCGGTTCCGCCGCCCCTCGCGTTGCGAGGGGTTCCCTGTGCGCCGTGCCGCTTGCAGGCGGCATGTCCTTCGACAGGCGTCGCGCAGCACGCAGATGCTGCGCTCGGTCCCTCCTCAGTCTCGGTCGCCGAGACCTGGGCAAAACTCCCGCCGCTACGCTCTGGTCAAACAGTTGCGCGGAGTCAGTTCACGAAGCGTGCTGCGCACGCGCCTCGGCGCCCTGCGATGCTCTGCGGCTCCTTCGTGGGCCTTTAGATTAAAGGCCTGACCCCGATCCGTGCGATCCGCGATCTGATCGACCCCGATCCGATCTGGTCGCGCAGCAAGGGCGACTGATCGTCGCCATCGGCGCCCCGCGTGCGACGAAGGTGTGTAGCAACCCGGCTCGCGCGACTCGACCTCCCCCTTCAATCGAGGCCGTCCACTGCGGCGATCGCTTCGCGCCGGGCCGACTCCCGAACGGATGCGTTTACCTCCGGTCCGTAAAGCGTCTTGTCCACGGTGATGGTGTTGATGCGCTCTATGCCGACGAACTTCAGCCAGGCTTCGAGATAGGGCTTCTGAAAGTCGAGCGAGTGGAAGCTGCCCACGCCGTCCGCGGCATAGTCCAGTCCTCGAGCCAGAACCAGCGTGGCGGCCTTGCCGCCGAGCAAGCCTCTCGCTCCTTCCTCCGGGGAAAAGCTGAACAGGATGTCCTTGTGGGACACCGCATCGATCAAGTGCTTCAGCTTGTAGGGGATGCCGAAGTTCCACAGTGGCACCGACAGCAAGATGTGATCGGCCGCGTGAAACGCTTGGCCAAGTAACTTCACGCGCTCCCACGCATGCTGCTGCACCGGTGTCAGAGGCGTGCCGTTGATGCCGGCGTACTTGGCTTCCAGCAACTCGGCAGAGACTTCAGGAAGGTCTAGCGACCAGAGGTCGAGCGTAACGACTACGCTTTTCGGGTGCCGCTGCTCGCAACGCTGAATGAACGCTTTCGCCACGTCGATGCTGGCCGATTGGGTCTTGCGAGGGGAGGCCTCGATGTACAGGAGGTGTTTCATGGAGTGTGGGCTGGAGGTCCGAGACGGAACGGAGAGTAGGCATAACCTCCTCAGACCTCAATCAACTTAATATGAGACTTTTCAGAAGTAATCTCACTGAATCATGCTCATTGATCCGCAGCTCCTCAGGAGCTTTGTCTCTGTTGCCGATCTGGGGAGCGTCTCGCGTGCCGCGGAGCGAGTGCGTCTGACGCAGTCGGCGGTCAGCGCCCAGATCAAGCGACTGGAGGCTCAGCTGGGATGCCGCGTCTTCGCTCGCACCACCCGTTCGCTTCGGCTGACAGCACAGGGAGAGGTCCTGCTGGGTTACGCAAGGGGCATCCTCACGTTGAACGATCACGCCGTCCTTCATCTGGGCGCTGCGCGGCGCATCCGCGATACGGTGCGCATCGGCTGCTCGGAAGGCCTTCCGGCCGATTGGCTGTTCGCTGCGCTGACTAGGTTTCGCGAGAAGTACCCCGAGGTCGAACTGGAAGTCACCGGAGGAATCAGCATTGCGTTGTCCGAGCTCACGCGGCGGCGCGCATTGGACATCTCGATTGGCGGGCGGTGCGGCGGCTCCGGTGTGGGCGAACTCCTCTGGAGCGAACCGCTGGTTTGGGCCTTCTCGGAGCGCTCCTTCCTGAACCCTGCACGGCCTGTGCCGATGGCCTTTCTCTCCGAGCCTTGTCCCTACCGCGATGCGGCGCTTGTCGCCCTGGCAGGGCATCGGCGACGCTGGCATATCGCACTGACGGCCCAGAGTTCCGGCGCCTTGCTGGCTGCGGTGGCATCGGGCTTTGCGGTAACGCCTCTCACGCCGTCCCTCATGGCAACGGGTTTGCGCGCTGTTCCGACGGGGGACATCCTTCCCGACCTGCCCCGTGCGGAGTTCACGATGCAGCTGCGCGAGGGCCGACTTGGCGAAGCGGCAACCGAAGTGGCAGCCGACATTCGCCACGCCTGCCATCGATGGCTTGGATCGCTCCAGTTGAGGCCTGGCTTCGTCTAACGCAAAAGCCTCAGCACCCCGCCTGATCAGCCGCAAAAAATGTACGTTCGTGGCGAACGGCATGCGATTTGCACGCGCCTGCCGACATGCAACGGCCCTCGCCGTCGGAAAAGCTGAAAGCGAGGATGGGGTCAGGTTTAAAGTTTTAAGTCTTGCCGGGCATCGTGCACGCCCGTTTGCCCGCGAGCAATTCATCGTGCAGGTAGAGGATGTGCCGGGCGCGACCACCGCCTGTTGCCGTTGACAGGCCAGCGATGCAGGCGCAAAACGGGGCGTTGCCGGATTCGGCACGCGGGGAGCGCAGCATGAACGACGTTTCGCAGGCGGTTCGCAGCTCTTGGCTTCTTGCCGCACTTGTAGGCCTCCTGCTCTGCACGCCAGCGCTGGCCGACCCCGTGCCGGTGGTGCATTTTGAGCATGAGGACGTCGACAAGTTCGGTGATCTGTCTCAGAAGAATGTGGCTCCCTGTCCCAACATGGCCTGCGGGCCGGTGGCAGCCGTCAACTCCTTTGTCTTCCTGCAGCGCGAGTACTCCCTGATCTACGGCTCCAAGCTGATCCCGGCAGTCGATGGCACCAAGCCCACTCAAGCCGAACTTATTGCGGTTGCCGCCGACCTGGCGAAGAACTACATGGACACCTGCTGTGAGAAGGGCACTCACATCACGAACTTCATCAACGGCAAGCAGAAGTACTTCGACACGGTGGCGCCCAACACCACCGTCATCCACGGGCAAGTGAAGGACTGGGATCCGGTTGAGGGCGGCGCCAAGCCCGACAACATCGACGAAACCAACCCGACGCCGCAATTCCTGCTGAACGAGTTGAGCCACAACCAGGATATCGAGCTGCTGCTCGACTTCGGCACCGACGGTGGCCACTACGTCACGCTGACCTCTTTGTTCTGGAGCGACGACGACGGCGACGGAAGCATCGACGCCGGTGAGGCCGCGAACATTGGCTATATCGATCCGGAGGATGGCAAGTCCACCAGCGCACGCCTCGGCGAGTTGGCGGGCGCCCTGACCGTTCAGTACCTCAGCCCGGTCACGGGCAACGTGCGCAGCGGCACGATCTTTGCCGCCATCGCGGAGTCGCCCGAGCACCGCACCAACCCTGAACCCGCAAGCGCGGCCCTTGTGCTGGCGGCGTTGGCGGCCGTGTGGTGCGTCAGGCGCCGGTCGGCCACTGCAGACCGAGGGGGATGACTACCAACTCGCCTGGAATGAATCCCCGCTGAACCGGCTGTCCCCCGTGACCACGCCCATGTCCACGAACTCAAAGTCCGACGCCCGCAGCGACTTCAAGTTCGAAATCGTCGCGTCCTGCCACTGCGCACTGGGCTCGCCCTGCACGTACAGGTCGGAGCCGATGTCGGCGACGTAGAGGCCGTAGCGCTGCATAGCCACCGCGACGGCCTTGGCCTGGGCGCTCCAGGAGGCCGGCGGTACGAAGCTGGCCTTCAGGCGCAGCACGGCGCCAAAGGGCACGCCGCCGGCCGTCTCGCCGCCGGCGTGATGGCGCGCCGGCCAGACGTGGCTGCGGGCCAGCACGCTGTCGCGCAGCGTGACGCGCAAGGCATGGCGGATCTCGCCCGCGCTGGCTTCGTTTGCCCGCGCCAGCAGGGGCAGCATGGGCAGGCCGGCGGCGTCGCCCGAGGTCCAGGTGTCGGGTCGCATGGCGTTGCTCTTCAGGTCCCACGCGGCTGTCGAGTAGCTGTACCACTGCGCGTTGAGCTTGAAGCTGGCGTAGCTCTCCCACAGCCGGCAGCTGCCTTGCTCGACCACCAGCACATGGCGGTCGCCGCATTGCTGGGCGTCATTGCAGGCGCCGCCCTCGGCCTTGAGCAGGTCGTCGCGCGGGAAGGGGAAGCGGCGGTTGGGCGCGGTCAGCGTCGTGCAGTCGCGCACGAGGCTGTAGCCGCCGCCCACGGGCGCGGCGCAGTCGCTCTCGTCGGGCGCGCCGTCGCCGCTGCCCGCGCGCGGGTCGGTGGGATTGAAGGCGACCGTCGGCCAGCTGCTGGTGGCTGTGGCCGCGGTGCTGCCGTCCACCACGTTGTACGGGATGCCGTAGTAGTCGGCCGGCTGCTGCTGGTTTTCGCTGGTGCCCCAGTCCGGATGAAATGACCTCGTCGCGCCGATGCTGGTGATCCACGCCGCGCTGCTGGCGTGCGCGGGGAAGCGCTGCGCGTCGTCGATGCGCGTGTTGAACACCGCCGTGGCGGGGAAGACGTCGCAGCCGCCGATCTGCGGCGCGGCGCCGGGTGCGGGGGAAGGCGTGGGAGCCGGAGCAGGGGCCGGCGGAGGTGGCGGCGGCGCAGGAGAGGGCGTGGGAGCGGGCGATGGGGCTGGCGGCGGCAGGGGGCTGCCGCCACCGCCGCCACAGGCCGTCAGGCCGACGGCCGTGGCCAGCAGGACGAGCCCGCCGATGCTCTTTTTGATCGGGTCGCTTTGCATTTGTTCTTCTTCAACAGGGCGCCGGCCGAAGTGCCAGCGGCTATGTTGAAACAAGTGCGTCGCAGCGAGCACGCCCAGGTGTACGGGGATGTAAGCGCGGCCGTGTTGGCCGCGCTTTGCCGCGGCTACCTCACGGTGACGGAGAAGTTCCTCGACCCGAAGTTCATGCCGCCCGACGACGACGTGATTTCGAAGCCGTACTGCACATCACCCACGACCAGGTCGGCCATCCAGCCGAGGTTCCTCAGGTAGTTGAGGATGCCCAGCACGTCGATGGTCGTGTTGTTCGTCTTCGAGGTGCGCAGGAAGGAATAGACCATGTTGGCGCCGTTGTTGCCGCGGTAGACGTTCCAGGTGGCGCCGCCCACGTTCACGTTGGTGTAGACGGGGATGGCGCAGCCCTGCGCGTTCCAGTTGTAGGAGATGGGCTTGACGTTGCCGCAGCCGGCCGCGGTGCCGGTGTAGTTGAGCCACAGCATGATCTCGTGGGCGTTGTTGCCCACCCAGACGTCGAAGGTCGATGACCAGGCGCCGCCGCCCGGCGTGGTGGCGGCGATGGTGGACGACAGCTGCGACAGCGAGCTGATGGTGCGGTTGACCGCGTAGCCGATGTGCGGGTACGACTTGATCCCGCCGGTGTTGGGCTGGTCGGACCAGACACCCCAGTCGGCATTCGAGTTGACCCAAATGGTCTGCGGGCCGACGGCGGCGCCGCCGCACGGGCCCCAGACGTCGTTGTTGAAGTTGTAGCTGCCGTAGTTCCAGCTGGCGAACAGGTTGGGGGCCGAGCAAGATGACGTGGCGGGCGAGGAGGCCCCCCAGGTGGCGGCCTGCGCGCCCGGGGAGGCGAGGGACATGACGACAAAGGCGGCAGCGCCCAACGCGCGGTGGATTGATTTCATATGTCTCCGTTATGGTTGAAAGGGTCATCGCCCATGACCGCTACCTTGTGAATGGCAGCGTTGTCATGGGCAAATAAATTCGAGCCGCGAACAATTAGTTCGACCATCGGGCTTACCCGCTGATGTGAAACAAGTCGTCGGGCCGGCTCCGCTTCGCCGTCGTATGCGAGCGTGCGCTTGGAGCGATCAGGCGGTCAGCGCTTGTCGGTCCCTTGCCCTGTCAGCCCGTGCGCCTTCAGCCAGCGCACCAGCGTGGGAAAGTAGTCGGCGTGAAAGCCCGTCGTCGTGGCCGCCTTGTGGCCGCTGTCGAGGTCGGTCGCCCACAGGCCGTGGGCGGCGTGGTCGAGGAGGGTGATCTGGTGGTCGCGGTTGCCGGCTTGCGCGAGGGCCTGGCGCAGCAGCGCCACGCTGCGCTCGACCGGCACGAAGGCGTCGCGGTCGCCGAAGACGGCGAGCATGGGCACTTTGACCTGGGCGTAGGACGGCATGGGGTCGAAGTACCAGAAGGTCTGGGCGCGCCGGCTCGGCACGTCGGGCAGCTTCTCGTGGAACTCCACGAGGTGGGCCCAGCGCGCGTCGAGCTTGGTGCGCGCCGCGTCCTGCAGCCACTCGCGGCCTTCGCCGGTCTTGACCCAGTGCATCAGGCGGCGCTCGTAGTCGGCCGCTTCGGCCACTTCCGCCGCGCTCAGGCCTTCGTTGCGGGCGCTGGTCTCGACGCGGTAGATCTCCTGTTCGGCCGCGGTGACCGACGGCCCGGACTGGGCGATGACGAAGGCGACGTCGCTGCTGCGCGCTGCCGCGATCGGGGCGACCCAGCCGCCCTGGGAATGGCCCCAGACGCCGATGCGCTGCGGGTCGACGCCCGGCGTCTGCTTGAGCAGCCGGACGGCCGCGACTGCGTCGTCGGCCAGGTCGGTGAGGCCGGTTTCGCGCACGTCGCCCTTGGACTCGCCGACGCCGCGCTTGTCGTAGATGAGGGCGGCCAGGCCCTGGCTGACGAAGAACTCGGCCTGCTGGCGGTAGGCCTCGCGCGGTGCGTCGGTGGACATCGGCGACAGCACGACGGCGGCATGCGGGCCGGGTGTGGGCGGCAGCATCAAGGTGCCACCCAGGCTCAGCGCCCCGTTCGTCCAGCGCATCGGGCGCTCGACGATGTCCACCCGCTCGCCAATCTGCGGCGCGGCGCCGTTCTCGCTCCACAGCAGCCGCTCGGCCTGGCCTTGCGCGGGCAGGCGCTTCAGCGTCAGGCGCACCGGCCACGGAGATTGAAGCGATGGCCCCGCGGTGGCCTCGCCCGCGCCGCGCTCGAACAGGAAAGCCCAGCGGCCGGAGCCGAACTCGATGACGGTCGGCTGCGGGAAGTCGGTGAAGGACCCGATCGACACGAGCCGGCCGTCACGCAGCCGATACAGGCCGGGTGTGATGGCGGGCTGCGGCGGCGTCGCGACCTGCACCATCGACAGGCGGCAGCTGTCGGTCGCCGCGGAGAGCAGTGCCTTGCCCTCGTGCCGGGCCGTGCATGAGCCACCGCCCATCGCAGCCGGCAACGTGAAGCCGATGCGGCCATCGCCCATCGTTGCGCCGGGCAGCGGCTGCCAATCGCCACCGGCGTTCACGCCGCCGCCCGGCATGGCGTAGGCCAGGCGCGGCTGGTTGTCGACGAGTTCGGTGCGCAGGCGCCAGAAGGAGGGGCGGCCGGCCACCTCGATCAGGCCGGAATATTCGCCGTGGGCGGGTTCATTCACCGCAGCGTGCGCGCCCGGCAGCGGGGCGAGCAGGAGGGAGAGCAAGGCGGCGCCGAATCGGGCGCAAAAGCGGGAGCGGGTCATGAAAAAAGTTGTCGGATCAGTCGAACGAAGCCTGCATCTTGCTCAGCCGGGGCCGGCGGCGCTGCTGCGGTGCGACAGATTGCGGGATGGCGGCGATGAAAAGTTGCACCGGGGCCGGTCAGCTCGCTGGCCGTGCGGCCAGGAAGCTTTCCCGCAGCACCGCCTCGGCATCCTTGCGCCACGCCGCAAACACCGCAGACGCCTCGATGGCTTCGGCCAACGGCCGGAACACCGCGCCCTGCACGCCCGCGCGCTGGAAGGCGGCCGGCACGATGCTGATGCCCATGCCCTGCGCCACCAGCGACACGACCGACAGCCAGTGCCGCCCTTCGTGCTGCAGCCGCGGGTAGAAGCCGTGCTGGCGGCAGATCTCGACGATGCGGGCGTGGTAGTCGGGCGAGCCCTTGCGGGAGAAGAGGATGAAGGGCTGGTCGCTCAGCGTCGCCAAGGGAATCTTCTTCAGCTTGGCGCTCGGGTGGTTGGCGGGCAGGCAGGCGAGGAAGGGTTCGCTGTAGAGGGGCTGCGAGGCGAGGGCGGGGGGCAGGCGGTCGGTGTGGACGAGGCCGAGATCCAGCTCCTGCCCCAGCAGCGCCTCGATCTGGTCCTGCGAGTTCAACTCGATGACGATCACCTCGACCTTGGGATGGCTGGCCTGGAAGGCCCGCAACCAGGCGGACAGGCCGTTGAACAGCGTGGAGCCGACAAAGCCTAGGCGCAACCGCCCCACCTCGCCGGCCTGCACCTCACGGGCGAGGGCGCAGGCGTCTTCGGCGCGGTCCAGCAGGGCTTGCGCGCTGGTGCGGAAGGCGTCGCCCGCGGGCGTCAGGCGCACGCCCTTGCTGTCGCGGTCGAACAGGCGGGCGCCGACGCTGGCCTCCAGCTGCTGGATGGCGACCGACAGCGGCGGCTGGGAGATGGCCAGGCGCTGGGCGGCGCGGCCGTAGTGCAGCTCCTCGGCCAGGGCGATGAAGTAGCGCAGGTGGCGGAACTCCAAGGAGCGGGTAACGGTGTCGATAGGCATTGCGAATCGTCGAAGTCGTTTCTTGAATTGGACACGAATCGGGTCGCGGCGCAATACTTCTGCCATTCGCGCCCGGCGCTTTTGCCGGGCGTTGCTCATTAGGACGCGCACCATGGCCACCAAGGCAAGCTTTCACTGGGACGACCCGCTGCTGCTGAACGAGCAGCTCACCGACGATGAACGCATGGTGCGCGACGCCGCCGCGGCCTACTGCACCGACCGCCTGAAGCCGCGAGTGCTGGAGGCCTTCCGCAACGAGAGGACCGACGCCAGCATCTTTCGCGAGATGGGCGAACTGGGCCTGCTGGGCCCGACCATCCCCGCCGAATACGGCGGTGCCGGCCTGAATTACGTCAGCTACGGCCTCATCGCCCGCGAGGTGGAGCGTGTCGACTCGGGCTACCGCTCGATGATGAGCGTGCAGTCGTCGCTCGTCATGGTGCCCATCAACGAGTTCGGCAACGAGGCCACCAAGCAGAAGTACCTGCCCAAGCTGGCCAGCGGCGAGTGGATCGGCTGCTTCGGCCTGACCGAGCCCAACCACGGCTCCGACCCCGGCTCCATGATCACGCGTGCCCGCAAGGTGGACGGCGGCTACGAGCTGACCGGCAGCAAGATGTGGATCACCAACAGCCCCATCGCCGACGTGTTCGTCGTCTGGGCCAAGGACGATGGCGGCCAGATCCGCGGCTTCGTGCTGGAGAAGGGCGCCAAGGGCTTGAGCGCCCCGGCCATCCACGGCAAGGTGGGCCTGCGCGCCTCCATCACCGGCGAGATCGTCATGGACGGGGTGTTCTGCCCCGAGGAGAACGCCTTCCCCGAGGTGCGAGGCCTCAAGGGCCCGTTCACCTGCCTGAACAGTGCCCGCTACGGCATTGCCTGGGGTGCCCTGGGTGCGGCAGAAGACTGCTGGCACACGGCGCGCCAGTACACGATGGACCGCAAGCAGTTCGGCAAGCCGCTGGCGGCCAACCAGTTGGTGCAGAAGAAGCTGGCCGACATGCAGACCGAGATCACGCTGGGCCTGCAAGGCTGCCTGCGCCTGGGCCGCATGAAGGACGAGGGCACGGCCGCCGTGGAGATCACGTCCATCATGAAGCGCAACAGCTGCGGCAAGAGCCTGGACATCGCCCGCATGGCGCGCGACATGCTCGGTGGCAACGGCATCTCCGACGAGTTCGGCATCGCGCGCCACCTCGTCAACCTGGAGGTCGTGAACACCTATGAGGGCACGCATGACATCCATGCGTTGATCCTGGGGCGGGCGCAGACGGGGATTGCGGCGTTCTGAGAATTGGAAGGCTGGGGCGTCCCCTGCAGGCTGGACGACCGGCGCCAGCGCTGGCCTCACCTATCATTCTGGACACCGCAGTTGACGGGCCGTCAGCCGTGTTGGCTCACCGCCATATTCACCCGTCGAAAGACAACGCTGCCAGTACGCCGGCCGCGTAGCTCCTTCCTTTCGGGCAGAACTGCGCACCTCGCCATCGCAGCCCTTCGGACGAGCCCGCCGCGGTTTCCAGGATGAACGAACACAAGACAGGTTGGAGAGGAGCGCCGTGTTGACAGAGTGGCCGGACGCCGAGGGTCGTTTTTTTCATCCCGAGCCGCAAGTGCGGGTCGTGCCTCTGCCACATGGCAGCCACTGCGTGGTGGTGGACAACGTCCTGGCCAATCCGGAGGGCGTGCGCCAATGGGCGGCCTTGCAAGCTTTCCGGCCGCCGACACACTTTCCTTATCCGGGCTTGGTGCTCGACGCGCCAAAGGTGCTGGGCGAGCGGATGGCCGATTTCTTCGCGGAGCATGCGCGCGCGCCGCTTGGTGGCCGTCGCACGCTGCATCAGGAGGCGCGGCTGTCATTGCTGAACACGCCTCCCGAGGCGCTTGATCACCGGCTTTGGCTATGCCACCGCGACGTTGTGCTCGTCGACCGAAGTTTGTTGTGCGCAGCCAGTGTGCTGTATTTGTTTCATGACCCCACGCTGGGGGGGACCAGCTTCTATCGCCCACTGCGGGACCCGCAAGAGATCGACCGCGTGCTGGAGGACAGTTTCAAGCTGGACGGCCCGACTTTCAGTGCGCGCTACGGGTTAGAGCCGGGCTACATGAAAGGCGACAACGCGCATTTCGCGCGTGTGGCCAAAGTCCTCGCGGTCTGGAACCGCGCCATCTTCTACGACGGCTCCCTTTTTCATTCGCCTGACGTGGATCAGCCCACGCTGCTGAGCTCCGACGCGCTTCAAGGCCGCCTCACGCTGAACGGTTTTTTCACGTGCAAGCGCCAGGCGGCGTGAGCGGCAGCGCCAGCTCACGCTCGGCGGACCGGCCAGCACTTCTGGATCCGGCCCGCGTCTACCGGGGAGCGGGTGACGAAGAGGGGCGAGCCGTGGTTGCTGCCGATCCCGGGTGCCGAGCAACACGAGCAAGACCGCAAACGCGCTGGGTGACTTGAGGCAGGGCGTGGCCCGCGAGGCATGCTCGTGGCTTCCAGCAAACGGAGAAGCCGATGACCACCCGCCGCCATGCCCTGCTTGCCGCCGCCACGCTGCCTGCCGCTGCTTCGGCCGCGTCGGAACCAGGCTGGCCGTCAGCCGACGAAATCGCCAGGCGGGTCGAAGAGGCTCGCGCCGCCGAGACCGCCTTTGCCGCGGCCTTCGCAGCACGTGACGTGGCGGGGTTTCGGCGCATGCTGGCGCCCGACACCATCTGGATGGGCAAGGCGCCGCTGCACGGCCCCGATGCCGTCATGGCGGCCTGGAACGGCCTGCTCACGTCGCCCAAGCCGCCCTTCAGCTGGTCACCCGACCTGGTGCTGGTGTTGCCCAGTGGTGACTTGGCCCGCACCACCGGGCCGGTGCTGGATTCCGACGGCAAGGTGACGGCGCGCTTCCAGTCGGTGTGGCGGCGCAAGCCGGCTGGCGGCTGGGAGATCGTCTTTGACTTCGGGACCGAAGTCTGCCGTTGAACTATTTCCTGGTCAGCTGGATCTCGAACAGCTTCGGCCAGAGCTTGCCGGTGACAAACAGCCGCTTGGTCTTGGCGTCGTAGGCAATGCCGTTGAGTACGGCGTCCGGGCTGCTGCGCAGGTTGTCAGGCAGCAGGCCACCCAGGTCGATCCAGCCGGTCACGCGGCCGGTCTTGGGGTCGATGCGGGCGATGCGGTCGGTCTGCCAGATGTTGGCCAGCACCTCGCCGTCCACCCACTCAAGCTCGTTGAGCTGGTCGACGGGCTTGCCGTCGGCCGTCACGCGCACGCGGCGCAGTTCCTTGAAGGTCAGCGGGTCGAGGAAGCGCAGATCGGGGCTGCCGTCGCTCATGACCAGCTCGCGGTCGTTGTGCGTCAGGCCCCAGCCCTCGCCGGGGTAGGAGAACTTGCGCCAGAGCTTGAAGGTCTTGAGGTCGAGCACATAGGCGGTCTGCTCCGTCCACGTGATGCCGATGAGGCGGTCACCCCATTGCGAGATGCCTTCGCCGAAGACTTCGGCCGGCAGGTCCACCTGCTGCACCACCTTGCCGGTCTCGATCTCGACCTTGCGGATGCTGGAGCGCCCACGCAGGCCGGTGCCTTCGAACAGGAAGCCGTCATGGAAGAACAGGCCCTGGGTGAAGGCCTGGCCGTCGTGCGGGTAGCTCTTGACGACCTTGAAGCCCTGGACAGGCGTGGCGGCGATGACTGGCGCCGTCAGTGCCGCGGCGATCAGCGCGAGGGCAGCGCGCCGCTGCAGAAAAGAGGAGGAGGTAGAACGCATGCCGTCAGCCTAGCCGAAGCAGCGGGGGCACAGCTGTCTGCAACAGTTCGACCAGTTCGGGGTCCATGAAGCGGTAGTCGTCCGGGATGTCCAGCACATGCAGTTCTTTACCCGCCAGCGATGCGGCGTGATCCTGCATGAGGCGCGACCGGTGCTTGCTTTCCATGACGAGGATGACATCGGCCCACTCGACGTCGGCGGCGCTGACCTGCTTGCGCGCGCTGGCGCTGGTGCCGGCCGAGCGCACGTTCAGCGCCGGGTGGCGGCGGAACACCTGCTCGGCCGTCGGGCTGCGCCACTGGTTGCGGCTGCAGATGAACAGGACCTTGAGCCTGTCTGGGCTCATGCCCCGCCGAGCGACTTGAACAGCGCCGCCTGCCTGACCCACTGCTGCAGCCGCAGCCGGATGCGTCCCTGCTCGGCGTCGAGCACGGCGCTGCGCGTCTGCAGCCAGTCGGCGCGGGCCACGGCGCCCACCTCGTAGCGCAGCGCGGCCAGGCGTTCGTTCTCGGTCGCCTCGCGCAGCCGGCCTTCGTTGGCGGCAAGCTGCTGGGCCACGCGCTCGGCCTCGATGCGCTGGGTCTCGATGTCGGCCAGCGCGCGTTGCAGCGTGTCGCGCAGGGTCAGCGCGGCCGCGTCGAGCTCGGTGCGGGCGCCGTCGCGCTGCAGGGCCAGGCGCTGCCAGTCGATCATCGGCACGATGAGGTTGGTGCCGAGAGACGCCAGCGGCTGCGACAACCAGTCTCGTGCATGGCTGCCGCCAGTGCTCAGGCCCGCGGAGAAGGACAGGCGCGGGTAGCGGTCGGCCTCGCTGACGCGCAACCGGGCCAGGGACGCATCCACACCGAAGCGGGCCTTCTGCACATCGGGGCGGCGCGCGAGCACCTCGGCGGGCTCGGCCAGGCGCCAGCGTGGCGGCTCACCCGCCGGCAGCGCAGCCTCGGGCGAGGGGCCGGGCAGGGGCTCGTCGAGCAGCAGGGCGAGGATCTGGCGCTGCAACTGCGCGTCGGCGGCGAGGTCGGCCAGGCGCGACTCGGCGGCCTGCAGGTTGACGGCGATCTTGTCGACCTCAATCGGCAGCAGCTTGCCTTCACGAACGCGGGATCGCGTCAGCTCCAGCGTCTCGCGGGTCAGCGCGAGCTGGGTCTCGGCCAGCGGCTTTTGTGCGCGGATGGCGGCGAGCGTCCAGTAGGCCTCGGCCACCTGGCTGCGGATGGACAGGCGGGCGGCGTCGATGTCGGTGCGGGTGGCCTCGGCATTGGCGCGCTGGGCGGCCGTGCTCTGGGCCAGGCGGTCCCACAGGTCGAGTTCGTAGCCAACGCCGACGGACGCACCGTAGCTGCGGCTCCAGCCGGTCGAGGTCGTTACGGGAATCGTCACGCCGCCGACCTCGACGTTGCGCGTGCTGCTCTGGGTCTCGATCGGGCGGCTGGCGTTGGCGGACAGGCTGGCGCTCGGAGACCAGCGCAGCGCGCTCTGCTCGGCCAGCAACTGCGCCTGCTTCCAGCTCAGCGCGGCGCGGGCGATGTCGCGGTTGGCTTCCAGTGCGCGGGCCTGCAGCGCGGCGAGCTGGGGATCGAGCAGCCCGGCCCAGTCGGGCGCCACGTCGCCGCTGCCCAGGCTCCAGGCCGTGGGCACCGGTACGTCAGGTGCCTTGGCCGCGGGGCCGAGCGCGCAGCCGGCAAGCAGCAGGGCGGCGGCCAGGACGATCAGGGTCTGTCTCGTTTTCATATCAGTTGTCCATTCGCCTCGCGTCGCATACGTCGTGAATCTGGCGGGACGAGCGACGGGCCGCTCCCTAGCCGGCCCGCTCTGGCGATGTGCTTGCGGCTTGATGCCGCAAGCATCGCCGTCCCCTCGGGGGACCGGCCAAGGTTCTCCTTGGACGAGGGGCTCCATTTCTACTCCCGTGCCAGCGCGTCGACCGGGCTGAGAGCCGCCGCACGGCGCGCGGGCAGCGTGCCAAACACCAGGCCTACGCCGCTGGACACCGCAAAGGCCACGCCGAGTGCCGCCCAGCTGATGACCACATGCAGATGCTGCTGGGCCGCGTTGACGGCCTGGGCCGCCAGCCAGCTCAGGCAGACACCCACAAGGCCGCCCAGGATGCACAGCACGACGGCCTCGATGAGGAACTGCAGCCGCACATCGCCCTGGCGCGCGCCAACGGCCATGCGGATGCCGATCTCGCGGGTGCGCTCGGATACCGACACCAGCATGATGTTCATGACGCCCACGCCGCCCACCAGCAGCGAGATGGCCGCGACGCCAGCGAACAGGGCGGCCATAGCGCTGGTCACGCTCTGGAACTTGCGGAACTCCTCTTCGCCGTTCCAGGTGCCGAAGTCCTCGCGGCCGTGCAGGGCCTTGAGGCGGTGGATGATCTGCTCGCGCACCTGCTGAGGCGGCACGGTCAGGTCCAGCAGCACGTCGAAGTTGTCGACGTCGGCGCGCGCGTCCAGCTTGCGCGAGAAGGTGGTGTGCGGGACGTAGAGCTGGCCCAGCCAACTGCCAAAGCTGAAGGCGCCGCCCTCGGGTGCGACGACGCCGACGACGGTGAAGGGCAGGGCGGCCGTGGGCGGTGGTGGCGCACCCGGTTGCTGGGCGGCCTGGGCGTCAGGCGCCATGCCGGGGTTGACGAAGACGAGCTGGCCCAGTGGCGACTCGCCTTTCTTGAACAGCGCGTCGCGCGATTTTTCGTCGAGCACGATGACCTGGCTGCGGGTCTCGTAATCCATCGCGCTGAGATAGCGGCCCTGCACGAGCTTGAGCTTGCGCGCCTTCAACGTGGCCGTGTCGCCACCGATGGCCTCCAGCATCGCGTCACGCGACTGGTGTCGCGCGGTCAGCTGCATCTGGCGGTTCAGCGTGATGCTCTTGACGCCATTGAGCGCGCGTAGCGAGTCGATCTCGTGTGGCCGGAAGGGCTGGGGCACGGCCCCGGGTGGCAGGGCGGGGTTGCCGCGCCAGACGGGGATGCGGCCGGAGATCAGGCTGCTGAGGTCGGTCTCGATGGAGTCCCGTGCCGCGGTGGTCAGCGCGACGATGCTGACGACGGAGGCGATGCCGATGCTGATGCCCAGCATGGACAGGGCCGTGCGCAGCCGGTTGCCCTTGAGCGCCAGCAGGGCCGTCGCGACGGCCTCGCGCCATTGCACCTGGAGGCGGCGCAGGCGGCCGCCTTCCTTCACGGGCGGCGCATCGCTGGGCAGCTCGGTGGGTGCGATGTGGCCGGCCGGCGTGCCGTTGTCGGCAACGACCTTGCCGTCCTTCAGCTCGATGACGCGCCGCGCATGAGCCGCCACGGCGGCGTCGTGGGTGACGAGGATGATGGTGTGGCCGCGCTGGTTCAGCTCTTCGAGCAGGCGCAGCATCTCGGCGCCGGATGCCGAGTCCAGTGCGCCGGTGGGTTCGTCGGCCAGGATGATCTGGCCACCGTTCATCAGCGCCCGGGCGATGGACACGCGCTGCTGCTGGCCGCCCGAGAGTTCATTGGGCCGGTGGTGCAGGCGGTCGCCCAGGCCCAGCCGCTCCAGCAGCGCCCGAGCCCGCCCGCCGCGCGCGCCGGTGCCGACGCCCGCATAGACGGCGGGCAGGGCGGCGTTGGCGCGCGCGTCCAGGTGGGGCAGCAGGTGGTAGCGCTGGAAGATGAAGCCGAAGCGTTCGCGGCGCAGGGCGGCGAGCTCGTCGGGGCCGAGGGTGCTGGCGTCCTTGCCGTCGATGACGAAGCTGCCGCTGGTGGGGTTGTCCAGGCAACCGAGCACGTTCATCAGCGTGCTCTTGCCCGAGCCGGACTGGCCCATGATGGCAACGAATTCGCCGGCCTCGATGTTGAGGCTGACGCCGTCGAGGGCGGGAACGTCGATTTCGCCCAGCTGGTAGTGCCGGGCGACGTCCTTCAGCTCGATGAGAGCCATGTCAGGTGGACGCTGCGCTGGCGGGAGCGGAGGCTGCGTCGGCCGCACTCGGCGGCGCCAGCAACACCTTCTCACCGGCCTTCAGGCCATCCAGCACCTGCACCTTGGCGCCGTCCTGCAGGCCCACCTTGACCTGCCGCGGCGTCTGCTTGTTCGCCGCGTCCAGCACCTGCACCGTGAAGCGGCCGTCCTTGCCGCGCTCGCCCAGGGCGACGATGGGCATGGCCAGCACCTGCTTGGCGGAGCCGGTCTCGATGTCGACCTGCACCGTCATGTCGCTGAACAGCGCCCGCTCGCGGTTGTCCACCTCGAACAGCACGTTGTAGAACACCGCATTGCCCGCGCGCTCCGGCACGGGCTGGATGACGCGCACCTTGCCCTCGTAGCGCTTGCCTTCGCCCGACAGCGTGGTGAAGCGCGCCGTCTGGCCCACCTTGATGGCCTGGATGTCGGCCTCGGGCACCTTGGTGCGCACGGTGATGGTGTCGAGGTCAGCGAGCGTCAGGATGACGGGCGTGATCTGCACCGAGATCAGCGTCTGTCCCACCTGCACGGGCAGGTTGACGACGGTGCCATTCATGGGCGCGGTGATGCGCGTGTAGGAGAGGCTGACCTTCTTCTTGTCCAGCTCGGCCTGCAGGCGCGTGAGGTTGGCGGCCTGGCCACGCAGATCGGCTTCGATCTTGGCGATGTCGATCTCGGCCTTCTCGGCTTCGTTGCCCGAGGTGGCCTGGCCAGCCAGCAGGCGCTGCTGGCGCTTGAGTTCGCGGCGGGCGGCTTCGGCGTCGACGCGGCGGCTGTCGATAGACGCGCTGGCCTGGGCCACGGCGGCTTCGGCTTGCGCCACGTCGCTGCGCGCCAGCTCGGGGTCGAGGCTGACGAGCAGGTCGCCCTTCTTGACTTGCTGGCCCAGCTCGATGTGGATGGTCTGGACCTGGCCGCTGACCTGGGCGCCGACGTCGACGCGCGTCTTGGCCTGAAGCACGCCGGCGGCCTGCACGGTCTGGGTCACGTCAGCCAGGGCGACGACGCCGCTGGGCGGAGGGGGAGGCGGGGGCGGTGTGCGAGTGAACCACCAGGCGGCGCCAGCGGCAGCGAGCACGGCGATGACGATCAGGCGCACGCGCCAGCGTTTCAGAAAAGAAGCTTTCATGTCCCTCCCAGGACGATGGGGTCTTATTCGCCCCTTCCGGCCGGCATTGGCGTGATGGGTCGGCTAGCGTAGCAGTTGAACGGAGCCTGGCGGCCCCACTTCACACATCGTCGTGAGTGAAGCGCCGCTTGGCAAAAGTCATGTGGGGTCAGGGCTTGAGTACTTCAAGCCGTGCACTCAGCGGCTGTGCGAGGTCAGCCGCGCCAGCGGCGAGGCCATGCTCACTCCGGGGGCCGCCGTGCTGGCGCCGCGTGCAGTCTTGCCGTCGTCGTCCTCGCCGCCGACGGTCAGCGCGGCGATGCTGTCGGGGCTGCGGCGCATGGCCACGCCCACGGCCAGGATGTCGATGACCAGCAGGTGCAGGATGCGGCTGACCATGGGCAGGTGGGTGGCGATGTCCTCGATGTGGTCGACGATCAGCGTCGCATCTGCCTTCTTGGCCAGCGGGCTCTGGCTGGCCGTGATGGCCACGACCTTGGCGCCGCGTTCCTGCGCCTTCTCGACGACGGAAAGCAGCTCGGGCAGGCGGCCGCCGCTGCTGATGACGACGGCCACGTCGCCCTCGCGCAGCACGTCGGCGGCCAGCAGCTGCAGGCGCGGGTCGGTGTAGGCGCCGCAGGGCATGCCGAAGCGCAGGAACTTGAACTGCGCGTCCTGCGCGACGACGCCGTAATGCCCGAGCGCAAAGAACTCGATGCGGTGGGCCGACAACAGCATGTCGATGGCGCGGTCGATGGTGTCGCGGTTGAGGTGGCTGCGCACCTGCAGGATGGCGCTGGCGGTGTTGCCCAGCACCTTGGCGCCGAGCTCCAGCATGGAGTCGTTGGTGTTGACCTGGGTGTGCGTTACCGGCACCGTGCCCGTCAGGCCGGAGGCCAGGCGCAGCTTGAAGTCGGACAGGCCCTCGCAACCCAGCGACCGGCAGAAGCGGATGACAGTCGGCTGGCTGACACCGGCGGCGCGGGCAATCTCGGCGATGGGGTCGTTCAGCACCGAGCGTGGTTGGGCCAGCACCAGGTCGGCCACGCGCAGCTCGGCGGGTGACAGCTCGCTGCGCGCACGGCGGATCTGGCCGAGGATGGCCGAGCCGGGCGAGGCCTGCAGGTTGCGCAGCTGGTTCTCGAGGATGGCCGACGCGCCCTTGAAGGTGGCGTGCTCGGCTGTGATGACGAAGGTCGGGATGGCCGACACGTAGTCGCGGAAGCGCCCCTTGTCCTCGAAGCGCTCGCGAAACGGGCTGCGGTCGAAGTACTCGCCCAGGCGCGGCACGATGCCGCCGCCGATATAGATGCCGCCCAGCGAACCGAGCGTCACGGCCAGGTTGGCGGCGCAGGTGCCAAGCAGGCCGCAGAAGACTTCCAGCGTCTCCAGGCACAGCGCGTCGCCGTCCTCCAGCGCGCGTTGGGTGATGGCAGGCGCCTGCAGCGGCTCGGTGGCCACGCCGTTGCGGTCGGCCAGGGCCTTGTAGATCAGCTCCAGGCCGGGGCCGGAGATCAGGCGCTCATAGGAGACGTGGTCGAGCGTCCTCCAGGCGAACTTCAGGATGTCCATCTCGCGCTCATCACGCGGGCCGAAGTTGACGTGGCCGCCCTCGGTGCCGAGCGCAATCCAGCCTTCCCCGGCCGGGATCAGCCCCGACACGCCCAGGCCCGTACCCGCGCCCAGCAGGCCGATGACGCTGGGTCGGCGCGCCTGGCCGCCGCCGACCTGGTGCACATCCACTTCGGCCAGCCGGGGCAGGGCCATGGCCAGGGCGGTGAAGTCGTTGACGACGACGAGGGTGTCCAGGCTCAGGCGCTGGCGCATCTCGTCGATGGAGAACTGCCAGTGGTAGTTGGTCATGCGCACCCGATCGCCTTCGACCGGGTTGGCGATGGCGATGGCCGCATGCGCGATTTGCTGTGCGCCGCCGTCCTGCCAGCTCAGGCCTTGCAGATAGGCGCGCACGGCGGCGTGGAAGTCGGCGTGGTCGGCGCAGCGCAGCGAGGCCATCTGCGTGAACTCACCCGGGCCGACTTCCAGCGCGAAACGGGCATAGGTGCCGCCAATATCGGCAAGCAGGCGGGGGCTGTCGAAACGGGGCATGGGCGCTGAAGGAACCTGAGGAAAGACGGGCGATTATCAGCAGGCGCGCAGGCGACCTGCCTTGGACCCTTTCGGGGGCGATTCCTGGTGTGGAAGCTCAAACAGGTTGTAGCTTCACTACAGATCCTCGGCAATCGAGTTTCCCCAGGGCGATGGCTGGCTTGCCGGGAGTTGAAAGCGTTTTCTCATTCGAGATGAGATTCCAAGGGCGAGTATGTATTGTCGATTGGATGTAGTTTTGCTACCGTCCGCCGCGACCGTCATTTCACCCTTTTCAGCCCTGTGTTTGCCACTGCCCGACTCCTGAATATCCGCTGCCTTGCGCCCCTCCTTGTTTCGGGAGTTTCTGTATGAGTGCCGCCTACCCCTGGTTGGTGGCCGACGTCGGCGGCACCAATGCGCGTTTCGGCACCGTTGCCGGGCCCGGCGCCGCGGTGGAAGACGTGCGGGTGCTGTCGGTGGCGGGCCATGCGGGGCCGGCGGCCGCAGTGCGCGCATATCTGCAGGGGCAGCCAGCCGGCAAGGCCCAGCCGCAGAGTGCGGCCTTTGCGCTCGCGACGGCGCTGGACGGCGATCACATCGAGCTGACCAACGGTGCCTGGAGCTTCTCGCGCGCCGGCACGCAGGCCGAACTGGGCCTGAAGACGCTGCTCTGCCTGAATGATTTCGAGGCCCAGGCGCTGTCGCTGCCGCGGCTGCGGGCCGACCAACTGCGCGCCTGGGGTGCGCCCCCGCCCGCGACCGGTGACGTGGCCGTGGGCACGGTCATGGCCGTCATCGGCCCGGGCACCGGCCTGGGCGTGGGTGGCGTCGTGCGCGCCCCCGGACGCTGGCTGGCGCTGCCGGGTGAGGGTGGGCACGCGACGCTGGCGCCGGCGGACGATTTTGAGAGCGCCGTGCTGAGCCAGGCGCGCCGCGAGTTCCCGCATGTGTCGGCCGAGCGCTTCCTGTCGGGCATCGGGCTGCCGGTGCTGTGCCGCGCCGTCGCGGCCGCGCTCGGCGAGGGCGAAGACGTCAGCTCGCTGCCGACCGAGCAGATCGTCGCCCGGGGCCTGGCCGGTGAATCGACTGCTTGCGTGCGCACGCTGGATCTCTTCTGCGCCATGCTGGGTGGTTTCGCCGGCAGCGTCGCGCTGACGCTGGGTTCGCGCGGCGGCGTCTTCATCGGCGGCGGCATCGTGCCGCGCCTGGGCGAGCGCTTCTTCCAATCGGAGTTCCGCGCCCGTTTCGAGGCCAAGGGGCGCTTCCAGCCCTTCCTGGCGGGCATCCCCACGGCCCTCATCACCGACACGCTGGCCGCATTGTCCGGCGCCGCCCTGGCGCTGGAGCAGGCCGACGCCTGACACGGCGCGCGCGGTCTGCGCGCGCCGTCTTCTCACACGCGATCTTTGGCACCACGCCGCCGCCGCGCGGCCGGTGTGGCTTCGCCTTGCGTGCTCTCGCCTTGCATGACCGCCCTTGCGCCTTGCGTCGCCCGGACGCGATTGGTCACGCCGGCAGACCTGTTGTTAACCCCTAAGTTGATGCTGTAGTTGCGCTACAAGTTTTGACTTCTTGCGTAGTTGTTCGCCCTGATGTTTCGCCGGCAGTGTCAATTCCATGCTGGTTTACCCGCGGTTTTTGACTGAAATCGGGTCGTTTCTTCGCAACGTCTAGGGTTTACGCAGATGCTGGAAAAAATCTAGTTTTGATACAAACCTGCTCGAGACGTTGGGTTCTCGCCCACGAGACGCGCGCCGGTGGCCCCGGAGGCGGACTTCGGGCCAAGCCGTTTTCCAATGAACTAGAGGAGACATTCATGACCATGAGCCAAGACAAGTGCGGGTCGGGCACCGCGGCGTCGTTCCGCATCAGTCCGATTGCCATCGGCTGCACATTGCTGATCGCCGCCGCAGGCGCACAAGCGCAGACCCAGCAACTCGAAACGGTGACCGTCACCGGCATCCGCAGAGGCATCGAGGCATCGATCTCGGTCAAGAAGAACGCCGACAACATCGTTGAGTCGGTCTCGGCCGAAGACATCGGCAAGCTGCCCGACATCAGCATCGCCGAGTCCATCGGCCGCCTGCCGGGCCTTTCCGCCCAGCGCGTGGCGGGTCGCGCCCAGGTCATCAGCGTGCGCGGCCTGTCGCCCGATTTCGCCACCTCGCTGCTCAACGGCCGTGAGCTGGTGAGCACCGGCGACAACCGCTCGGTCGAGTTCGATCAGTACCCCTCCGAGTTGCTGGCCGGCGTGAGCGTCTACAAGACGCCGGACGGCGGCCTGGTCGGCCAGGGCCTGTCCGGCACCATCGACATGCAGACCGTGCGCCCGTTGAACTTCGGCAGCCGTGTGATGGCCGTCAACGTGCGCGGTCAGAGGAATTCGCTGGGCGGTGCCGCCGGTTCCAAGGGCACGGGCAACCGCGTCAGCGCCAGCTACATCGACCAGTTCGCCGACCGCACCGTCGGTCTGGTGCTGGGTTATGCCCACCAGGAAACCCCGATCCAGGAAGAGCAGGTCGGCCTGTACGAGCCCTGGCAGTCGCTGGGCGCCGGCTGGCGCCCGGGCGTGGCGGCAGGTACGTTCTATTCCGATGGCATCAAGGCCCTGCGCCGCACTGGGGTGACCAAGCGCGACGCCTTCATGGCGACCGCCGAGTTCCGCCCGAACAAGGGCTTCACCAGCGTGGTGGACTACTACCACACCAGGGCCACGCAGGAGGACACCGCGAACCAGTTCGAAGTCAATCTCGGCGGCTACAACGGCGGTTACAACCCGGGCCTGAACATCGCTTCCCCGGTGGTGAACGGCAACAACACCTTCGTCGGCGGCAGCGCCAGCGGCCTGTACCCGCTGGTGCGTGGCATGTACAACGACCGCAGGGACACCATCGATGCCTTCGGCTGGAACAACAAGCTCAAGCTGGCCGGCGGTGGCACGCTGACGGCGGATGTGAGCTACTCCAAGGCTGACCGCAAGGAAACCAATCTCGAGAACAACACGCAGTTGCTGCCCACCGGCGCAACCGCACCGCTGGACACCCTGAAGCTGAATTTCGCCACGTCCAGTTTCCCGACGCTGACCCCCACGCTGAACTACTCCGACCCGACCAAGCTGTTCCTGCGCGGCACGATCTACGGCTCGGGCTACGGCAAGCGTCCCAGCGTTGAGGACGAACTCAAGTCGTTCAAGCTGGCTGGCAACTTCCCGCTGCCGGATTCGATCAAGGGCTTCTTCCAGGACGTGGACCTGGGTGTCAACTACGCCGACCGCTCCAAGAAGAAGCGCCAGCCCGAGGGCAACATCAACGTCGGCTCGCAGGGTGACACCGCCATTGCCAGCGACCTGCAGTACGCCCCCGTGGACCTGAGCTTTGCGGGCCTGGGCAGCATCCCGGCCTGGAACGTGCCGGGCGCCGTGTCGCGCTACATGACGTTCAACCCCAGCGAGACCAGCGCGGCCTATCTGATCCCCAAGGCCTGGAACGTGTACGAGAAGGCCACCACCGGCTTCATCAAGGGCAACATCGACACCGAGTGGGGCGGCATCCCCATGCGCGGCAACGTGGGCCTGCAAGTCATCCGCGTGGATCAGTCGTCCACGTCGAATTATTGGGACAGCAACGCGCCCGCCGGCAGCAATGTCAAGACCAACAGCGACGGCAAGGTGCGCACCGACGTGCTGCCAAGCATGAACCTGGCTTTCTCGCTGGCCGATGACCAGACCCTGCGCGTGGCCCTGGCCCGCCAGATGGCCCGCCCGCGCGTGGACCAGCTCCGCTCGGGCATCGAGTTCGGCGTCGACAACTCGACCGGCAAGCCCGGCGCCAGCGGCGGCAACCCCAAGGCCGATCCGTGGATCGCCAATGCCTTCGACGTGTCCTATGAGAAGTACTTCGGCACCAAGGCCTATATCGCCGCGGCGGGCTTCTACAAGGACTTGAAGAGCTACATCTACACCCAGAAACAGGACGGCTACGACTTCACGGACTTCGTCAAAAGCTACACGCCGCCGAACACGTGCACGACGCCTGCCGGCCCCAATCAGCCTTGTCCCGCCGCGCTGCCCACGGGTACGTTCACGGCGCCGTTCAACGGCAAGGGCGGGAAGCTGTCTGGTGTCGAGCTCTCGGCCTCGCTGCCGCTGAGCCTCGTCTCCGACACCTTCAAGGGCTTTGGCATCCAGGCCAGCGCCAGCTTCACCCACAGCAGCATCAAGATCCAGGATCCGGAGAGTGCGAGCAGCGTGGGTGGCGGCGACATCGCGCTGCCCGGCCTGTCCAAGCGGGTCTACAACCTGACGGCCTACTACGAGGCCAATGGGTTCGAGGCCCGCGTGAGCCAGCGCCGCCGCTCGGACTTCATTGGTGAAATCGGCAACTTCAACGGCTCACGTACCCTGCGCTACGTTGTTGGCGAGAAGATCACCGACCTCCAACTGGGCTACTCCTTCAACGAGGGCGCCTTCAAGGGTCTGGGGCTGCTGTTCCAGGTCAACAACCTGACCAACGAGGCTTACCAAACCTACGCCGGCACCAAGGATCGCCCGTTGGAGTACATCCGCTGGGGGCGCACCTTCCTGCTGGGGGCGAACTACAAGTTCTGATGCTTCGGTGTTGAATGAGGCCCGGCCGTGCGCCGGGCTTTTTCGTTTGGGGGCCCTCATCGGCCCGGTCGGGAGACGGGCGATGATTCAGGGGACACATGACGCACAAGCTGGAGAGAAGCTCGACCTCTGTCGCACGCATGGACGCATCTTCCGTTTCAATGGCGCCACCGCTTGCCACTTGCCCGCGATCACGCAGCACGTCCCTCATCGAGACCGCCATGCCCAACCGCCGCACCGTACTGACCGCCGCCACCTCACTCGCCCTGCCCGCCATGAGTGCCTCTGCCGCCGCTTCCGTCGAGATGCCCCATCTGCCCTGGACCCGCCAGGCCGTCATCTACCAGATCAACGTTCGCCAGTTCTCGCCCGAAGGCACGTTCAAGGCCGTGCAGTCGGACCTGCAGCGGCTGAAAAGGCTGGGCGTGGACATCCTGTGGCTGATGCCCATCCAGCCCATCGGCAAGCTCAACCGCAAGGGGACGCTGGGCAGCTACTACTCGATCAGCGACTACACGGCCGTGAACCCCGAGTTCGGCACGCTGGCCGATGCCAAGGCGCTGGTCGCTGCGGCGCACAAGCTGGGGTTCAAGGTCATCCTCGACTGGGTGGCCAACCACACGGCCTGGGAACACCCCTGGGCTACGGCACACAAGGATTGGTACAAGCTCAACGGCAAGGGTGAGATCCACGCCGTCACTTTCAACGAAGGCCAGCCGGGCGAGGAGCACTGGGACGATGTCGTCGCGCTGAACTACAAGAGCCCGGGCTTGCGCGCCGCAATGATCGACGCGATGAAGTTCTGGGTGCGAGAAACCGGCATCGATGGCTTCCGCTGCGATGTGGCCAGCCTGGTGCCGACCGACTTCTGGGTGCGTGTGCGCAAGGAGCTGGACGCGGTCAAGCCGATGTTCATGCTGGCCGAGTCCGACGCCATCGACCTGCACACCAGCGGCGCCTTCGACATGACCTATTCCTGGGACCTGGCCGACCAGGTGTTCAAGAAGATCGGCAAGGGCGAGGCGGGCGCCCCACGGTTGAAGGAGTGGCTGGCCAAGCAACCGGCGGGCTTTCCCGCCCATGCCTACCGCATGCGCTTCACGAGCAATCACGACTTCAACTCCTGGCACGGCACCGACGCCGATCTCTACGGCGACGCCTACCCCGCACTGGCGGTACTGACGTTCACGCTGCCCGGCATGCCGCTGGTCTACAACGGCCAGGAGTCGCGGTTGACCAAGAAGCTGGAGTTCTTCGAGAAGGACGCCATCGACTGGAAGACCTATGAGCTGAGCGACTTCTACGCCAGCCTCGCTGCGCTCAAGCACCAGCATCCGGCGCTGGCCGCCGGCCAGTACGGCGCGCCGGTGAAGCTGCTGGACAGCCCGCCCGACATCGTCGCCTTCGAGCGCCGCCTGGACCAGGACCTGGTGCGCGTGGCTGTCAACCTGTCGAAGATGGAACAGCTCTGGCAGGGCCACAAGCTGCGCCCATGGGGGTGGCAGTTGTCATGAGAATCCTCATTACTGGCCTGAACGGCACGTTGGCGCCACGCTTGGCCGAGGCTGCGCGCGCAGCCGGGCATCAGGTCATCGGCTGGGACCGTACCGCGGTGAACCTCGACGATGAGAAGCTGTCAGCCACCTGGCTTTCCGCGCAGTCGGTGGACGCGATCGCCCACCTGGGCATGGCTTCGGCGCGCTTCGCGGGCTGGCTGGCGTCGCGCTGTCCGAACTTCCTGTTTACCAGCACGGTCATGGTCTTCGACCACGAGCCCGACGGTCCGCATGACGTGGCCGACGCGCGCAACGCCAAGGACGAATACGGCCGCTACAAGGCCGAGTGCGAAGACGCCGTGTTGCTGGCCAATGAGAGGCCCGTCATCGCCCGCATCGGCTGGCAGATCGACGCGACCCGGCCTGGCAACAACATGCTGATGACGCTGGATGAATGGCAAAAGCGCGATGGCCATGTGGCCGCAAGCCGAGCATGGACGCCGGCCTGCTCCTTCATGACCGACACGGCCGCCGCGCTGCTGGCGTTGATCGAACGGCCGCTGCTCGGTGTGCACCACCTGGACAGCAATTCCGAGGAGGGCTGGCGCTTTGATGAGGTGGCGCGCGCACTCGCGATCGAGTTCGGCCGCGACTGGCAAGTCCAGGCGGACGAGGGCTACCGGCATGACCAGCGCCTCATCGGCGGCGTCAGCCGCTTGCCACCGCTTTCGGCGCGCTTGCCTGGGCTCACCCGTGATTGAGCGCTGGCCCATCAACGGCAAGGGCCGCAGCCGCACGGTGGCTCATGGGGGTTTTGGCGGCCTGGTCTGGACGGTGGCCAACGCGACCGACTTCTCGGCCGGCTTTGAAGAACAGGTGCGTCAAAGCCTGCAGATGCTCGAAGCGCATCTGCAGGAAGCCGGCTCGGCGCGCACCCACCTGCTGTCGCTGCAGGTCATCCTCACCGACATCGCCAACCGGGATGCTTTCGACCTGCAATGGCAGGCATGGATCGGGCCGCATCCCGAACATTGGCCGCAGCGGGCCTGCTTCCAATCTGGCCTGGCGCCGGGGTTGTTGATCGAACTGGTGGTCGTCGCGGCGCCTGTTTCGGCGGGGCAGAAGCTGGGCTCCTGAGACCAGGCCCGCCCGCGTCGACAATGACGCCATGAAACCACCCGCCCGCCTGCAGGCACTGATTGATGAAGGCCTGATCGACAGCGTCGTTAGGCAACTGAAGAGCGGCAAGGAAGCCGATGTCTACGTCGTGCGCTGCGGCGATGACACCTGTGCCGCCAAGGTCTACAAGGAGGCCAACAAGCGGGGCTTCCGCCAGGCCGTCGACTACACCGAGAACCGCAAGGTCCGCAACAGCCGGCAGGCGCGCGCGATGGCCAAGCGCACGACCTTCGGCCGCCAGCAGCAGGAGGCGGCGTGGCAGAGCGCCGAGGTCGACGCGCTCTACCGCCTGGCTGCGGCCGGCGTGCGGGTGCCGCGGCCCGACAACTTCCATGATGGCGTGCTGCTGATGGAACTGGTGGCCGATGAGTTCGGCGACGCTGCACCGCGGCTCAATGACCTGAACTTCAGCGCGGCCGAGGCGCGCCAGCACCACGACACGCTGATCGGCGAGGTCGTTCGCATGCTCTGCGCGGGTGTCATCCATGGCGACCTGTCCGAGTTCAACGTGCTGCTGGCCGCCGATGGCCCGGTCATCATCGACCTGCCGCAGGCCGTGGACGCCGCCGGCAACAACCATGCGCCGCGCATGCTCATACGCGACGTGAACAACCTGCGCAACTTCTTCGGCCAGCACGCGCCGGACTTGCTGGCCACGCAGTACGGCCCCGAGATCTGGTCGCTCTACGCTGCCGGTTTGCTGGTGCCCGGCATGCCGCTGACGGGCCGCTACGAGCACAAGCGCGGCGAGGTGGACCTGTCGGGCGTGTTGAGGGAGATCGAGGACGCGCGCCTGGAAGAGGCAGCGCGCGTTCTTCGCATGAGCTAGGTTTCGCCCGGCTGCAGCTACAGCTCGCGCCGCTGGCCTGCAGCACGGCGCCGTAGAACTCGCGATGCAGACGCTGGAAGATGCCGTCGGTGATCGCCGCCTCCAGGCGGGTCTTCAGCTCGGCGGCCAGGCCGGGGCGACTCGGGCTGACGAAGAGATAGGCCGCCGCGGGGTAGTGCAGCATCAGGTTGGGCGCGATGGCCAGTCCCGCCGAGGTGACGGGGTTGACCCTAGAGCTGGTGGCGCTCGGCTTCGAGTTGTTGTTCGCGCAGCTGGTGCAGCAAAGCCGCGTCGTCCAGGGCTGCATCTTGCTGCGCCAATGCGCCGCAGCTGCGCAGGGTGTGGCCGTGCTCGCGCAGCGCCTGCTGGAGCCACTGGGCACGCCTGAGGGTGCGCGGCGTGCAGGAGCGGCCGCGCAGGTCGTCTTCGAGATCGCTGCGGTGGGCGCGCCAGGCGTCGGCCAGGTAGAGCCGACCCGGCGCGTGGACCAGTTCGTGGCGCCAGCGAACGGCCAGCCCACGGTAGTGACCGATGACGCGCCCGGTGGCGCCGCGGCAGGCCAGGCGCTCGGCCAGGCCCTCATAGGCCTGCGCTGCCAGCCGCTTGAAACCCAGGAAATGGGACAGGGCGTCGCCATCGCTGCCCGCATCGAGCAAGGCGCCGAACAGGTGGCGGCTTTCGATGCGTTCGGCGAGGTGGTATTGGGGGCGGTTGTGGCCATCGCCGGCGCTGTTGAACTGTGTCAGCGGGTCGAAGCGGTAGCAGTAGCCGAAGTCGTAGAGCCAGACGCGTTCGCCGTCGTCCAGCAGATTGCCGGCGCTGTAGTCCCACTCGAAGAAGCCGTGCTCGATCAGCGCGCAGCCGGCTTCGAGCAGCGTGCGCGCCTGGCGCTCGTCGAGCACGCCCGGGGGGCGGCCGGCAATCCAGGGCGATACGACGAGGCCATCGCGTAGCGAGCCGTAGGCGGGCGCGACGACGCCCGGCAAGGCCAGCCCGGCCAGCTCGGCGTGGCGCTGCAGCTCGTTCAGGAAGGATGTCTGGCCGTCGGGGTTGCGCACCCGGCATTCGGCGCGGGCGCGCTTGATGGCCCAGCGCTGGCCGGCGTGGTTGAGGCACAGCACCTCGGCGGTCAAGCCGCCGTTGTGCGCGGCTTCAACGCCGGGGCTGTCGGCGTTCAGTGCCTTCAGTTGCGCGACCGGCAAGGGCAGCGCGGCCGCATCACCAAAGGCGAACTCGGCACCACTGGAGATGAAAGCCAGGTTGGTTCGCTGGCGTGCTTCGTCCAGCGTCAGATCAGGCCCGGCCATGCATCGCCATGTTGGTCGAAGGCCGCGCGGACGGCGACCACCAGTTCGGCTGGCAGCGGTCCACGCGAGATCGCTTCGATGTTGCGGCGCAGGTTGGCCGGTTTGGCGGTGCCGACGATGGCGCTGGCAACGCCCGTGTGGAAGGCCGCGAAGCGCAGGGCCAGGTCAGCCCAGTCTTCCTTCGCGGGCAGGCTCATGGCCTTGAAGCGGTCCCAGTACTGGCCTTCTGCGAAGTCATCCGGCCGCTGCGCATGGCGCCAGACGGCGCCGGCCAGCGGGCGTTTGGCGATGACGCCGATGCCGGCATGGTCGGCCCGAGCGGCACGCAGGTTCAGATGGGCCTGGTCGCAAATGCTGACCGAGGTCTGCAGGCTGCCAAAGGCGTCACTGGCGATCGCGAAGTCGATCTCGGCGTTGTCACCCGAGTAGGCGGCCACGCGCAGCTTGCCGCTCGCACGGCAGTCGTTCAGCGCGCGCGTCACCTCGCCTTGCTCCAGCACATGCAGCGGGCATGAATGCAGGTGGACGATGTCGAGCCAGTCGGTCTGCATCAGCCGCAGCGCGCGCTCGACGCCCTGCACGATGCAGTCGTACGTCCAGTCCGGCACGCCTTCGACGCCGTAGCCCACCTTGGTGGACAGCACGAAGTCCGCACGGCGCGTGTTGAGGTGGCGGCCGATCCGCTCCTCGCTGAGGCCGTAGCCGCGGGCGGTGTCGACGAGGTTGATGCCAAGGTCCAGCACATGGTTCAGCAACGCGCCGGCTTCAGCCTCGGTCGTGCGCTCGTCGTTGATGTGCATCGCGCCGAAGCCCAGCGCGGAGACCTTGAGGCCTGTGTGGCCGAGAGGGTTCAGGATCATGGGGTGATGAGGACGCGGCCGAACAGCGGCGGCACGGTGAGTTGAATCCAGCCGTTCTTCACGGTCACGGTGGAGCCGCCCAGTGCGTCGCGCAGTTGGTCGGCCGGGAAGGGCAGGCCAACGCTGACGGTGCGTGGCTTGTCGCTGTTGTTGGTCGCCGTGATGGCCCAGGTCTTGCCGTCCTGGCGCGCCAGCACGACGACATGGTCGTCAACATGCAGCGGTGCGCTCAGCGTGCCATGGCGCAGCACGGGAAGGTCGTGACGCAGCTGGGTCAGGCGCTTGAAGTCGGCCAGCAGCGCGTTGTCGGGCTGGCCGCCTTCGTCGGCCCAGGGGTAGGGCGCGCGGTTGTAGGGGTCGTCGCCACCGCCCAAGCCCACTTCGTCGCCGTAGTAGATGGTCGGCGAGCCGGGGTAGGTCATCTGGAAGAAGACGGCGAGGCGCAGGCGCTGCTTGGCCAGCGCCAGATCGCGGTCCTCGCCGAAGTGGTGCAGGGCGCGCGGCTGGTCGTGGGTCGACAACAGGTTCATCAGCGCATAGAAGGACTGCGCCGGATAGGCCTCGCGCATCAGCTCCAGGTTGGCGGCCATCAGCTTGCCGCTCTTGCCGGCGGCGTAGTCCAGCACGGCGTTGCGGAAGATGTAGTTCATCGTCGAGTCGAACATGTCGCCGAGGAAGTACTTCGACGAATCGAACCAGGTCTCGGCGACGGTCAGCGCGTCGGGCTTCTTGGCCTTGACAGCCTGGCGCCATTCGCGCCAGAAGTCGTCGGGCACCCAGGGCGCCACGTCCATGCGCCAGCCGGCCGCGCCGCGGTCCAGCCAGAGGTTGGTCACCGAGTCCTTGTCGCGGTAGGCGTAGGCGCGAAAGGACGGGGCGCTCTTGTCGATCTCCGGCAGATCGGACACGCCGACCCAGCCCTGGAACTGCTTGTTGGGGTCAGTCTCCTCGGGCTTGAACTTGAACCAGCTCGCATACGGCGAGGCGGGGTTGATCTTGCCGCCGTCAAACGCACCGCCCGCGGGGAAATTGGAGAAGCGGTTGAAGTAGGGAGAGTCTGCGCCGACGTGGTTCAGCGAGGTGTCGGGGATGACGCGGATGCCGCGCTTGGCGGCTTCGGCGCACAGGCGAACGAAGTCGTCGTTGCTGCCGAAGGCCGGGTCGATCTGCTTGTAGTCGGCCGCGTCGTACTTGTGGTTGCTGGGCGCGCGGAACACCGGCGTCAGGTAGATGGCGTTGGCCCCCAGGCTCTTGATGTAGTCCAGCTTCTCGATGATGCCGGCGAGGTCGCCACCGAAGAAGTCGTTGTTGTAGAGCTTGTCCGAGCCGTCACCCGTACTCGGCTTGAAGGGCTTCTCGTTCCACTTCTCGTGGCGTTCGACGTCGCGGTCCTGGTAGCGGTCCTGTGGCCGGCCGCCGCCGGGGCGAGGGTCGTTGCCCTTGTCGCCATTGCGGAAGCGCTCGGGGAAGACGTAGTAGTAGACGATGTCCCGGGCCCAGGCCGGCACCTCGAAACCGGGCGCATGGATGGTCTGGCGGTAGCGGCGCACGCGGTTGGTGTTGGACGGCAGGCGCTCGACCGAGGCAGGCCCCATGGAGCCCTTCTCGCGCGTCCAGTAGATGGGGTCCTTGTTGTTCTGCAGCGCGTACTTGCCCTGGGCGGTCTCGATCTCGAACCAGTAGCCGTAGATGCCAGTGGCGTCGAAGCGATAGCTCGCTGTGAAGCCGATGCCCATGCCGCGCGAATGTGGCGTCATGGCGATGCGGGCCACAGATTCGTAGGCGAGCTGCTCCTGGTTACCGGTCATCTGGCGGCGTTCGATGACGAGGGTGGCCTGCTTCAGGCCGGGCACGTCGTTACCGATGCTGAAGCGGATCTCGCTGCCGGCGGGCTGGGCACCGAAAGGCGCCTTGGACTCGGCACTGCGGGAGTCGAAGTGGGTCGTCAGCGCAGCCTTGTCGGTGAGGGGCTTGGGTGGCGTGGGTTTGAAGGTCCTGGGGCCGACGGTAAGCGTGGCGCTGCCGTCGGCGGCAATCGCCAGGCGTAGCGTCTGCTCCCCCTTGAAGTCGCGCTTGAGGTTGCCACCGGCACCGCGAGCCGGGTCGCCCTTGGCGTCGCCGCCAAAGGTGAGGGCGGCCGTCCAGTCCTCATCGGCGAGCTTGAACTCCTGCGGCCCTTTGGCTTTGAGGTTGAGGAAGTAGGCATCGCAGCGGTACTCGAAGGCGTGGTCATCCTGCGCCGCCCAGTTGTTCAGCCCACCGCGCAGATAAAGAGTGGCGTCGCCGAGCGGTGCGGGTTTGCAGTTGGCGGCATGAGCCGCAGGGACGAGCGAAAGCAACGCTGCGCACAGCGCGAATGTCTTCAACATATGGATCAGCCCTTGACGCCGCCAGCAGTCAGGCCGGAGACGATCCAGCGCTGTGCCAGCAGGAAGACCAACGTGATCGGCAGGCCCGACAGCACGGCCGCGGCCGCGAAGTCGCCCCACAGGAAACGCTGGTCGTGCAGGAAGTATTTGGAGCCGACGGCCAGCGTGAGGTTGCCCTCTTCGCGCAGCAGGATGGACGCCACCGGGTACTCGATGATGGTGCCGATGAAAGCCAGCACGAAGACCACCATCAGGATGGGAATCGCCATCGGCAGCAGCACGCGCGAGAAGGCCTGCCAGTGCGTCGCGCCGTCGACCTTGGCGTTCTCCTCGATCTCTACGGGGATGGTCTCGAAGTAACCCTTGATGGTCCACACATGCGTGGCGATACCGCCCAGGTAGGCGAGCACCAGACCGGCATGCGTCTCGATGCCCAGCGCCGGCACATAGGTGCCGATGGTCTCGAAGATGGCGTAGATGGCGACGAGCGCCAGCACCGGCGGGAACATCTGCAGCAGCAGCATGCCGTTGAGCACTGGCTTGTCGAAGCGGAACTTCATGCGCGCAAAGGCATAGGCCGCGCTGGTGGAGATGGCGACGATGAGGAAGGCCGAGATGGTGGCAATCTTGATCGAGTTCCACAGCCAGGTCAGCACGGGGAAGGGCGGCTGCACGAGGCTGCCGTCGGCGGCTTGATACGGGATGCCGAGGGCCAGCTTCCAGTGCTCCAGGCTGATCTCGGTCGGGATCAGGCTGCCGGTGGCGAAGTTGCCGGGCCGCAGCGAGATGGACACGACCGCCAGCAGCGGGAAGATGGTGATGGCGATGAAGATCCACATCACCGCGTGGCCGGCGAGGGTGCGCCAGCGGGCTTGTTTGCCGAGGACGATGGCCATGGTTCAGAACTCCGAATGTCTTTCTGGATGGGTCGGGATCGGCCCGGGTGAGCGGTCTGCTCCGTGTCCCCCGCCCGTTGCGCGGTCTCCTCCTTTACCTGCGCAGCCCGCCCACCCGGCCCGATCCAACACCAGCGGTTTCCTTCGCTGAAGAAACCCACTGGGTCCAGTTGCCGAGTGCGGCGGGCGAGGGACGAAGGTAAAGGAGGAGGTCGCGTAGCGGCCGGGGGACACGTAGTCCCTCGTCTGCCGCGCTTGGCAACCCATCGATGCCAGCATCATTTTTGTGCCTTGGCGCTCATGCGAAGGTTGATCAGCGACAGCGCCGCCACGAGGAAGAAGATCAGCGTCGAGATCGCCGCGGCGAGGCCGAAGTCGGAGCCCGAGTCCTTGAAGGCGATGCGGTAGGTGTAGCTGACGAGGATGTCGGTCTGGCCCGCGGGCAGCTTGGTGGACAGGAAGTCCGGCCGGCCGTCGGTCAGCAGCGCGATCAGCACGAAGTTGTTGAAGTTGAAGGCGAAGGCGCTGACCAAGAGCGGCGCCAGCGGCTTGATGATCAGCGGCGCGGTGATCTTGAGGAAGTTCGTCGCGGGGCTGGCGCCGGCCAGGGCCGAGGCCTCGTACAGGTCCGCCGGGATCGCCTTCAGCAGGCCCGAGCACAGGATCATGATGTAGGGGTAGCCCAGCCAGACGTTGACGATGAGCAGCATGGTCTTGGCCAGCAGCGGGTCGGCAAACCAGGCCGGCTTGACGCCGATCAGTGCGTTCAAGATGGCATTGATCTCGCCGAAGTTCTGGTTGAACAGGCCCTTGAAGACGAGGATGGAAATGAAGCCCGGCACCGCATACGGCAGGAACAGCAGGGTGCGGTAGGTGGTGCGGTACTTCATGCCCTCCCAGTTCAGCAGCACGGCGAAGAGCATGCCGATGGCGGTTGAGAAGACGACGGTCAGCGCAGAGAAGATGACCGTCCAGCTGAAGATGGACAGGAAGGGGCCGCGGAACTCGGCGTCGAACAGCATGCGCGTGTAGTTCGCCACGCCGATGAAGGCCTTGAAGCCGGGTTGCAGCGTCTCGACCTTGCCGCCGTCGGCCTGGGCCTCGAAGAAGCCGGTGTCACGGTTGGGCTTGAAGACGGCGCCATCCAGCGCGCGGGTCAGGCTGCCGTCGGCATTCGTCGTCCACATCGGCTTGACGGGCCCGAACTCGCGCAGGCCGAGGTAATGCAGCTCGGTCTTGTCGGGCGCAACGAGCACGAGCTTGGCCAGCGCGTCGCGGTGCTTGATCAGCTCGGGCAAGGGCAGGGCGGCGCCTGTCGGTGCGGACGTGGCGTCCGCCGCGGCCAGGTCCACGCGGAGGTCCTTGCCCGCGCGCAGCGCCAGCGGTGGCGACATCCACTGCGGGTTGGCTTCGCCCTCGGTTTTAAGCACGAGGCGGAATTCGGCGCCGCTGGCATGCAGGCTGTAGTTCAGCACCCGGTCTTCCACCGCGTCATGCTGCTCCAGCAGGTACTCGCGCACGCGGCTTTCGCTGAGCAGGTGGATGCTGGAGTAGTTCGTCAGGCCGATCTGCGCCGTGTAGACGAGCGGGAAGGCGATGAAGACCAGCATGCCGGCCACGCCGGGGAAGAGGTAGCGCCAGGCGAAGCCGCCGCGGCTGAGGTAGACGTAGAAGCCGGCGGTGAACAGCAGCAGCACGCCGGCGGCCCAAGCGGCCTGGCCGGTCGTGTAGATCAGGAAGACGAGATACAGCGCGGCAACCATGCCGGCGATGGCGAGCGGCCAGTGCAGCCACTTGGACAGCTTCTCGGTCAGCGAGGGCGGCAGCGTCGTGTAGGCGCCTTGGCCGAGGGATGAGGACAAGGCGTTCATTTGTTCAGCAGCATCCGTGCGGCGGCGCCGTCGAGCGCGTCCTTCGGTGATTGCAGTCCGTTGGTGATGGCTTCGAGCGCCGCGTCCATCGCGGTCCAGAAGCGGCCGACCTCGGGGATGTTGGGGATGGGCGCGCCGTTGCGCGCATTGGTCATGCTGGCTGCGATCAGCGGGTTGACTGACAGCTCGGCGTAGAAGGCCTTGTTGGCCGGCACGCCGATGGGCACGTCGGCATCCAGCACCTTCAGCGCTTCGGGGCGCATCAGGTGGTTCTCGATGAACTCCTTGGCGATGTCCTTGTTCTTGCTGGGCGCCGAGATCATGCAGCCCAGCACGCCGACAAAGCTCTTGCTCGGCTTGCCGGCGATGACGGCCGGGATGCCTGCCACACCGATGTCGATCTTGGCGCGCCTGGCGTTGTCCCAGGCCCAGGGGCCGGAGATCATCATGGCCACCTCGCCACGGGCAAAGGCGGACTCCATCTCGGAGTAGCGCGCGCCCTTGGGCATGTGGCCGCCCTTGATGAGGCGCTCGATCATCTGGGCACCAGCCAGGGCGCCTTCGTTGTTGACGTCCACCTTCTTGGGATCGAAATCACCCTGGATATCACGGCCGAAGATGACGCCACCCGCGCCGGCAATCATGGGCCAGCTGAAGAAGCTCTTGTTGTAGTCCCACAGCACGGCGTGCTTGCCGCTGGCCTGGAGCTTCTTGTCCAGTGCAATCAGTTCGTCCCAGGTCGCAGGCGGCGTGGGCACCAGGGCCTTGTTGTAGATCAGGCCCGTGGTCTCGATGGCGATGGGGTAGCCCCAGATGCGGCCCCGGTAGCTCAGCGCATTCCAGGCCTGTTCCTCGGACTCGGCCTTCAGCTTGGCGGAGGGGCGCAGCGGCGTCAGCAGGCCGGCCTTGGCCCATTCGCCGACACGGTCGTGAGGCCAGCAGAAGATATCCGGGCCCTTGCCGGCGCCGGCGGCCTGCTGGAACTTGTCGGTCGCATCGACCGGGTGCTCGACGACGACCTTGACGCCCGAGGCCTTCTCGAAGGCATCGCCGACCTTCTGCAGGCCGTTGTAGGCCTTGTCGCCATTGATCCAGACCAGGAGCTTGGGTGTGTCCGCCGACGCCGCCGAAATGCCGCCACAGAGGCACAGAGACACAGTGAAACGCGAAAGGGCTTTCAGAGCTTTCTTCTCTGTGCCTCTGTGCCTCTGTGGCTGTGTTTTCTTCACAGCCGTCATGCCTGCAGCTCCGGCGCAGCCAGCCGGCGCAAGGCCAGACCGTTGGCGTCGAACACGTACAAGGCTTCAGCCGGCAGATGCAGGTCCAGATCCTGGCCGCTGCGCAGGCGGTCGCAGCCGTTGCGGCCTTCGAACTGGCAGGTCAGCGGCTCTTCGAGGCCGGGGTAGGGACAGTAGGCGAAGGTGATGCCGCCGAGGGATTCGACGAAGGCGACGGTGCTGTACACCAGGTTGTTCTCGCCACCTTGACGGATGTGCTCCGGCCGCACGCCGAGAGTCACCTTGTCGCCCACCTTGGCACCGCTGCCATCCACCAGCGCACGCAGCACGACGCCGCTGCCGGCCAGCTTCACATCCACATGACCCGGCTCGATGGCCGCCAGCTCCGCGTCGATGAAGTTCATCTTCGGGCTGCCGATGAAGCCTGCCACGAAGAGGTTGCGCGGATGCTCGTACAGCTCCAGCGGCGAGCCGACCTGCTCAATCTTGCCGGCCGACAGCACGACGATGCGGTCGGCCAGCGTCATGGCCTCCACCTGATCGTGGGTCACGTAGATCATCGTGGTCTTCAGATCCTCGTGCAGCTTGGCGAACTCATAGCGCATGCGCACGCGCAAGGCCGCGTCGAGGTTGGACAGCGGCTCGTCGAACAGGAACACCTCGGGTTTGCGCACGATGGCGCGGCCGATGGCGACGCGCTGGCGCTGGCCGCCGGAGAGGTCTTTCGGCTTGCGGTCCAGCAGGTGCTCGATGTGCAGGATCCTGGCCGCGTTGCGCACGGCCGTCTCGATCTCGGCCTTGGGCACCTTGGCCAGCTTCAACCCGAAAGCCATGTTGTCGTACAGATTCATATGCGGGTAGAGCGCATACGACTGGAACACCATGGCGATGCCGCGTTCGCTGGGCGGCACGTCGTTGACGACGCGCCCGCCAATGGTCAGCTCGCCGCCGGTGATCTCTTCCAGGCCGGCGATGGTGCGCAGCAGCGTCGACTTGCCGCAGCCCGAGGGGCCGACGAAGACCATGAACTCGCCGTCGCGGATCTCCAGGTCGATGCCGTGAAGGATGCGGATGTCGCCGTAGGCTTTCTCCACACCGGTCAGTCGAACGTCTGCCACTTCTAACCTTTCAGTCGCCGGCCGTCTGGTGGTCGGCTTGTCTCGTCATTCGACGGCTAAATTTCTCTTCTTTGGCCGTCTTTGTAGACAATATACATTCGCTACGCGCTAGCAACAACAGAGGTGATCCGTTCGAATCTTCATGAAATCCTTGAAAATCAAGGCTTTGCAAAACATCTCGGGTTTTCCATATGTAGTCAAACTACACAACAGGGCGGAGCTGGTCGATACTTCAGCCAACGCTGCCCGTCGAGTAGCATTCTTGCCTCCGTCGCTGGGGGCCGGCACTGATGAACTCCCCAACACCCAAGAGCTTCGCGTTACCCGTTCAACGCAAGCCCGCCGCCAAGGCCTCCACCGCGATGAAGAAGCCGACTGCCCTCTCCGCCGAAGACAAGGCCTTGCGCGCCGCCTTCGAGACCGCCTACGAGCGCGAGTTGTCCCAATCCAGCCATGGCCCCACGCCGCAGGCGGCCTTGCACGCGGCGGCCATCGCCTGCCGCGAGACGCTCGCCCGCCGCTGGGCCACCACGCAGGCCGCTGACGCCCAGCGTGGCGACAAGGCGCCCGTGCGCCGCGTGCACTATCTGTCGATGGAATTCCTGATGGGCCGCGCGCTGTCCAATGCGCTGGCCGCCCTGAAGCTGGTCGACCCGCTGGAAGCCAAGCTGGCCGAGCAGGGTCTGGCCCTGGGCGATGTGCTGGAGCGCGAGCCCGATGCGGCCTTGGGCAATGGCGGCTTGGGCCGTCTGGCGGCCTGCTTCCTGGACAGCTTCGCCGAACTGGAGCTGCCGTCCTTCGGCTACGGCCTGCGCTACCGCTATGGCACCTTTGCCCAGGTCATCAGCCAGGGCCGCCAGCTGGAGCAGCCCGACGACTGGACGCGCGACTCGCCCGCCTGGGAGCTGCCTCGACAGGACCTGCGCTACGAGGTTGGCTTTGGCGGCCGCATCGAGGTCGATGCCTCGGGCGTGCGCCGCTGGCAGCCGGCCGACAGCATCGAGGCCCAGGCCTTCGACTTCATCGTGCCCGCCCACCACAGCGAGCGCGTCTCCACGCTGCGCCAGTGGCAGGCCACGGCGGCGCCCATCGCTTTCAAGCCCTTCTGCGAGGGCGACTACGCCCGCGCTGCCCGCCACCAGGTGCTGGCCGATGCGCTGAACTGGGTGCTCTACCCGGACGACTCCACCGAAGCCGGCCGCGAGCTCCGTCTGAAGCAGGAGGCCTTCCTCGTCAGCGCCTCGCTGCAGGACCTGATCGCGCGCCATCTGCGCGAGTTCGGCTCGCTGCACAACCTCGGCAAGACCAACGCCATCCATCTCAACGACACCCACCCGGCGCTCGCACCCGCCGAGCTGATGCGCCTGCTGCTGGACGAGCATGGCCTGGGCTGGGACGAGGCCTGGAAGATCACGCGCCAAGCCGTGGCCTACACCAACCACACGCTGATGCCCGAAGCGCTGGAGACCTGGCCCGTGCGCATGTTCGAGAACCTGCTGCCGCGTCACCTCGAGATCATTTACGAAATCAACCACCGTTTCCTGGAAGAGGTGCAGGCCCGCTTTCCCGGTGATCACGCCTTCGCCTCGCGGGTGTCCCTCATTGACGAAGGTAGCCACGGCAGCGAGCGCCGCGTGCGCATGGCCGCGCTTGCGTTGGTCTCGTCGCACCGCGTCAACGGCGTGGCCGCGCTGCACTCGGAGCTGATGGTGCAGACCATCTTTGCCGACTACGCTCGCATCTGGCCGGAGCGCTTCCACAACGTCACCAATGGCGTCACGCCGCGCCGCTGGCTGGAGCAGGCCAACCCGCTGCTGTCCGGCCTGCTGGACAGCCGCATCGGCGAGGGCTGGCGCAAGAACCTGGCCGAGCTGGGCGAACTGGCGCCGCTGGCCGCCAACAAGGAGCTGGGCGAGGAGTTCCTGGCCGTCAAGCGCGCCAACAAGGAACGCCTTGCCGCCGTCATCCGCCGTGAGCTGGGCATCTCGGTCAATGTCGACAGCCTGTTCGACATCCAGATCAAGCGCATCCACGAATACAAGCGCCAGCTGCTGAACATCCTGCACGTCATCAGCCGCTACCAGGCGATCCGCGACAACCCCGACGCGAACTGGGTGCCGCGCACCGTCGTCATCGCCGGCAAGGCGGCCTCGGCCTACCAGACGGCCAAGAGCATCGTGCGTCTGGCACATGACGTCGCTCGCGTCATCAATAGCGACCCGCGCGTGGGCGACAAGCTCAAGCTCGTCTTCCTGCCCAACTACAGCGTCACACTGGCCGAAAGCATCATCCCGGCGGCCGACCTGTCCGAGCAGATCTCGACGGCCGGCACCGAGGCCTCGGGCACCGGCAATATGAAGTTCGGCATGAACGGCGCGGTCACGATCGGCACCTGGGACGGCGCCAACATCGAGATGGCCGAGGCCATGGGCGTGGAGAACATGTTCGTGTTCGGCCTGCGCGCCGATGCGGTCGCCAAGATCAAGCAGCTGGGCTACGACCCGCGCCTGTATGTCGAAGAGAATCGCCAGCTCAAGCGCGTCATCGATGCCATCGCGGCGGGTGTCTTCAGTAACGGCGACACCGAGCGCTACCGGCAACTTGTCGACAGCCTCCTGCACCGCGACGTCTACCTGCTGATGGCCGATTTCGCCGATTACGTCGCCACCCAGGCCAAGGTCGATGCGCTGTTTGCCGACCGTGCGGCCTGGGCCGAACGCGCCTTGCGCAATATCGCCGGCATGGGCCCGTTCTCGTCCGATCGCACGATCAACGAGTACGTGGACCGTGTCTGGTCCGTGAAGAGTCTGAACACCTGACGATGCTGAACGACGCCGACGTTGATTCCCTGCTGGCGGGCCGCCATGCCGATCCTTTCGGCCGGCTGGGCCTGCACGCGGATGACAACGGTCGGCTCTGGGTGCGCGCGCTGCTGCCCGGCGCCGCGGAAGTCGCGCTGCTGGATGCCAGCAGCAAGAAGCACATCGTCGACCTGGAGGAGCGCCGCGGCGGCTTCTTCGAGGCGCAGGTGCCACGTCGCAAGCACCGCTTCGACTACCGCCTGGCCGTGCGCTGGACCGGGGGCGGCGAGGGCGTCTATGCCGACCCCTACAACTTCTACCCCCAGCTCGGCGACGACGAGCTCAAGGCCTTTGCCGAAGGCCGCAACTTCCGGCCCTGGCTGAGCCTGGGTGCGCATGTCGTGCAGTACGGCGACGTCAGCGGCGTGCGCTTCGCGGTCTGGGCACCCAATGCGAAGCGCGTCAGCGTCGTCGGCAACTTCAACAACTGGGACGGCCGGCGCCACCCGATGCGGCTGCGCCACCTGGCCGGCGTGTGGGAGATCTTCGTGCCCCACGCCATCGAAGGCGATCTCTACAAGTTCGAGATCGTCAACGGCAACGGCGCGCTGCTGCCGCTCAAGGCCGACCCCTATGCCCGCCGCGCCCAGTTGCGGCCGGAGACGGCCAGCGTCGTCGCGGCCCTGCCCGAGCCGACGCCGCTGCCGCGCCAGCGTGAGCGCGCCAACCGGCGCGAGTCGCCCATCAGCGTCTACGAGGTGCACGCCGCCTCCTGGCGCCGCGGCGTGGCCGGTGACTTCCCGACCTGGGACGAACTCGCCGAGCACCTGCCCGCCTACGTGGTCGACATGGGCTTCACGCATGTGCAACTCATGCCCGTCAGCGAGCATCCCTTCGACGGCTCCTGGGGCTACCAGACGCTGGGCATGTACGCCCCCAGTGCGCGCTTCGGCCCGCCCGAGGGCTTCGCCCGCTTCGTCAAGGCTTGCCATGAGCAGGGCCTCGGCCTGTTGCTGGACTGGGTGCCCGCCCACTTCCCCGCCGATGCCCATGGCCTGGCAGAGTTCGACGGCACGCGCCTTTACGAGTACGCCGACCCCAAGGAAGGCTTCCACCGCGACTGGAACACGCTGATCTACAACTTCGCCCGCACCGAGGTGCGCGAGTTCCTGATCGGCAGCGCGACCTACTGGATCGAGCGCTGGGGCGTCGACGGCCTGCGCGTGGACGCGGTGGCCAGCATGCTCTACCGCGACTACTCGCGGCCCGCCGGCGAATGGATTCCCAACATCCGTGGCGGCCGCGAGAACCTCGAGGCCATCTCGATGCTGCGCGAGATGAACGAGCATGTCGGCGAGATCGAGGGCGCCATCAGCGTGGCCGAGGAGAGCACCAGCTTCCCCGGCGTCTCGGCGCCCACCTACGCGGGCGGCCTGGGCTTCCACTACAAGTGGAACATGGGCTGGATGAACGACACCTTGCGCTACATGGCCGAGGACCCGATCAACCGCCGCTGGCATCACGACAAGATGACCTTCGGCCTGATCTATGCGTTCAGCGAGAACTTCATGCTGCCCATCTCGCACGACGAGGTCGTGCACGGCAAGGGCTCCATGCTGGCCAAGATGCCCGGCGACGACTGGCAGAAGTTCGCCAACCTGCGCGCCTACTACGGCTTCATGTGGGGCCACCCCGGCAAGAAGCTGCTTTTCATGGGCCAGGAGTTCGCCCAGCGCCAGGAGTGGAACCATGCCGAGAGCCTGCCCTGGGGCCTGCTGGAAGACGACCGCCATGCCGGCGTGCAGCGCCTGGTGCGCGACCTCAACAAGCTCTACCGCGACCACACGGCCCTGCACCGGCTGGATTGCGAGCAGGGCGGTTTCGAGTGGATCAGTGCCCATGACGCCGAGCATTCCATCTACGCCTGGGTGCGCCGCGACGGCACGGGCCGCATGGTCGTCGTCGTCTGCAACATGACGCCTGTGCCGCGCGAGGGCTATTCGCTGGGCGTGCCCGACGGCGTGACCGCCTGGCGCGAGGCCCTCAACACCGATTCGGCCTACTACGGCGGCAGCAACATGGGCAACGGCGTCGCCGCGGCGGGCCTGCCCGTGCAGGCGATGCCGGCGCATGGCAAGCGCCTGTCCATCACGATCAACCTGCCGCCGCTGGCTACATTGTTCTTCGTTCCGATCTGAAGTAATGAAGCCCCCACGCTCACTCTGTTCGCTGCCCCCCGAGGGGGCGCCAACGCCCTCGGGGCGGCCCAGCGGGCGCTGAGTCCATGGCTCATCTGCCTGATCTGCAACCCGGCTGGCACGAGCCGTTGGGAGCGCTCGCCCGTGACGGCGGCGTCAACTTCGCCTTCGCGAGCGAGCACGCGACGCGCATCGAGCTCTGCGTCTTCGACGGCGAAGGCCAGCGCGAGCTGCGCCGCTACGCGCTGGACGGCCCGCACGACGGCGTGTTCCATGGCTTCCTGCCCGGCGTTGGCCCCGGCCTGGTCTACGGCCTGCGCGCCCACGGTCCCTATGTGCCCGAACAGGGCCACCGCTTCAACCCGCACAAGCTGCTGCTGGACCCGTACGCGCGCGAGATCGTCGGCCACTTCGGCTGGCGGGCCGAGCACCACGGCTACGAGCTGGGCCACCCGGACGGCCCGCGCTCGCTGGATGCGCGCGACAACGCGACGCAGGCGCTGAAGGCGCGTGTCGCGCCACCACCCGTGAATCACGCGCGTGCCCACCAGCCGCGCCGCGCGCCGGCCGACGTCGTGCTCTACGAGGCCCATGTCAAAGGCTTCTCCAAGCTGCTGCCCGGCATGCCCGAGGAACTGCGCGGCACCTATGCCGGCCTGGCCCACCCCGCATCCATCGCTCATTTCAAGCGCCTGGGCGTGACGACGCTGTCGCTGCTGCCGGTGCACTATTGCATCGACGAGCCCCACCTCGCTGAGCGCGGCCTGCACAACTACTGGGGCTACAACACGCTGGGCTTCTTCTGCCCGGACCCGCGTTGGGCGAATGCGGCTCACCGCAACGACCCGACCGCCGTGACGGCCGAGTTCCGCCAGATGGTGGGCGCCCTGCACGAGGCCGGCCTGGAGGTGGTGCTGGACGTCGTCTACAACCACACGCCCGAGGGCAACGAGTTCGGCCCGACGCTGAGCTTGCGTGGCCTGGACAACGCCACCTGGTACCGGCTCGTCGCGGATGACAAGAGCCGCAATGAGAACCTGACCGGCTGCGGCAATACCGTCAACTGTGCCCACCCGCGCGTGACGCAGTTCGTGCTGGACTCGCTGCGCTACTGGGTCGCCGAGATGGGCGTCGACGGCTTCCGCTTTGACCTGGCGCCGGTGCTGGGCCGCACGAACCAGGGCTATGACCCGAATGCCGCCTTCTTCACCGCGCTGCGCCAGGACCCGTTGCTGGCCGGCGTGCACCTGATCGCCGAGCCCTGGGACGCGGCCTACGACGGCTACCAGGTCGGCCGCTTCCCCGGCCGCTTCCTGGAGTGGAACGACAAGTTCCGCGATGCCGTGCGCGGCTATTGGCTCGGCGCCGGACCGGGCGTCGGGCGCGGAGAGCTGGCGCGGCGCTTCATGGCCTCGAGTGATGTCTTTCACCATGGGCAGCGGCTGCCCACCGCCTCCGTCAACTTCGTGGCCGTTCATGACGGCTTCACGCTGGCAGACCTGACGAGCTATTCCACCAAGCACAACCACGCCAATGGCGAAGAGAACCGTGATGGCCGCGACGGCGAGCTCTGCGCCAACTTCGGTGCCGAAGGCCCGACCGAGGACGCCGCCATCAACGCCACCCGCGAACGCGTTCGCCGCGCTTTGCTGGCCACGCTGCTGCTGGCGCAAGGCACGCCGATGCTGTGCGCCGGTGACGAGATCGGCAATGGCCAGGGCGGCAACAACAACGCGTATTGCCAGGACAACGGCATCACCTGGCTGAACTGGGACCAGGCTGAAGGCCGCACGACCGAGCTCGTCGCGCAACTGCTGACCCTGCGCGCGAGCGAGCCGCTGCTGCGCCACCCGCGCTGGTTTGCCAGTGGCCCGGGAGACGCCAGCATTGCCTGGTACGCGCCCAGCGGCCACGAGATGAGTCCGCACGACTGGCACGACGCCGGCCAGCGCGCTTTCGGCGCCCAGCTGCGCGAAGCGGATGCCGGCGCACCGCGGCTGATGATCGTCTTCAACCCCGACCCGGCGCCGCTGCCCTTCCTGCTTTGCAACGGGCCCTGGCAGCTCGTGCTCGACAGCAGCGGCGAATCGGCCGCGCCCCTCGTTCTTCCCGGCCAGCCGCTCAATGTGCCGGCCCGTTCCCTCGTCGTACTGCGCCACGCATGAACCTGAACCAACGCTCCTCGGGTGTGCTGCTGCACATCACCTCGCTGCCCGGCCCCCATGGCATGGGCGACTTCGGCCCCGACGCTTATCGTTTCGTCGACTGGTTGCAGTCCGCCGGCCAGTCCGTCTGGCAGTTGCTGCCGACGACGCCCATCGGCCCCGGCGACAGCCCCTACCAGGGCGTGTCGGCCTTCGCCGGCAGCCAGTGGATGGTGGCGCTGGAACCGCTGGTCGCCAAGGGCTGGCTGACCCAGCCGAGCGTCCCGGCCTTCAACGGCGGCCTAATCAACTATGGCGAGGTCACGCCCTGGCGCGAGCAGCAGCTGCGCGCGGCCGCCAAGGGCTTCTTCGCCAACGCGGCCGACGTCGACCGCATCGCCTTCGCCAAGTGGTGTCTGGAAGCGCAGAGCTGGCTGGACGACTACGTCCTCTTCATGGCCATCCGCTCGCCGCTGAATGGCCAGCCGTGGTGGGAGTGGAGCGAAGGCCTGAAGAAGCGTGAGTCCGCGGCACTGGCGGCGGCGCGCAAGGACTACGCCGACGAGATCGCCTTCTGGCAATTCGTGCAGTGGCAGTTCGATGTGCAGGCCGGAGCGCTCAAGAGCTACGCCAACGAGCGCGGCGTCCACATCATGGGCGACCTGCCCATCTTTGTCGCCCACGACAGCGCCGACTGCTGGTCGCGCCCCGACCTTTACGAGCTGGACGACAACTTCCAGACCACGGTGGTGGCCGGCGTGCCGCCCGATGACCTCGGCCCGCTCGGCCAGCGCTGGGGCAACCCGCTCTATCGGTGGGACAAGATGGCCGACGAGAACTACGCCTGGTGGACGGCGCGCATCCAGCGCGCGCTGACGCAGGCCGACGTCTTTCGCATCGACCATTTCCGCGGCTTTGCCGGCTACTACGAGATTCCCGCCAGCAGCCCCGACGCCACGCAGGGCCAGTGGCTGACCGGCCCGGGCATGGCCCTCTTCGACGCCATCAGACAAGCCCTGGGCCCGCTGCCCATCGTGGCGGAGGACCTGGGCTTCATCACCGATGACGTGCACGCGCTGCGCGATGGTTGCGGCTTCCCCGGCATGAAGATCCTGCAGTTCGCCTTCGGCGCTACAGCGCAGCACGAATTCCTGCCGCATATGTGGCCCAGGGCCTCGGTGGCCTACACCGGCACGCATGACAACGACACCGTGCGCGGCTGGTGGGACCAGGCCAAGCCTCGCGAGCGCGCCTTTGCCGGCTCTTACCTCGCCTGCGGCGACCACGACGTGCACTGGGCCATGATCCGCGCTTGCGCGAATTCGGTGGCCAACATGGCCGTGTATCCGCTGCAGGACGTGCTTGGCCTGGGCAGCGCCCACCGCATGAACGTGCCCGGCGTGCTGGGCGGCAACTGGGGCTGGCGCTTCCATTGGGGCATGCTGGGCAGCGAGCCGGCCCGTGTGCTCGGACTCATCACCGCCGCCTCGGGCCGCGGGCCTTTCGAGCTGTTGCGTCTGCCCTGAGCGGCTCTCCCCCGCGAACCGGGGGCGGTTTTGCCCCCCTAACATCGCTGTTTTGGTCAGAGCGGTCCCCCTAGAAAGCTATCGCTCGATAGCATCCCCCTAGTTTTTCGCGGGGCCTTTGCTCCGGTCGGTTTTCAGGGGAAGTTCAATCATGCAAATCAAGACAATCGTCGCCGCAGCAGCCCTGCTGGTTTCTGGTCTGGCCAGCGCCACCACGACGTTCAACGGTGGCGCCTACTCGGTCACCTACGACGAAACCACGACGAGCTTTGGTTCGATCAGCAGCTGGTTCGGTGGCGGTGGCGGTTTGGTCGGCTTCTCATGGTCGGTTGATCCGTCCGTGAATGTCACCAGCATTGGCGGCGCTCCTGCTTCGGCCACCTTCGCTGTTCCCGACTTCACGATCTGGGTCAACCCAGGCTACGCGCTGAGCGGCGCGCTCACGTCCAGCCTCGGCAATATCGTCTATTTCCAGAGCGGCGTTGGCGCGACGACGTCGATCACGGCGACGGGCAGCATGTCGATTGACGGAGGCCCGGTTGTTGCATTGCCGGCTGGCGCCCTGACCCAGACCCCGAGCTCGCCGTCCCTCGGCTTTTTCTCGGGCTCCACCAGCGTCCCGCTCGGAGGTTTCAGCAGCTTCGCAGTGACTGGCGCCTCGATCACGCTGAACGCCATGGGCGGCAGCTTCGCTGCCATCGGCGCCCAGCCGCAGAACAAGCTGACGTTCGAGTTCACCGCCGTCCCCGTGCCGGAACCCGAGACCTACGCGCTGCTGCTCGCCGGCCTGGGCATGGTCGGCCTGCTGGCTCGTCGCCGCCAAATGCGCTGATCGGCTCTTGCCGAACGCAACAAGGGCTCCGCAAGGAGCCCTTTTCCGTTCAGCGCGAGACTTCCAGGATCAGCGGGCTGCGCGCCGCCACCGTCAGCGTGGCGCCGAGGCTGAACTCCCGGTCACCGAGGACGTCGCGGGCACGGTCACCCGCGGCCACGCGCTCGCTGAAGCGGGACAGCGCCAGATTCACCGGCTCGGCGCTCTTGTTCAGCACGACCATGACGGTGCGGTCGGCTTCGTAGCGGAAGAAGACATGGCAGCCGTCCAGCGGTGCGTACTGCATCAGCGCGCCGTCGTGGATGGTGGTGGCGCCCTTGCGCCAGTTGAAGAGGCGGCGCGTCCAGTCCTGCATCTCACGCTGCTCGGCCGTCAGGCCCGCGCCGGTGAAGGCGTTGACGGTGTCGCCGGGCCAGCCGCCGGGCATGTCGGCGCGCACGCGGCCGTCGTCGCGCTCCACGGGGCTCTCGAGCAGGATCTCGCTGCCGTAGAACAGCTGCGGAATGCGCCGCGTGGTAGCGAGGTAGGCCAGCGCGATCTTGGTCAGGCCGACATCGCGCTTGAGCAGCGAAAACAGGCGCGGCGTGTCGTGGTTGCCGTCGAACAGCACGAGGTTGGCCGGGTCGGGGTAGACGAAGTCATGCGCCAGGCCCTCGTAGAGCTTGGTCAGGCCGGTGTGGGCGCCGTCGTCCTCGGTCAGTGCGGCCAGCAGATTGCCCTGCAGCGGGAAGTCCATCAGGCTGGGTGCGTATGACACATAGCCGTCGTGGTTCTTCTTGCCGCGCTGCCAGTAGGACACGACGGCCGGGTGCGGGCTCCATTCCTCGCCGACGATGTTCAGGCGCGGGTACTCCTGCATGACGCGGGCCGACCAGCGGGTCAGGAAGTCGCGGTCGGAGTAGGAGTAGGTGTCGGTGCGGATGCCTGACAGGCCGAAGCGCTCGACCCACCACAGCGTCATCTGCGTCAGATAGGTGGCCAGCTCGGGCCGGCGCTGGTTCAGGTCGGGCATGCCGGGAACAAACCAGCCATCGGTGAAGCGCAGGCGGTCGCTCGGCGACGCGTAAGGGTCCTGCAGCGTCATGCGCGCGTGGTGGGTTTCGGTGTATCCGGCTGGCCATTGGTTGACCCAGTCCGGCGCCGGCAGGTCGGCCATCCACCAGTGGCCGCTGCCGATGTGGTTGAGCACGATGTCCTGGATTACGCCGACGCCCTGGGCCCGAGCCTCGGTGGCGAAGGCGCCGAAGTCGTCGTTCGTGCCGAAGCGCGGATCGATCTTGTAGAAGTCCGTCGCCGCATAGCCGTGATAGCTGTACCTGGCGCTGTTGTTCTCGACCAGCGGCGTCGGCCAGACCTGGGTGAACCCGAGCCCGGCGATATAGCCCAGGTGCTGGCGCATGCCGGCCAGGTCGCCGCCGTGGCGGCCGCCGGGGTCGTCGCGGTGGATGCCTTCCTTCATGTCGGCGGGCTTGCCGCTGCCGCCCTGGGCGAAGCGGTCCGGCACGACGAGATAGATGGCGTCCCTGGGGCCAAAGCCCTGGCGCTGCGCCGAGCCCGGCGCGCGGGCCAGCAGCGGGTAGCGCAGCGTCGTGCCGGCCACGTTCAGCAGCAGTTCGCCCGGCTTGGCGTCGGGGCTCACGTCGAGGTCGATGAAGAGGTAGTTGGCGCTGGTGGCGCGGTGGCTGCCCTTCAACCTCACGCCGGGGTAGGGCGCCAGCGTCGGCTGGGCGCCGGCAATGCCGCTGCCATGCAGCATCAGTTGCAGGGAGGTGTCGCGCATGCCGACCCACCAGTTGGGCGGTTCGACATGCTGCAGGCCGGCGGCCATCGTGTTCAGGCTCATCAACAGGGCGGTGGTCAGGGTGATCAGGGACTTCATGGCGCTTGCAAGCTGTAGATGCGCACCGAAAGCGGCTGCAGCGTGGCGGAGATGGCGCCCTTGGGATAGAGCGCCCGGGCATGCGCCGTCAGTTCGATGGTGGCCGGTGTGTCGCCGTAGTTGATGGCAACGAGGGCACGCTCCTTGCCCTGCACGCGCTGGAAGCTCCAGACGGCGCCGTCGACGCGGTCGGACTCGTAGCGGCCCAATGTCAGTGCCGGCGACGCGCGGCGCAGCGCGATCAGCTCACGGTAGAAGTTGAACAGCGAGCCGGCGTCGCGCTGCTGGCTTTCGGCGTTATGGGCACTGCGGTTCAGGGCCAGCGGGCGGAAGGGCTGGGGGTTGGTCGTGAAACCACCTGCCGCGGTCCAGCTCATCGGCGAACGCAGCGGATCGTCACCCTTGCCGTCGATGCCAGCATGGCCGATCTCCTCGCCGTAGTAGACGAAGGGCGTGCCGGGCAGCAGCAGATAGCTCGCCGCGGCGAGCCGGTAGCGGGCTTCGTCGCCGTGCAGTTGGTCCCACACGCGTTGGCCGGTGAAGATGTCGTGGTTGTGCAGGAAGGTCGCCATCGTCGGCGACATGCTGCGGTAGTAGTCGGCCACCTTCTGCACCGCCGCAACCTCGCCCTTGGCAGCCTTGATGATTTCGTAGTTCTGGTTGAAGGCGAAGGCGCCGCCGCACAGCTCCGGCTTGCCATAGGCGATGGGCTCGGCCGTGGCCTCGCAGACGACGTAGCGGCCGGGGTAGCTCTTGATGAGGTCCTGGAAGCGCTTGGTCAGCACGCGGCTTTCGGGCTGGTCGTTCCAGTCCTTGGCGTTGTTCTCGATGAGGTGAGGCACGGCATCCAGCCGGTAGCCGTCCAGGCCGCGGTTGAGCCAGAAGCGCAGCGAGTCCTCGTGGTACTGCACCACGGCCGGGTTGCGCATGTTGAAGTCGGGCATCTGCGGGCCGAAGGTGCCGAAGAACACGTCCGGCGCACCAGGCTTCGGCGCGGGCAGGTCCTTCAGTTCGCCGGGCCAGTCCCACGGCTTGGTGGCGGCGTCGTACCAGGGATATTTGCCCCAGATGTCCCAGCCGGGGCCCGGCGCGGTATTCCAGACGAACCAGCTGCGCCAGGGGCTATTGCGGTCGGCCACGGCCTCTTGGAAGGGCGGGAATTGCCAGGACGCGTGGTTGATGACGTAGTCCATGACGATGGCGATGCCGCGCTTGTGCGCCTCGCGGATCAGCTCGTCGAAGTCGGCCAGCGTGCCGTACTGCGGTTCGATGGCGCGGAAGTCGGTCGTGGCGTAGCCGTGATCGTGATCGGAGCTGGCGGTGATGGGCATCAGCCACAGGCCGCTGACGCCGAGCTTCTTCAGGTAGTCCAGTCGCCGGGTCAGGCCTTTCAGGTCGCCGATGCCGTCGCCATTGCTGTCCTGGTAGCCGCGCACGAAGACTTCCATGAAGACGCCGTGCTGCCAGTTCGCGGGCAGGGCGCTGGCGCGCGGCTGGGGCGGTACCGGCCGTGTGTCGATCTGGGCTTGTGCCGTGGCCGCTGCGGCCAGTGCGAGGGTGAGCAGCAGTTGCTTTTGCATGGTGTTCAGCAGGTGGCGGTGTGGACGAGAAAACTTGTCCATGAGGCAGTCATGTAATCAAACTACTTATCAATCTGATACCGAGCATAGCGACGACATTGGGTGATTCGCTAGCGGGATTTCGATGAATGTAGTTTTGCTACTATTCAAAAACAACAAGGAGACCTTCATGCCATCTCGCCCCCTGCTGTGCTGCATGGCGCTGGGCCTGACGCTGATTGCCGGTGCAGCGTGCGCCAGCGATCTGGACGATTGCAATGCCGAAGTGCCGATCCCCGCACCTGCTGCGCGGCCGGYAGCCGAGGCCTATTGGCTGGATGCGCGGACCGTGCAGTGGCCGGGGCTGAAGCTGCAGGGCGGCGACCGCGTACGCCTGTATCACGCCCGGGCGGCGGGGCTGAAGGCGCCGGCTGGCGACAGGGTCACTGGTGCCGATGGCGCGGTCGAACTCGTGCTCGCCACGGCGGCGCTGCCGGCGCGATTCCGTTTCATCGGTGAGGGGCCGCGCTTCGCCATTGCGGGCGGCGCGGATGCCGCGGCCCTGCTGCGTGAGCAGTTGATGCTGGTGCACGAAGCTGCCGACGGCCGGGTCATCGGCGCGACGGGCCTGCAATTGCCCGGCGCCCTGGACGACCTCTATGCCGCGGCCGAGCGCGTGACGGATTTTGGCGCCCATCCCGCCAAGGCGCAGACGCGCTTTGCCGTCTGGGCCCCGACGGCCCAGCGCGTGCTGCTGTGTCGCCATGCCGGACCCGAGTCGCCCGCGGTGGCGGTCGATGCGATGCGTCTCGATGCCGCCATCGGTGTCTGGCGCGCCGAGCTGCCCGGCGACCTGAGCGGCCAGTCTTATCGTTACCTCGTCGACGTCGTCACGCCCACGCACGGTCGCGTACGCAACCTCGTCACCGACCCCTATTCGGTTGCGCTGACGGCCGACTCGCGGCTCAGCGTCGTCGCCGACCTTGCTGCCCCCGCGCTCAAGCCGCGTGGCTGGGACGCCTCGCCGCGCCCGACACGCGTGAGGCTCGCCACCGACCAGGTCATCTACGAACTGCATGTGCGCGACTTCTCGGTCAGCGACACGACTGTGCGGCCCGAATGGCGCGGCAAATACCTGGCTTTCACGCAAGGTGAGTCCAACGGCATGAAGCACCTCAAGGCGCTTTCCAAGGCCGGCCTGACCGACGTGCACCTGCTGCCGGTCTTCGACCTCGCCAGCGTGCCGGAGCGCGGCTGTATGACGCCGACGGTGCCCGACGCGCCCGCCGACGGCGAGGCCCAGCAGGCCGCCGTCATGGCCGTGGCGGCCGGCGACTGCTTCAACTGGGGCTACGACCCCTGGCACTTCAATGCGCCCGAGGGGAGCTATGCGACCGATCCGCTGAAACGAGTCGTCGAGTTCCGGCGGATGGTCATGGCCCTGCACGGGGCGGGGCTGCGGGTCGGCATGGACATGGTCTACAACCACATGTCGGCCGCCGGCCAGGCCCGCAAGTCGGTGCTGGACCGCCTCGTGCCCGGCTACTACCAGCGGCTCAACGCCAAGGGCGAGATCGAGCGCTCGACCTGCTGCGACAACACGGCCACCGAGCACCGCATGATGGCCAAGCTGATGATCGACTCGGCGGCGCTGTGGGTGCGCGATTACAAGATCGACTCGATGCGCTTCGACCTGATGGGCCACCAGCCGCGCGAGGCGATGGAGAGGCTGCAAAAGCGTGTCAATGCCGAAGCCGGCCGGCCGGTGCAACTGCTGGGCGAGGGCTGGAACTTCGGCGAGGTGGGCAACGGCGCACGCTTTGTGCAGGCCTCGCAGCTGAGCCTGAACGGCAGCGGCATCGGCTCGTTCAGCGACCGCGGCCGGGATGCCGCACGAGGTGGCAGCGCAGGCGAGGGCGGCGACGACAGCGTGCGCAACCAGGGCTGGCTCAATGGCCTGGTGTACGCGCCCAATGCCTTGTCGAACGCGAAGCCGGAAGAGCTGCTGGCCGCCGCCGACATGATCCGTGTCGGCCTGGCCGGCTCGCTGCGCGGCTATGAGCTGACGACCTGGCGTGGCGAGACCAAGCGCCTCGATGCCATCCTCTACGGCGGCGACCAGCCGGCCGGCTTCGCGTCCGAGCCGGGCGAGGTCGTCAACTACGTAGAGAACCACGACAACCAGACGCTGTTCGACGTCAACACGTTGAAGCTGCCGCTGGCGACCAGCCGCGCGGACCGCGCCCGCGTGCAGATGCTGGGCGCTGCGGTGGTGGCTTTCAGCCAGGGCATTGCCTACTTCCATGCCGGCCAGGACATCCTGCGCAGCAAGAGCATGAACCGCAACAGCTACGACAGCGGCGACTGGTTCAACCGGCTGGACTGGAGCTACAAGAGCAACCACTTCGGCACCGGCCTGCCGCCCAGGCAGGACAACTTCGGCAAGGACGGCCGCGACTGGGCGCTGGCCCGCGAGCGGCTGACCGATGGGGCCATTTCCCCCGGCCCGGCCGAGATCGCCTGGGCCCGCGACGTCTTTCGCGACCTGCTGCAGATCCGCGCCAGCACGCCGCTGCTGCGGTTGAGCAGCGCCGCCGAGATCAAGAAGCGGTTGAGCTTCCCCGGCAGCGGCCCAAGCCAGAACCCGGTGCTGGTGGCGACGCGAATCGACGGAAAGGGCCTGCCGGGCGCTGGCTTCAAAGCCGTGATGACGCTGATCAACGTCGCGCCGACGGCGCAGACGCTGAACCTCCCCGAGGAGGCCTCTGCCGTCTGGCGCCTGCACCCGGCGCAGCGCCATTCACAGGCGGCGGATCGGCGCGTGGCGCGCGAGGCCAAGGCGGTTCGCGGTGTCTTCGATGTGCCGGCCCGCAGTGCGGCCGTGTTCGTGCTGGATTGAGGGCGCCGTTGGCGGGATTTGCAGCGGCGCGAACAAGCAACGATATTCCGCCAACGGCTTCCGGTGAGACGCGACGACACGCTGGTGCGCGGGCTTGCCGGTTGAGGATTCAAGGAATGGGTCAACAGAGGTCAGGCGACGTCAACCATGCAAGCTGCGCAAGATTTCGACAAGAACGTCCGCAGAAAGAAGATCCTTCTCAAATATACGACGCTTGTTTTTGTCGCGTATGCCATCACACAGATTGCGACTCTGGGGGCCTACCTTGCAGGAATTTCTTCGGTCAGGCTTCCTGAGGTCTTGCTCCTTGCGTCGATATCGCTAGGTGTTACGGCGATATTCCTGCTGTGGATCAGGCTGAAGAATGTAGCTACCAAGAAATTCGCCAACTTCGTCTTCTTCGGCCAGTTTGCCGTCTGGCTCGTCATGTATTCGGCCTGGTTTCTCGTTCTCAGGGAAGTACGCGGCGCTGCGCTGTTTTGCGCCCTGATGGCGCTGTCGTTTCTCTTGTCGAACGCAAACCTGATCCAGTCCCTCATCGTTACTGCCAGCGCGACATTGCTGCAGATGGCCGGCTCATATGTTGCAATCGTTCATCTGAAGCAGCCTGGATCACTGGGTGTCGAGATTTTCTACGCACTCTGTTTTCTCCCCGCCGCCCTTTTTATCTGCAATCTTTCCGACCAGTATGCCCGTCAAAGATCCGAGGTGAAGGCGGCGAAAAGCGCTGCTGAACAAAGCCGGGACGCTGCGCACCAGCTCAATGCCGAACTGGAAAAGGCATTGAAGATGGTGCACGATATGTCGATTCATGACGAATTGACGGGCCTGTTCAATCGGCGCCATTTGATGGATGTGCTGTCCGTCGAGAAGAATCGCGCCGACCGCACCGGCCAGCTATTCTCAATCGTGGTTGTCGATATTGATCATTTCAAACTGGTCAACGACAGCTTTGGGCATCTCAAAGGAGATGAGGTGCTCAAGGAGGTGGCCAACGCACTGCAAAAGACTTTGCGTGGCTGCGATTTTTCAGCGCGCTTTGGCGGAGAGGAGTTCATGATGATCCTGGGGCAGGCGGGTGCAGATGGCGCAAAGGCCTGCGCAGAGAGAATCCGTCGGCTGATCGAAGCCATCAGATTCCCCGGATTTGGAGATGACTTCAAGGTCACGGTGTCGATGGGGCTGACCGAGTATCGGCCGGTGGAAGACATATCGGAATCGATCTCGCGCGCAGACCAGGCGCTTTACCGTGCCAAGAATTCCGGCCGTAACCGCGTCGAATATGCGAAACGCTGAAACGCGCGGCAGCCAGGGCCTTTGATTTGAATGGTGCGCGACTCAGCCGCGCCGGGTGCGGTGCCCATGCGCGCCGATCAGGCCGAGGCCCAGGAGCACCAGCGCCGCAGTAGCCGGCTCGGGCACGGTGCTGACGTCGAAGCTGAGATTGCCGCTGACCCACTGGCCCTCGGCGACGTTCAGCGCGAAGTCCTTGAAGCCCTCGCTGAACTCGATGCGCAGCTGGCCGTCGGCGCCAGCGCTGACGCCCAGGAGCGTCAGGTCAAGCGAGCCGGCGTAGCTGCCGCTGCCGCTGGTGCTGTCCAGGGCGCCCGGCGCGAAGGTGAACAAGTCCAGACCGCTGGAGTTGCCGAAGCTGAGCTGCATCTCCGACAACACGCTGGGCGCGAAAGCGTTCAGGTCCAGCGTCCAGGCCAGCGAGTTCAGTACCGCGTTGGCGCCGATGTCGATGAGCCAGACAGTGTTGCCCGCTTCGCCCAGCAGGTTGATGCTCTGCGCGCCGCTCACGTCGACGACGACGGGCGCGGCCTGGGCGGTGAGTCCGGCGAAAGCCAGGGTCGCCGCAGTGGCCAGGCGTTGGAGTTGCTTGTTCATGCCTTGGGTTCTCAGTTGGATGCCGCGGGGCGAGCGACGAAGACGACGGCCGTGCGGGCCGGCACGTTGAAGGCGCCGGTGGTGCGGTCGAACGTGGCTGCGCGAGCGTGCTGGTCGGCGGTGTGCGCCGGGTGCAGTTCCAGCGCGTGGCCGGCGAGCGTGGGCAGCGTGAGTTGCTTGGCGGTCTTGTCGACGTTGATCAGGTAGACGAGTTCATCAAAGTTGGCGCCCGGGTAGCCCACGCCGTTCAGGCGGCCGACCAGCACGGTGGCCTCCTGGTTGGAGCCGGTGTTCAGGAAGCTCAACCGCGCCTTGATGTCCTCGGCCGTGCGCAGGCGCAGCAGCGTGCTGCTCTTGCGGATGCGCAGCAGGTCGCGGAAGGCGTCGCGCGTCCAGGCGATGTCGTTGGGGTGGGGCTTGAGCAACGGGTTGGTCAGCAGCGGGCGGGCGAGGTTCCAGTTGTCGCCGTTGTCGCGCGAGGGCGGCAGGCCGACGCCGAAGTTGTTGTCGGCATAGCTCCAGTCCAGGCGGTTGAACCAGTCGCCGCTGTCGTAGCTGTTGCGGTCCAGGCTCTTGCTGCGCAGCGTGTCCACGCCGGCGTGGAAATAGGCCACGCCCTGGCTGAAGGCATTGATGGCGCTGGCCAGGATCTGCACGCGGGCGCGGTCCTCCTTGCTGGTGCCGGTGGGCAGGCGGAAGGCGTTGTTGTCGAACAGCGTCAGGTTGTCGTGGTTCTCCACGTAGTTGACGACTTCGCCGGGCTCCAGCACCCAGCCGGCCGGAATGCCGCCGACGTCGATCTGGTCCAGGCGCAGGTTGGCGTCCCAGCTCGTCTGCATCTGGAAGCTGCGGATGGAGCCGGCCAGCGAGGCCTTGAGGCGGTCGGCCTGCCACATCAGCGTGCCGCGGTTCTGGCCCGAAGCACTGGCGTTGGAGTCGTAGAAGTAGCCGTTGACGTAGCCCTGCTCGCTGACCAGCGCGTTGCCGGAATCGCAGCAGCCGCCGCCGCGCACCGCGTCGCGGATCAGCGGGTTGAAGCTGCCGATGCCCGAGCCGTTGAGCGACAGCATCTCGGCCTGCACGAAGCGCGCGCCGTTGGCCACTTCACCGAAGTTCCAGCCCTCGCCGACGATCTGCACCTCGCGGCCGGTGGCGACCTTGACGCGCGCCTTCAGTGCCTCGATGACCGAGCGCGGGTGGTGGCCCATGATGTCGAAGCGCAGCGAGCTGATGCGGTAGTCGCGCGTCCAGGTGACGGCCGAATCGATCATCAGCTTGGCCATCATCAGGTTCTCGGCCGCGGTGTTCTCGCAGCAGGTCGAGCGCTCGATGCCGCCGGTCGCGCTGAGGCGGTAGTAGTAGCCGGGCACGACCTTGTCGAGCACCGAGTTGGCGTTCTGGCCCGACGAGGTGGTGTGGTTGAACACCACGTCCATGCCCACGCGCAGGCCAGCCACGTTCAGGGCCTGCACCATGCGGCGGAACTCGACGACGCGGGTCAGCGGGTCGTTGGCATTGCTGGAGTAGCTGCCTTCGGGCGTGCTGAACTGCAGTGGGTCATAGCCCCAGTTGAAGCAGTCGGTGCCGGCAGTAGCCGCGACCGTGGCCTGCTGCGAGTCGCTGTCGGGCGCGCCGCTGGGGGCGGGTGTCACGCAGCTCTTTTCGTTGACGCTGGCGATGTCGAAGACCGGCAGCAGGTGCACGTCGGTCAGGCCGGCTGCGGCCAGTGCCGTCAGGTGCTTCATGCCATTGGACTGGCTTTCGGTGAAGGCCAGGTATTTGCCGCGCTTGGCGGCGGGCACGGTGGCGTCGTTGATCGAGAAATCGCGGACGTGCAGCTCGTAGATGCTGAGGTCCGACGGCGCGGCCACGGTGGTGGGCGGCGCGCTCTGGTCCCAGCCATTGGGCTTGGTGGCCTGGGCCTGCAGGTCCATGACAACGCTTTGCTGGCTGCCCAGGGTCAGGCCGAGGGAATAGGGGTCTGTGACGAGGTTCTTCACCAGGCCCGTGCCCTTGACGAAGACCTGCACCTGGTAGCGGTAGGTGGCGCCTTGCAGATGGCCTTGCTTGCTGAGGCTCCAGACGCCGGTGGCAGCGTCGCGCGCCATCGGGTCGGTAGTGGTGCGGGTCAGGCCCGAGTTGCCCAGGGCCGTCGTCAGCACCAGCGATACGTTTTGCGCGGTGGGTGCCCAGAGCTTGAAGCTGGTGCTGCCATTGCTGGCGACGGCGCCGAGGTCGGGCACGTTGTTGGCGGCGGCATAGAGGTCGTCCAGCGCGCCGGCGATCTGCGCGGTGGTGGCGTTCTGCACCTTGCCGTTGGCGTCTTCCTGCACAAGCACAAGCTGCTGCTGGTGCAGGGCGGGCAGGCGGCTCAGGTCGGCTGCACGCACGTTGAAGACGGTGCCGCTGGCCACGTACTTGAAGCGCAGCGCGTCAGCGGCGGGCACGGTGCCGGTGAAGGCGTCCAGCGTGATGTAGCCGTCAGCGCCTTGCACGGGGGCTTCGAGGCCGACACTGATCTGGCCGGTGGCCGAGTAATAGAGGCGAACCGGGCTGCTGGTGGCCACACGCGGCCACTTGACCATGCTCTTGTTCAGCCACACGGCGCGGGCGTCGGTGCTGGAGACCTGGCGCAGGTCCGGCGGCGCGAAGTAGACGGTGGCGTCGCGCTCCACCAGCCAGATCTGGCCGACCTGGTTCTGGATGTTCAGCGCGGCGTACTCGACATGGATGTTGTCGTTGCGGCCATCCTTGTCGTTCTCGTTGGGCGGCATGCCGTGGATGATGAATTCCAGGGCCTTGCGATTCACGTCGCCCTGCGGGTTCAGCACGGGGATGTCGAACACGACTTCGCCGTCACCGACCGCGTAGCCGGGCATGGCGCTCAGCGGGACGGGCTGGCCCCAGTTCTCGATGTTGACGCCGGCGGGCAGTGCCGGAGCGTTCAGGCCGCTGCCGTTCCACAGATGCAGGCCCCAGGCGCTGTAGCCGCTGTCGAAGCGCTTGTAGTGCACGCGCAGGGTCTTGATGTCGGGCGCGGGCAGCAGCAGCGGGTTGCTGGCGTAGCTGGTGCTGTCGCCTGCCAAGCGCCAGATCTCGTTGGCGCCGGCCTGGAGCGCATAGCTCTGGTCGGCGCCGCCGTTGTCCTTGTTGTCGCCGTTGTGCAGCAGGAAGCCAACGGTGCCGCTGCCCGCGGCCAGGGGCACGTCGTAATAGACGCCGAAGTCGTCGCTGCCGGCCGCGTTCCAGCCGCCGTTCCAGTTCGGGCTTTGGGCGGCGTTCCAGGTGTGGATCTGCCAGCCGGCGTAGTCGCCGCCCGAGCGGCGGTAGTGCACGCGCAGCGAGGTGGCGGGTGCACCGGGCGTAGCCACGGCGGCAATCTTGGCGCGTGGCGCCTGCTGGGCGGCTGGCACGCTGGCCAGCAGCTCAACGCCGCTGCTGTCTTCGGCTGCCGCGCTGCTGACGCTGCTCATGGTGGCCTGCGGTTCGACGCTCCCGCCGCCACAGGCCCCCAGCAGCGCCAGCGCGCCGATTGCCAAGCCCGTGATCGCCTGTCGCGCCTGCAGCGCCCAGCCTGCCCATGCCTTCATGTCGTGCACTCCTTGGAAGTGCGCGGATGCTATTGAAGCAAAACTACATATGGAAGTTGGTGAAATCCCGAGGGGAAGTTCATGAATTTCCACTATGTATAGAGAGATTCGCCCAGAAGGCTCATGGATCTATTTGATCTATGTGTAGTTTTATTTCAATCATGATGCCTTGCGTCTGGAAGGAAACGAAAGATGTGACGACTGAGGAAATCGTGAGGATGACTCACGACATGCGGGCAGCGCAGGACTAAGCTTCAACCAGGAGACTGCAGCGAGAGCAGGGGACTGCCATGAACAAGATCCGTACCTTGAGCGCCGCCCTGGCCGTGATCGCCACGGCGGTCGGCCTGAGTGGCTGCGCCGTCGAAACCAGGCCACCGCCGACCACCGACGTCTTCGTCGATTCCGCGTTCAAGCCGCCCAGCGTCCACATCGATGCGCAGGAGGCGCTGGCTCTGAGCCCGGCGATGAAGCGCTTCGCCGAGACGGAGATGGCCAGCGAGATCCGCAACAAGGGTCTGCGCGATGGCCTCATCGACGCCCTCTACACCAAGGGCCGGCTGCAGCTGGACTACGACGCCGAGACCACCCGCACGGCGGCCGAGGCCTTCGAGGCCAAGCGTGGCAACTGCATGTCGCTGGTGCTGATGACGGCGGCCTTCGCCCGCCACCTGAACATGCCGGTGCGCTTCAACAGCGTCTTCCTGGAAGAGAGCTGGACCCGTTCCAACGGCATCTTCTTCGTCGCCGGCCACGTCAACATCAGCCTGGCCCGGCCGCTGGCCGTCGGCCGCACAACCGTCTTCGGTGACCCGGAGCTGCTGACCATCGACTTCCTGCCGCCCGACCAGGTGCGCGGCCATCGCGGCCGGGTCGTCGACGAGTCCACCATCCTGGCGATGTTCCTGAACAACCGTGCCGCTGAGGCGCTGACGGTGGGCAAGGTTGATGACGCCTACTGGTGGGCGCGCGAGGCCATCCGCACCGATGCACGTTGGCTGTCGGCCTACAACACCCTGGCCGTGCTCTACCGCCGCAAGGGCCTGATGGACCGCGCCGAGGCGACGCTGCGCCTGGTGCTGGACCGCGAGCCGCTCAACACCCAGGCAATGTCCAACCTCGTTCTCGTGCTCAGCGACACTGGTCGCCGGGAGGAGGCTCTGGTCTATTCCAACCAGCTCGCCCAGATCCAGCCCATTGCGCCCTACAAGTTCTTCGACGAAGGCCTGGCGGCCATGCGGGCGGGCGAGTACGCGGCCGCCCGCCAGCTGTTCCGCAAGGAGTTGGCGCGAGCGGCCTATGTGCCCGAGTTCCATTTCTGGCTGGGCCTGGCCAACTACGGCATGGGCGATGTGTCGGGTGCGCGCGGCGAGATCGCCAAGGCGCTGGAGAACAGCGCGACGGTCAAGGACCGCGAGATGTACGGCGCCAAGCTGGCCTGGCTGAACGAGATCCGCGAGCAGCAGCGCCAGCAGCGCATACCGCTGCGAGGGCCGGCGGGATCCTAGTCGCCATCAGATCGCAGCGAGCCCGTGCCGGGCTCGGGCCCGGGCACAGGCCTCGTCACCAATGCCCATGGGCGCCCGCTCGCCGAACTCGCGGCAGGGCGAGGGGCGCCACTCGTGGATGCCGCAGCTGGCCTTCACGCCCACCTTGCCGCTGAGCGCCGCGCAGCGCGGCTGGGCATGGTCGGTGCCGCGCATGCGCACCAGGCGGCCGGTGAGCTCCACCGCCAGGCCATCGGGCACGCCGCCGCCTTCGCTCTCCAGCTCGCTGCGGTCGAAGTCGACCCGAAAGCTCGCGCAGCAGGCGCCGCAGCTCAAACAGGGGTTGTCACTCATCCAGCCAGTGTAGGCAGCGGTGAGACACTGGATCGCTCCCACCTCATCCCAGCCCACCATGCGCGCATTCCTTGGCACCCTCCTGCTGCTGGCCGCCGGCGCAGCCCAGGCCGCGGATCTGACCGTCACCGTGATGGATCGCAACGGCAAGCCGCTGGCAGACGCCGTCGTGCTGGTCGACAGTGCGGTGCAGGGCCTGCGGCCCACCACGGTGATGGAGGCGACCGTCGTGCAGGAGAAGCTGCGCTTCGTGCCCACGGTCAGCGTCGTCGGCCTGGGCGCCAAGGTCAGCTTCAGCAACCTGGACACCTGGGACCATCACGTCATCCTCGGGCTGATGGGCGCCGGCGGTGTCTACGTCGACCCGGGCCAGAACACCCAGTTCCGACTCGCCGGCCGCGTTGGCAACAAGCCACCGGCCTCTGACAGCAAGGTGCTGAGCCAGCCCGGCGCCTATCTGCTGGGTTGCCACATCCACGGCTCCATGCGCGGCCACATCTACGTGGCCGACACGCCCTGGGCCAAGCTCGGCGGCGAGGACGGCAAGGCTGTGCTGCAGGGGCTGCCGGAAGGCCCGGCCCGGGTGCGCATCTGGCACCCCGACCAGCTCGTCGAAGGTTCGCCGACGGACGTGAAGGTCGCCGCCAATGGCAGCGCGGTGACGATCACCACGCAGATCGCTCCGGCGCGCAAGAAGCGGCCCGCGGGCGATCCGTACTTCGGGGGCTAGTGAGCGAAGGGGTTTGCGGTCGCGAACCACAGCCCGATGCCGGTGGCGATGATGAAGGCGCCATCGGTCACGCCGACCGCCAGGAAGAACTTGGTCTGCAGCTCGGGCGCGATCTCGGGCTGGCGAGCAATGCCCTCCAGCAGCTTCATGCTGGCCAGGCCGATGCCCAGGCAGGAACCGAAGGCGGGAATGCCGATCAGCAGGGCGACGGCGAGGGGCAGGACATCGAAGGCAGGCATCTTGATTACTCCTTTGTGTTGGCGAGAAGGAGTCTGGCCGCGTCACTGCGGCGCGTCGATGACCTCGCAAGTCATTGAGTTCAGTCGCCGGTTCAGGTCAACTGGAGGCTTCCTTCTTCCTTTTTGTCAGCCGCCTGCCGGCTCGCGCACGACGGTGACCGTGCAGTCCGACTCGGCCACCACCTGGCCCGACACGCTGCCCAGGTAGCGCCGCAGCGCCGACGCGCCGCGGGCGCCCATGACGATGTGGTCCACGCCGTTGCGGTGGGCGAAGTCGATGATGGCGCCGGCTGCGTCGGGCGCCTCCAGCACGTGGAAGGTCAGCCGCCCGTCCTCCAGCGACAGCGCCTTGCTGATCGGGCGCGCCCAGTGCTTGAGCGCGATGAGCTGCTTCACATGCAGGCTCTGGCCATGCTGGTCGGTCAGCTCATCGATGCCGATACGGTTCACGCGCATCACGGACACGCAGGCCAGCCGGGCGCCGGCCTCGGTCTGCACGATGCGGCGCACCGTCTCGCAGAGCTGGGCCAGCAGCTCGGGCGTGGCGTTGTCCACGTCCACCGCCGCCATGACGATGGGGCTGCGCGCCAGTTGCTGGCCGGCCGGCGCCGCGGGCGCGGGTTCGGCGCCCAGCGCGAGGAACCAGCGCCTGAGCCGGCTCATGCTGCCGCTGACTTGCAGCTTCTCGGCGCGCGCGGTCAACGCCACGCCGGCGGGTTCGCGCAGGTCCAGCGCGAGCTGGGCGGCGCTCTGGTAGCGGCGCTCGGGCTTGACTTCCAGGCAATGCAGGATGACTTCCTGCAGCCAGGGCGGCAATTCGGGGCGGATGGCGCGCGGCGGTACGGGCTCGACGAAGAGGCGCCGGCGCAGGCCGCGCACCGAGTCCGGCTGGCCGAAGGGGCGCTCGCCGGTGGCCAGGTGATAGAGCATGACGCCCAGGGCGAACAGGTCGCTGCGCGGGTCGTTGCGCACGAACTGCACCTGCTCCGGGCTCATATAGGGCCCCGTGCCCATGGGCAGCGTGAACTCCTCTTCGAGCAGATCGGGCAGCTGCTCGTGCCGGCTCAGGCCGAAGTCGACCAGCACGGCCGTGCCGTCGGCGCGGAACATGATGTTGCTCGGCTTGATGTCCAGGTGCACGACATGCTGGCGGTGCAGCGCGGCCAGGGCCGTGGCGACGCGGGCGCCGATGTCGGCCACTTCCTCGGGCGGCAGCGGCGCATCGTCCAGCCGCGGGCGCAGCGTGTCGCCAGGAATGTGCTCCATGACGATGAAGGCCTGGCGTGTCCAGTCGCCGCGGGCGACGAACCGTGGCACATGCGGGCCGCTGAGCTGTGGCATCAGCATCTGCTCGACTTCGAAGCCGACGATGGTGGCCGGATCCTCGCCGCCCTTGATGCGCGGCACCTTCATCAGCAGTTCGATGCCGTCATCGGCCCCGCTGTCACTGCCTTCCACGCGGCTGACCCGCCACAGGTTGGCCATGCCGCCCTGGTGCAGGCGAGCCTCCAGCCGGAAATCGTCCAGCACCTGGCCCGCTTCTAGCGGAGCTGGCGGGGCGGGTGAGGCAGGGGCTGTCGTGCTCATCACTCTCCGCGGGTGAGGCGGCCGGCGAGACGCTCAGCTATCAGCGGCGGCAGGTCGGTTGCGCGCAGGGCCGCGACGGCCGCGTCAACGTCGTAGGCCACTCGTTGGAAGGTGATGCGGGCATCGTCCAGATCGGACTTACCGGGGTCGAGCAACGCGTAGCAGGCCGCCGGGTTGCCGTCACGCGGCTGGCCGCAGGAGCCGGGAATGACCAGCCACTGGCGGTGCGCCGGCAGCGGCATGGGCACGCCGGCCACGGGCCGGAAGTCGCCCGCCTTGCCGGTGCCGGAGAGGTGGAAGAGCATGGGCTCGTGCATATGGCCGCAGACCTGGATGCGCGCCGCGCTGGCGTGCAGGCTCTTCACGGCCTCGGCGCGGCCTTGCACGTATTCCCAGCCGTTGGGATCGAAGGCATTGGCATGCACGAACAGGCAATGGCCCGGCTCGCCGTGAGCCTGCAACGGCAGCCGCGCGAGAAAGCGCAACTGGTCTTCGTTCAGCTGGGCGCGCGTCCAGTCGATGACCGCGCGGGCATCGGGGTGCATGCCCGGGGTGCCGCCATGGACCACGGCTTCATCGTGGTTGCCCTGCACGGCGATGGCGCCATCGGTGACCAGGGCCATGACCTGATCGACCACCCAGGCCGGGTCGGCGCCGTAGCCGACAAAGTCGCCCAGCAGCGCATAGCGCGTGGCGCCCTGGGCCCGCGCGTCCGCCAGGACGGCTTGCAGGGCCTGTTTATTGGCATGAATGTCTGTGATGAAAGCCCAACGCATGGGCCGCAGCTTGCCACGAAGGGCTGACGCCGGCCCAACACCGGGTCAGGGGGCGGCGAGATCGGGGCGGATATCGGCCAGGGATGCGAGCAGGCGTTGCGCGGTTGCCGGGTCGCGCGGGGCCAGCGCTTGCGCGATTCGGCGCAGCGGTTCGGCAGCGGGCTGGAAGTCGGGGCTTTGGCGCAGTACGGCCAGCAACGGCGGGCCGACGCGGGCCAGCATGACGGCCGGGTCTGCGCTGGGTGTGGTGCGGCGGCCCAGGTCCAGGTAGTCGCGGCGGGCCTGGGTGTAGGCCGAGAGGCGCGCGGCCGCTGCGGCATCGGGCTGGGCGAGCAGGGTGCTCATGTCGACGCTCACCTCGCCAAGCAGCGCCAGCAGGCGGTCGCGCGGTGCGGTGTCGGGCGCATAGGTGACGCGCGGTGCGCGGTAGGCCACCCAGGGGTGATCGTCGGTGTTCAGCGGCGCGTCCGCGGCGAGGCGGCGCAGCGCGGGGGCATCGGCGATGAAGCTGCCGAGCACGGCGAAGTTGTCGCCAAGGCCGAAATGACCCGCCAGCGCCGGCGCAACCCTCGGCGCAAAGCGGGTACCGCCGGTTCGCCCGACAAGGCCCAGCGTGGGCGTGTCCAGGCTGTTGCTGGCGAGGACGGCGGCGCCGTCGGGGAAAGCTTGCAGGAAGGCCGCCGTGATGCTGCGCAGCGTTTCCAGGTCGAGCTGGTGCAGCGGCAGCCATTGGCAGAACAGGCCTTGCGGCGCAAGCCGCTCGCGCACGGCGCGGAAATGTTCGACCGTGTAGAGAGCACCCGAGCCGCTGCGGGCGGGATGGAAGTTGTCGGAGACGATGACGTCGTAGTGGTGCGCGGTGGTGCGTACGAAGCGGCGCGCATCGGCGGCACGCAGGCGCGGGCTGGGGCCTTCGCCCAGCGCGGGGCGGAACAGCGCGGAGGCTTCGATGACTTCGGGCAGCAGTTCGACGGCCTCCACCTGCACGCCAGGCAGCCGCGCGGCCACGCCGGCCGTGATGCCCGAGCCCAGGCCGAGGAAGAGGGCGCGCTGCGGCGCCGGATGCAGCAGCAGCGGCAGCAATGCCTGGCGGCCGTCGACATGCAGCGTCGCGCTGCTGCCTTCCTGCTGGCGGTTGTTGATGCGCAGCCGCGCCACGCCCGTGGCGTCCTCGACGACGCTGACGGCGGCCATCGCGCCCTCGCGGTAGCTGAGGATGCGGCCGCCTTCGGGCTGGTCGACGAAGGCCAGCGGCGGCGCCAGTACGGCAATCGCGGCGGTGGCGGCGGCAGGCAGCGACCAGCCGAAGCTGCGCCACGCAGGCAGGAGCAGCAGATAGCCCGCTGCGACGAGGATCAAGGCGAGTTTGGGGCCGAGGGCGGGCGCGATGAGCACGCCGAACAGCGGCGCGGCCAGCGTGGCGCCCAGCGTGTTGACGCCGAGTGCGCGGCTGAACGCGATGCCGGCCGCGGACGCGTCGGCGCTGAGCTGGCAGAACAGCGCGCCCATCAGCAGCGTCGGCAGCGCGAACACGGCGACGGCGAGCACAGCCTCGGTGGCCAGTGCTGCGGCCAGCGTCTCAGGCTGCAACCATGACTTGATCGCGTCGGCGCTCCACAGCGCGGCCATGCCGAGGAGGATGCTCACGGCCAGGGCCTGCAGCAGGCGCGGCGCGTTGCGCAGCGCTGGCCAGCGTGCATGGGCTGCGGCGCCCAGCGCGCTGCCAGCGAGATAGACGGCCAGCAGCAGCGCGAAGGTGTAGACGGTGTCCTCGGCCACCTGGCTGAGCACGCGCACGGCCAGCACTTCGTAGGCGATGCCGAGCAACCCGCTCAATGCCAGCAGGACGAGTGGCCGGCTCGATGTCGGTGAGCCAGGCGCCGGCGCGGGGCGGGACTGCAATGAAACGCCGGCCAGCAATGCGCAGCCCAGGTTGAGGGCGACGCAAAGCCCTGCGCTGCGTGTCAGTCCCCAATTCGGAATCAGCCAGAAGGCGGTGGCCAGCACGCCGGCGACGGCGCCCAGTGTGTTCGCGGCATACAGCGGCGCGACGCCCGCGGTACCGATGCGGGCCATGGCTGGCAGCGTGGCGCCCATCGCGGCGGTGGCCGGCAGCAGCAGCATGAAGCTCGCTGCAAAGGCAATGCTCCACTGCCACAGCGGCGTGGCGTCCGGGCCGATCAGCGCGAGCGCCGCGTTGCTGGCCATGGGCATGGCAGCCATCAGCACGGCACCCCAGATGCCGATCAGCGCCTCGCAGGCGGCATACCAGCGCTGCGGTTGTGGGCTCGCGTCGATGCGTGGGCCCAGCAGCAATGACCCCAGCGACAGCCCGCCGAAGAAAGCCGCGACTACCGCGAGAACGGCGGCCGATTCGTGGCCCAGCACGAGGCCGAGCTGCTGCGTCCAGACGATCTGGTAGCCCAGCCCGGCAAAGCCGGACGCGGCCATTAAAAGCAGCGCGAGGTGCTTCAAGCGTTGAAGCTCAGCGTATAGCCCCAGCTCTCCAAACGCGTCGGGATCGCGTTGAAGGCCAAGCTGATGCGACGCCCGCCAGCGTTGGGCGGCACGGCGTGCATCAGATAGCTGGGGAACAGCACCATGTCGCCCGGGCTGGGCGCGGGGCCGACCCATTTCTCGGCGTTGTAGGGGCCGGCGGTCACGCCGGCGTGGTCGTTCTTCAGCGCGAAGTCATGGCCGCCGGGTGACTTCATGAAGACGGTGCGGGCCGAGTCGTCGGTCGCGGTCAGGTAGACCACGCCGGAGGCAAAACTGTTGGCGTGGTTGTGCATGGCCTGGCGCCCGCCGGTGTCCAGCACATTGACCCACATCTCCTTGATGGCCCAGCCCAGGGTCTCGCCGAAGAGGTGGCGGCCGAACTCCGCGATCCTGGGCGTGATGAGGGCGGCGGCCTGCACGAGCAAGGGGCTGTCCGAGGGCTGCAGCATGCGGGTGTGCGACAGCGCGCCGGAGCTGTTGTTGGCTTGTAGGGCCTGGGTGCTGAAGTGGTCGACCAGCGCGTTGACCAGTGGCGGTGGCAGCACGCCGACCGAGCGCTGCAGCGGCACCGGAAACAGGCCGATCACTTCATCGGTCATGCGATCACCGCCGCGACGCGCAGCCAGGACCAGTAGGCAGCGACGGCGCCGATCATGTAAAGCAGCGCCGGGCGCATCCGCTGCGCCGCTGGCCAGCGGCTGGCGAGGTGCCACAGGCACCAGCAGATGCCCACCGTCAACAGCTGACCGATCTCGACGCCGACGTTGAAGGTCAACAGCGCGACGAGCAGGTGGTTCTCGGGCAGGCCGATCTCCTTCAGCGCGCCGGCGAAGCCCAGGCCGTGCACGAGGCCAAACAGGAAGGCGACGAGGGCCGGCCAGCGGCGTGCGATCGTGTCGCGCTTGTGCAGCGCCTCGCCCGCGACCAGCACGATGGACAGCGCGATGCTGGCCTCGACGGGCGCCGAGCGCAGCGTCAGCCAGCCCAGGGCACTGCTGGCCAGCGTCAGGCTGTGCGCGGCCGTGAAGGCAGTGATGGTCCAGACGAGCCTGCGCTGGAAGCCGACGAGGAACAGCAGGCCAATGACGAAGAGCAGGTGGTCGATGCCGCCGAGGATGTGCTCGACGCCCAGCAGCGTGTAGGCGCTGGCGATCTCGCCCATGCCGCGCGGGTCGTTGGCGGCACCGTAGAGCTGCACCGTGGGCTGGGCCTTGGTCAGCGTGTAGACGCGGGTGTCGCCGTTCATCCAGACGACCTTGACGACGGCCGCGGAGTAGCGTTCACCGACGCCCTTGACCGACATCGTGCCGGCCAGGCCCTGGTCGCCGCAGCGCAGCGCATTGGCCTGGGCCGCGCAGCCTTGGGGCCATACGGGCGTCAGATCCTGTCCCACCGGGCGCTTTTCGCCCGCCGACCACTGCCAGACGAATTCGCCGCGCTGCGTTTCGCGCAACTGCAGCTCGGCCATGCTCATTTCGTGTGCCGAGGCGGGCAGGGCGGCGGCCGCAACGGCGAGCCACAGCATGGCACGCAACCACATCCACCCGCGCTTCATGGGGCAGTCGCCTCCACCTTGACGGTGTATTTCCTGGCGAGGGCTGCCACTGCGGCGCTGCGTTGGGCGGCCAGGGTCGCGTCCGTCCAGTCCTGCAGCACCACGCCGCGCAGCGCCTCGAAGCTGGCCGGTCTGGCGCCGCTGCTGGCGTCCAGCCGCACGGCGTGCCAGCCCTCGCGCGACTGGAGCGCCAGCCATTGGCCCGCGGTGGCTCCTTCCAGTGCCTTCGCGAAGTCCTCGCCATAGCTCTGTAAAAGGTTGCTGTGCGGCCTCCCCTTGAAGACGCGCAACCCGGCCTTGGTGTCGCCCGGCACGCCGTTGTTCAGCAGGTCGACGAAAGCGCGCACGGTCGCCTCGTTCGCCTCGCCGCCCAGCACGGCCTCCTGGAAGTCGAACCGAGCCGGCTCGTCGTAGCGGGCGCGGTGTTTCTCGAACCAGTCGCGCAGCACCGGCTCCTTGACCGGCGGCAGCTGGGTGCCGCCGTCGACCACGCTGAGCGCCTTGAAGATGACGCGTTCTCGGATCGCGGTGTCGCCTTTGTCGAGCTGCAGCGCCAGGCCTTCGCGGTAGAGCACCTCGTTGTCGAGCCAGACCTTGCGCAGCGCGGCGGTCTCTTCGGCGTTGGGCTCATGGCCGCGCTTGGCTTTGAACAGCTCGCGGGCCTCGCGATCGACTTCGGCGCTGATGACGATCTCGTTGGACCCCGCGGTGTCGCGGTTGAGCAGGCGGTCGGCGCCGAACAGGGCAGCGCCCAGCAGCAGGAAGTGCAACAGCGGTTCGCGGGTCCAGTTCGGCAGGCCGGATAGGCGGGGCGGCGCCTTGGCGGTGGGGGTCAAGGAAAGCTGGGCGGACATCGGTCTCTGGGGGCGGGGCACAGGCGGCGGATGCTATCGACGCTGCAAGACAAATTGACGACAAGCGTGGCCGCTGGGGACGCGCACGCGCGACGAAAAAAAGGGCGCCGCATCGCTGCGGCGCCCTGGCAAGTGTTGTCGGGAGCAGGGCTCCCGGCTCCTTTACTTGACGCCTGCGACGGCGACCGAATTGGCCACTTCGACGTAGATCGGGTTGCTGTAGAACCAGAGGTCGGCCCAGGCCGCGACGTCGTAGGACACCGCTTTCTGGCCCACGATCGGGTTGCCCGCGCCGGTGGCCGTGGCCAGGTGAGCCGGGCAGCCGTTGATGGTGCCGTTGGCCTGCGTCCAGGTTGCGCCAGCGGCCGGCAGGTTGGTGGCCACCGTCGTGCAGGGGATGCGCAGCATCGTCGTGTCGTTGGCGTTGGTGAACAGGTCGGCCAGCGGGTTGCCGTTGGCGTCCGTCTCGTAGGGCACGGCAGCCGGCATGTTGGTGCCACGCAGGCGCACGTACTGCGAGGCCTGGACCGCCGGGATGCGCAAGCTCATCTTCAGGAAGACGCTGTTGTCCACGCCTGACGACACTTGCGTCCAGGCCGAGCCGCCGTTGCCGCTGAAGGTCTTCAGGATGGCGGCCGACGTGTTCTTGGCGGCGGCCGGCACGGCCGACAGGCCGGCGGTGCTGCCGTCTGCGCGCAGCCAGTCGGTGTTGCGCGGCCATTCGCCGGCGTAGTCGGCCGAGCCGGGCGTCCTGTAGCCGGTCACGAGGCCACGGACGACGTCGACGTGGTCCAGCACCGGCTTGTTGATCGGCTGGTTGATGCCGACCTGGAGCAGCGACGGGTTCGGGAACGAGTAGGGAGCGAAGTTCGCACCGTCCGGGTCGCGCAGCACGACGGCCACGACGATCTCGGCACCAGGGCGGACCGCGAGCTTCTCGCCCATGGTGGCGCAGCCGGTCTTGTCGATGTCGGTGGCGTTGGTCGCCGCGGCGACGGCAATCGCCTCGACGGAGGCGTTCGTCCGGGCGGCGATGCCCGGGTACGAAGCGCAGGCCACGAACGCCAGGCGGTCGATCAGCTGGCCGGAGGCCGCCCAGGCGTTGCCGGTGCGCAGTCCGTCGACGATGGTCTGCGGGCGCAGCTTGTCGGCACCGTTGCGGACCAGCACGTGTGTGCGCTGGTATTCGCCGGGGTAGAAGTCCTGCGACGAGCGGCGGTCATCCGGGCCGAACTGGCCGCGGTTGTGCCAGTCGGAGCTGGCGAAGAACCAGAAGCCGCGGCCTTCGCCGAGCAGGGCGTCCCAGACGCCGCCGACCTGGCCTGCATAGACGCCGGTGCCGCCGTAGGTGGTGCCGCCGACGGAGTCGGTCAGCACGCCGCCGATATTGTTGCGCTTGACCTGGTACTCACCGCGGTTGTCAGACGCGCCGTGGCCCGGCTGCGACTCGAAGCCGAAGGCGACGTTGGGCGCGGCGTTGTTGAAGTTGCGCAGGTGCTCGATGTTGTAGCCGTTGTTGCCGTTCGGGTTGAACGGGCCGGCGCGCTCCAGGTGGGCGGGCACGTAGTAGCTGGCATTGCCGTGGAAGTTCGCCATCCACTTCATGGCTTCGACGGTCTTGAGGTGGCCGCGCGTGCCGACGCCGGTGCCGGTGGCGGGAATGAGCTTCTGGCCGGTGGCGCTCCAGCCCAGGGTGGCGGAGGTGGAGTCGGCGCTGTTCGGGTTGGCGCAAGTCCAGTTGTTGCCCGTGCTCGAGCCGGTCACGTTGCCGCGACTGGTATCGGTGTCGTTGCGGTCGAAGCAGTAGGACCACTGGGCCAGCGCGTTGGCGTTGCCGAGCGGCGAATAGCCGGGGGCGGTGGGCAGCGTGACGGAGTCGACGGAGGCCGGCATCTGGCCAGTGATCACCGACATCGAGCTGTGCTCATGGCCGGCGACGACAGACTCCAGCCCGAGGAACAGCGGCAGGTTCTTCTGGGCCGCGAGGTACTCGATGACGGGGTACTGGTACTCCTGCAGCGACTGCCAGCGCCACATGTTGCCCGTGCCGCCGACGCCGCCGCCGTTGCCCTTGAGGTTGGCCGCGCCGATGCTGTTGGCCCAGGTCGTCGTCGGGCCCTGGCCGGCGACATAGGGGAAGGCCGGTGTGGACAGCGAAGCATCCTCGACCAATGTGCAATTGCGGTTGCCATTGCCGCCGTGGCCGGCCTGCACGAACCAGTCCAGGCCCCATGGCGTCTCGGACTTGTCGGTGACCTTCTTCACCAGCTTCTGCATCGAGATGGAGCCGTCCGAGCAGGTGGTGTGGTTGTGGAAGTCACCGGAGACGTATTTGCCCGGCGTCTTGCCTGCGGCGGTGGCGACGGTCGGCACGATGACGACGATGCTGCTGAGGGCAGCCACGGCGGCCAAGGCGATCTGGCTCTTGGTGAAATAGTGGGGCATGGAAGCGGCTCCGAAAGGGAATAGGGGAGGCGTGGAACGGGGCGGATGCTAGGAAGCGGCCGTGACCCTGGCGTGACGGCATCGCGACGCTGCTGAGACGCGTTCAGGGCAAGCCGGCGAAGTCGACGTTGAGCGTGGCGTTGACGGGCTCGGCGAACTCGAAGATGAGACGCAGGGGATAGCTGCGGCCGATCTGCAGCGGCTGCTGCAGATCGAGCAGCTCGATGTGCAGGCCGTCCTCGGTCAGCTCCAGCGTCTGGCCTGGTTGGATCGGCAGGGACAAGTCTTGCGCCTTGGCGGGTGCGCCGGGCCCGGCCAGGCGTGCTCCAGCAGCCACCGGGGTTTCGACGCCGATCAAGCGATCCGCGCGCTGCACCTCATCGAAGCGCATGCACAGCACAGCCGTGTCGGCGTCGACGCGGGCGGTGCGAGTCCAGGGGTGCCAGATGCGCAGATGGCTGCTGAAGAACTCGCAGGCCCGTGCCGGGCGGGCCAAGCCCAGGTAGGCAGCGCTGGCGGCGAGCAGCAGTCGGCGGCGGGGCAGGGGAGAGGCGGGCATGGGCGGCAACCATCGCAGGCGCAGGTGACGGCGCTGTGACGAAGCCGATGACTCTCGGGCGTCACGCGCCTGTCGTCTTTGACCACCACACTCCGGCCCGATTCAAACGCAGCGGCGTTCTTCCATTTGCCGCCTCAACCTTCAAGCTCTGGAGTTTTCAATGAAGCTCGCCACTCTCGCCCTGGCCCTTGGCCTGGCCTCGCCGGCTTTCGCGGCCGCTCCGCTGTCCGTGGACTTTGAAAAGAACTGGTCCTATGGCGACGAGGTGGCCAACACCTACGCGGCCGACGGCGTGACCTTCACCAATGTGCTGGGGCTGTCCAACGACGCCAACTTCAGCTACTTCGGCAATGCACCGTCGCCGCTCGGCGTGGCCTTCGTGCAGCTCGATGGGGTCGTCAATACGGCTGCCTACATGAATGTCGCCGCTGGCGTTGCCGGCGGGCTGAGCTTCTATTACGCCGGCACTGACACGGCCACCATCAGCGCCTATTCGGGCCTGAACGGTTCAGGCTCGCTTCTGGGCACCATCACGCTGACCGCGACCGGTGACTACTCGACCTGGTCCCAGAAGATCCTGAGCTACAGCGGCACGGCACTGTCCTTCGACCTGACTGGCACGAACGGCGTTGCCGCGCTGGACAACATCTCCGCCGTCCCCGAGCCGAGCAGCATCGCACTGCTGCTCGCCGGGGGCGCCCTGGTGCTGGCCCGCCGCCGTCGCGCCTGATCAGCGAGCGCCCAAAAGAAAAAGCCGGCTGTTCGCAGCCGGCTTTTTGCTTTCGAGATGAGGCGTGTCAGCCAATGCGTCCAAGCAGCAGGTACTCCATGAGTGCCTTCTGCACGTGCATTCTGTTCTCCGCTTCATCCCAGACGACCGACTGCGGTCCGTCGATGACGTCCGCCGCCACTTCCTCGCCGCGATGGGCCGGCAGGCAGTGCATGAAAAGGGCGTCCGGCTTGGCGCGAGCCATCATCTGCGTGTCCACGCACCAATCCGCGAACGCAGCCTTGCGAGCCTCGTTCTCGGCTTCGTAGCCCATGCTGGTCCAGACGTCGGTCGTCACCAGGTCGGCGCCGTCGCAGGCCTCGCGCGGGTCGTTGAACACGCGGTAGCAGCTCGCGTCCTTGATGCCGGCCACTGCCGGGTCCACACCATAGCCGCTGGGTGTGCTGACATGCACCTTGAAACCCAGGATCTCGGCCGCCTGCAGCCAGGTGTTGGCCATGTTGTTGCCGTCCCCCACCCAGGCGACGACACGGCCCTTCAGGCAGTCCATGTCGATGGCGCCGCGCCGGTCCATGCCGCGGTTCTCGATGAAGGTGAACAGGTCGGCCAGGATCTGGCAGGGGTGGTACTCGTTGGTCAGGCCGTTGATGACCGGCACGCGCGAATGCGCCGCAAACGCCTCGAGCTTGCTCTGCTCGAAGGTGCGGATCATGACGATGTCGACCATGCGGCTGATGACGCGCGCCGAGTCCTCCACCGGCTCGGCTCGGCCGAGCTGGCTGTCGCCCGTCGTCAGGTGCACAACGGAGCCGCCCATCTGGTACATGCCCGCCTCGAAGCTGACGCGCGTGCGCGTGCTGGCCTTCTCGAAGATCATGGCCAGCGTGCGGTCCTGCAATGGCTGGTATTTTTCGTAGTTCTTGAAGCGGCGCTTGATGATGCCGGCGCGGTCGAACAGGTGGGCGTATTCCTCGGCGCGCAGGTCTTTGAACTGCAGATAGTGACGCATCAGTGCATCCCCCGGCTTCATGGCTTGGGCTGCGCAAGCAGCGCTTTGATCAGCGGCACGAGGCGGGCAGCGATTTCGCGCGCTTCGTCGTGCGTCAGGATCAGCGGTGGCAGTAGGCGCACCACGCGGTCGGCCGTCACGCTGATCAGCAGGCCGGCATCCAGGGCTTGACCCAGCAGCGGGCCGGCCGGGCGATCCAACTCGATGCCCAGCATCAGGCCCTGGCCGCGGATCTCGACCAGGCCCGACTCGCCAGCCAGGCCCTCGGCGAGGGCGCCGCGCAGCGTGGCGCCCACGGCTTCGGCATTGGCCAGCAGGCCGTCCTCTTCCATGATCTTCAACGTCTCGACGCCGGCGCGCATGGCCAGCGGGTTGCCGCCGAAGGTGGTGCCGTGGTTGCCGGCCTTCAGCACACTGGCGGCGCGCGGGCCGCAGACGACAGCACCGATGGGCACGCCCGAACCCAGGCCCTTGGCCAGCGGCATCACGTCCGGCTTGATGCCGGCCCACTGGTGGGCGAACCATTTGCCGGTGCGGCCGATGCCGCATTGCACTTCGTCCAGCATCAGCAGCAGGTCGCGCTCGTCGCAGACGCGGCGCAGGGCCTGCAGGAACTCGATGCGGGCGGGGTTGATGCCGCCTTCGCCCTGGATGGTCTCCAGGAAGATGGCCGTGATGTTGGGGTGAGCGGCCAGGGCGGCCTCGAGGGCGGCAATGTCGTTGAGCGGCACGCGCACGAAGCCCGGCACCAGCGGCCCGAAGCCGGCCTGGATCTTGGGATTTGCCGTGGCCGACAGCGTCGCGATCGAGCGGCCGTGGAAGGCGCCCTCGAAGACAAGCACCTCGGGCGAGGTATTGCCGCGGTCATGGCCGAACTTGCGGGCGATCTTCAACGCCGCCTCGTTGGCCTCGAGTCCGCTATTGCAGAAGAAGACATTGGCCAGGCCCGAAACCTCGCAGAGCTTGGCGGCCAGTTGCTCCTGCAGCGGCACGCGGTAGTAGTTGCTGGTGTGGATCAGCTTGGAGAGCTGATCTTGCAACGCCGGCACCAGGCGCGGGTGGTTGTGGCCCAGCGTGTTGACCGCGATACCGCCCAGTCCATCCAGCAGTCGTCGGCCTTCCGTGTCCCAGACCCAGCAGCCCTGGCCGTGCGAAAGCGCAACGGGCAGGCGGCCATAGGTCGGCATGACATGGGGCTCGGACGAGGGAGGGACAGCGTTCATCGGGTCTCCTGATGAGTCGAGAAAAAAGGAACTTTTGATTCTAAGGTTGATGCCGCAGCAATTGCTGCGCCGCAGCAGATGGCTTGGCGTCGAGGCACAATACCGGTCTTTGGCAGCGGCGCCCCGCTGTACCGCGAAGCCCCTCTGTCCATGACCGTTGCCCCCCCGCCGCGCGAAGTCTTCATCCAAGGTGTCACTCTGGATGGAAAAACCTTCCGACCGAGCGACTGGGCCGAGCGGCTGGCGGGCGCAATGTCCTGCTTTCGACCCGGCGGCGCGCGCGGCGGCATTGGTGCCTACATCGGCTATTCGCCGCTGTGCGTCCCCACCGTCATCAACGGCGTGAAGTGCGTTGTCGTCAACGAAGAGCTCAAGCGCCTCGAACCCATGGCCTGGGACTTCGTCATGAACTTCGCGCGCGACAACAACCTGCAAGTTGCCGACGCCTGCCTGCTGCCCGACGGCCCAGGCGGTAAATCGGGCGCTTGATTTCGTCTCTCCTAGCAAGAGTCCCAGGACGCACCTGGGCGGGGCGCCGTTATCCTCGCCGGCAATGTTTGGAAACATGCCGATAAACGCCAGCGCCGCCACCATCGCCGCAGATCCGCTCCCCACCGCGCCGGCCGTGGCGGCGGAGCGCACGCTGACGCCGGTCTGGGTGCTGTTGCGCGGCCTGTCACGCGCCAGCGGGCATTGGGGGGTTTTCCCCGAACATCTGCTGCGCGAATTGCGTGCGTTGCAACCGGCGTCCCGGCTGCTGCTGCTGGATCTGCCCGGTACGGGTGCGCTGCGCCGCCAGGCCAGTCCTACCCAGGTGTTGGCCATCGTTGATGCTTGCCGTGAACAGTTGCGACGCCTCGGCGTCAATGGGCCGGTGTCGCTGGTCGGCATGTCGCTGGGCGGCGCGGTGCTGAGCGAATGGGCGAGCCGCTATCCCAGCGAGGTTGAGGCCGGCGTGCTGATCAACCCCAGCCTGCGGCCTTTCAGCGAGTTGTTTCGCAAGCCGCATCCGCTGAACTATCTTGGCCTGTTGCTGCTGTCCCTGAGCCGCTTCAGCGCCCGTATGCGGGAGGAGAGGGTGCTCAGCCTGACGACGCGGTTGACGCCGACTCCGGCCATCATCGACCGCTGGGTGGAGTTGCAGCGCCAGCACCCGCTCGGTGTTCGCAACACGGCCCGCCAGTTGCTCGCCAGCATGCGCTATCGCGCCAGCCGCACTCGCCCGGCTGCGCCCATGCTGCTGTTGTGCAGCAAAGCGGATGGGCTCGTCGACTGGCGTTGCTCGCAGGCCATCAGCCGTGCCTGGGGAGCGCCGCTGCGCCTGCACACCAAGGCCGGCCACGATCTGCCGCTGGATGACCCGCAGTGGGTGGCCCGGGCCGTCGCCGAGTGGCTGCGCGATCGCAGCATCCAGGGCGTCGTGCCAGGCGAGTGGCATTGAAATGCAAGCGGCCCGCAGGTGCGGGCCGCAGATGCAAAGAGGCCCGCTTGCGCGGGCCTCTTTGCTTGCACCAGAGCTGGATTGTTTCTTAGGCGGCGAGCGCCTTGATCTTGGCGGACAGGCGGCTCTTGTGACGAGCAGCCTTGTTCTTGTGGAAGATGCCCTTGTCGGCGACAGAGTCGATGACGGCTTGGGCAGCCTTGAACAGGTCAGCGGCCTTGGACTTGTCGCCCGCGGTCACAGCCTTTTGCACGTTCTTGACGACCGTACGGTATTTGGAGCGAAGCGCAGTATTCGCGGCGTTGAGCTTGGCGTCCTGGCGGACGCGCTTGAGACCCGACGCCAGGCGAACCGTCTTCTTCTTGGCTTTGGAGCTGGTAGCCATGCTGTATCTATACCCAGTTGGTGCAAAGACGACGAGTATAGCCCGAAATCAGGGTTAAAGCCAAGTGCCTGGGACGAGTATCGAAGAAGGCGCCATTCACGACACAGATAATCCGCCGCCATGAATCTGCTGCGCGCTGCGTCGACCATTTCCCTGCTGACCCTGACCTCGCGCATCACCGGCCTTGTCCGCGAAACCATGGTGGCGGGCCTTTTCGGCGCCACCGGAATGACCGATGCGTTTCTCGTCGCGTTCCGGATCCCGAACCTGCTGCGACGTCTGTTTGCTGAGGGCGCATTTTCGCAGGCCTTCGTGCCGCTGCTGGCGGCGACGCGGGCCACCGAGGGCGAAGCGGCAACGAAGCGCCTCATCGACGCCGTCGCGACCGTGCTGTTATGGGCGCTGATGGCGACCTCGGTGATTGGTGTGGTCGCAGCGCCCCTCTTGGTCTGGCTGCTCGGCGGCGGGCTGCCGGAGCCGGCGTTCGACGCATCCGTCGTCATGACGCGCTTCATGTTCCCCTATATCGGCTGCATGTCGCTGGTGGCCCTGTCGGCGGGCATCCTGAACACCTGGCGACGCTTTGTCGTGCCGGCGGCAACGCCGGTGCTGCTCAACCTCAGCGTCGTCGCCGTCGGCTGGGCCTTGGTCGGGCCGCTTGAGCGCGCGGGCTATCCGGGTATCTATGCGATGGCCTTCGGTGTCATGCTCGGCGGCGTGCTGCAATTGCTGGCGCAGTGGCCGGCGCTGCGGGCCATCGGCGTGACGCCGCGCATGCGGTTCAGCTGGCAAGGCTTCCGGGAGGCACGTGCCAATCCGGGTGTCAGCCGCGTCATGCTGGGCATGGGGCCGGCGCTGCTGGGTGTCGGTGTGTCCCAGCTGTCGCTGATGATCAACACGCAGATCTCCAGCCGCCTCGGCGAGGGCGCGACCTCCTGGCTGAACTATGCCGACCGCCTGATGGAATTCCCCATCGGCCTGCTCGGCGTGGCGCTCAGCGCGGTCCTGACCCCGCAGTTGTCCGCTGCCCAGGCTTCGGGCGAGAGCGAGCGCTACAGCCGCCTGCTCGACTGGGGCCTGCGCATGGTGATGCTGTTCGCGTTGCCCTGCGCCGTCGCCCTGCTGGTCTTCGCCGAACCGTTGACGGCCGTGCTCTACCACCGCGGCGCCTTCACGGCGACCGACGTGGCCCACACAGCGCAGTCGGTCATGGGCTGGGGTGTTGGCCTGCTGGGCCTGATCGCGGTGAAGGTGCTGGCGCCCGGCTTCTTCGCTCGCCAGGACACCGGCACGCCGGCCAAGATCGCTGTTGCGGTGCTGGTGCTGACGCAGGGATTCAACCTTGTCTTCGTGCCCTGGATCGGTGTCGCGGGCCTAGCCCTGTCCATCGGCCTGGGCGCGCTGGTCAATGCGGGCTGGCTGTTCTGGGGGCTGAAGAAGCTGGGTAGCTACCGCCCCGAGCCTGGCTGGCTGGCCTTCGGCCTGCGTGTGGTGCTGGCTTGTGCAGCCATGGGCCTGTTGCAATGGCAGTTGGCCAGCAGGCTGGACTGGCTCGGCCTGGGCGCGCACGAGATCCGGCGCGGTCTCGTCATGGCGGCCAGCCTGGCGGGCAGCGCCCTCGTCTATTTCGCGGTGCTGCTGCTGGTTGGCATGCGGCCCCGTGCGCTCGGACGCCCAAGCTGATGAAGTACGTAGCGCCGACTCCGCTGGACTACTTCGCCACGCTGGTGGCGGAGGATGAGAGCCTCAATCTGCTCGAGGCCGCCATCAGCTTGGCCCAGGACGAATATCCCCAGCTTGATGTCCAGGCTGCGCTGTCCAAGGTGGATGCGCTGGCGCGCCGCCTGCGTGAGCGCATCACGCCGGAGACTGTGCCGGCCGAGCGGCTGCATCAGCTGACACGTTTCTTCCACGGCGAACTCGGCTTTGCCGGCAATCTGAACAATTACTACGCGGCCGAGAACAGCTTCGTGCATCGCGTGCTGGAGACGCGGCGTGGCATTCCCATCACGCTGGCCGTGCTGCTGTTGGAGCTTGCCGAGCAGGCGGGCCTGCGCGCTGCGGGCGTCGCTTTCCCGGGGCATTTCCTCGTCAAATGCCGCGTCGGGCTTGGCGAGGTCGTTATCGACCCCTTCACGGGCGAATCGTTGTCAGCCACGCGGCTGGACGAGCGCCTGGCCGTCTACCGCCATGGCAGCGAGCTGCCCGCCGACCTGGAGTTGCCGCTGGAGTTCTTCCTGCGCGCTGCATCCAAGCGCCAGATCCTGGCACGCATGCTGCGCAATCTGAAGGAAGTTCACCGCGCCGCCGAGGACTGGCCGCGGCTGCTGGCCGTGCAACAGCGCCTCGTCATCCTGCTGCCGGGCGACCCGGTCGAGCGCCGCGATCGCGGCCTGGTGCTGGCGACGCTGGGCGCGTTTGCTGCTGCCGCCGACGATCTGGCCTTCTATCTTGCCGAGCGGGGCGATGCACCCGACGCCGCGGGATTGCGAACCCGCCTGGCGATGCTGCTTGACCAGGCCCGGCCGCCGCTTCAGTGACAATCCGCGCCCGCCCGCCCACCACCATGATGAAGCTCAGCAAGCACCAACGCACCGCCCTGGCCTGGGGCGGTGTCGCCCTGGGCGTCATTCTTCTGCTGTGGCTGCTGTCGCCCGTGCTGGCGCCCTTCATCGCGGCCCTGGTGCTGGCGTACGCGTTGGCGCCCGCGGTGCAGGCCCTGGTGAACCGGCGCGTGCCGCGGTCGCTGGCGGTGCTGATGGTCGAGCTGCTGTTTGCGATGGCCCTGCTGGCTTTGGTGCTGCTGGTGCTGCCCATCCTCAGCAAAGAGCTGCCGGCGCTGCGCGAGCAGATTCCTGCATTGGCGAAACTGGCCAATGACAAGCTTTCACCCTGGCTGGCGGAGCACGGCATCTACATGCAGCTCGACCCGGCCAGCATCAAGGCCTTCGTGCTGAAGTACCTGGATGCCAATTTCGAAGAGTGGCTGGCGACGGCGCTGAGCTCGGCCCGCATCGGCGGCAGCTTCCTGCTCGCCTTCATCGGCAATGCGGTGCTGCTGCCCGTCGTGCTTTTCTATCTGCTGGACGACTGGCCGGGCCTGGTCGAGCGCATGCGCGCTCTCGTGCCGCCAGCGGCGCGCGATTCGGTTGGCAGCTTCCTCGACGAATGCCATGAGACGCTGGGCCAGTACCTGCGCGGTCAATTGCTCGTCATGGGGGCTCTGGCCATCTTCTACAGCGTCGGCCTGGCGCTGGCGCGCTTCGATCTGGCCTTGCCCATCGGCGTCTTCACCGGCTTGGCGGTTTTCATTCCCTATCTGGGCTTTGGCCTGGGCCTGGTGCTGGCGCTGCTGGCAGGCTTGCTGCAATTCGCAAATCTTTATGGCGTTCTCGCCGTCGCCATCGTCTTTGGCATCGGCCAACTGCTGGAAAGCTTCGTGCTGACGCCGCGCTTCGTCGGCGAGCGCATCGGCATGAGCCCGCTGATGGTCATCTTCGCGCTGCTGGCCTTCGGTCATCTGCTCGGCTTTGTCGGCGTGCTGATTGCGCTGCCGCTGTCGGCTGTGGCGGCAGTCGCGGTCAAGCGCCTGCATCGCGCCTATCTCGAGAGTTCGCTGTTCCGTTAGCCGTTCAATGAGGCAGATCCCGCTTGCGCTGCTGGCGCCGCCCGCGCACAGCTTCGACAACTTCCTGCCCGGCGCCAATGCCGAGGCTCTGGCCTACCTGCTGGGCCTGCAGCCGGGCGATCCACCCGCGCTGCTCTGGGGCCCGACCGGCTCGGGCAAGAGCCATCTGCTGCAGGCATTGGCCGAGCGCTGGCAGGCGGCCGGCCAGCGCGTCGCCTGGTACGACGCCGAGACGGCCTTGCCCTGGGAGCTGCCGGCCCACGAGAGCCTGTTGCTGCTGGACGATTGCCAGCGCTTTGACGCCGGCCAGCAGCATGCCGCTTTTGCCCTTTTTGTAGCGACGGCGGGGCAGGGCTATACCGTCGTTGCAACGGCCGATGCGCCAGCCGTCGACCTGGCCGTGCGCGAAGACCTGCGTACGCGCCTGGGCTGGGGCCCGAGCTTTGCGCTTGAACCGCTGCGCGAGGCCGAAATGCGTGCCGTGCTGCGCCGCGAGGCCGATCGCCGCGGCCTGCTGCTCGGCGACGAGGTGCTGTCCTATCTGCTGACCCGCTTCGAGCGCAATCTCAAGGGGCTGATGGCCTTGCTCGAGCGGCTGGATGAATTCGCGATGTCAGCCAAGCGCGCGCTGACACTGCCGCTGCTGAAGGCCATGCTGGCCGACGAGGCCGTTGAAGAAAAAATCGACTCTGACCCTAATTTATGAATCTCACGCTGTTTGACCTGGATGGGACGCTGATCCCCATGGATTCCGACCATGCCTTCGGTGGTTTCATGGTGGAGGTGGGCTGGGTGGACGGCGTGGTCTGGGGTGCGAAGAACGACGAGTTCTTTGCCCAGTACAACGCGGGAACGTTGGACCTGCCGGCGTATATCGACTTCGCGACGTCCGCCTGGCGCTCCCGCCCGCTGGCCGAGGCGCTGGCCATGCGGGAGCGCTTCATGGCCGAGGTCATGCGCCCGGCGCTGCGGCCCGAGGCCGTCGCTCTGGTAGAGAAGCACCGTGCAGCGGGCGACCTCATCGCCCTGGTCACGGCGACCAATGAATTCGTCACCGCGCCGATTGCCGCGGCCTTTGGCATCGAGCACCTGATCGCCGTCGAGCTGGAACGCGACGCCAAGCAGTGCTATACCGGAGCCATTCGCGGCATCCCGAGCTTCCGCGAGGGCAAGATCGCGCGCGTCGAGGGCTGGTTGCAGGGCCTGGGGGCACAATGGCGCGATTTCGAGCGCGTGAACTTCTTCAGCGACTCGACCAACGATCTGCCCCTGCTTGAACGCGTCAGCCACCCCGTGGCGACCAATCCCAGCCCGACCCTCGCTGCGATCGCCGCCGAACGGGGCTGGCCCCAGTTGCACCTCTTCGCATGATCAAAAAGTTCATCGACAAACTGCTTGGCAAACCCGCCGCAGCCCCCAAGAAGACCAGCCCGCTGGGCAAACGGGTGGAGGTGACGGCCGAGGTTCACGGCATCAACCCGGATCTGCTTGACGAGCGCGCCGTCAAGGTCGTCAAGACGTTGACCGATGCGGGTTTCGAGGCCTATATCGTCGGCGGCGCCGTGCGCGACCTGCTGCTGAACATGCGGCCCAAGGACTTCGACGTCGCGACCAATGCGACGCCCGAACAGGTCAAGGGGCTGTTTCGCCGCGCTTTCATCATCGGCCGGCGCTTTCGCATCGTTCACGTTGTCTACGGCCGCGGTCGTGAGCACGAAGTGATCGAGGTCTCGACCTTCCGCGCGCTGCCGACGGAATCAGAAGCCATCGCCGGCAACGAGAAGACGGGCAAAGCCGAGCTGGATGGCAAGCATCACGCTGTGGATGCCAGCGGCCGCGTGCTGCGCGACAACGTCTGGGGCCCGCAGATCGAGGATGCTGCCCGTCGCGACTACACGGTCAACGCGATGTATTACGACCCGCAGCGCCAACTGGTGGTGGACTACCACGGTGGCCTCGCCGACGCCAAGGCCAAGCTGCTGCGCATGATCGGCGATCCCGAAACCCGCTACCGCGAGGACCCGGTCCGCATCATCCGCGCCGTGCGCTTCGCCGCCAAGCTGGGCTTCACGCTCGAGCCCAAGACACTGGCACCGGTGAAAGCCTCGTTGGCGCTGCTGGCCAATGTGCCGGCCTCGCGCCTCTTCGACGAGATGATCAAGCTGTTGCAGACCGGCCATTCCCTGGCCAGCATCGCGCAGCTGAAGAAACTGGGTCTGGGCCGCGGCGTGTTCGCAGTGCTGGACGCCATGCTGACCGAAACCGGTGACCTGCACGAGGGCATTCGCGGCAACTTCGTGCGGCAGGCCTTCGAGGACACCGACCGGCGCGTGCAGGAAGGCCGCGGCGTCAGCCCCAGCTTCATGCTCGCCTGCATGCTCTGGCATGAAGTGCTGGACCGCTGGACCAAGATCCGCAACGGCGGCGAGCCGCCAGTGCCGGCACTGGCCCAGGCGATCGACGCCGTCTTCGATGCCCGCATCGGCGACATCTCCGGCCGCGGCAAGCTGGCGGCCGACATGCGCGAAATCTGGATGATGCAGACCCGCTTCGAGCGCCGTACCGGTTCGGGTGTGTTCAGCCTCATCGAGCAGCCGCGCTACCGTGCCGGCTTTGACTTCCTGCGCCTGCGCGCCGACGTCGGCGAGATCGACCCGGCCCTGGCCGACTGGTGGGAGGACTTTGCACTGGGCAGCGATGACGACCGTCAGGCCCTGCTGGCCGACGCCCGTGCGACCCAGCAGAAGCAGCCTCGCGTCGTGCGTGCACCGCGTCCCGAGGCGCCGGCCGGTGAAGAGACCGAACCGGCGGCCGATGACGCGCCGGCCAAGAAACGCCGCCGTCGCCGCCGCAAGCCGGGTGGCGGGGAGGGCGCCGCAGCGCCCGCAACTGCCGCCGAGTGAGCTCGCGCGCCTACGTCGGACTGGGCGCCAACCTGGGCGCCGACCCTTCTGCCACGTTGACGCAGGCAGCGTTGCGCCTTGCGGCGCTGCCGGGCAGCCATGTCGCGGCGCTGTCCAGCGTCTGGCGCAGCGCGCCGGTGGATGCTGGCGGTCCGGACTTCCTGAACGCCGTCGTGGCACTGGACACGACGCTTCTACCCATTGAACTATTGGACGCGCTGCAGGCCATCGAACTGGCGCACGGCCGGGAGCGGCCCTACCGCAATGCGCCGCGCACGCTGGATCTCGACTTGTTGCTCTATGGCGAGCTGACCCTCGACACGCCACGGCTGACGCTGCCCCACCCGCGCCTTGGCGAACGCGCCTTCGTGTTGCGCCCGCTGCTGGAGATAGCGCCGGAGCTGGTGCATTTGGCGGCGGGGAAGGGCTGGCAGACCCAGCGCGTCGAGCGGCTCGGCCCACTGTCCCTCTGACCTGGAGATACGAAGATGTTCTCGACCCTCGCCGGCTGGCAGACCGTCGGCTTGCTGCTGCTGTCCAACGTCTTCATGACTTTCGCCTGGTATGGCCATCTCAAGGGCCTGGCGACCAAGCCTTGGTGGATAGCCGCCCTCATCAGCTGGGGTATCGCGCTGTTTGAGTACTTGCTTCAGGTGCCGGCCAACCGCATCGGCCATGGCGCCGGCTTCAGCCTGGCCCAGCTGAAGATCACGCAAGAAGTCATCACGCTCGCCGTCTTCGTGCCCTTCAGCCTGTACTACATGGGTGAACCGCTGAAGCTGGATTTCCTCTGGGCGGGTTTGTGTCTGATGGGCGCTGTCTACTTCATCTTCAGGTCGGCTTGATGACGGTTCGGTGACGGCGCCCGGTAAACTCCGACCCTTCGAGAGATCAAGGACGCCCATGCTGTTTGGCAAGCTGCTGCCCCGTGAGGGCAATTTTTTTGAGCTGTTCAATGAGCACGGTGGCTTCATCCTGGAAGGTGCGCGCGCCTTCCAGAAAATGATTGAAAACTATGCCGACCCAGCGCTGCGCGCGCAGTACGCCGACGAGGTCGACAAGGCCGAGCATGCCGCCGACCGCGTCACCGCCGAGGTGAACCGGCTGCTGCACCGCACGTTCATCACGCCCATTGATCGCGAGCAGATCCACGGCCTGATCAACGCGATGGACGACATCGTCGATCTGCTGCAGGATTCATCCGAGACGCTGTCGCTCTACGATGTGCGCGCCGTGCCCGAGCAGGTTCTGCAGTTGTGCACGCTGTCGGTGCGCTGTTGCGAGCGCGTGCAGCATGCCGTGACGCTGCTGCCGCACCTCAGCAAACCTGCCACGACCGAAGCAGCCCTCAAGACCTGCGAGGAGATCGACCGCCTGGAGTCCGATGCCGACCGTGTCATGCGCTCGGCGATGTCTCGTCTGTTTCGCGAGCAGGAGGACGTGCGCGAGCTGATCAAGCTCAAGGCGATCTACGAGCAGCTCGAATCCATTTCCGATCGCTGCGAAGACGTCGCCAATCTGATCGAGGGCATCGTCCTCGAGAACTCCTGACCGCCGAGATGAATCGACCCCCACACTCACTTCGTTCGTTGCCCCCCGAGGGGGCGTGTCAGCGCCTTCGGACGGCCGCGCGCCGCTGACATGGCATCCGCTGAGATCGCCTTTTGGGTGGTGGCCCTGCTGGTCGTGCTGGCCCTGCTGTTCGACTTCATGAACGGCTTCCACGACGCGGCCAACTCCATCGCCACGGTGGTATCCACTGGCGTGCTGAAGCCGCAGCAGGCCGTGCTGTTCGCCGCCTTCTTCAACGTCGTCGCGATCGCCATCTTCCAGCTCAAGGTGGCGGCCACCGTGGGCAAGGGCATCGTCGAGCCGGGCGTGGTGGATCACCACGTCGTCTTTGGAGCGCTGATCGGCGCCATCGCCTGGAACTTCATCACCTGGTGGTGGGGCATCCCGTCCAGTTCCTCGCATGCGCTGATCGGTGGCATTGCCGGCGCCGTCGTCGCCAAGGCGGGGCCGTCGGCCCTTGTCGCTGGTGGCATCTGGAAGACCGTCGCCTTCATCATCGTGTCGCCTTTGCTGGGCTATCTACTGGGTTCACTGATGATGGTCATCGTGGCCTGGGTTTGCCGGCACAAGTCACCGATACGCATCGACCGCTGGTTCCGGCGGCTGCAGCTCGTGTCGGCTGGCCTGTACAGCCTGGGCCACGGTGGCAACGACGCGCAGAAGACCATCGGCCTGATCTGGATGCTGCTGATCGCCGCCGGCATGGTCAGCGTCGGCGACAAGGCGCCGCCCAGCTGGGTCATCGTCGCCTGCTACATCGCCATCGGCATGGGCACGATGTTTGGCGGCTGGCGCATCGTGCAGACGATGGGGCAGCGCATCACCAAGCTCAAACCGGTGGGCGGCTTCTGCGCCGAGACGGGCGGGGCCATCACGCTGTTCCTGGCGACGGCTCTGGGCATCCCGGTGTCGACGACGCACACCATCACCGGCGCCATCGTCGGCGTGGGCTCGGTGCAGCGTCCGTCGGCCGTGCGCTGGGGCGTGGCCGGCAGCATCGTCTGGGCCTGGATCTTCACGATCCCGGCCGCGGCGCTGATGGCCGGCATCTGCTACTGGGTCAGTTTCATTCTCTACTGACCGGCCTGCGATTCGAAATAGCGCTGGGCGCTGAAGGCGATGGTCGCCATCAGCGCCGTGCCGCCGAACAGCAGGCAGAGCACGACGCCGATGACGGCGGCCCAGCCGCCCGTGCTGGCCGGCCGGCCGGCATTGAAGCGGGCGTTCCAGCGCTCGTCCGGCATCAGCCCGTAGACGATGCCGCCGAGCAGGGCGGCGACGAGGCTGGCGCCCAGCAGCGGAATCAGCAGCCACGCCAGGCGATCGTCCTGGCCGAGGGTGTCCATGCGCTGTACGCCGAGCAGACCGAGCAGCGTCGGCACGGGGAACAGCCAAGCCCAGCGGTCCTTGAGCCCATACAGATAGAAGCGGTGCAGGCCGAAGACACCGACCAGCAAGGCCAGCCAGGTCGCAACGGCCTTGTGTTTGGTGACGCCGCTCATTCGGCGGCGGCGCTGTCACCCAGGCCCAAGGTGTGCTGCATCAACACGACGTCCAGCCAGCGGCCGAACTTCCAGCCTGCGCTTTTCAGCACACCGGTGTGTTCGAAGCCCAGCGCCTTGTGCACGCCGACGGAGCCGGCATTGGCCGCGTCGCCGATGACGGCCAGCATCTGGCGCGCACCGGCCGCTTCGCAGCGGGCCATCAGTTCGGCCAGCAGCAGCCGGCCCATGCCCTGGCCCTGTGCGGCGGGCGACAGGTAGATCGAGTCTTCGACACAGAAACGATACGCCAGGCGGGGGCGGAAGTAGTTGGCATAGGCATAGCCCAGCACTTCGCCGCCGCGCTCGGCCACCAGCCAGGGTAGATTGCGGCTCAGCACCTCGGCGCGGCGGCGGCCCATCTCGTCGACTCCGGGCACCTCGGTTTCGAAGGTGCCGGTGCCTTCCAGCACGGCGTGGGCGTAAATGGCCTGGATGGCGGCCAAGTCGGCGTCAGTGCTGGGGCGGATCGTCAGGGGCAGGGTGATGGGGGCGGGCTGTGACATTTGTCGGTTTTGGGGACTGCGCAAGAGGAGCTTGATCGAGTTTATAATGCTGGGTTTTCGGCTCTGGTCGCAGATGGCTGCGGCGTATCTACAGAGCCTACCCCGGCAGGGGTTCCTGCCATTCGACTTGTCGCTACTTGAGTGTCTCCTCGTGCGGTGGTCACCCAATTTTTAGGAAACATCATGGTTGTGATTCGTCTGGCCCGCGGCGGCTCCAAGAAGCGCCCCTTCTACAACATCGTCGTCGCCAACAGCCGCCAGCGCCGTGACGGCCGCTTCATCGAGCGCGTCGGCTTCTACAACCCCGTCGCTTCCGGTTCCGCCGAGAAGCTGCGCGTCGAGCAGGACCGCGTGAGCTACTGGATCGGTGTCGGCGCCCAGCTGTCGCCCACGGTGGCCCGCCTGGTGGGTGACGCCAAGACGGCCGCTGTCGCCGCCTAAGCAGGCGTGGCAGGCAACAAGCCTCAGCAAGACGGCGCCTCGGCGCCGTCTTTTGCTTCCTGGCCCGAAGATCTGCTGCCGGTGGGCCGCATCCTTGATGCCTGGGGCATCAAAGGCGGCCTCAAGGTGCAGGCCTACTCGGCCGACGCGGACGCGTTGTTCAGCGCCAAGCGCTGGTATCTGAAGTCGACCGGCCCCAAGCCCGGCCAACTGGTGTTGGCCGTGAAATCGGTGCGCGAGCAGGGCGAGGGCATCGTCGCCGTCGCCGAAGGGGTGGACGACCGCAATGCCGCCGAAGCGCTGCGGGGCCACGAGATCCACATTCCCCGCAGCGACTTTCCGCGCACACCCGACGGTGAGTACTACTGGGTTGACCTGATCGGCCTGGACGTCATCAATCGCGAGTCCGAGGCCTTGGGACGAGTGATCGGCCTCATCGACACCGGTCCGCATGCCGTGCTGCGCATCCTGCCGCCAGGCGTGGAAGAGCCCGCCAAGCCGGACCAGGAGCGCTTGATCCCCTTCGTCGGGCGTTTCATCGACGACGTCAGCCTGGAAGACCGGCGTATCCGCGTCGACTGGGGCCTGGACTTCTGACCGAGGCCATGCGCTTCGACGTCCTGACGATCTTCCCGGAGCTGTTCGCGCCGCATCTGACGCATGGCGTCACGCGGCGCGCCTTCGAGAGCCGTCAGGTCGACGTGCGCCTGTGGCTGCTGCGCGATTTCGCCGAGGACAACTACCGCCGCGTCGACGACCGCACCTATGGCGGCGGCCCAGGCATGGTCATGCTGGCCGAGCCGCTTGAAAAGGCGCTCACCGCTGTCAAGGCGGATCGTGGCGAGGCGGCGCCCGTCGTCATCCACTTCACCCCGACCGGCGCGCGAATCGATCAGGCCCGCGTGCAGGATCTCGCTGCGGGCCCGGGTGCCATCCTGCTTTGCGGTCGCTACGAAGGCATTGACCAGCGCGTGCTGGACCGTCATGTAACGCTGGAACTCAGCCTGGGCGACTTCGTGCTGTCGGGTGGTGAACTCCCGGCGCTCACCCTGCTGGACGCCGTCGCACGGCTGCAGGAGGGGGTCCTTGGCGACGCCAAATCCCACGAGCAGGACAGCTTCTCTGATGGCCTGCTGGACTGCCCGCACTACAGCCGCCCCGAAGTTCTGGCCGATGGTCGCGGCGTGCCGCCCGTGCTGCTGTCGGGCCACCACGCCGACATCCGGCGCTGGCGCCGCGAGCAGTCTCTGGTGCTGACGGCCGCGCGCCGGCCCGACCTGATTGCCGCCGCCCGCGCCGCCGGCCGCCTCAGCAAGGCCGATGAATCCTTCCTGGCCAAGCTCTAGGCTAAACCCGCGGCCCAGGCTACACTAGCGGGCTGTCCGATCCTCTGGCGGGGCGAGTGGCTGGGTCCTATACAGGGAGCCAGCTGCAAACATCCCGATAAATAGCGTCTCGCCAAGATCTCCAGGAGTACAGATGAACCTGATCCAAACCCTTGAGCAAGAAGAAATTGCTCGCCTGAACAAGACCATCCCGCCCTTCGCCCCTGGCGACACGGTGATCGTCAGCGTCAACGTCGTTGAAGGCACCCGCAAGCGCGTGCAGGCCTACGAAGGCGTCGTGATTGCCAAGCGCAATCGCGGCCTGAACAGCAGCTTCATCGTCCGCAAGATCTCCAGCGGCGAAGGCGTCGAGCGGACCTTTCAGCTCTACAGCCCGCTGATCGCCACGATCGAAGTCAAGCGCCGCGGTGACGTCCGTCGCGCCAAGCTGTACTACCTGCGCCAGCGTTCGGGCAAGTCGGCTCGAATCAAAGAGAAGCTGGCTTAATCAGCCGGTTCCTACCGCCAAAGCCGCCAGGGCGTACGCTCTCGGCGGCTTTTGTTTTTCTGTCGCATGACCCGCCCCGCTATCACCCAGCCCCAACTCGTGCCGGTCACGAGCATCGATGATCATCTCCCGGCAGTGCCAGACTTGGCGCTGACGGCTTCGGCCATACGGGCGCGCCTGGCGGAGGTGGCGGCCTGGACGCCTGAGTTCGTCGGCGACGGGGGTCTCTTCGCCAATCGCGAGCCGTCTGGTGCCGCTGTGCTCATCCCGCTGGTGCAGCGAGAGGCAGGCTTGAACCTGCTGCTGACCCGGCGTACCGACCATCTGCGCGATCACGCCGGCCAGATCAGCTTCCCCGGCGGCCGTGTCGAGCCCGAGGACGATGGTCCCGTCGCGACCGCGCTGCGGGAGACCGAGGAGGAGATCGGCCTGTCGCGCCAGCACATCGAGATCATTGGCCAGTTGCCGGTCTATTCGACAGTGACGGCCTTTCAGGTGACGCCTGTGGTGGCTCTTGTCGAACCCGGCTTCACATTGACGCTGGATGATTTCGAGGTCGCCGAAGCCTTCGAGGTGCCACTGGCCTTCCTGATGGATCCGGCCCACCACCGCCACCACCGTTTCGAGTTCGCGGGCGCCGAGCGGCGCTTTCTGTCCATGCCCTGGCAAGGGCCCGAACGCGAGTACTTCATCTGGGGCGCGACCGCCGCGATGTTGCGCAACTTCTACCGTCTTCTCAGCGGCGCCTGAGCGCGCCACTATCATCCCGGCCCATGAATTTCTTCGCGGTGCTGCTGGCCCTGTTGTGTGAGCAACTCAAGCCCCTGAGGCATGGCAACCGCGTGCACCAGTCGGTCATCGGCTGGGTGCGCTGGACGGGCCGCAACTTCGACGCTGGCGACGAGCACCATGCTGCCGTCGTCTGGGCCATCACGGTTCTGGTGCCGGGCCTGGCCGTTGCGCTGATCTACTGGGCGCTGCGCCATTTCAGCGTGCTGCTCGCCCTAGGGCTGGACGTCCTCATCCTGTATCTGACGCTGGGCTTCCGGCAGTTCAGCCACTACTACACCGACATCCGTGATGCCCTCGAGCGCGGCGACGACGCCACCGCGCGCCAGTTGCTGGCCGAATGGCGCCACCTGGATGCCAGCGAGTTGCCGCGCACCGAGCTAATCCGACATGTCATCGAGCATTCGCTGCTCGCCGCGCATCGCCATGTCTTCGGCGTGTTCTTCTGGTTCATCGTCTGCTCGACCGTCGGCCTGGGGCCGGCAGGCGCGGTGGTCTACCGCATGGCCGAATTCGCTGGCCGCTACTGGGCCTTCAAGAGCCGCACGCTGGACGCACCGACCAACACCCGCCTGTTGGCCTTGTCGCGTCAGGCTTTCACCTGGATTGACCACCTGCCCGCACGGCTGACAGCCACCGGCTTTGCCATCGTCGGCAACTTCGAAGAGGCCGTGAATGGCTGGCGCCGCGACGCCAGCCTCTGGCTGCATTCCAACGAGGGCATCATCCTCGCATCCGCTGCTGGCGCTGTGGGCCTGCAGCTCGGCGGCGCGGCGGCGCCTGGCGTCACGCCGGATCGCAGCAAGACCTTCGATGCCGGTACCGAACCCGAGTTCACCGGCGCCGCCGGCTCCACGGCCGGCGCACCGCCGCAGCTCGGTCATCTGCAAAGCGTCGTCGGCCTCGTCTGGCGTTCCGTCGTGCTGTGGATGCTGCTGCTCGCGCTGCTGACCCTGGCCAACCTCGTCGGCTAGTCATGGTGCCCCTCGTCCAGTCTCGCCGCGCTGAACGCGGGCGAGCCCGGCCGGTCCCCCAAGGGGACGGCGATGCTTGCCGGTTTGACCGGCAAGCTCATCGCCTGAGCGGGCCGGCTCGGGAGCGGCCCAGCGCTCGGCCCGCCGATATCAAGCAAAGCAATTGAAATGAACTTTCCCAACCTGCCGGCCCTGGCCGAGCCCGGACTTGCTGCGCGCGTGCAGCACGCCATCGACCACAAGACCAAGCCTCTGGGCGCCCTCGGCCGCATCGAGGCCCTGGCCCTGCAGCTCGCGCTGATCCAGGGTGTGGAGCGGCCCGCGCTGCGCGAGCCGCAGCTTGTCGTCTACGCGGCCGACCATGGCCTGTCCCGGCGCGGCGTATCGGCCTACCCGCGTGAGGTCACCCCGCAAATGGTGGCCAACATGCTGGCCGGCGGTGCGGCCGTGTCCGTGCTGGCGCGTCAACAAGGTCTGGCGCTGACGATCGCCGACTGTGGCGTCGATGCGCCGCTGGCCGACGGGGCCGTCGACCTGCGCATTGCTGCGGGCACGGCCGACGCGAGCGTCGGGCCGGCGATGACGGCCGAACAAGCCGAGCGTGCGCTGCGCAATGGCATGGCCCTCGTCGAGCGCTTGCCCGGCAATGCGCTGCTGCTGGGTGAGATGGGGATCGGCAACACTTCGTCGGCCAGCCTCTTGATGCAGCGCCTGACGGGTTTGCCGCTGGCCGAATGTGTGGGGCGCGGCACCGGTCTGGATGACGCCGGCCTGGGCCGCAAGCTTGGCGTGCTTGCAGAGGCGCTCGCGGCCAACACTGACGCCGAGACCCCGTTGCAGCTCGCCGCGGCTCTCGGCGGTTTCGAAATCCTCACCATGGCCGGCAGCGTCATGGCCGCCGCCGCGCAGCGCCGAGTCATCGTCGTCGATGGCTTCATCACGACGGCTGCCGTCGCGCTGGCCGAGGCGCTGCGCCCCGGCTTGTTGGCGGCCTGCGTGTTCGCCCATCGCTCGGCCGAGGGGCCCCATGCGCGCTGGCTGCAACAACTGGGTGTGCGCCCGCTGCTGGACCTGGACCTGCGCCTGGGCGAGGGCAGTGGTGCGGCGCTGGCCTGGCCACTGCTGACGGCCGCCTGTGCGCTGCTGGCCGACATGGCCAGCTTCGACAGCGCCGGCGTCAGCAACCGCGAGTAGCCCTGTGCGGCTTTTCCTTGTTGCATTGCAGTTCCTGACGCGGCTGCCGGTGCGGCTGGAGGGCTTCGAGCCGGCCTGGCTGAACGATTGCGTGCGGCACTTCCCGCTGGTGGGCGCGCTGGTCGGCGGCGTTGGCGCAGTGGTGCTGGCGGGGGCCGGTCATTTGTGGCCGGCCTGGGTGGCCGCGGTGCTGGCACTGGCGGCCACCGTCGCGTTGACCGGCGGGTTTCACGAGGATGGCCTGGCCGACACCTTCGATGCCTTGGGCGGCGTGGTCAGCCGCGACAAGGCGCTGGCGATCATGAAGGATTCGCGCATCGGCAGCTATGGCGCTTTGGCGCTGGGCCTGAGCTTGTTGCTACGCGCCGCGCTGTTGGCCGTATTGGCGACGCGGCCGCTGCTGGGTGCCGTGGCCGCCTTGCTGGCCAGCCACGCCTTTGCTCGCGCGGCGGCCGTGGGCGTGATGGTCAGCCTGCCCTACGGCGGCGATGCGGAGCATGCCAAGGCCAAGCCACTGGCAATGGCCGTGGCGCTCCGCAATTTCGCCATCGCGCTGGGCTGGTGCGGCTTGCTGTTGCTGGCGCTCGCCGCCGGAGGCGTTGATCTGCCGCGCTTGCTGGCCGCCGCAGGCGCAGCAGCGGTTGCCGCAGTACTGATGCACCAATGGCTGAAGCGCCGCCTCGGCGGCTACACCGGCGATGGGCTGGGCGCGACCGAGCAACTGGCCGAGATCGCCGTGCTGCTGGCCTTCACGGCCTCGTTCTGAAGCCTGTGTTCACGATCTGGCGCCACCCCAAGCCCATCGGTGCTGCGGGTCGCTGCATCGGTGGCCGCACCGACCTTCCCGTCGACCCGCGCAAAGCCAAGCGCCTGGCCCATCGCATTCGCACGCATGCACGCCTGCAGGGGCTGCCGCGCGAGGTCGTCACGTCGCCGCTCGCGCGCGCCGCGTCGGTGGGGCATTGGCTGAAGCGATGGGGCTTCCTGTGGTGCGTCGACCCAGCCTTGGCGGAGATGGACTTCGGCCGCTGGGACGGCCAGCCCTGGAGCGCCATCTCCGCGGCGGAATTCGAGCGCTGGACGCGCGACTTCAGCGGCTTCGAGTTCGACGGTGGCGAGTCGCTCAATGCGCTGCTGCTGCGCGCGGCCGCCTGGCAGCCCCCATGTGCCCTGGCCGTGGGCCACGGCGGCTGGATCAATGCCCGGGCATGGCGCGGCGATCCGCCCACGCCGGCCCGGTGGCCCAAGCCGTTGGCCTATGCAGCCAGCCGGTCCGGCGATTTCTGAAACCGGCGGCGCAAGGCCGCCGTGACGGCAGGCGTGGCCCGCATCGCCGGGGCCTCGATGAAGCGATAGCTGGCATGGCTGACCAGCACGAGGACCGGCGCCAGTGCCAGCACCCAACCCCAGTGCACGGCCGCAGGCAAGGCGGCTCCCGGCTGATCTGCCCCCAGCACGAAATGAAAGAGGCTGAACAGCAAAAAGCCGTGCAACAGATAGATGCTGTAGGCCGACTCACCCAGCAGGCGCGAGACCGGGTGCAGCAGCAGGCCGAAGAGGCTGTTGCCGCAGGCGATCAGCACGAAGGCCAGCGTCATCAGCGCAAGCGCACCATAGTCAGTACCCAGGGGGAACAGCGTGACCGCCGCTGCCAGGCATGCCAGGATCAACACGCTGGCCAAGTGGCTGGCGGCCCAGCGGCACAGCCGTGCCGAGCGGGAGCCCACCGCGGCCGCAATGCCGCCGGCAAACGCCCACAGGTACACAGGTTGTGCGGGCCAGTTCAGCAGGGCGGTGACAGACACCAGGCCCAACAGCAGATAGGGCCAGCGCGGCAGCACGCCGACCGTCAGCGCGAGCAGTGGCAGGACGCCGTAGAAGAACCACTCATAGGGCAGGGACCAGGTCACGCCGGCGACAACGATCTTGGTCACCTCGATCTGGTTGATCGGTGGGTTGCCGTACATCGTGAAGCCCAGCCAGCGCAGGGCCTGCTTGGTGACGGTGCGGGCCGGCTCATGCAGCTCGCCGCCCGACAGCACGGCGACCGTCGTGAACAGCAGCAGCATGACGAAGAGATACAGCGGCACGAGGCGCAGCACGCGCGACACGACGAGCTGCAGCCAGTCCAGCGGCCGCTGGCGGGCGGCGATCAGCTTGGAGAAGAACAGGAAGCCCGTGATCATGAAGAACAGGGCGACGCTGCTGTGACCCAGATGGGTGTAGAGCCGCGACGGTGGCAGCTTCCACTCACCGCTGTGCTGATAGAAGTACCAGATGCAGCCGTGATGCAGGAAGACGCCCAGGGCCAGATAGCCGCGCAAGCCGTCGATGCTCGCGAAGCGGCCCGGTGCGGGCGGCGCACCGACACGCCGCTGCAGCAGCGCCGCCGTTGCAAAAGCCAGCAGCAGCGCCGCAACCGCAGGCAGCGGGCTGACCGGGCCGAGCAGGTCCAAAGCCGGGCCTACTTCAGCACCGTCTGCTGCATGAACAGCACGGTCGCGTAGAACTGGAAGTCCTGGTTGTCCTTCTTCTGGAAGCCATGGCCTTCGTTTTCGGCGCGCAGATACCAGACCGGCGTGCCACCCTGGCGCACGGTCGCGACGATCTGCTCGGCCTCGGTGTAGGGCACGCGCGGGTCGTTCTTGCCCTGGATGACGAAGAGGGGCTTCTTGATCCGGACCGCGTTGGTCAGCGGCGAGATCTTGTCCAGGTGGGCCTTCATCGCCGGGTCGCGCTCATCGCCGTATTCAACCCGGCGCAGGTCGCGGCGGTAGCTCTCGGTGTTGTTCAGGAAGGTCACGAAGTGCGAGATGCCGACGACGTCGATGGAACCGGCGATGCGGTCGGCGTAGTTCGTCGACACGGCCAGCGTCATGTAGCCGCCGTAGCTGCCGCCGGTGACGAGCACGCGCGAGGCGTCGAGGTCGGGTTGGGTGGCAATCCAGTCGAGCAGGGCGCCGACGTCCTTGACCGAGTCCTCGCGCTTGAAGCCGTTGTCCATCGCCAGGAAGCTCTTGCCGTAGCCGCTGGAGCCTCGCACATTGGGCTGGATCAGTGCCATGCCGAGCTCCTGCACGTAGTAGGCGTTGCGGCCCAGGAAGCCGAAACTGGCCTGGGACTCGGGGCCACCGTGGATGGAGATCAGCACCGGGCGCTTGCCGGAGAACTTCTTCGGTGGGGCGGTGAGCAGACCCGAGATCATCGTGCCGTCAAAGCTCTTCCAGCGCACGATCTTCTGCTCGCTGAAAGCGGCAGTGTCGACACCAGGCGCGGCTGTGGCGCGCGTCCATTGCTGGACCTTGCCGTCCGTGCCCAGCGAATAGATCTGGCTCGGGCCCTGGGCATTGCTGATTGAGAAAGCGAGCTCACCGCGACCGTGGTGGTAGGAAGCGGCGCCGACATTGCCCTCGGGCAGTTTCGGCAGGGCGGCGGCCGGTACTTCCTTGGCAGTCGCCGCATCGAAGAAATGCAGCTCGTCGCGGCCATCCACATTGAACTGGGCCGCCAGCCTGGCACCGTCCTCGGTCAGCGTGACACCGCTGACGTCCCAAGGGATGTGGCTGCTGACACGGTCGATGCGGCCACTGGCGAGATCCAGCTTCATCAGCTCGCGGAACTCGCCGGCGCGGTCGCTGGCAATCCACAGCGAGCGGCCATCGGGCGCCCAGCCGGCGGGTGAGTAGGTGGCCTTGGCCTCCTGGCTGCCCGCCGTCGGCGCGACTTGCTTGGCCACGCCGCTGTCCAGGTCCAGCATCCAGATCTGCGATTCATTGGCCGACAGATAGCGCGTCAGCGACACCAGGCGCTCGTCGGGCGAGGGGCGACCGGCAAACCAGCCGCCGCCGTCCAGCTCGGCCAGCTTGCGCCGCGCCTCGGGCTTTTCGGGGTCCATCAACCACAGCGTGGTGGTGATCTTGGTGCGCGTGCCGCCCTGGGCGGTGCGGTCGATGGGCACCGAGGAGTAGACGAGCCGGCCGCTCCTGCGCAGCCAGGTGTTGATGGAGTGGCGCTCGTTGGGATTGGTCAGCAGCACTGGCTGAGCGCCAGCCTGGTTCAGCGGCAGGCGATAGAGCTGCGCGACTTCGTTGCCACCGGTGGCGCGCTCGAAGACGATGTACTGACCGTTGCGCGGTTCGTAGGTCGCGCGCACGACCGGGTCGATGCCGTCGGTGAGCTGCTCGCCATCGGTCAGCGGCGTCGTCACGCGAAAGATCTGCGCCGTGTTGGCACCGGCCTTGCGGTGGCTGACCAGCATCTCGCGCTGGGTCGGGTGCCAGTCGGCGAAGGCGTGGCCGCGGAAGTCGTTGTAGCGGCCGATGGCGTCAGCCAGGCTCTGGGGCACGGGCGGGATGCCCTGGATCACCAGGTTCGCATTGGGCGCAACCACAGCCGTGGAGACCGGTGCCGGCGCAGGAGAAGAGGCGCAGGCGGCCAGCAATGCTGTGCCGAGTGCGCAAAGAGAAAGACGCAAACGAATCATGTGGGGCCTCAAAAGGAAATGGGCGCTCGAAGCGCCCATTCTCGACTGGCCCGGACTCGGGTCTAACCCGCTATGCCTTGGGTCATGCGGTCTGCTGGATGCCGGCAATCAGCCAGCCGTCACCGGCCTTGACCAGATGCCAGATCTCGTCGAAGTCCTCCGCGGCCTGTTCGCTCTTCTCGCGCACCAGGCCCGAGAAGCGCACGGAGACAATCTGTTCTCCGGTCTCCGTCGCGACATCGACGACGTTGGCTTCGAGCTGCAGCACCTCGGTGCGCTGAGCCTGTGCGCCGCGCTCCAGCAGATCGTGCTGGATGTTGGCGTACATCTGCGGCGTCGTGAAGCGGCGCAGGTCGGCCTGGTCGCCGGCGTCGTTGGCGGCCTGCAGGCGGATGAAGACCTGCTTGGCGAGCTTCTCGAAGCCCGCGGCGTCGAAGTCCGCGGGGGCTGCGGCAGCGCCGGAAACCGTGGCCGCTGCCGAATTCCACGCCGGCTCGGCTGCCCGGAAGTTGGCGCCGTTGGCGCCGGCGAGCTGCGGCTTCGGCGCGGCGAAGCGGCGCACCAGGAAGCGAATCACGAAGACCGCCACCAGGCCGAGCAGCACCATCGTCATGATGCTGGCCAGTTCGCCGCCAAAACCGAAGTGGCTGGCCAGCGCGGCCAGGCCCAGGCCTGCGGCCAGGCCGGCAATGGGGCCAAGCCAGGAGCGTTTGGGCGCCGCAGCGGGAGCGGCCGCGGGTGTTGCAGCAGCCTGTTTGCCGGGAGCTGCTTGCTGGGGCGCAGGCTGCTGGGCCGGCGGCGTTTGTGGCGCGGTCTGGGTAGGCACGCTGCGCTTCAGGCCACCACTGGAGAGGCGTTTGGCCTCGGCGTCATGGGCGGGCAGCGTGACGGCCAGCAGGGTGGCGAGGGTCACAGCAAAGATGCGGTTCAAGCGAGTTCTCCAGAAGCTTGGAAACGAACCGGCAGATGCAGGTTCGGATCAGGATTTTCAAGCGTCTCTGATATCGGAAACCACGGTTTTTCCGAAGTCTGGCCGCATGAGAAAGCGAACAATCGCCGCAGCCGTGTCGGCCGCCGTCTGCAGCTGGCCGCCATCTTTCAGGCCCTGGAAGCGGGTTTGCTCGGGGAACCGGGTGGGGTCGGCGCCGCGCAATTGCACCTGCATGTCGGTGTCGATGACGCCCGGCGCCAGTGAGACGACGCCGACGCCAGGCTCTTCCAGGGCCAGGGCGCGGCTGAGATGGTCCAGCCCGGCCTTGATGGCGCAATAGGCTGCGCTGCCGGCCATGGCGCGGCGGCCCAGGCCCGATGAGATGCTCAGGATGCGTCGCGTCGGCACGCCCACCGTTTCGGCCAGGAAGACACGGCTCAGCAGCGTTGGCGCTTCCAGGCCGACGCGCAGCGCGGCCGACAGGCTGGTGAGGTCGGAGGTCGCCAGCGGGCCGGGCTCGCTGAGCAGGGCGGCGTTGTTGACCAGCGTTGCACTTTCCCAGCGCTTGTTGGCGCGCAACCAGGCCTGCAGGTGTTCCGCAGCAGCAATCGGGTCCGCCAGATCAAGCGCCCATTGCTCCGCTTGCAGCGCCGGGTTGGTCTTGCGAGCGATGCCGATCACCGTGTTATCGGCTTGCGTGAGCTGTTGAACCAGTGCCGCGCCCAGGCCGCGTGAACTGCCGGTGATGATGTAGAGATGCATGCTCAGAACTCCGGTGGGCTGATGAAGTGATGGTCGCCGATTCGCAGTTCGCTGGCATGCAGCAGCAGGCGTGGGCTGGCGGCAGCGATGTCGGGCGCGGCATAGAGCGTGTCGCCCAGCATGGCATGCCCGATGGCGGCGAAATGCACGCGCAATTGATGGGTGCGACCGGTCAGGGGCTCGAGGGCCACGCGCGTGTGATCGCCTTCATGGCCGAGCACGCGCCAACGCGTCTGCGAGGGCTTGCCGTGTTCGAAGTTGACCTGCTGGCGCGGCCGGTTGGGCCAGTCGGCGCCGACCGGCAGGTCGATGAGGCCTTCGCCCTCGAGATGGTCGGCGACGACGGCGATGTAGAGCTTGTCGATGCGGCGCCCGGCGAAGTCGGCGCTGAGATCGCGTTGGGCGTCGAGGCCGCGGGCGAACAGCAGCAGGCCCGAAGTGGCCTGGTCGAGGCGATGCACGACCAACGCGTCGGGGTAGAGCATTTGCACGCGTGCGCTGGCGCAATCGGGCTCGCGGCGGCCCGGCACGCTGAGCAGGCCGGCGGGCTTGTCGATGACGACCAGGCGGTCGTCGGCGTGCAGCACCCGCATCAACGTGAAGAGACGAGGATGCCTGCTGCGATCAGCGCGAAGGCGACTCCGTGATACCAGGCCGGCGCGACGCCCAGCAGCGCCGCCGAGATGACGGCGGCAAACACCGGCGTGAGATTGACGAAGAAACCGGCCAGCGCCGGCCCGGCCTCGGCCACGCCCAGGCCCCAGCAGCGGTAGGCGATCAGCGACGGGCCGATGGCGACATAGGCGAGCACGGCGACCAGGGTCGGGCTCCAGTGGATGGAGGCCGGTGCAACGCCCTGTTCCACGCCCGCCGCCGCGCCCGAGAACACCACGCCAAACATCAGCTGGGCCATCAGCATCTCGGCCCAGTTCCAGTCCGGCCGTTCGCCGGGGCGCAGCCCGCGCACCGGCCGCGCCAGCATCCAGGAGTAGATGGCCCAGGTGAAGAGGGCCAGGAGCATCAACAGGTCGCCGGGTACAAATTGCACGGCCAGCAGGGCGGCGGGGTCGCCGCGTGCGATAACGACGGCCACGCCGAGCAGCGACAGGGCTGCGCCGGCCAGCTGGCGGCGAGTCGGCTTCACGCCGTAGAAGACGGCACCCACGCCGAGCATCCAGACCGGCATGCTGGCGGTGATCAGCGTGACGTTCAGCGGCGACGAGGTGTGCAGCGCCAAGTATTGCAGCGAGTTGTAGCAACCCATGCCAAGAAAGCCCAGCCAGGCCAGACCACGCCAGCGCTTCAAGGCCTCCCGCGGGTCGGCCAGCAGGCGGCGGGCCAGCGGAGCCAGCAGCACGAAGGCGAGCAGCCAGCGCAACGCGTTCAGCGCCATCGGCGGGATGTCGTTGCGCACCATGCGGCCGATGACGGCGTTGCCGGCCCACAGCAGTGGTGGCAGCGTCAACAGCAGAGCAAGGCGTGGGGTCAGTTTCATCAGGCGCCGCCGCGTGGGCCAAAGGGCTGGCACGATACCGGACTCGCGAACAGGAGACGCCGCATGAGTGAAAAAGCCGTTGTCATCGAAGCTCCGGGCGGGGCCGAGCAACTGAAGCTGATGGACGTGGAGGTCGGCGCCCCAGGTCCGGGCGAGATCCGCATCCGCCACGAGGCCTGCGGGCTGAACTACATCGACGTCTACCACCGCAACGGCACCTACGCCTTGCCGCTGCCGGCGCGGCTGGGCATGGAAGGCGCGGGCGTTGTCGAGGCGGTGGGCGAGGGTGTCACCCACCTGAAGGCCGGCGACCGCGCGGCCTATGCCAGCAATCCACCGGGGGCATACGCGACCGCTCGTGTGATGCCCGCCAAATGCGTGCTCAAACTGCCTGACGCCATCGATTTCGAGACCGCCGCGGCCATGATGCTCAAGGGTCTGACGGTGCAATACCTGCTGCGCAAGACCCTGCCCCAGGGTGGCCTGCAGCCGGGCGACTTTGTGCTCTTTCACGCGGCGGCCGGCGGTGTCGGGCTGATTGCCTGCCAGTGGGCGCGCGCACTGGGCCTGCAGCTCATCGGCACCGCAGGCAGCGACGAGAAATGCCAGCTGGCGTTGGACAACGGCGCGGCACATGCCATCAACTACCGCCGTGATACGGACTTCGCCGCCAAGGTGCGCGAGATCACCGGCGGGCGCGGCGTGAAGGTGGTCTACGACTCGGTCGGCGCCGACACCTGGGAGGGCTCGTTGAACAGCCTGGCGCCCTTCGGCCTGCTGGCCAGCTTCGGCGGCGCCTCGGGCCCCGTGCCGCCCTTCAGCGTGAGCACGCTGGCGGCCAAGGGCTCCGTCTATGTGACACGGCCGACGCTGTTCACGCACATCGCCACGCGCGAGGCCACGCAGGCCATGGGCGACGAGCTGTTCGAGATGGTGGCCAGCAGCCAGGTCAAGATCCGCATCGACAAGCGCTATGCATTGGCGGACGCGGCCCAGTCCCACCGCGATCTGGAAGCCCGCCAGTTGGTGGGCAGCGCCGTGCTGCTGCCCTGAAACTTTAAGCCGGCGCCCGGCCGAGTTGCAGCTCGAAGCTGAAGGAGGAGCCGACGCCGGGCTCGCTCTCGACGGTGATCTCGCCACTCATCAGACTGACGAGTCGCTGCACGATGGTCAGCCCCAGGCCCGTGCCACCGTAGCGGCGCGTGATGCTGCCATCGGCCTGGGTGAAGGGGTCGAAGATCTGGCCGATCTGGTCGCGCGTCATGCCGATGCCGGTGTCGGTGACGGCCACGCGCAGCCGCAGGCGGTCGGGGCCGTCACCGTCGCGCGCGTCGGCCAGGGCGATTTCGATGCGCACTTCGCCGCGCTCGGTGAACTTCAATGCGTTGCCAATCAGGTTGATCAGCACCTGACGCAGCCGCAGCGCGTCGCCGACCAGCCACGACGGCACGCCGGGCTGTACGCGGGCGTGCAGCTGGATGCCCTTGTCATGCGCCTGTAGCAGCAGAGGCTGCAGGGATTCGCCGAGGCAGTCGTGCAGGCTGAAGGGCTGCTCGTCGATGACGATGCGGCCGGCCTCGATCTTGGCCACGTCCAGCAGGTCGTTGATGATGGTCATCAGCCCCTTGGCCGACTGGTGGGCCATGCCGATGAAGCGGCGCTGGCGCTCGTTGAGTTCGGTCTGCAGCACCAGTTCGGTCAGGCCGAGCACGCCATTCATCGGCGTGCGGATCTCGTGGCTCATATTGGCCAGGAAGCTGCTCTTGGCCTGGCTGGCAGTCTCGGCGGCCTCGCGTGCGGCGACCAGGGCCGCCTGGCTGGCCTTGAGATCGGCGATGTCGTGGGCATTGAAGAGCATGACCGTGTCGCCAGTGACCGGGTCGCGCATGGGCCGCGCGTCCAGTGCATGCCAACGCAGGCCGGCCAGCGTCTGCAACTCGACGTCCTGGTGGCAGGTCTGGCCGCGCTCCACGCGGCCCAGGATGCTGGCGGCATCGCCAATGTGAGCAAACAGGCGGGTGAACTCGGTCTGGTCGGGGCCGGGCGGCGTATCACCGAACGTCAGGGCCGCGGCCGGGTTGCGCATCAGCAGTTCGCCCTGGCCGAGGCCGAAAACGGCGATGCGCACCGAGGTGTGTTGCACAGCCTCAACGCCGCGCAGCATGGCGAGATCGGCACCACCGCCCAGCGAATCGGCCGCGAACAGCATGACCTGACGGCGTTCCGGCGTGCGCATGCCGCGCGACACCAGCATGACCGTCGTCGGCTCGCCCTTGGGATAGAGAGTCCACTGCTCGCGGACGATCTTGCCCTGCGCATGGTCGGCCGCCGTGACGGCCAGGCGCTCGCGCACGGCATCGCCATGCTCGGAAAAGTCGCGCGACAGGAATTCCTCGGCGCTGTCGGCATGCCAGAAGCGCAGGGCTGCGGCATTGGCCCAGAGGTTGCGCTGTTGTTCGGGGTCGAAGACCCACAGAGGAACGTCGAGCCAGTCGTAATGGCTCAGGCTGGCGAAGTCGAGGAGCATGTGGGCGCGTTGAGAGGCGCGCGATTGTCACCGCTCGTCACATCTGTCGCCCGTGAACTACTGCGCGGCCGCGCCGCGCAGGTTCAACCGCGGCGCACTCGGCGCAATTCGTCCAGGATCAGCAGGATGGCGCCGACGGTGATGGCGCTGTCGGCGACGTTGAAAGCAGGGAAATACCAGCTTCGAGCGTGAACCTGGATGAAGTCGACGACGTAGCCGTGGATGGCGCGGTCGATGACATTGCCTAGCGCGCCACCCAGAATCAGCGTCAACGCCCAAGCGAACAGCTTCTGGTGGCCGTGGCGGCGCAGCATCCAGATGATGAAGCCGGCCGCGGCCAGGCCCAGGCCGAGGAAGAACCAGCGTTGCCAGCCGGAGGCGCCATGCAGGAAGCTGAAAGCGGCGCCGAAGTTGTGGGCGCGCACGACGTCGAAGAAGCTGGTGACTGGGTGCACGTCACCGAGCTGGAAGGTGCGCAGGATGAGCACCTTGGTGAGCTGGTCGGCCAGGATGATGAGGGCGGCAATCAGCAGCCAGGAAGTCAGGCCGGAGGACGAGGACGACGAGCGAGAAGGCATGGAATGGGGTCGCGAGGCGAGGGCCGCCAATGTAACTTGCCGCCGAGCCGGGGCTTGTAGGCGCAGGAGAAGCGGCGTAGAAGCGGAACTCTCCCTGCTCGCTGGAGGATCCCATGCGAAAGCGCATCTACTGGTTGCTGCCCCACCTGAGCAGCGCGCGGCGCACGATGGACGAGCTGTTGCTCGCCCGCATCACCGAACACCACATCCATTTCGTCGCCGCCGAAGGTGCCGCGATGGACGGTCTTCACGCGGCCAATGTGCTGCAGACCTCTGACCTGGTCGAGGCGGCCCAGAACGGCGCGCTGATCGGCTCCGGCCTCGGCGCCGCGGGCGGCGTTGCGGCGGCCCTGGCGATCAGCGCGGCCTCTCCGGCGGCGGTCGTCATCGGCCTGGCGGCCGTAGGCGCCATGCTGGGCACCTGGTCGTCCAGCATGATCGGCAGCTCCACGCCGAGCCGGCGCTTGAAACGCTTCGAGGCGGCCATCGAGCAAGGCCAATACCTGCTCATCGTCGACGTGCCTCGCTCGCGCATCACCGAGATCGAGGAACTGCTGGCTCGCACCCACCCCGAAGCGCACTTCGAGGGGATGGAGCCGAACGTGCCTGCGTTCCCGTGAGCCCCTCGTCCGGCCTCAGCCCCCGAGGGGACGGCGATGCATGCGGCATTGAGCCGCATGCACATCGCCTGCGGGCCGACTTGGGACGGCCCGGCGTCGGTCCGCGTCAAAAACCAGCGCGTGCTTACGCGACGGTGCGGGTCTCGCCCGCGCCGTAGAGGTTGCTGTCGCAGCGCCCGCAGAGCGTCGGGTGAGCCGCAATGCTGCCGACGTCGGCGCGGTAGTGCCAGCAGCGCTCACACTTGGCATGGGCGCTGGGCGTGACGACGACGCCCAGTTCGCCTGCTGATGCCAAGCGCACGGCCGACGTGATGAAGACGAAGCGCAGGTCGTCACCCAGGCTGGCCAACAGCATCTGGTCCTGCTCGTTTACCTTGAGCACCAGTTCGGCCTGCAGCGAGGCGCCGACAGCACCCGTCGTGCGCACCGCCTCGATGGCCTTGTTGACCTCATCGCGGATCTCGTGGATGCGATGCCATTTGGCCAGCAGCGCTAAATCCGTCTTGCCGAAGTCCCAATAGGTCTCCGTGAAGATGCTCTCGCCCTTGCCGAAGATCGTCCAAGCCTCCTCGGCCGTGAAGCTGAGGAAAGGCGCCATCCAGCGCAGCATGGCGTGCGTGATCTGCCACAGCGCCGTCTGTGCGGATCGGCGGGCCAGGCTCTTGGGCGCGGTCGTGTAGAGGCGGTCCTTCAGCACGTCCAGGTAGAAGGCGCCGAGGTCCTCGGAGCAGTAGACCTGGAGTTTCGACACCACCGGGTGGAACTCGTAGCGCTCGAAGTGGCTCAGGATGTCGGCCTGCAATTCGGCGGCACGAGCCAGCGCGTAGCGGTCGACTTCCAGCAGATCGCCGGGTGCGACCGTGTCCGTTGCCGGGTCGAAGTCGCTGACGTTGGCGAGCAGGAAGCGCAGCGTGTTGCGGATGCGGCGGTAGCTGTCGACGACGCGGGCCAGGATCTTTTCGTCCAGGCCGAGGTCGCCCGAGTAGTCGGTTGCGGCCGTCCACAGGCGCAGGATCTCGGCGCCGAACTTGTCCGACACGGCTTGCGGCGCGACGACGTTGCCCATGGACTTGCTCATCTTGCGGCCCTGGCCGTCAACGACGAAGCCGTGCGTCAGCAGCCCCCGGTAGGGCGCGCGGCCATAGAGGGCGCAGGCGATCAGCAGCGACGAATGGAACCAGCCGCGGTGCTGGTCGTGGCCTTCGAGATAAAGGTCGGCCTCGGGGCCGCTGTCGTGGCCCGCTCCCTGGTGGCTGCCCTTGAGCACATGCTCGAAGGTGGAGCCGGAGTCAAACCAGACGTCGAGGATGTCGTTGCCCTTGGTGTACTGGGCCGCCTCAGCACCCAGCCACTCGACGGCGTCGAGCTTGGACCAGGCCTCGATGCCGTTCTGCTCCACCAGCTGGGCCGCGCGCTCGATGAACTCCAGCGTCTTCGGATGCGCCTCGCCCGTGTCCTTGTGCAGGAAGATAGGCAGCGGCACGCCCCAGCTGCGCTGGCGGGAGATGCACCAGTCGGGACGGCCGGCGATCATGTCGTGCAGGCGGGCGCGGCCGTTCTCGGGGTAGAAGCTGGTGGCTTCGATAGCGGCCAGCGCGGTCTTGCGCAGGCTGTCGGGCGCCTTGTTCGTCGTGAACAAGCCGTCGCCCTCATCCATGCGCACGAACCACTGCGCCGCCGCACGGTAGATGACCGGCGTCTTGTGCCGCCAGCAGTGTGGGTAGCTGTGGGTCAGCTTGCTTTGCGCCATCAGGCGGCCGGCGTCCTGCAGCGCCTGGGCGATGACGGGGTTGGCCTTCCAGATGTGCTGGCCGCCGAACAGCGGCAGGTCGGCGGCGTAGGCGCCGTTGCCCTGCACGGGGTTGAGGATGTCGTCGAAGGCCAGTCCGTGGGCGACGCAGGACTGGAAGTCGTCCAGGCCATAGGCGGGTGCGGAGTGGACGACGCCGGTGCCGTCTTCGGCAGTCGCGTAGTCGGCCAGGTAGACCGGGCTTTCGCGGTCATAGCCGGGGTCGACGTGGGCCAGCGGATGCTTGAACTTCTGCAGCTCCAGCTTGCGGCCTGGCACCACGGCGACGACGCTGCCTTCGAGCTGCCAGCGCGCCAGGCACTTCTCCACCAGCGCCTCTGCGACGACGAAGTAGCCCTTGGCCGTGTCGACCAGCGCGTAGGGCAGCTCGGGGTTCAGGTTGAGCGCCTGGTTGGCGGGGATGGTCCAGGGCGTGGTCGTCCAGATGACGGTGAAGGCGTCCTTCGTCAGCGGCGCCACGCCAAACGCGGCGGCCAGCTTCTCGGGCTCGGCCGACAGGAAGGCCACATCGACGGCCGGCGACTGCTTGTCCGCGTACTCGATCTCGAACTCGGCCAGGGACGAGCCGCAGTCGAAGCACCAGTACACAGGCTTCAAGCCGCGGTAGACGAAACCGCGCTCGAACATCCGCTTCAGCACGCGGATCTCGCCGGCCTCGTTGGCGTAGTTCATCGTCTTGTACGGGTTGTCCCATTCGCCCAGCACGCCCAGGCGCTTGAAGTCCGTGCGCTGGCCGTCGATCTGCTCGGTGGCGTAGGCGCGGCTCTTGGCCTGCACCTCGTCGCGCGGCAAGCCGCGACCGAAGGTCTTCTCGATCTGGTTCTCGATCGGCAGGCCGTGGCAGTCCCAGCCTGGGATGTAAGCCGCGTCGAAGCCCGCCAGCTGGCGCGCCTTGACGATCATGTCCTTGAGGATCTTGTTGGCCGCGTGGCCGATGTGGATCTGGCCATTGGCATAAGGCGGGCCGTCGTGCAGCACGAACTTCGGCGCGCCGCAGCGGGCGTCGCGCAGGCGCTTGTACAGGCCTTGCTCGTCCCAGGCCTTGACCCAGCCCGGTTCGCGCTTGGGCAGGTCGCCGCGCATCGGGAAGGGCGTGTCGGGCAGGTTGAGCGTGGAGCGGTAGTCCGGGGTGGTCATGGCATGCGGCCAGGCGGCGTGCCTGGCGATCAAGAAGCGGGGAGGGCGGAGCGAAGAGCGGCGGGGAGCCGCTTCAAATTCGGTCGCGCGTGGTCTGGCGTCGCTGGGCGGCGTGGGTGGCCAGGAAGGCGCGCGCCGCCGCCGTGTCGGCTGCGATGGCAGCCGTGAGCGCTTCAAGCCCGTCGTACCTGGCTTCGTCGCGAAGTTTGTGCAGCAGTTCCACGCGGGCGAGTTTACCGTAGCCCCCCTCGGGGCCGAGGGGCCACCGCAGGCAATGCACCTCCAGCAGCACGCGGCCGGCATCTTCGACGGTGGGCCGCCGGCCCAGGCTGGCGACGCCCGGCAGCGGCTCGGGCGTCAGGCCATGCACCAGCACCGCGAAGATGCCCTGGGCGGCCGGCTTGTCATGGTCGAAGCGCAGGTTCAAGGTGCGAAAGCCGTCGGCCGCGCCGGGGGCGCTCTCGCCCAGTTGGCGGCCCAGCTTGCGCCCGTGCGTGATGTGGCCCGAGATGGCATAGGGCCGACCCAGCAGCGCCGCGGCGGCCGCCATGTCGCCCGCGGCCAGCGCCTCGCGCACGGCCGAGCTGCTGACGCGCAGGCCGTGCACCTCGTAGCTCATCATGCGGGCCACGTCGAAGCCGCGCGCCTGGCCGGCGGCATCCAGCGTCGCATAGTCGCCCTGGCGCTTGGCACCAAAGCGGAAGTCGTCACCGACCAGCACATAGCGAGCGCCCAGGCCGTCGACAAGCACCTGGCGGATGAAGTCCGGCGCCGGCAGTGAGGCCAGGGCCTCGTCGAAGCGCAGGATGACGACCTGGTCGACACCGCAGCGCTCCAGCTCCACGAGCTTGTCGCGCAGATTGGCGATGCGGGCGGGCGCGAGTTCGGGCTTGTGGGCCTTGGCGGCGAAGAAGTCGCGCGGATGCGGCTCGAAGCTCAGCACGCAGGTCGGCAGCCCGCGGTGGCGGGCCTCGGACTGCAGCAGTGCCAGCATGGCCTGGTGCCCACGGTGCACGCCGTCGAAGTTGCCGATGGTCAGTGCGCAGGCAGGTGCGATGCCGGGGTGGTGGAAGCCTCTGAAAACTCGCATGGGCTCATTGTCCCCGCTGCGTCATTGGCCCCAGACCTCCGCAGGGCTCGCCACCCAGCGCCATTGGCCGGGCGCCAGGTCGGCCGGCAGCGTCAGCGCGCCGAACTGCGGCCGGTGCAGGGCCTCGACGCGGTTGCCGACGGCCGCGACCATGCGCTTGACCTGGTGGTATTTCCCTTCGACAAGGGTCAGCCGCAGCAGCGTCTCGTCGGCGATCTCGGCGCCTTCGGCCTTGCTGATCTCGGGCGGTCGCTGGAACTTGGCCGGAAGCTTGCTCTCTGGCTCCTTCAGCTCGACGCCGGCCAGCAACTGCTCGACCATGGTCGCCGTCAGCGGATGCTTGCAGCGCGCTTCGTAGACCTTGGGCACATGGTGCTTGGGCGAGGTCAGCTTGTGGATCAAGGTGCCGTCGTCGGTCAGCAGCAGCAGGCCGGTCGTGTCTTCATCGAGCCGACCGATGGGCTGCACGCCGCGCTCGCGCAGCGGCGCTGGCAGCAGGCTGAGCACGCTGGGGTGGTGCTTGGGCTTTTGCGAGCATTCGTAGCCGGCCGGCTTGTTCAGCAGGATCAGTGCCTTGTCGTAGCAGGGCCACTCCAGGCCACCGACCGTGAAGCGCATGCCTTGAGTCTCGAACTCGGCCTCCGGGTCGTCGACGACTTCGCCGTTGACCGACACCTCGCCGTTCCATACCAGCCCTGCGCACAGGCGCCGCGTTCCGAAGCCCTGGCTGAAGAGGATCTGTGAGAGCCGCTGCTTCACGGCGTGGCTTTGGGCCGAGCCTGAATGGGCTGGATGTTGCCGCAGTCGGCGCTGATCCAATGGCCTTCGCCGCTGACGGCCGTGGTCACGGTCTTGCCGTCGCGCTGGCGGGTCAGCTTGACGTCGCTGGTGAAGGCGGTGTTGCCTTGCAAGGTGGTCGTGCCCTCACCCTCGGTGGCCGGGTCGGTGCAGACGAAATGGCTGTGGATGACATTGCCGCTGCGGCGGACATCGTGGGTGCAGTTGCCGGCCGGATGAGAGGGCGTGAGGTCGCGCTTGACCTGCTCCTCGGTGAGGCAGCTCTTGACAGTGACCGCACCACCCGCGAAATCCATGCTGACGCCGCGCTTGGCCATCATCTCCTGCATCATCTGCTTCTGAGCCGGGGGCATGCTCTCCATGGCCTTCTGGGCCTTTTCCATCTGCGCCTTGCGCTCGGGGTCGACCTGGGTGGTTTGTTTCATCTCCCACAGGCCCGGCTTCATCATCTGGGCCGAGGCGGAAGTCGCCAGCGCGACCAGGGAAAGGGCAATACAGCGAGCAGCGATCATGGCAAGGTCTCCCGAATGAAAGCGTGGTGAGACCTTGGCTCCTTCACGCTCAGGCAAACACGCCCGCAGTATCCAACATGCTCTGGCTGACCTGACCCAGGTGATGCATGGTGTCGCCCCATTGCATCTCCATGACGGTCAGGCGCTTGAAGTAGTGGCTGCCGGCGTACTCGTCGGTGACGCCGATGCCGCCGTGCAGCTGGGTGCACTGCTGGCCAACGAAGCGCATCGAGTTGCCAAGCTGCACCTTGGCCTGCGACAGCGCGCGGCGGCGCACGGCGGGCGTGTCGCCCAGGCGCAGTGTGGCGTAGTAGCTCATCGAGCGGGCCAGTTCGAGCTGCATCTTCACGTCGGCGATACGGTGCTTGAGCGCCTGGAAGCTGGAGATCACGACGCCGAACTGCTTGCGCGTGTTCATGTACTCGACGGTCAGCGCGAGGTACTTCTCCATGACGCCGATGGCCTCGGCAGCCTGCGCGGCAATGCCGATGTCGGCGGCCAGTTCCAGCAGGGCCAGGCCTTGGTCGGGACCGGCGATGAGCTGGGCGGGCGTGTTGTCGAAGTGGACCTCGGCCGCGCGCGAGCCGTCATAGAGCGAATAGGGCCGCGTGTGCACGCCAGCCGCCGAGCGCTCAACGAGGTAGAGGGCAACACCGTGCGGGGCGTCGTCGGTGCCGGACACGCGGGCCGGCACGATGAAGGCGTCGGCGACGTCGCCAGCCGGCACCAGGCTCTTCACGCCGGTCAGCTTGCCGTCGACGGCGCGCGTGGCTACCTGATTCAGGCGGTAGCGCGATTTGGCTTCCTGGTGCGCGAGCACGACGAGGGCCTCGCCACCGGCGATGCGTGGCAGCCAGGCGGCCTGCAGTTCATCGGGCGCGCGTCCGAGCAGCGCCGGTGCGATCAGCGCGCCCTGCGCCACCGGCTCCATGACGAGGCCGCGACCGAGCTCTTCCATGACCACCATCGCCTCGACGGCGCCGAAGCCCATGCCGCCGTGTGCCTCAGGCACTGCCAGCGCGGTCAGGCCCAGGCCCGCCAGGCCGTCCCAGGCGGCGCGGTCGAAACCGCCAGCGCGCTCGATCTTTGTTCGGCGCTCGAAGGCGTAGTCCTTGTCGACAAAGCGGCGCACCGCGTCGCGCAGGGCTTCCTGGTCTTCACTGAAATCGAAATCCATTTGTCCTGTCTCCCGCTCAGCCAAGCACCGTCTGCGCGACGATGTTGCGTTGCACTTCGTTCGAGCCGCCGTAGATCGTCGTCTTGCGGACGTTCAGGTAGTTGCCGGTCAGCGGGATGGCGTGCGTGGCGCCGCCGATCCAGGCACCGCCCAGCCACTGGTCACCTTGCCAGCCGGCCTCCATGGCCTCGTGCACATAGGGCAGGGCCAGCGGGCCACCGGCCAGCATCATCAGCTCGGTGTAGCGCTGCTGCAGTTCGCTGCCGCGGATCTTGAGCAGGCCCGCGACGTCCAGCGGCTGCTTGCCGGTGCGCTCGCCCGAAAGCACGCGCAGCACCATCATCTCCAACGCGACGACGTCGACTTCGCACAGCGCGATCTGGTCGCGGAAGCGCTGGTCGTCCATGAGGCCTTCGGCCTTGGCGATGCGCTTGAGCCGCTCGAGTTCGCGCTTGGCGCGGTTCACGTCGGCGATGTTGGTGCGCTCGTGGGAGAGCAGGTGCTTGGCATAGGTCCAGCCCTTGTTTTCCTCGCCGATCAGGTTCTCGGCGGGCACCTCGACGTTGTCGAACCAGACCTCGTTCACCTCGTGCTCGCCGTCGAGCATGATGATGGGCTTGACGCTGACGCCGGGCGTCTTCATGTCGATCAACAGGAATGAGATGCCGGTCTGCGGCTTGCCTTCGGTCGATGTGCGCACCAGGCAGAAGATCCAGTCGCCGTACTGGCCCAGCGTCGTCCAGGTCTTTTGGCCGTTGACGATGAACTTGTCGCCCTGGCGCTCGGCGCGGCACTTCAACGAAGCCAAGTCAGAGCCCGAACCGGGTTCGCTATAGCCCTGGCTCCACCAGACCTCGCCGCTCATGATGCCGGGCAGGAAGCGCTGCTGCTGCTCCGGCGTGCCAAAGGCCATGATGACCGGCGCGACCATGACCGGGCCGAAGGGCACGATGCGCGGCGCGCAGGCCAGCGCACATTCCTCTTCGAACAGATGGCGCTGCACGGCGTTCCATCCTGGGCCGCCGAACTGCTTGGGCCAGGCCCAGCCATGCCAGCCCTTGGCGCCGAGGATCTTGGCCCAGCGCTGCAGATCGTCCTTGTTCAAGCGCAGCGCGTTGCGTACCTTGTGGGCGATATCGGCCGGCAGGTTGGCGCGCACCCAGTCGCGCACCTCGGCGCGGAAGGCCAGCTCCGCATCGGTGAAGTTGAGGTCCATGTCTCGCCGTATTGTCGTGATGGGAATACCCGGCTTTTAGCACGGTCGTTCGCATCCTGGCTGTCCGGCCTGGGACAGAACAGCGAGCTGGTTTCCAGAAAGCAGAAAGCCGCCCGGAGGCGGCTTTCAGTCGAGATGACTCGGATCAGGCGGCGAGCTTTGCCTTGCGGCGACGCAGGCCGGCGACACCGACCAGAGCGACGCTGGTCAGGGCCAGCGAGGCGGGCTCGGGCAGCTTGAGGTTGGTGCCACCGCAGACGCCCTTGGAATCGACGGCTTGCGTGCACTTGGTGCCGGCCACGGCGTAGAGCTTGAAGAAATCGTCGCCATTGGTCAGCGTGGCGCGGTTTTCGGTCGCGATGCTGTTGGCGCCACCGGCCGTCTGAGCAAAACCGGAGTTGTAGGCGCTAATCAGCCACCAGCTGGACGTCTTGCCGGCGCCGTTGACCGAGTTGTAGGGATTGCTGGTGTCCTGAACCATGTCGCCATAGTTGCCAACCAGTTCCCAGCCAGCCATCGTGCCGGCTGCAGCGCCAGTCAGCGTGGGCGCTGCGGCACCGGTCCAGCGGAACACGGACACATCAACCAGGCCGGTGCCGACTTGCGTGGTACCTGCACCGCAGGTGCCGCCGTTCTGGTACGTCATCGCCTGCGTGGTGGTGTTCTTGCAGCTGATCTCGACGTTGGACGTGAAGCCAAGGCCGACGCTGCTCAGCACGGTCGAAGCGCTGAAGCTCAACAGCACCGCCTCGGTATTCTGGTTATTGTCCAATGCGTGATAGGGCGAGCCGTTGTCGGTGCCGGTGTACATGCCCTGGCCGTTGCCCGCGAACTGGGTCAGCGCGCTGCTGGTCCAGTTGCCATTGACCTTGTTGTTGACGTCGTTGGAGGCGTAGAAGCCCGACATCTGAACCGTGTAGGCGGCGTTGCCGCTATCGCCGACCGTGGTGGTGGGCGTGGTGTCCAGGCCCCAGTAGGCTTGGGCGCTCGAAGCCAGGCTCAAGCCGGCGACGAGGGCGCTCAGGGCAATCCAGCGGGACTTTTGGGCTTTCATCGGTTTTCCTTTTGGGCTGTCACCAGCTTTTATTCGCATTCGAGAGGTTTCTAGCAAGCTTGATGCCAAACCAGAAAACTCCTTGACTTTCAATGTCTTGCCAATTTGATCAGGGTGGTGACTGTTGGAAATTGTAAGAACAACCGACAGCCAAATAAGGCCTTTCGCCCCCTCAGTTGAGGGTGGCCAGCAATTTCTTGGCGTCCTCGGCCGAGGCAAAACTCACGGTGCGCAAAGCGGCGCGGAGTTCCTCGCGCGCTTCACCGCTGCGCCCCGCCTTGGCGAGCACCGCGGCAAGGTGGTAGCGAATGTCGGGGTTGTCGGGCGCGCGCAGGCGGGCGTCGCGCAGCAATTGCAACGCGCGATCGGGTTTCCCGGCGAGGTGGTTGGCCCAACCGGCGGTGTCCATCAACATGGGGTTGCGGATGTCGACCTTGTAGGCGCGCTCGGCCATCTCCAAGGCGCCGGGGTCTTTCGACTCCATCAGCACGTTGGCGAGGTTGTTCAGCGTTTCGGCATGGTTGGGACGCTGCTTCAGGATGGCTTCGTACTGCTTGCGCGCAGCGGCGAAGTCGCGCGCGTGCAAGTGCTGCACAGCGACGGCGTTGCGCACCGCGAGGTCGCTGGGGCTGCGCTTGAGCCAGGCGTCTCCCAGCTCGACGGCGGCCTTGGGACCACTCTGGTTGCCGACGGCGCGCATCAAACGCACCAGGCTGGCCTGGGATTTCTCGATGTCATGGGCCTTGCGCAGCGCGTCGATGGCGGCCGTGGCCTGGCCCCGGTAGGTGGCGACTTCGGCAAGCAGGTTGTAGCCGAGCGCCGACTTGGGCGCTGCCTGGATGACCTGTTTGGCGCGCTGCTCCGACTTCGCCGCATCGCCCTGCGTCAGCTCGATGCTGGCGAGCATGGCCTGGGCCGGCAGATAGTCGGGGTTGCCGCTCAGAGCCTTGTCAAGGCTGTAGGCAGCGCCGGCGTAGTCCTTGATGCCGACTTGCTGGCGCGCGACTTCCAGCAGGCGCGGTGCATCGAAGGCGGCGCGGCGGGCGGCATTGGTCAATGTGGTCTTGGCCCCGGCCGCGTCGCCGTTGGCAGCCTGGGCGCTGGCATAGGCCTGCAGGGCTTCGACATCCTCGGGCAGCTTGGCCAGCAAGAACTTGGCCGCGTCGACCGCGCGGGCCGGCTGGCCTTTGCGCAGGTGCCAGGCGACGAGGGCGAAATTGGCGCGCGTTTCGCGGGCGCTGCTGGCCTCTGCGGCACTTTCCAGCCATTTGAGTGCCTCGTCGTCCTTGCCCCACAGTTCGTTCAGCAGGGCCAGTTCGAACAGCACATTGGTATTGCGCTCGTCATTTTTCAGAACTTCCCGCAGCCGCTTGTTGGCGGCTTCGAAATTGCCAGTCACGGTGTCGATGCGAACCAGGCCCAGGCGGGCCTCCATCAGCTGCGGATCGAGCTTGAGCGCCTTCTCATAGCCGGAGCGTCCGCCGGGATAGTCGCCCGCCTGGGTCTTGGCATAGGCCTGGACCATGAGGACGGTTGCATTGTTCGGGTTGGCGCGCGCCAGGGTATCGGCCACGGCCAGGGCCTTGGGGGCCTGGCCTTCGCGCAGATACAGGGTGACCAGCGCCAGCCCGGCATAGGTCTGCTTGGGGTCGCTCTTGTAGGCCTTGGCAAGTTCGTCGGCTGCGGGTGTCGCCTTCCCGCTTTGCAGCAGGGACAGGCCCAAAGCCGTGCGGTACTCCGGCGAATCCTTGGCCTTGATCGCGTCCTGCATCAGCGCGACGGCGCGCGAGTGCCGCCCCTGGCTCATGTGGGCGGAAGCCAGCATCAGCAATGCCTGGCCGTCGCCCGGCCGGGCCTTCACGTAGGCGTCCAGCAATTCGACGGCGCGGTTGACGTTGGGTTCCTTCAATGCGACCTGGGCCAGCAGCTTGACGAGAGGGCTGCCGGGTTGCTGGCGGGAGGCCAGTTCCAGGAAGGGCTTGGACTTTTCCAGCTCGCCCAGGCTGTAGTGCGCCAGGCCGTTGAGCATCAGCAACTGGGTGCGGTAGCGGATGTACTCGATGGGGACGGGGTCCAGCAGGTCGGTGATCCGTTTCAACGCGGCCCGTGAAGTGGGCGCGTCGTTGGCGCGCTCGGCCAGCACAGCACGCAGATAGGCGCCGCGCGGATCGTTGGGCTTGATGGTCTGGAGCTCGTTGACCTCGGCCAGCGCCTCGGCGTCGCGGTTCAGGTCGATCAGCAGGCCGGCGCGGCCCAGGTGGGATTCGGCATGCTTGGGCTGGGCCTTGAGGGCACGCTCATAGCCGGCCAGCGCCGGGGCGACCTGGCCGTTGGCATGGAAGACGGATGCCTTTTGATAGAGAGCCTCGGCGTTGTCGGGTGAGAGCTTGAGTGCCTGGTCGGCCGCGGCATGGGCCTCGTTGAACTGGCGCCCGCGCACCCGCAGCGGGACTTCGGCGATCCAGCTGTTCACGTCGCTGGTGTTCAGCGCACGTGCATCCAGCACGCTTGCCAGTGCGGCCTTGGTATCGCCCATATCGGACTGAGCCAGAGCGCGCTCCAGCATGAGCTGCTGTTGGATGCCGGATGGCAGGCCGGCGGGCTGAATGCGTGGGTCCTCCAGCGCCTGGGACTGCTTGCCCTGGGCATTCAGCGCCATGACCAGGGCGACGGCAACCTCGGCGCGGTTGACGCCCATGCGGATGGCCTCGCCCAGCTCGAATTCGGCCGCCGCCGGCTGGCTGTCGGCCAGCAAGGCCTTGCCCAGCAGCACGTGGACCGAGAGCTGGCTCTTGTCGGCCTGCAGCGCGTTCTTCAGCTGCACGATGGCGCCGGGAATGTCCCGCTTTTCATACCGCTGCAGAGCGTCTTCGTAGAAGCGCGAGGCCTTGGCGGCGTCCTGGGCGAGCGCGGCGGGGGCGCCGGCAATCAACAGGGCGGCCAGCAGGCCAGACAGCAAGGCGGGTTGAAGGGGCATCGAGGCGGACCGGCTAGGGAGGGGCGCCGGATTCTTGCAGAAGCCGCCCGCTGCTATCAGTGCTGCAGCTCCAAAGTCATGACGTCGTTCTCGCGCCGCATCTGGAAGCGGTTCAGAAAGCTGTTGCCAAGCAGCACATGGCTCATCAGGCCGGGGATGACGATGGCCTCGACGTCGCGAACCTCGACGCTGCCGATGCGCACGCTCGCCAACTGGAGCTGATAGGCCGGCACGACGCCATTGGCCGTCTGGGTGACGATGCGCCTGCCGTACATATAGCGCAGGCCCAGCTTTTCGGCCTCGATCTGGCCGATGGAGATGCTGGTCGCCCCGGTGTCGACGAGGAAGCTCGTGACCTGGCCGTTGATCATGCCCAGCGTCGTGAAATGTCCGCCGGGGCCTACGGGCAGCACGATCTGGCGCGGCGGCGCGGCATTCTGCGCAAGCACTCGGCCCGGTGCGGCGCCGAGGGCGAGAGCCTGGCGCCGACCGCCGTATTCCACGACGGCGCGACCATCCTCCAGTGAGATCAACCGGACGCCCTTGACCATGGCGCCGACCTCGACAGTGCGCGGCTCACCGTCGATGACCAACAGGGCCGCGCGTGATCCCAGCATGCCGTTGAGTTGGACCTGCGATGGCGGGGGTGGCAGCGGCTGCGCCGGGGCGCGGCTCGTGGCCAGCAACAGGAGAAGGGGCGCAATGAGCCCCGTAAAGCGGCGCATGCTCAATCGCGGAAATTGTTGTAGGTGAGCGGCGTGTCGCTGAAGTTCTTCTTCAGGTGGGCGATGCCGGTCTGCAGGTCGTCGCGGTTCTTGCCGGTCACGCGCACGGCATCACCCTGGATGCTGGCCTGGACCTTGAGCTTGCTTTCCTTCAGCGAGTTCACGATCTTCTTGGCCAGCGCTGCCTCGATGCCTTCCTTGATCTTGTAGACCTGGCGCACCTTGTCGCCACCGAGCTTTTCGATCTTCTCGGCCTTGTCGAGGAAGCTGATCACCACGTCCTGCTTGGTCAGCTTGCCGTACAACACAGCCTCGATCTGCTCCAGCTGGAACTCGCTGTCGCCCGTGGCGTGGATTTCCTTGTCCTTGAGCTCGACCTTGGCGCCCGTGCCCTTGAAGTCAAAACGGGTGCCGATTTCCTTGATGGCGTTGTCCACGCCATTGCGGATCTTGACGTGATCGGGCTCGAGAACAGTGTCGAAGCTGGGCATTTGGGAGGTCGGTAGATGAATCGGCGAAAATTTTGCTGTTTGCGCGCCGCGCAAACCATCCAAAAATTGTCCCATGTCCACGCAGTTACAGACCCCCTCGAACGGAGTGCCGCTCCCCCTCCATATCGAGGCGGACGTCAATCTCAAGCCCTACAACACCTTCGGCCTGCCGGCCGTGGCGAAGCGCCTGGTGCGCATCCGCGAGGCGGCCGACGTCCGCCGCGTCGTCGATCACCCCGAACTGGGCCGTGCGCCCAAGTTCGTGCTGGGCGGCGGCAGCAACCTCGTCTTGACCAAGGATGTCGATGCCGTCGTGCTGAAGGTGGAAATTACCGGCATCCGGCTGTTGGAAGCGCGCGACGACGCCTGGATCGTCGAGGCAGGTGCCGGCGTCGTCTGGCATGAGCTGGTCACCTGGACGCTGGACCACGGCTACCCAGGCCTGGAGAACATGGCGCTGATCCCCGGCACGGTGGGGGCCGCACCGGTGCAGAACATCGGCGCCTACGGTATCGAGGTCAAGGACCGGCTGGAGGCCGTCGAGGTCATGGATCTCATCACCGGGCGGCCGGCCCTGCTGCCGGCGGAGGTCTGCCGCTTCGGCTACCGCGACAGCGTGTTCAAGCACAGCGACTTCGGCGGTCTGGCGGGCAAGAGCGTCATCACCCGTGTGCGCTTTCGCCTGCCCCGGCCCTGGCAGCCGGTGCTCGGTTACCTCGAAATTGAACGCAAGATGGCCGAGACCGGCATCACCGCGCCGGATGCGCGCCAGATCTACGACTGGATCTGCGCCGTGCGCCGCGCCAAGCTGCCCGACCCTGCCGTCATCGGCAATGCCGGCAGCTTCTTCAAGAACCCGGTCGTCACGGCCGAGCAGTGCCGCGACATCATTGGCCGCGACCCCGGCATCGTTCACTATCCCATGCCCGACGGAAGCGTGAAGCTGGCCGCCGGGTGGATGATCGACGCCTGCGGCTGGAAGGGGAAGACAGTGGGCGGAGCGGCGGTTTACGAAAAACAAGCCTTGGTGCTGGTCAACAAGGCGGACGCGCGCGGCGCGGAAGTCGTGACGCTGGCACGGGCCATCCAGGAGAGCGTCTACGGGCGCTTTGGCATCCGGCTGGAGCCGGAGCCGGTCGTCCTATGAGGCTAACCCGGCGTGCACTCTTGGGCCTGCTGGGGGCTGCCGGGCTTCCAGCTTGGGCGCTGGAGCCGCTGCTAGCGCGCAATGCGCCGGCCGGCATCGACCCGCGGCCCTATCTCGTCAGCGAGAAGTTCGATGGCGTGCGGGCGTTGTGGGATGGGCAGGCTTTGAAGTTCCGCAGCGGTCGCACCGTCGCTGCGCCGGCCTGGTTCCTGGCCGAACTTCCCAGGCAGCCGCTCGACGGTGAACTGTGGATGGGGCGGCGCAGCTTTGATGCGCTATCGGCGGCCGTACGGCGCACCGAGCCGGTGGACGCCGAATGGCGGCTCGTCAGCTATCGCGTCTTCGAGCTGCCAGCGGGCGACGGAGATTTCGAACGGCGCGCGGCCAAGCTCGCGACGATGGCCGGCGGCGTCGTCATGCCGGTGCAGCAGCAGCGCCTCAACTCCAACGCCGAACTTCGGGCCAGGCTCAAGCAGGTGGTCGACGCCGGTGGCGAGGGCCTGATGCTGCACCGGGCCAACGCGCCGCTGGCCTCGGGCCGCAGCGATCTGCTGCTCAAGCTCAAGCCACTGGCGGATGCTGAAGCCGTTGTTGTCGGCCATGAGCCGGGCAAGGGACGGCTGGCGGGTCAGCTGGGAGCACTGGAGTTGCAGACACCCGAGGGCCAGCGCTTCAAGCTGGGCACCGGCTTCAGCGACGCCCAACGCCGCGACCCGCCGCCCATCGGCTCGACTGTCACCTATCGCTATCGCGACCTGACGCCGAGTGGCAAGCCGCGCTTTGCGAGCTTCCTGCGGGTGGCCGAGGCGTTCTGAAGGCTTGTCAAAGCCAGCTCAGCAGCTTCTGCAACCACAGAGGCAGCGGGCGGCCGGGGACGTAGTTCTGGCGGTACTGGCTGTGCATGGCGGGCTCCTCAAAAGCGAATACTGTTGATTTATACAGTATTCACCAGGGCCTCGCCAGCCCTCAGCGGGAAATCACTCGAGCTTGGGCAGGCCACCGCCGGCCAGCAGGCCGACACCGGTATAGATGCCCAGCTTGCCGCGCGTGTCGCTGATGTCGAGATTGCGCATCGTCAGCTGGCCGATGCGGTCGGCGGGGCTGAAGGCGCCTTCGACCTTTTCCATGCTCAGGCGCTCGGGCGCATAGGTCAGGTTGGGGCTCTGGGTGTCCAGCAGCGAATAGTCGTTGCCGCGGCGCAGCTCAATGGCCACCTCGCCGGTGACGGCGCGGGCGATCCAGCGCTGGGCGGCCTCGCGCAGCATGATGGCCTGCGGGTCGAACCAGCGGCCCTGATAGAGCAGGCGGCCGAGCTTGCGGCCGTTGTCGCGGTACTGCTCGATGGTGTCTTCGTTGTGGATGCCGGTGACGAGACGCTCGTAGGCGATGTGCAGCAGCGCCAGGCCCGGAGCCTCGTAGATGCCGCGGCTCTTGGCCTCGATGATGCGGTTCTCGATCTGGTCGCTCATGCCCAGGCCATGGCGGCCGCCGATGACGTTGGCCTCGGCCAGCAGGGCCACCGGATCGCGGTACTCGACGCCGTTCAGCGCCACGGGCACGCCTTCCTCGAAGCGTACCGACACGGCTTCGGCCTTGACGACGACGTCATCGCGCCAGAACGCCACGCCCATGATGGGATTGACGATCTTGATGCCGCTGTTCAGATGCTCCAGGTCCTTGGCCTCGTGCGTGGCGCCCAGCATGTTGGAGTCGGTCGAATAGGCCTTCTCCGCGCTCATCTTGTAGGCGAAGCCCTTCTCGGTCATGAAGGCCGACATCTCGGCGCGGCCGCCCAGTTCATCGATGAAGGTCTGGTCCAGCCAGGGCTTGTAGATCTTCAGCGCCGGGTTGGTCAGCAGGCCGTAGCGGTAGAAGCGCTCGATGTCGTTGCCCTTGTAGGTCGAGCCGTCACCCCAGATGTTGACGCCGTCGGCCTGCATGGCCGCCACCAGCATGGTGCCGGTCACGGCGCGGCCGATGGGCGTCGTGTTGAAGTAGGTCACGCCGGCGGTGCTGATGTGAAAGGCACCGGCCTGCAGCGCGGCAATGCCTTCGGCGACCAACTGGGCGCGGCAGTCGACAAGAACGGCCTTCTCGGCGCCGTACAGCATGGCCTTGCGGGGGATTTCGTCGTAGTCCGGCTCGTCGGGCTGGCCGAGGTTGGCCGTGTAAGCGTAGGGCAGGGCGCCCTTGAGCTTCATCCAATGCAGGGCTGCGGAGGTGTCGAGGCCACCGGAGAAAGCGATGCCGACCTTCTGGCCAACGGGAACGGATTGCAGGATCGTGGACATGGTGAGGGTCTCTTAGACGAGGTTCTGCCACTCGGGGTGGCGCTGGATGTAGAGCTGGACGTAGCTGCAGGCGGGCACGACCTTGAGGCCTTCTGCGCGGGCCCATTGCAGGCCGGCCTCAACCAACTTGGCGGCGAGACCTTGGCCACGATAGGCCGGCGGCACGCCGGTGTGGGTGAACACGACGCGGCCAGCGCTCAGCTCGTAGTCGAGCACGCTGAGGGGCGTGGTCGGCAGCGTGAAGCGCTGGTGGCCGGGTTCGTGCCGGGGTGTCATTCGGTGGGTGCCTTCAGGGCAACCGGGTGGACCTCCACCGATGCGCTGGCGGTCGACACGTAGACGCTGCCGTCCTGGATGCTGATCTGCAGCTGCATGCTGCGTTCGGCCAGGGCTGCCAGGGCCTGGGACTGCTCGGCGGGAATCTGCCATACGGCCAGGCGTGGCGCGCGCGTCAGCTTGTTTTCGATGCCGCTCCACCACACCGGCGTGCTGGATGCGAAGCTGTAGACGCTGACGCGGCGGGCGCGGCCATGGGCCTTCATCAGACGGCGTTCGTCGGGCTGGCCGAGGTCGATCCAGTGCTGCAGCTCGCCCGTCAGGTCGGGTTGCCAGAGATCGGGTTCGTCCACGTCGGACAGGCCCTTGGTGAATTCGAGCCGGCCGTTGAGATCGTCGGCCGGCACATTCAGTGCATAGGCCAGCACGCGGATCATCATGCGCTCGTCGGTCTCGCTCGGGTGGCGGGCGATCGTGAGGGCGTGGTCGCCGTAGACATGGCGGTCCATGTCGGCGATCTGCAGCTGGGCTTTGTGGATGGTGGCTTTGAGCGCCATGGGGAAGGGGCCGGGGCCCCTGTAACGAAGAGCAGCCGAGGATTATCGCGGCGAAGCCTCGTGGCATCATTCCGCCTCCCGCTTTGAACCTTCGCAACCCGGTTGCGCCCTCTTCATGAAACGCATTCTTCTTACGTTGGCCTTGGGTCTCGCTGTCTCCGCCCAGGCACAAGTCACCACCAATTCCAAGGCCAAGGTCGACCCGAAGAACAACAAGGTCAGCAACCCGGTTGTCGAGAAGCCCAAGGCCAAACTGATGTCGCGCGACGAATTGCGCGCCTGCATCACCCAGCAGGACAACAACAGCAAGGAAGCCGAGGCCATCAAGGCCGAGCAGGCTTCCTACAAGGCCAATGCCGACAAACTCAAGTCGGAGAAGGCCACCCTTGAGGCCGCCGAGGCCGTGCTGGGCAAGCAGATCGCCGACGTGAAGGCCGAGAAGGAAGCCATCCTGAAGGCGCACGAGGCGCTGACGGCCGAGGCCCCCAAGCTCGAGAAGGCCGAACTGAAGGCTCGCAACGACGCCTATACGGCGCGCACCACAGCTTTCGGCACGGCGGTCGAGGCCGTCAAGGCCGCGGATGCCGAGCAAGGCATCAAGCGCAAGGGCTTCTCTGACAAGGTGGACGCGTTGGATGCCCAGTTCAAGGCGCTCGAAGAGCGCACCGAGAAGCACTTCGACGGCAACGACAAGTGGAAGGCCGAGTGCCAGAACAAGGCCTACGACGAGAACGACGAGAAGGCCATCCGCAAGGAAAAGGCGGCCGCGGGCAAGTGATCCGCGCCGTTCACTGACCCTTGCAAGCGGGCCGCCTCCGGCAGGAAGCGGCCCTTTTTGTTTTCTGAAGGACTTTGCATGAGCAACCCGCTGCTGCACGACTGGGCCGGCCCACACGGCCTGCCGCCCTTCGCCGACATCACCCCGGCGCATTTCCAACCTGCCTTCGACGCCGCGCTGGCTGCCCACCGCGCCGAGATCGACGCCATCGCGGCGCAGGCCGCGGCGCCGGACTTTGCCAACACCGTGGCCGCCTTCGACGCCGGCGGCCGCCAGCTCACCCGGCTCGAACACCTCTTCTACACCCTGGCTGCCTCGGCCACCTCGCCCGAGCTGCAGGCCGTGCAGCGCGCCCTAGCCGCGCCGCTGGCCGAACATGGCAGCGCCATCTACATGCATCAGGGCTTGTTTGCCCGGGTCGACGCCTTGTTCGAACAGCGCGAGCGCCTGGGGCTGACGCCCGAGCAGCGCCGGCTGCTGGAGCGCGTGCATCTGGACTTCCTGCGTGCCGGAGCCCGCCTGGCGCCCGAGGCGCGTACCCGCTACGCCGCAGTGATGGCCCGCCTGGCTGAGCTGAACACGCGCTTTGCGCAGAACGTGCTGGCCGCAGAGAGCGGCTACCAACTGCGGTTGACGACCGAGGAGGAGCTCGCCGGCCTGCCCGGCTTCGTGCGTGCCGCCGCCCGCCAGGCTGCCGTCGACCGTGGCCTTCAAGAGGGTGTCCACGTCATCACGCTGTCGCGCTCGTTGATCGTGCCCTTCCTGTCCTTCAGCGCGCGGCGCGACCTGCGTGAGCAGGCCTGGCGTGCCTGGGTTGGCCGCGGCGACGACACCGGTGACACGGACAACCGAGAGATCTGCCGCGAGATCCTTGAGCTGCGCGCCGAGCAGGCGAAGCTGCACGGCCATGCCTGCTACGCCGACTATGCGCTGGAAGACACCATGGCACGCAGCCAGGGCGCCGTCATGGGCCTGCTGGAGCGCGTCTGGCACCCGGCGCTGGCCGCTCAGGCCCGCGAGCGCGAGGCGGTACTCGGTGCCATGGCCGCGGCCGGTGCCACACATGAACTTGAGCCCTGGGATTGGCGCTTCTACGCCGAGCAGGCCAGGCGCGCCCGCTTCGAGCTGGACGAGGCCGAGGTCAAGCCCTACTTCTCGCTGGAGCGCATGGTGGCGGCGATGTTCGACTGCGCCAGCCGGCTCTTCGGCCTGCAATTCAAGGCCCGGCCCGACCTCGCCGGCTACCACGCCGACGTGCGCGCCTATGAGGTCTTCAACGCCGACGGCAGTCTGCGCGGCCTTTTCCTGCAGGACAACTTCGCCCGCCCGACCAAGCGCAGCGGCGCCTGGATGAACGCGATGCGCAACCAGAGCCGCGCGCTGGGTGCGACGCCGGTCATCCTGAACAACAACAACTTCGCCCGCGGCGCCGCTGGCGAGCCCACGCTGCTGAGCTTCGACGATGTGCGCACGCTCTTCCACGAATTTGGCCACGGCCTGCACGGCCTGCTGTCCAGCGTCGAGCATGAGCGCCTGGCGGGCACTCAGGTGCTGCGCGACTTTGTCGAGCTGCCCTCCCAGCTCTACGAGCACTGGATGGCCGAGCCCCAGGTGCTGAAGACCTTCGCCCGTCACTGGCAGACCGACGAGCCGCTGCCCGATGCGCTGCTGGCCAAGCTGCAGGCCGCGCGCCAGTTCGGCCAGGGCTACGAGACGCTGCGCTACACGGCCAGCGCCCTCGTCGACATGGCCGCGCACGCGCTGCCGGCAGCACCTGATGACGTGGTTGCATTCGAGCGCGAAACGCTCGAAAAGTGGCAGCTGCCCAGCGAGGTCGGCCTCAATCACCGATTGACGCACTTCCAGCACTTGTTCAGCAGCGCTGGCTATGCGGCGGGCTACTACGTCTACCTGTGGGCGGAGGTGCTGGACTGCGACGCCTTCGACGCCTTCGTCGAGGCCGGCAATGTGTTCGATGCGGCGGTCGCTGCGCGGCTGCGCGAGTGCATCTATTCGACTGGCAACAGCCGCGAGCCGGGCGAGGCTTTCCGCGCCTTCCGCGGCCGTGACCCGGTCGTGGAGCCCATGTTGAAGGATAGGGGTCTGCTGCCCGCCTGATGTAAAACCCTGGCGCGACCGCATTGCGGGCGGTCGCGACGTTATCCAGGGAGTTCCAACAAATGTCGACACATCGCATCCTCCTGTCTGCTCCCGTGCTGGCCGGCATGCTCGGCCTCGCCGCCTGCGGTGGCGGCGGCGGCACCGCCGGCGTGCCCAACCTGCCGGCGCCGCCCGACTCGTCGCTGCTGGCAGTCAGCGCGAGCAACTACGAGGCCATCGGCCAGGCGACGGTGTCCAGCGCCTTCTACCTCGGCAACACCGGAGGCACGCTGACCGGTACCCAGGTCGGCGGCGAGGCAGGCCTGTTGCGCCGCGCGATCGTCGTCGCGCGCCGCACGGTGCTTGAGGCGCGCGTTCAGCCTGCGCTGCCGATGGGCATCGAGCTGCGCCAGACCATCAGCTGCAGCCAGGGCGGCAATGTTGTGTTGAACATCAGCGATGCCAACAACAACGGCAACGTCGACGTCGGCGATGCCATCACCCTCGACGCCCAGGCCTGCAAGGAAGATGGCTCCGTCATGCAGGGGCGCATCGGCTTGGGGCTGCAGGTATTGACCGGCGTCTTCGACAGCAACAGCTACAGCGCGACGCTGGCGATGACGCTGACCGCCTTCAGCGCCACCCGCGGCACGGACACCGTGCAGGGCGACGGCACGCTCAATCTCACGTTGAGCCAGACGCCTGCCGGCGTCAGCGAACTGAGCCTGTCCACGCCTCGTCTCGTCCTCAGTGGTCGCTTGAGCGGCCAGGCGTTCTCGACCACGCTGATCGACGCCCAGCTGACCCTGCGCGTCGAACCGCTGGGCGGCGGCCAGAAAAGCAGCTTCAGTTACGCCGGCGGCCTGGCCAGCAGCCGCTTTGGCGACAAGCAGGTGCTGATCACGACGCGCCTGCCCCTCGTGGCCACGGGCAACGACGCCTACCCGAGCAGCGGCCAGTGGGTGATCAAGGGCAGCGACAACTCGACGCTTCGCATCACCCCGGTCAGCTCGACCCAGGCCCGCCTGGAACTGGATACCCAGGGCGACGGCATCAACGAGACGCAGGTGCTGAAGACCTGGGCCGAGTTGCGGTGAAGCCCTGCGCGCGTGTTGGCGTGACTTAGCGGCCGGCCCATTGGTGGGCCAGCGCGATGACGGCGCACATCGTCGCGAAGGCCATCCAGGCGTAGGGCCACAGCAGAGGCAGGCCGAGCAGGATGAGGCCGTCATTGCCACCGGGGATCAGCAGGCTGCCCCAGCCCATCAGCAGGCCGCCGATCAGGCAACGCGCCAGGCCGGCCGCGCTCGGTGGGCGGGTTTTCAACAGCCCGGCGTGCCAGCCGCCGAAGATGGCGCCGGCCAGCAGGCAGGCGAACAGGGTCAGGCGCGCGGCGCTGCGCATGGTCATGCCATGGGCCAGCTCGGCCAGCGCGTCGGTGTAGGCCCAGGCGCCTTCGAGCAGCAGCAGTGCCAAAAAGCTCAGGCCGATGGAGACGGTGGCCGTGTGCGGCGTCCACCACGGCTGGCGCCTGCGCATGAAGGCGCGCCACAACGCAAAGGCGGCAAACACCAGCCCCAGCGCGGCGGGTGCCACCCACAGCGCGGAGCCAGCCGGCAGCGGTTGTGGCCGGGCCGCGGCGAACAGGCCATCCACGCTGGCGCAGCCGACATAGAAGCCCAGCGGCGTTGCCAGATAGGCCCACTCGCCATTGCCCAGCCGCGCGATGGCGCCGAAGACGCAGGCCTGGTTGACGAAGGCGCCCAGGCCCAGCAGAGCGGCGCCCAGCAGCGTCCAAACGGTCAGTGCAAAGGGCGCGGGCAGGATTGGGTGGGGAAGAGGCAGCAGGCGCAACAACAGCAGTCCGCCGGCCACCCACAGCGAGGCTTCCAGCAGGCTGCGCAGGCGGCTGGCCTTGCGCTGGTCAACGAGTTCGCCCACGGCGGCGACGGTACAGGTGGCGCCGCGCTGGATGGCCGCGCCCATCAGCAGCGCGCAGGCCGCGGCGCCGATGAACGCCAAAGGGTTCATGCCGCCTCTTCCAACACGTGCTCGATGACGCCCTCGATCGGGTCCACTGGCGCCTGCCAGGGCGCTCGTTCGATCATGCGGCGGGCGTCCACCAGGCCTGCGGAGCGGCGCGCCTTGACGCCGGCGGGCGTGAAGTCGATGTCCTTGGTGTGGTCTTCGCCCTCGATGCGCGGCGCCAGCAGGTGAGCCACGTGCATGGTGGTGCCGCAGCCCCAGGCGGTGAGCTCCTTGGCGGCGCGCTGCTGCGCGGGCGACAGCAGGCCGCCGAGCTCGCGAATGATGTGGCGCAGCCGGTGGATCTGCTTCTGGCGGGTGATGTGGCTGTCGGCCCGGCTGGCGTACTGGATGTCCTTCTGGCGGCCCATCACCTGCCAGATCGACTCAGGCTGTGGCGCCGTCTGGTGCCAGACGTTGACGGCAAAGATCAGCGCGTCGCGGCGCGGGTTGTCGTCCAGCACGGCCTCGATGGGCGTGTTGGAGTAGAGGCCGCCATCCCAGTAGGCCTCGCCGTCGATGACGACGGCCGGGAAGGCCGGCGGCAATGCGCCTGAGGCCATGACGTGCTCCAGGCCGACGGGTTCTTCGCGCGAGTCGAAGTAGCGCATCTGGCCGCTGCGCACATTCACCGCGCCGACAGTGAGGCGCATGCCGCCGCGTTGCAGTTGCTCGAAGTCGACCAGGCCGCGCAGTGTCTCGCGCAGCGGCTCGGTGCTGTAGTAGGACGCCTTGTCCACGCCCAGCTGCGCCTGGCTGCCGCGCAGGGCCGCCAGGTTGGGCTCGAAGAAGGCCGGGATGCCACGCATCACCGTCGTCATGTTGGCCATCAGGTTGCCCATACCCAGCCAGTCCAGCGGCCCGGCCAGGCGGTTCTGCTGCTCGACGTGGCGCCAGAAGTCGTTGAGCCTCTCCATGCGCCGCTCCGGTGGGTTGCCGGCGATCAGCGCGGCGTTGATGGCGCCGATGGACGTGCCGATGACCCAGTCCGGCTCGATGCCGGCTTCGTGCAGCGCCTGGTAGACGCCGACCTGGTAGGCGCCCAGCGCACCGCCGCCCTGGAGCACCAGGACGACCTGCGGACGCGATGTGGGAGAAGCATTCTTGGTGGCCATGGTGGGTCTCGGCTGGGTAGGTGGGCGTGGGTCGGCGGGCTGGGGCGCGGGCTTACATGTGTTCCTTCATCGTGGCGGGCTTGCCGTCGTTGACGATGTCGGCGATGGTCAGCTCGACGGGCGCGTTGGTGCTGTTCTTCCACCAGTGCTTGGTGCCGAGGAACTCGCGCGAGATGTCGCCGGCCTTGTGCAGGATGGGCACGGCGCATTTGCTGGAGTTCTCGTAGATCTCGCCGCTGTTGACCATGATCAGCGCGGGCCGGTCCTCGTGGCTGTGGAAGGGCACGACGCCGCCGGGCGCAATGGTCATGTGGCGCATGCGCAGGCGGCGCTGGGCCAGGTGCACGTTCTCCTTGGCCAGGTCGATGGACGCCAGCTCGGTGTCGGTCACGCCGATGGGGGCCGTGGCGGCGTCGGCCAGCGCGTTGGCCATGACCTTGTCGGCGGGGCAATCGCCTGCGTGCGCGCTGCCGCCTGCCAGGCTGGCGACGAGGGCGGCAACGGCGGCCACGAGGTGGCTGAAGCGGGAAGTGCGGGTGCGGATGGTCTTCATGGGATGCTCCTGGAGCGTTGGGGGGAAGGGGAGGAAAGAATCACTGCGCCGTCCAGCCGCCCTCGATGGGCAGCACGGCGCCGGTGATGGAGGCGGCGTCGTCGGAACAGAGGAAGGACGTCAGCGCCGCGACCTGTTCGACGGTGACGAATTGCTTGGTGGGCTGGGCGGCCAGCAGCACGTCGCGGATGACGGCCTGCTCGCTGATGCCGCGGGCGCGGGCGGTGTCGGGGATCTGCTGCTCGACCAGCGGTGTCAGCACATAGCCCGGGCAGACCGCGTTGACCGTGATGCCGGCCTCGGCCAACTCCAGCGCCACGGTCTTGGTGAAGCCAGCCACGCCGTGCTTGGCCGCCACGTAGGCCGACTTGTATTTGCTGGCCACCAGCGCATGCGCCGAAGCCACGTTGACGATGCGGCCCCAGCCCTTCTTCTTCATGGCCGGCACGACCAGGCGGGTGGTGTGAAAGCCCGCACTGAGGTTGATCGCCAGGATGGCGTACCACTTGTCGATCGGAAACTCTTCGACCGGCGCCACATGCTGGATGCCGGCGTTGTTGACGAGCAGGTCGATGGCGCCGAACTCGGCAATCGCCTTGCCCATCATGCGGTCGATCTGGTCGGGCTGGCTCATGTCGGCCGGGTCGTAGCGCACCTGCACATCGTGCTGCTCGATCAGGGTCAGGCGCAGTTTCTCGATGTCGTGCGGGTCGCCGAAGCCGTTGAGCACGACGTTGGCGCCCTGGGCGGCCAGCGAGCGGGCGATCCCGAGGCCGATGCCCGACGTGGAGCCGGTGACGAGGGCGGTCTTGCCGATGAACATGAGGGTTCTCCTTACTTGGAAACTGAAGGGGGTGGGGTGCCGCGGTCAACCTCGGTCGTGCGGGTGAAGCGCAGGTGCGTGATGTCGAGCGGGAAGAACAGGCCCCAGGTCCACTCGACCCAGATGCGCGTCTTGCGGCCCAGCGTGGGCATGCGCAGCAGGTAGTAGCCGCGCCACAGCAGCCAGGCGGGCAGGCCGGAAAGCCGCAGGCCGAACAGCAGCGCCACGCCCTTGAGGTGACCGGTCGTGGCCATCATTCCGCGGGCGGCATGAGCGAAGGGCCGGGTCGGCTGGCCGCTGAGGCAGCGCAGCAGGTTGTCGGCGAGGGCCTTGGCCTGGGCGACGGCAAACTGCGCCGTCGGTGGACAGGTCTGGCCATCCCGGGCGTTGGGTTGGGCGGCACAGTCGCCCAGCGCCCATAGGCCGGGCTCGCCTGACACGCGGCCGTCCGCGCCGGTGGCGACGCGGCCACGTTGCAGCGGCAAAGCCAGCGCCTCCACCAGCGGATTGGGGCGGGTTCCGACGGTGCAGACGACGGTCGCGCTGGGCAGCTTCTGGCCGCCCGACAGTTCGACGGCATCGGCGCTGATGCGCGCCGCCCGCGTGCCGCAGCGCACGTGCACGCCGCGGCGCGACAGCGAGCGTGCGGCGGCGTCGCCCAGGGCCGGCGGCAGTTCGGGCAGCAGGCGGTCGCCGTCGTGCAGCAGCGTGATGCCGAAGCCGGCGGCGCGGGTGCGTGGGTAGTGGCGGCTGGCGCTCTTGACGAAGTCGGCCAGCGCGCCGGCCACCTCGACGCCGGAGAAGCCGCCGCCGATGACGACGAAGTGGGCGAGGGCCCGCCGCTGCGTCGCGTCATCGCAGAGTTCCACGCGAGCCAGCGCCTGCAGCACGCGGTTGCGGATGTGCATCGCGTCGCCCACCAGCTTCAGCGGCAGCGCGTGCTCGGCCATGCCGGGCAGCAGGTCCAGCCGGGCGCGCTGGCCCAGGGCCAGCACGAGGAGGTCGTAGCCGAATGTCAATGGGCCGTGCAGGGTGTCGCAGGTCAGGCGCTGCGCGGCCTTGTCGATGCGGCTGACGGCGCCCATCACAAAGCGCACGCCGGGCAGCATCTCGCGGATGGGTGCCACCACATGCTCCGGAAAGACACCCGCGCCGACCACCTCGGGCAGCATGGGGTTGAAGGTGGTGTAGCTCTCCTCGCTGATCAGCAGCAGCTGCCAGCCCGCGGGCAGGCGGCCATGCAGGGACTTGGCCAGCGTGGTGCCGGCAAAGCCGCCGCCGATGATGGCGAGCGTGCGGACTGGCGGGTTAGGTGCTGTGGTGGACATGGCGGCTGGAGGAAGCGAGGGCCGCAGTGTCTGGATCGCCGCGTCAGCCGTGAAATCTCATCAATTCATGACCCGATGCGTGTCGGTTATCGCGGTTTGTGTAAGGAAACCACCGGCCCGTGCGACCGCCGCGCATGGAGCTCTACCAGATCCGCTACTTCCTGGCCGTGGCCGAAACGCTGAACTTCACGCGTGCGTCGGAGCGTTCCTTCGTGTCCCAACCCGCGCTGACCAAGGCCATCCAGCGCCTGGAAGAGACCATCGGCGGGCGGCTGTTTGACCGCACCAAGAACTCCGTGCAGCTCAGCGAGCTGGGCCAGGCCATGCTGCCCAACTTCCGACAGATCTTCGACACCGCCCAGGCCACCCGCGAACAGGCGCGGCGCTTCAAGCGCGAGAAGCGCGAGGTGGTGCGCGTGGGCGTCATGTGCACCATCGACTTCCATCAGGTGCTGCCGGGCTTTGTCGACAGCCAGGATCGGCATGCCATCGAACTGCATTTCCGCGAGGGCAACCTGGAGGCGCTGACCGACGAGCTGGACCGCGGCGACGTCGACATCGGCATCATGTGCTCGCCCTACGAAACGCCGCGGCGCTTTGACGCGCGGCTGCTGTTTCGCGAGGACTATGTCGTCGCCATCGGCGAGGATCACCGCTTCAGCGGCCGCGACGCCATCGCCATGGCCGAACTGGACCGGGAGCGCTACTGCGAGCGCATCTATTGCGAGTTCTCAAGCTACATCGAGCGCCTGCTGGACGAGCGCGGCGTGCGCCTGGAGGTGGTACAGCAGTCCCACCGCGAGGACTGGATCCAGGCCTTCGTGCGCTCCAACTTCGGTGTCGCCTTTATGCCCCGGTCCATCGCCGACGCGGCCGGGCTGATGCATGTGCGCACGGCCGACTGCCCGATCGTCCGAGAGGTCAAGCTGCTGGTGCAGTCGGAGCGGCCGCTGAGCACGGCGCAGCAGGCCGTCATCGATTCACTGGTGGCCCACGACTGGCGGCCGGTGGCCTAGGCTTCCGGGCGGCGCCACAGCCAGATCGCCACGGCGGCCATCATGGCGGGCACGGCGATCTTCACGGCCAGCGGCGCCGGTGTCAGCCCCAGCATGACGGCACTGCAGGCCATCATCACGACCGCCAGCCACTTGGCGCGACGCGGCACGGCGCCGCGCTCGCGCCAACGGCGGATGCCGGGGCCGAAGTGCGCGTGGTTGAGCAGCCAGGTCTCCAGCGCCGGCCAGCCCTTGCCGGCCGCCCAGGCGGCCAGCAGCAGGAAGGGCACCGTCGGCAGCACCGGCAGCACGACGCCGATCATGGCCAGCACGAGGCTCAGCGCCGCCAGCGCGCGCCACAGCAGTCGGGCCAGCGCGCGGTGCATGCCGCTGCCTACTTCAACCCGCCGCTGAGGAACTGCTGCAATCGCTCGCACTGCGGGCGCAGCAACATTTCCTTGGGGTTGCCTTCCTCTTCGACCTTGCCCTGGTGCAGGAACAGGCAGTGGTTGGAGACCTCGCGCGCAAAGCCCATTTCATGGGTCACGACGATCATCGTGCGGCCTTCCGCCGCCAGGTCGCGCATGACCTTGAGGACCTCGCCGACCAGTTCCGGGTCCAGCGCCGACGTGGGCTCGTCGAACAGCATGACCTCGGGGTCGACCGCCAGCGCCCGGGCAATGGCCACGCGCTGCTGCTCGCCGCCCGACAGCTGGGCCGGGTAGACGTTCGCGCGATGCGAGACGCCGACGCGCGCCAGCAGCGCCTGCGCGCGCTCGATGGCCTCGGCCTTGGGCTTGCCCAGCACGTGGATGGGTGCCTCGATGACGTTCTCCAGCACTGTCATGTGAGCCCAGAGGTTGAAGTTCTGGAACACCATGGCCAGTTTGGCGCGCCACAGCTGCAGCTGCTGAGGCGAGGCGGCCTTCAGCGTGCCGTCGCGGTCGCGGGTCAGCTTCAGCGCTTCGCCGCACAGGCTCAGTTCGCCTTCGTTGGGCTGTTCCAGCAGGTTCAGGCAGCGCAGGAAGGTGCTCTTGCCCGAGCCCGAGGACCCGATCAATGTGACGACGTCGCCGCGCCGCGCCGCGAAGGAAATGCCCTTGAGCACCTCGCGATCACCGAAGCGCTTGTGGATGTTGGTGGCCTGGAGTTGGATCGTCATTTCAGTTTCTCTTTGCGGGCCGAACGCAGGGCCGCTCCCAAGCCGGCCCGCGCTGGCGATGTGCTCGCGGCTCGATGCCGCGAGCATCGCCGTCCCCCAGGGGGCTGAGGCCGGACACATGGCGCCCTGCGGGCGGCATGTGCCTGCCGAAGGGCTGCGGCACATGCCGCAGCGCGGTCTGCAAGACCGACCGGACCTGCCCGCGTTCAGCGCGGCTGGGCCGGGCGAGGGGCTTCATGTCAAGCACCGAGCAGCTTGCCGGTGCGCAGCGCCTCGCGGCCCGCGACCTTGGCGACGCGCATGCCGGCGTTCGCAAAGCGCAGGAAGTCGCGCGCGAAGAACAGGCCGTCGACCGGGCTCTTCAATTCAGTGACCTCGGCCGTGATGGGGTCGATGACATGGGCCAGCACTTCGCCGGCCGTCACCTCCACACCCACCTCCTTGACGAAGGTCAGCACGCCGGCCACCGGCGACTTGATCGGCATGCTGCCGGCCAGCGGGCGGGCGTCGCCGATGGCCTTCGGCACTTCGGGCTTGTCGCCGGCAATCAGGCCGCGCCAGCGCAGGAAGTCGACGATGTTCTTCGCATCGGCGGCGGCCAGCTCATGCGTCACGTCGGCCGCGCCGCGCAGCTCGACGGTGACCGACAGGCAGGCCTGCGGAATCGGGAACTTGCCGCCGAAATGCTTGTCCCACTTCCACCAGACCTGGGAGCAGGCCTCGTCGAAGGGGTTGTCACCCGAGTCCTGGGCCAGCAGCGTCAGGCGCGAACGCAGGAAGCGCGCCAACGGGTCGCAGTCAGGCCAGCAGGGCGTCTCGGTGTAGAGGTGCATCAGCGCCTGGGCGTCGCAATGCAGGTCCAACACGATGTCGGCGTCGCAGGACAGGCTCAGCAGCTTGCGGCGCTGCGACTGCAGCTCGGTATCGACCGGGCTGGCCAGCACCGCCGCCTTCAGCGCGCGGCGCAGCAGGGCGACATTGGCCGCGGCGTCGCTGCCCAGCTGGGTTGCTACCGCCTGGGCGACGGCATCGATCTGGTCCGGGTAATGGCGGTTGAAGTTCTCACCCGTCGTCAGCTCGAAGCGGCCCAGATGGGCATGCAGCATGAACTGGCTCAGGCCGATGGGGTTGGCCATGGGGACGAGGACGATCTCGCCGCTGATCTGGCCGGCAGCCTCCAGCGCGTCAAGCTGCAGGCGCAGGTGGTGGGCGACCAGCATGCCAGGCAGCTCGTCGCCGTGCAGCGAAGCCTGGATGTAGGCCTTTTGTCCGCTGGGCTGGCCGTAATGCAGCGAGACCAGCTCGCGCTGCGTGCCCGGGGCAGGGGAGAGCAAGGGATGGCGTTGGATATTCATGGCTAGCGGGACATCATCGGCTTGAGCCAGCGGTTCTCGGCCCAGCGGAACAGACCGACCAGGCACAGCGTCAGCACGAAATAGAAGGCGCCGGCCGTGATGAAGGCCTCGAAGGGAAGGTAGTACTTGGCATAGACCTGTTGGGCCGCGCCGGTCACGTCCAGCAGTGTCACCGTGCTGGCCAGCGAGGTGCCATGCAGCATGAAGATGGCCTCGTTGCCATAGGCCGGCAGGGCACGGCGAAGCGCGGCAGGCAGAACGATGCGGCGCAGCATCAGCCCGCGGCCCATGCCCAGCGCCTTGGCGGCCTCGATCTCGCCGGCCGGCAAAGCGCGGATGCTGCCCGCAATGATCTCGGTCGTGTAGGCGGCCGTGTTCAGCGTGAAGGTCAGCCAGGCGCAGAAGGTGGCCGACGACAGCCAGGGCCAGGCCCAGCTGTCTCGCACGGCCTCGAACTGCGCTGCGCCGTAGTAGATGAGGAAGAGCTGCACCAGCATCGGCGTGCCGCGGAAGACATAGGTGTAGAGCCAGACCAGCCGGGACGGCCAGCCAAGGAACACGGTCCGCACGACCGCCAGCGGCACGGCCAGCAGCAGGCCACCTGCCAATGACAGCAGCAGCAACTGCAGCGAGGTGACGAGGCCGCTGAGATAGAGCGGAAAGTTCTCGGCGACGGCGTCGAAGTTCATAACTTGCCCGCCTTGGTGCCGATGGCCAGGCGCCGCTGTGCCCAGGCGAAGACGAGTTCCGACACGCTGGTGAACACGAGATAGATGAGGGCCACGGCCAGGAAGAAGGTGAAGGGCTCACGCGTCGTGCCCGCGGCCTGCTTGCCGCGCGTCATCAGGTCGGACAGGCCGATGATGGAGACGATGGCCGTGCTCTTGATCAGCACCAGCCAGTTGTTGGAGATGCCCGGCAGCGCATGTCGCAGCATCTGCGGCAGTGTGATGCGCCAAAGCACCAGGCGCGGGCTCATGCCATAGGCCAGGCCCGCCTCGCGCTGGCCCGGCGGTACGGCCAGGAAGGCGCCGCGGAAGGCCTCGGTCAGGTAGGCGCCAAAGATGAAGCCGATGGTCAGCACGCCGGCGATGAAGGGGTCGATGTCGATGAAGTCGTCATGGCCAAGCTTGGGCGCGATGGTATTGACGGCGAGCTGGCCACCGTAGAAGACGAGCAGCATCAGCACCAGGTCGGGCACGCCGCGGATCAGCGTGGTGTAGGTGGCTGCCACGCCTCGCGCGACGCGTGAGCGCGACAGCTTGGCCAGCGCGCCAATCAGGCCCAGCAGGGAGGCAATGGCCAGCGAAGACAGCGCCACCGCCAGCGTGACGGCGGAGCCTTCGAGCAGGCTGGGGAGGAATCCGTGCAACATGAGAAAGAAGGCCGCGCTCAGCGGGGAGGGGTGATGAGGTCGAAGCTGAAGTAGCGGTCGTTGAGAGTCTTCAAAGTGCCGTTGCCGCGCATTGCGGCCAGTGCCTCGTCGATGCGCTGGCCCAGCGTCGCCGCATCGGCCTTGCGCAGGCCCACGCCGATGCCCTTGCCGTAGTAGCGCTGGTCCTTGGCGAAGTCGGGCCCGACAAAGCCGAAGCCGCGGCCGTCGGCATGGTTGAGGAAGCCGAACTGCGCGATGACCGCGTCCACCAGCGTGGCGTCCAGGCGGCCAGACTTCAGATCCAGGAAAGCCTGGTCCTGGGTGGCGTAGCGCATCAGCTGAATGCCTTTGAATTGTTCGGCCAGGAAGCGTTCATGGATGGTGCCGCGCTCCACGCCGATGCGCTTGCCCTTCAGGCCGGCTGGGCTGACGTCGGCGCGTGGGTCGCCGCGCATGACCAGGCGGGCCGGCGAGTAGTAGTAGGGCGACGAGAAGGCAACGACCTGCTGGCGCTCCGGCGTGATCGACATCGAGGCCATGATGGCGTCGATCTTGCGCGATTGCAGCGCCGGGATCAGGCCGTCGAACTCCAGGATGACTGGGGCGCACTGCTGGCCCAGACGTGCGCACAGGGCCTGGGCCACGTCGATCTCGAAGCCCTTGAGCTGGCCGTCGGTGCCAATCTCGCTGAAAGGGGCATAGCCGACGGCGAAACCGATGCGCAGGCGCTGCGGCGCCTGGGCCCCGGCCGTACCGGCGAGGGCCAGGGCAACGGGCAGGGCCAGGGCGGAGCGGCGACGCATCACTGCTTGGTGCGCGGCGCGATGTCGTAGTCGAAGTATTTGTCGGCGAGCTTCTTGAACGTGCCGTTGGCCTGCACGGCATCGATGGCGGCATTGAACTTCTTGCCCAGCGTGGCCTCGTCGGCCTTGCGCATGCCCACACCGGTGCCGACGCCGAAGACCTTGTCGTCGATGATGGCGGGGCCGGAGAAGGCGAAGCCCTTGCCCTCGGGCTTCTTCAGGAATCCGAAGTCGCCGGCGGGCGAATCCATCAGCGTGGCGTCGATGCGGCCGGACTTGAGGTCCAGGAAGACCTGGTCCTGGCTGCCGTAGCGCACGATCTCGCTCTGCTTGAAGGTCGCGGCGGCGTAGGTCTCATGCGTCGTGCCGCGCTGCACGCCGATCTTCTTGCCCTTCATTCCGGCGGCCGTGGGGTCGAGCTTCACGCCCGCCTTGGCGATGAGGCGGGCCGGGGTGTTGTAGTAAGGCTTGGAGAAGGCGACAACCTTCTGGCGTTCCTCGGTGATGGAGACGCTGGCGAAGATGGCGTCCACCTTGCGCGATTGCAGGGCGGGGATGAGGCCGTCGAAGTCCTGCTGCACCAGGGTGCACTGGGCCTTCATTTCGGCGCAATAGGCCTGCACGAGCTCGATCTCGAAGCCCTTCAGCTTGCCGTCCGGGCCGATCTCGGAGAAGGGCGGGTAAGCGCCTTCGACGCCGATGCGCAGCTTCTTCCATTCGGGTGCCTGGGCCTGGGCCAGCGAGGCGACGGCCAGCAGGGCCAGCGCGATGAGGGAGCGTTTCTTCATGTCAAACCTCTTGGGTGGGACGGTGTTCAGCGGGCGACGTTGGGTAGCCAGTCGCGCAAGGCCGCAAGGGTAGCAGCCGGGTCTTCCTCCTGAGGCACATGGCCCAGCTTCGGGAAAACCACCAATTTGTTGTTCGGGATGGCTTTAGCGAACTCGCGGCCCCAGCGCAGCGGGATCAGCCGGTCGCGCTCGCCCCAGAGGATGAGGGTAGGGACTTTGATCTCGGGCAGGCGTTGGAAGGGACCAGGAGCGAGCTGATCCATGCGCCGCATCAAGGCGACACGGTTGCCTTCGCGCAACGTCAGTTCGTAGTAACGGTCCACCAGGGCGGCGGTGACGCGGCTCTTGTCGCCGTAGACGTCGAGCACGCTTTCCTCGATGGCGCGGCGCGGCAGCAGCCAGCGCATGGGCTCGCGCAGCACCGGGATGCGGGCGATGCGAAAGCCCAGCGGCATGGATTCCGGCTCGAAATCGAAGCCGGCGGCGTCGACCAGGACGAGGCCGGCGACGCTGGCGGGGTCGGCCAGGGCCACCTGCCAGGCGATTTCGCCGCCCAGGGAGTTGCCGCCCAGAATGACCCGGCCCACGCCCAGGCGCGCCAGCAACTGGCGCACGAAGGCGACGTAGCGGGCATCGCTGTAGTCGTTGTCGGCGTTCGGCCCGGTCAGGCCGAAGCCGGGCAGGTCGAAGCTGATGACGCGCCGGGTGGACTTCAACTCGGCCGCCCAGCCTTCCCAGGTGTGCAGGCTGGCGCCGGTGCCATGGATGAGGACGATGGGCAGCGGGTCGCTGCTCGGGCCCTGGTCACGGTAGTGCACGAGCAGGCCATCGAGGTCGACGAAGTCCGACGGCGGCGGCGCCCAGCGTGGCACCAGGCTTTCCAGCGAGCGGTCCGGCGCCTTGCTGACGGCAAAGCCGAGCGCCGCCAGCATCAGCAGGATGCCAATGGCCTTCAGCGCGAAGTCGCCAAATCGCCCTTTCATCACGTTGGGCTCAGGTCGGCGTTGACGCCCCTGCGATCGTCAAACACGAAGCAGTTGCCGTGGTAATGCTTGCCACCGGTGTCCTCGAAGTACTTCAGGATGCCGCCGTCAAGCTGCCAGGCCGTCAGGCCTTGCTCCTCCAACACCATGGCCGCCTTCTCGCAGCGGATGCCGCCGGTGCAATAGCTCACCACGGTTTTGCCGACCAGTTCCTGCTTGTGCGAGGCCAGGGCCTCGGGGAAGTCGCTGAACTTGTCGAGGCGCCAGTCGATGGCGCCGTCGAAGGCACCCTGGTCGACCTCGAAGCCATTGCGCGTGTCCAGCAGCACGATCTCGCGGCCGGTGTCGTCATGGCCCTGGTCCAGCCAGCGGGCCAGCACGGCCGGCGCCAGGGCCGGTGCGCGCGGCGCCTGGTCGGGGCGGATGGTGGGGTGGTTCATGCGGATGATCTCAGGCTTGACCTTGACCTTCAGGCGCTGGAAGGGCTGCACCTCGCTCCAGCTCTCCTTGGGTGTCAGTGTCGCGAAGCGTGGGTCGGCGCGCAGCTCGGCCACCCAGGTGTTCACGGCTTCGGCCGGGCCGGCCAGGAAGAGATTGATGCCCTCCTCGGCGATCAGCACCGTGCCCTTGAGGCCCAGGGCTTCGGCGCGGGCATGGAGCCGATCGCGCAGCGCTGCCGTGTCGGCCAGCGAGACGAAGAGATAGCAGGAGATGTTGAGGATGGGGCCGGACTGCATGAGGCCGCGGATTATCGGGGCGGCTCAGTCAGCCCAGCGCGAAGCAATGCCGCGCACCTCATCCAGGCAGGCATTGAGCGCCTCGACGATGCGCGGGTCGAAATGGCTGCCGGCGCCGTTGCGGATGAAGGCCAGCGCCTCGTCGTGGCTCATGGCCTGCTTGTAGGGCCGCACGCTGATCAAGGCGTCATAGACGTCGGCAACGGCCATCAGCCGGGCCGACAACGGAATGGCCTCGCCGGCCAGGCCGTCCGGATAGCCGCTGCCGTCCCATTTCTCGTGGTGGTGGCGGGCAATCTGCTTGCCGAAGGTCAGCATCGGACCGGCGTCGTCGCCAAGGCGGTCGATGGCGCGCTGCAGCAGGTCGGCGCCGTGTTCGGCATGGGTCTTCATGACCTGCCATTCGTCCGGCGACAGCTTGCCGGGCTTGAGAAGGATGGCGTCAGGGATGGCAACCTTGCCGATGTCGTGCAGCGGCGCGGCCTTGGCGAGCTCGTCGATGGCTTCGGGCGTGAGGTCCAGCGGCCCGTCGGGCTGGGCGGAGATCCACTGCGCCAGCGTGCGCACATATTCCTGGGTGCGCTGGATGTGGTTGCCGGTATCGGCGTCGCGGAACTCCGCCAGGCCGACCATGACGAAGAGGGTGGTGTCGCGCAGCCGCTCGACCTCACGCCGGCGCGCGCCCAGCTCGCCGCTCAGCAGCGCGTTGTGGCGCAGCAGGTGGTCCTCGGCCAACTTGAGCTGCAGATGGGTGCGAACGCGGGCAAGCACGGTGGCGGGGTTGAAGGGCTTGTGGATGAAGTCGGCGCCGCCGACCTGGAAGCCGGCGCTCTCGTCCTCGGGCCGGGTCAACGCGGTCAGGAAGATGACGGGCACGCGGCGCGTGGCCGGATCGGCCTTGAGCCGGCGGCAGACCTCGTAGCCATCCAGCTCCGGCATCATCACGTCGAGCACGATCAGGTCGGGCGGTTGGCGGCGGCATATTTCCAGCGCCTTCGCGCCGCTGACGGCCAGCTGCACGCGGTAGTCGGGCTTGAGCACCTGGGCCAACAGCGTCAGGTTGGCCGGCGTGTCATCGACGACCAGCACCGTGGCCTGTGACGTACCGGTGAACTCGGGCAGCATCATCGTCATGGCGGGCTTGCGTCCTTGGTCTCACCGCGCAACGCGGCCTGGGCCTCGTCGAAATCGAAGCGTTGCATGGCACCCGCCAGGGCTTTGGCCCGCGGTGCCGGCAACATCTCGATGAAGGCGGATTCATGCTGCTCCCACAATGTCAGCGCATTGCTGTCGGCCTCGCCCAGCAGGGTGTCGAGCTCATTGATCAGCGTGGTCGGGTCGGCGCCGGGCGTTGTCCGGTTCAGGACTTTGGGCAGGGGCAGGAGCAGGTCGACCGGCAGAGGGTGGTCCAGGTCCAGCAGGCGGCGCAGCATGTGCGGCAGCAGGGGCTTGCTGCACAGGGCCTCGGCGCCCAGGCGCAGTGCGCGCTCGCGCAGCACCGGCGTGTCGAAGGCGCTCAGCAGCACGGTGCGGCGGGCGCGCGACGGGCCGCTGTCGCGCAGGCAGGCCAGCAGCTCGCTGCCCTCCATGTCGGGCAGCACCCAGTCGACGATCAACAGGTCATAGGGCTGGCTGGCCGGCACGGTGACCAGGCGGGACAGGGCCTGGCGGCCCTGGGCCAGCAGGTCGATGCGGCTGGTCGGTGCCAGCGCCTTCAGCAGCGCGGTCAACGTTTCGTGGCCACCGCTGTGGGCCGCCTGCACCAGCAGCACGCGCTGCGGTGGCGGGGCGGGCGGTGGCGCCAGCTCAGGGCAGGGCGCCGGCGGCAGGCTGAGCTCGAACTCGCTGCCGCGGCCCGGAGCGCTGCTTGCCGAGAGGGTTCCGCCCATGCGCTCGGCCAGCGCGCGGCAGATCGCCAGGCCCAGGCCCGTGCCGCCAAAGCGTCGTGTCGCGCCGGCCTCGGCCTGGGCGAAGGGCGTGAACAGGCGCGCCAGTTGGTCCGGCGCCATGCCCAGACCGGTGTCACGCACGCGCAGGATCCAGCCGCCGGCCGCATCCAGCTCGGCGCTGAGCTTGACCTGTCCGGTTGGCGTGAACTTGACGGCGTTGACGAGCAGCTCGGTGACGAGCTGGGTGAGTCGCACCACGTCGCCGCGGCGCGCGCCCGCCGCGCCCAGCAGCTCCGGCGAGGCGATGTCGCAGACCAGTTCCAGCTGCTTGGCCTGGGCCGCCGGCCGCACGGCTTCGAAAGCACTGGCCAGCAGCTGCTCGAGGTGCAGGGGCTCGGCGGCGAGCTGCATGCGGCCGGTATCGAGGTCGGCGTAATCCAGCAGGCCATCGATAAGCTTGACGAGGGACTCGCCGGCGCTCGCCACCTGCTGCAGCCGGCCGCGTTGCTCACCGGGCAGCCGCCCGGCCAGCATCAGCCTTGTCAGGCCGAGCACGGTGTTCATGGGCGTGCGGATCTCGTGGCCGATATTGGCCAGGAAGTCGGATTTGGCCCGCGAGGCCGCTTCGGCTGCGGCGCGCGAACGCTCCAGTTCGACGAGACGGGCTTCGATGAGGTCTTCGGCCGTGCCCAGGCCCCTGGCAGCGGGCGCGAGTTGGGTCAGGCGCCCGAGTTGGCGCGACAGGCCCCACAGCGCGACGCAGAACATGGTCTGGCACAGCCCAAGGTTGGCGATCAGCGGCCAGCCTTGCATCAGCCATTGCGGTGGCGTGCCGGAGAAGCGCAGCAGCGTGGGCGGCGCCAGCATGACGACGAGCAGGCTCAGCGAGATCCACAGCGCCTCGCGGGCGCGCCAGGTCGTGAACAGCAGCAGGCTGCCACCCATGGCCCAAGGCGCAAAGCTGCCCAGGGTGTAGAGGCTCGGTCCAGGGTCGGGCCGCAGCGTGAACACCAGCATGGTCAAGGAGAAGTACAGGGCCAGCAGCGTGACGCCGATGCGCTGCCACAGGCGCAGCCGCTGCGGCCGCCGCCAGACGAGCAGGGCCAGGGCTGAGAAGGCGGTCGCGATCAGCGGATAGGCGATGCGGTCGCTGGGTTCGATGACACCCATGGCCGCCTCACTCGCCCAGGCGAACAGCGCGGAGGCGACGATGACCTTGAAGAGCCAGCGCGTGCCGACCGGGCCGAGGACGACGATGACCGGGGCCCTCAAGCCATGCCCTTCAGCACGAGGGCCGCGGCATCAAAGTCGAGTGCGGCCAGGGCCTGCTCCAGGCGCTGGCGCACATCGGGTGCCAGGCCGCTGTGGGCGCCATGGGCCTGCCACCAGTCCAGCGCGCGGCTGTCGCTCTGAGTCAGGAGCCGATGCAGCTCGGCCACGTCACCCGGGCCGCTCGGGCGCGGGGCCGCCGCAGCATCCCAGTTGCGCGCCAGGGCGGCCTGGATCTCGGTCTGCAGCAGCGCCAGGGCAGGTTCGACGCGGCCGAGATGCCGGCTGGCACTGTCGGCGTCGGCCGCGGCGGCACTGCGTTCCAGTGCGAGGGCGGCCTGGTGCAGGGGCTGAGCGCCCAGCGTCGCGGCCAGGCCCTGCAGCGTGTGGGCGGCGCGGCGCAGTTCAGCCCAGTTGCCAGCAGCCAGCCAGTCGGACCAGCCGGCCAGCCCGGCGGTGTACTGGTCGGCAAAACCCTGCAGCGTGCGACGGTAAAGCGCCGTTTGGCCATCGAATTGGCGCAGCCCGGTCTGCAGGTCCAGCGCCGGGCGCGGCGGCAGCGGCGCCGGGGGCTTGGCAGCAGGACGGTAGCGCTGCAGCTCGCGCACCAGGCGGGCCACGTCCAGCGGCTTGGCGATATGGCCCTGCATGCCGGCGGCCGTGCATTGGGCGCGCTCCTCGGCCAGCGCATGGGCCGTCATGGCCAGCACGGGCAGGGCGTCGAACTCGGGCAGCTCGCGCAGTTTGCGCGTCGCGCTCAGGCCATCGAGCACGGGCATCTGCAGGTCCATCAGCACGAGGTCGTAGGCGGCTGGGCCGCGCGCCAGCAGGCGGTCCAGGCCTTCCTGTCCGTTGGCTGCGACGTCGACCTGGGCGCCGCGGCTGCTCAGCAGGCGCAGCGCGATCTCCTGGTTGACGGGATGGTCCTCGACCAGCAGCACGCGCAGCCCGGCCAGGGATTGGGCATCCAGGCCGGCGGGCCGGTCGGCCGGGGCGTCGCTGAGCAAGCGGCGCAACTCCCCGGGCAGCAGCGGCTTGGGGCAGAGCGCGCGGGCGCCGAAGCTGCGCGCCTGGGCCGGGCCGTCGTCGACGCCTGGCGGGCAGAGCACGGCGATGCGCAAGGCCGGGTGATCGCGTCGCAACTGGGCCAGCAACTCGGCACCGGTTGCGCCCGGGCCGGGCAACTGCCAGTCGAGCAGCAGCCACTCGAAGGGCTTGCCGGCCTGGTGGGCCTCGACCAGCGCGGCCCGCGTGCTGGCGGCATCGGTGCTGGCGCCCAGGCCAGCGCCGAAGCCGAGATGGCGCAGCAGGGCCAGCGTCGCCTCGCGACCCTCGGGGCGGGCCTTGGCCAGCAGCAGACGCTGCGGCTTGAGCGTCGCGGGCGTCGCGGCGCCCGCGTCCAGCGGCAGCGGCAGGCGGATCTCGAAGCTGCTGCCCTGGTCGAGCGTGCTGTGCACGCCGAGCACGCCACCCATCAGCTCGACGAGGCGGCGCGTGATGGCCAGGCCCAGGCCGGTGCCGCCATGGCGCCGCTGCATGGGTGCGTCGCCCTGCCGGAATTCGCGGAACAGGCCGTCGAGCTGCTCCGTGCTCATGCCGATGCCACTGTCCTGCACGGTGATGCAGAGCGGCACACGGCCCTGATCGTCGGTGGGTGCGGCGGCCAGGCGCAGCTGCACCTGGCCCGCCGGCGTGAACTTGATGGCGTTGGCCAGCAGGTTGACCAGCACCTGCTGCAGCCGCAGCGCGTCGCCGCGGAGCTGGCCGCGCGGGCCGAGCAGGCTGGCGTCGGCCCAGTCGCAGATGAGCGCGACAGCGGGGTTGGCATGCACCGGCCTGACCAGCTCCATGGCCTGGCCGACGACGTCCTCCAGCCGCAGCGGCAGCGACTCGATCGCCATGTGGCCGGCCTCGATCTTGGCGACGTCCAGCACGTCGTTGACGAGGCTGAGCAGCATGCGCGAGGCGGCATCGGCCTTGGTCAGCAGGTCACGCTGTTCGGGCGTGAGCTGGGTCTGCAGCGCCAGTTGCGTCATGCCCATGACGGCATTCATGGGCGTGCGGATCTCGTGGCTGAGCTGGGTCAGGAAGCGCGTCTTGGCTTCGGTGGCCGACCGGTGTGACTCGGCCGCATCGACGCCGCGCCGCAGCACCAGCATGCACAGCGCGGGCAGGGGCAGCAACAAGGTATTGATGACCAGGGCAGCGTCGACGGCCGCGCCGCCTGCGTCGCGCAGGCTCCAAAGCAGGGCCAGAAGCGCCAGCAGCGCCGCCATGGCAAGCCAGAGTAGGCCGAGCGTGAACGTGCGCTGGGGCATGGGCGATCGCGTGTGAACTTGCCGATTATGGTTGTCGCGGATGACCCGAATGTGCGACGGAATCCGTAGCCACGCCCTGGGGAAAGCCCCGGGCATGCCTGTGGTTGTCGGGGAGGTGCAGCGGTTATTCTGACCCGCCATGCCGCTCATCCTCGTAGTCGACGACCAGCCGAGCAACATCCATGCGCTGTACCAGCTGCTGGTGGACGAATGTGAGGTCTCCATGGCCACCAGCGGCGCCGAGGCGCTGGCCTTCTGTGCCCAGCAGCTGCCCGACCTGATCCTGCTTGACGTGCTGATGCCCGAAATGAGCGGCTATGAGGTCTGCGACCGCCTGAAGGCCGATCCGCGCACGCGCGGCGTGCCCGTCATCTTCGTCACCGTGCAGGGCAGCGCCGACGACGAAGCCCAGGGCTTTGCCCATGGCGCGGTCGACTACATCCCCAAGCCCTTTGTCGACGTCGTCGTCAAGGCGCGGGTGCGCACCCAGCTGGCGCTCAAGCTGGCGTCCGAGAGCTTTGCGCGTTCGCAGATCGAGCTCTTCCAGCGCGACAAGCTGGCCTCGGTCGGCCGCACCATCTCGGGCATCGCCCAGGAGCTGAGCTCACCGCTGGGCAACGCGCTGATCTCGGCCTGCACGTTGCAGGACGACCTGACCCATCTGCGCGGCTTGTCCGGCACCAGCAACATCAAGCGCAGCGACCTCGACAAGCACCTGCGCGTCAGCGAGGAGAGCGTCGGCCTGGTGCTGTCCAACCTGCAACGCACCCTGTCCATCGTCGACTCCTTCCTGCAGTCCACGGCCGACAACTTCGGCGACCAGCGCCGCAGCTTCTCGCTGCTGGAACTGGTGCACGAGGTGGTGGCCGGTCTGGCACCGGCACTCCAGACTCACCAGGTGCGCTGCGAGCTGGACGCCGGCGACGATCTGCACTTGCTGAGTTTTCGCGGCGCCCTGGCCAAGGTGTTGTCCACGCTGATCCAGAACGCCGTCAAGCATGCCTACCGCGAGGCCGGAGGCGAGGTCCACCTGCGCGTGCGGCCGCTGGGCACGGACCAGCTCACAGTCACCGTGCAGGACCATGGCGTCGGCATCCCGCCCGGCATGCTCGGGCGCGTCTTCGACCCCTTCTTCTCGACGCGTTTCGGCCCCAACCGCAGCGAGCCTGGCCTGTACATCGTGCGCAACCTCGTCACCTTTGCACTGGGCGGGCAGATCCAGGTCGAGTCCACGCCCGGCGTGGGCACGACGGTGCGGTTGACGCTGCCGCTGATATCGCCCGAGGCGCGGCGCGCGGCGGGTTGATGCTGGCAGGCATTCGCGCCCGACTGGCGTTGCTGGGCGGCCTGCTGCTGGTGCTGGCACTGGGGCTGGGGCTCTATCTGTTGCAAAGGCCGTCGGCGCAGGCCGCGCAGGGCCCCATCGTCATCGGGCTGCTGCATGCCTTGAGCGGCCCGATGGCGGCCAGTGAGGCGCCGCTGGTGGCCACTGTCAAGCTGGCGGTGGAGGAAATCAATGCCGGCGGCGGTCTGCTGGGCCGACGCGTCGAACTCAGGATCGAGGACACGCGCTCCGAGCCGCGCGTTGCTGCTGCCGCCGCCGAGCGCCTCATCAGCACCGAACATGCGGTCGCCCTGTTCGGCTGCTGGTCGTCCAACTGCCGCCAGGCCGTCAGGCCTGTCGTCGAGACTCATCGCCATCTGCTGTTCTACCCGCTGGCCTACGAGGGCATGGAGCAGTCGCCGAACATCATCTACACCGGCCCCACGCCCAACCAGCACGCACTGCCCGCCACCGACTGGGCCATGCATGGCTTCGGCCGGCGGGTCTACCTCATCGGCACCGACGGCCTCTACCCGCGGCGTGTCAACGCGATGCTGCGCGACTTCATCCTGCTGAGTGGCGGCCAGGTGCTGGCCGAGCGCTATGTGCCGCTGGCAGGCACCGACATGGGCGGCGTGCTGGCCGACCTGCAGCGCGTCCAGCCCGATGTCGTCATCAGCACCATTGGTGGCAGCAGCAATCGCGCCTTCTTCGATGCCCTGGTGGCGGCCGGCCTGACCGACCTGCCGCTCATGTCCCTGCGCGCCGCCGAGCCGGAGATGACCGCCTATGACGGCGGCCGACTCGACCGCCATTTCACGGCCTGGAGCTATCTGCAGTCGCAGCCCGGGCCGGCCAATGAGGCCTTCCTGGCGCGGCTGCGGCGCAGCCAGGGCGAGGGCATCCAGGCCAGTGATCCGGCGGTGTCGGCTTACATCGGCGTGCAGCTCTGGGCCGCCGCGGTGCGCGAGGTCGGCAGCGCGCAGACGGACGCGGTCAATGCCAATGTGCTGCAGCAGAGCATCTCAGCCCCCCAGGGCTTCGGGGCGGTGGACAGCCAGAGCCGGCATCTGTGGCGCCAGCTGCGCATCGCCCAGGTCAAGCCGGGCGGTCAGCTCGCCGAGGTGTTCGCGCTGCCGCGCTACATCAAGCCGGCACCGTGGCCGGTGTTCCGTTCGGCAGAGCACTGGATGGCGGTGCTGCCGCGCACCGAGGGCGCGCCGTGATCGCCGCCGTGCCGGTCGTGGAGTCGACGCGCCGCGCCTGGCGCGTCGGCCCGGCCCTGCTGCTGGGCCTGATGCTGCTGTCGATGCTGCCCCTGGGGCTGGTCGGGCTGTGGCAGCTCTCCAGCTTTGAGAACAGCCTGCATGAGACGGTGACCGAAGGCCTGGTGGCGATCTCGCGCAAGAAGGTCCACGAGATCAACGAATACCTCAACGAGGTCGAGGTCGATGGCCGCCTCGTGGCCCAGGCCAGCGACACGCGCGAGCTGCTGGTGCAGCGCGGCGACGCGGTGGCTACCCGCGTGAGTGCCGGCAGCCGGGCCTTTTTCGAGCGCCTCTACGACAGCGGCAAATACCTCAACCTGCTGCTGGTGCAGCCCGACGGCCGCATCAGCTTCGCGATGAAGGCACCGGCCGGCTCGACACCCGAGCTGGCGCGGCTGGACGGCGGCGCCTACGAAGGCAGCGAGCTGCTGGCCGCGCACCGCCGCGCCATCGGCCAGCTGGACCCGCAGCTGACGCCGGCCCAGCGCCTGCGCGGCGAGGGCCCGGCGACGCTTTTCCTGGTCCATCCGGTGGTCGATGGCGATCGCGTGCTCGGCAGTGTCGTGTTGCAGCTCGACCTGGACCGCCTGCTGCGGGTCGCGACCGAGCGCTCGGGGCTGGCGCTGACGGGCGAGACGGTGCTGGTGCAGCGCCAGGGCGACCGGGCCGTCTTCATCAACGACCTCAAGCGGCCGCCGTTGCAGACGCTGACCGGCTCGCTGGACCTGGCCTCGCCCGAGCCGCCGCCGGCCGTGCGCGCCCTGCGCGGCGAAAGCGGCAGCGGCCTGACGCGCGACTACGCCGGTATCGAGATCGTCGCGTCCTGGCGCCACCTGCCCGCGCTGGACTGGGGCATCTCCGTCAACATCGACGCGGCCGAGGCGTTTGCGCCGGCGCGTGCGCTGCGCGACCGCTTGGCTCTCGCCCTCGGCCTGTCCCTTCTGCTGGCCCTGGGCCTGGGTCTGCTGCTGGGGCGTCGCCTGGTCGAGCCCGTGCAGATGCTGAGCGGTGCGGTGGCCCGCATCGCCGGGGGCAAGCTGGATGAGCGAGCGCCGGTCTGCGGCTTTGCCGAGTTCCGCGAGCTGGCGCGCAGCTTCAACCAAATGACGGAACAGCTCGTCGTCGAGCGCCAACTGCTGGAGGCGCGCGTCGAGCAACGCACGCGCGCGCTCAATGAGAGCGAGCAGCGCTTTCGCGGCGTCTTCGAGCGCGCCCAGGTCGGCATTGCGCTGTGCGACGCCCAGGGTGTCATCCTCGACGTCAATCAGGCGCTGACGGCGATGCTCTGCCGCGAGGCCGGGGCGCTGCGCGGCGCCAAGCTGGCCGATCTGCCGGACTTCCGGCCCGGCCGCCTGCCCGGTGGCGAGCTGGCGCGCCTGGCGGCCGGGCGGTTGGACCATGTCCGCTTCGAACGCGGCTTCGCGCTGCCCGGCGGCGGCGAGCTGTTCGTCGACGGCAGCGCCAGCGCCATCCGCGATCGCCGTGGCCGCCTCGTCAACGTCGTGCAGATGCTGGTCGACGTGACCGAGAGACACCGCGCCGAAGTTGATTTGGTACGTGCCCGGGTTGCGGCCGAGGCGGCCAGCCAGGCCAAGAGCGATTTCCTGGCCAACATGAGCCACGAGATCCGCACGCCGATGAGCGGGGCCTTGGGCATGCTCAACCTGCTGCTGCGCACCGAGCTGTCGCCGCGCCAACTCGACTATGCGGCGAAGGCCCGCACGGCGGCCCAGGCGCTGCTGGCCGTCATCAACGATGTGCTGGATTTCTCCAAGGTCGAGGCCGGCAAGATGGAGCTGGACCCGCACCGCTTCGAGCTCAGCGACTTCATGCGCGAGCTGGCCGTCATCCTGTCGGCCAACGTTGGTGCCAAGGACATCGAGGTGCTGTTCCGCCTCGACCCGCGCCTGCCCAGCGCCCTCGTCGGCGATGCCACCCGGCTGCGCCAGGTGCTGCTCAACCTGGCCGGCAATGCGCTGAAGTTCACCGAGCGCGGCGAGGTGGTGCTGGGGCTGTCGTTGCTGGGCGAGACGGGTGGGCAGGCGCGGCTGCGCTTCGAGGTTCGCGACACCGGCATCGGCATCGCGGCGGACAAGCTCGATCACATCTTTGCCGGCTTCAGCCAGGCCGAGCAGTCGACGTCGCGCCGCTACGGCGGCACGGGCCTGGGCCTGGCCATCAGCCGGCGGCTGGTCGCGCTGATGGGTGGCGAGCTGCGCGTGGACAGCCGCGTCGGCGAGGGCAGCCGCTTCCATTTCGATCTGCTGATGGCGACTGCGCCGGCCGAGCGCGGTGAGCCCGACACGGCGCAGCGCGGCCTCAAGGTGCTGATCGTCGACGACAACCCGATGGCCCGCGAGGTGCTGCAGGGCATCGGCGCCAGCCTGGGCTGGGACTGCGACCTGGCAGCCAGTGGCGAGCAGGCGCTGGACGTGGTGCACGAGGCCGCCGAGCGCGGCGAGCCGCATTACGAACTGATCCTGATGGACTGGCGCATGCCGGGGCTGGACGGCTGGGAGACCTCGCGGCGCATCCGCGCCAGCCACGAGTCCGATGCGCCCGTCATCATCATGGTCACGGCCCATGGCCGCGAGCTGCTGGCCGAGCGCAGCGAGCAGGACATCCAGGGCCTGGGCGGCTATCTCGTCAAGCCGGTGACGGCGTCCATGCTGCACGACGCCGTTGCTGAAGCCACGCGTGGGCAGCCGGCGCCGCTGCCGCGGGCCACCGCCGAACCCCGGCTGCAGGGCATGCGCCTGCTGCTGGTGGAGGACAACAGCGTCAACCAGCAGGTGGCCCAGGAGCTGCTGGAAGGCGAGGGCGCCGTCGTGACAGTGGCCGGCGGCGGCGTCGAGGGGGCCCATCTGGCCAAGGTGGCCGAGCCCGTTTTCGACGCCATCCTGATGGACCTGCAGATGCCCGACATCGACGGCTTCGAGGCCACGCGGCGCATCCTCGCGCACCGGGCCGACAGCCTCATCATCGCCATGACGGCCAATGCCATGGAATCGGACCGCCAGGCCTGCCTGGCCGCCGGCATGCGCGACCATGTCGCCAAGCCCGTGGACCTGGAGCAGCTCGTCGCCAGCCTGCGCCGCCACGTCGGCCCCATCCCCATGCGGCCGGCGCCGCCCCCGCCGCCGGTGTCGGCACCGCTGCTGGAGCGCGAGGCAGCGCTGCAGCGCCTGGGCGGTCGGGCCGCCTTGTACGAGCGACTCGCCAAGTCCTTCGCCCAGGACGCGCCCGCGGAGATGGACACGCTCAGGTGCCATCTGCAACAACAAGCCCTGGCCGACGCGACGCGCGTGCTGCATACCCTGCGCGGCTTGGCCGGCGCCGTCGGCGCCACCGCGCTGGCCGTATCGGCCGGCCGCCAGGAGCTGGCATTGCGCGAGGGTGGCAGCGCCAGCGCGGTCGATCTGGTCGGCTTGCAGGGGCTGCTCGACGCCAGCCTCGCCGTGCTGTCCGCCGCTGTCGTGCCCGGCCCACCGCCGCCCACTGCTCCCGCCATCGTGAGCGAGCCTCTGGAAGCACTGCGCCGGCTGCGCCAGTTGCTGGTCGAACGCAATATGCGCTCGGTCGCAGTCTGCGAAGAGCTGTCCACGCAGCACGCCGACGCCTTCGGCACCGAGCTTGCCCAGCTTTCCACGGCCGTGGCGAAGCTGGACTTCGGCAAGGCCCTGAAAGCCTGCGACCAGTTGCTGGACCGCCTCAATCCCCGCTGAGCGCCGGTTGGGCCACCCGACGGGCAAAACCCATTCCCGGGGCGCGGACGCCATGGGCTTGCGTACAATGAGAATCATTCTCATCAAACCGACTCGTCCGCCGAGCCCGCCAATGTCCGAGCCGCTGTTCTCCAGCCTCGCCGCCGCCCCTGCAGGGCAGGCGCTGACCGTCCAGCAGGTCAGCGCACCCGGGCATTCGCCGGAATGGGCGGCGTGGCTGGCCGATCTGGGCTTTCTGCCGGGTGAAGCCGTGCGCGTGCTGCGCCGCGGCGCCCAGCGCACCGGCAACCTGGTCGTGCGCATCGGGCAATCGACGTTTGCGCTGCGCCATGCCGAGGCCGAATGCATCGCCGTGACGCCGCGCGGCCATGACTGAGTCTGTTGTCCATGTCCACCGCGGCGGCAAGCTGGTGGCCCTCGTTGGCAACCCCAACTGCGGCAAGACGGCCCTGTTCAACGGCCTGACCGGCAGCCATCAAAAGGTCGCCAATTACGCTGGCGTGACCGTCGAGCGCAAGGAAGGCCGCCTCGTCACCGTGGCCGGCAAGGCCTTGCGCCTGCTGGACCTGCCCGGCACCTACAGCCTGCACCCGCGCTCGCCCGACGAGCGCGTCACCTGCGATGTGCTGGCCGGCCGCGCCAAGGGCGAGAAGCGGCCCGACCTGGTCGTCTGCGTGCTGGATGCCACCAATCTGCGCCGCAACCTGCGCCTGCTGCTGGCCGTGCGCCGCATGGGCCTGCCCGTCGTCGTGGCGCTGAACATGGCCGACCTGGCCGCCCGGCGTGGCCTCAAGATCGACCCGGTTGCCCTGGCCGCCCAGCTTGGCGTGCCCGTCGTGCGCACCGTCGCCATCCACCGCGAAGGCCTGGACGAGTTGCGTGCGCTGCTCGACAAGCCTGAGGTCTGGGAGGCTGCGCCCCTTGCCATCGCGGGCGAGCAACAGGTCGACGACCATGTCACCGTGCGCACGCTGCTGCGCGAGCTCCAGCTCGACCATGAACTGCCCACCCTGCCCAGCGACCGCGTCGACCGCGTGCTGCTGCATCCGGTGGCCGGCTCCGTCATCCTGGCCGTCCTGCTTTTTTTGCTCTTCCAGGCCGTCTTCTCCTGGGCCGAGCCGCCCAAGGACGCCATCGAGAGCGGCATGGCCTGGCTCGGCAACCAGGTCGGCCTGTGGCTGCCCGAGGGCTGGCTGCGCAGCCTCATCGTCGACGGCGTCATCGCCGGCTGCGGCGGCGTGCTGGCCTTCCTGCCGCAGATCCTGATCCTGTTCTTCTTCATCCTGCTGCTGGAGGAGTCGGGCTACCTGCCGCGCGCGGCCCTGCTGCTGGACCGGCTGATGGGCAGCGTCGGCCTGTCGGGGCGCAGCTTCATCCCGCTGCTGTCCAGCTTTGCCTGCGCCATCCCCGGCATCATGGCCACGCGCTCCATCTCCAATCCGCGCGACCGCCTCGTCACCATCATGATCGCGCCGCTGATGACCTGCTCGGCGCGGCTGCCGGTCTATGCCCTCCTGATCGGCGCCTTCGTGCCGCACCGCGAGGTGGCGGGCTTCGAGCTGCAGGGGCTGGTGCTGTTCGGCCTGTATTTCGCCGGCATCCTGGGCGCGCTGGCCGTGGCCTGGGTGCTCAAGCGCTTCACGAGCACGGGCCGCCTCGTGCGGCCGCTGATGATGGAGCTACCGAGCTACCACTGGCCGCACCCGCGCTCCATCGCCATTGGCCTGTGGCAGCGCGCCATGATCTTCATCAAGCGTGTCGGCGGCATCATCCTCGTGCTGACCATCGCGCTGTGGCTGCTGTCCAGCTTCCCCGGCCCGCCGGAGGGCGCGACCGGGGCGCCCATCCAGTACAGCGTCGCGGGTTATCTAGGCGCGGGCCTGGCCAAGATCTTCGCGCCCATCGGCTTCAACTGGCAGATCAGCCTGGCCCTGGTGCCGGGCCTGGCGGCGCGCGAGGTGGCCATCAGTGCGCTGGGCACGGTCTACGCGCTGTCGGCCACCGGCGACGATGCCGCCCAGGCGCTGGCGCCGCTGATCCAGCAGAGCTGGAGCCTGGCAACGGCCCTGTCGCTGCTGGCCTGGTATGTGTTCGCGCCGCAATGCATCGCCACGCTGGCGGCGGTGAAGCGCGAGACCGGTGGCTACAAGATGCCGTTGATCATGACGGGCTATCTGTTCGGACTGGCCTATCTGGCCTCCTTCGTCACCTACCGCGTCGCGCTTTACTTGGGCGCTTGACGTCAGCGTATTCTGGGCCGAGCGCTGGGCCGCTCCCGAGCCGGCCCGCTTGGGCGTGTGCTTGTGGCTCAATGCCGCAAGCATCGCCGTCCCCTCGGGGGACCGGCTGGGCGCGCCCGCGTTCAGCGGGGCGAAACCGGACGAGGGGCTTCAGGGAGTGGGCCGCGTCGGCACCGACGCGCTGCAGATGTCGATATAGCCGGGGCTGTGCACGAACCAGCCGCCGCGAAAGCGCCTGGCATCGAGTAGCTGCGTCCAGGTGGTGGACTCGGTCCGCAGCACCTGCAGCGCGGGCCGCTCGGCGGCCGGCACCTCGGCCAGCAGGCGGATGCGCTGGATGCCGGTGCGCTGCTCGGGCTTGTCGTAGAAGCCCATGGCGGCCCCACCGCGGGGCAGGCCGGACAGCAGCTCCATGCCCTTGAGCACGCGACCCACCACGGTGATGTTGAGATCCAACCCGCGCGGCGCCTGGCCGATGACGACATAGAGCTCGGTGCCGTTGCTGGAATCGATCGCGTCGCTGCGCCCGGCGCCGACCATGCCGTAGCAGTGGGCTAGCCAGGCCCTGCCGGCCTTGGGATCGGCAGCGACCGGGAAGCCTTCGGCAAAGCCGGTGCGTGGCGCCCAGCCTTCCACGTCGGGCAGCCTGGTGAAGGCGGCTTCCTTGCCGACCTTGTCCAACGGCACGGAGAACTCGGCGGGCAGCTTGGCTGAGGCGCCGGCCGGCAGCGGCTTGGCCTTGGCGGCGTCCTCGCCATCGGGGTCGCCCCATTGGGTGACGAAGTTGTCCTGAACGCGCAGGATGGCCAGGCCATCCCAGTAGCCACCGCGGGCCAGGGCGCGGATGTTGGCGGCATGGGCTGGCGCAAAGCGCGGCGCCAGTTCGATGATGACCTGACCCGACGCCAACTCCATCAGCAGCGTGTTCTCAGGATCGAGCCCGCGCCAGTCGCTGGCCGGCGAGCCAGCGAGGATCTGCTGGGCGGTCTTCTTCGCGGCCGCCTTGACCGGGGGCTTGGCAGCCTTGGAGGGTGCGGCAAGGGCGGTGGACAGCAGGCCGGCGGCGGCCAGCGCGAGAGCGATGTGTTTCATGGGCGCGCAGCTTAACGGCGGAGGGGCTTCCTACAATGCGGCGATGCCCGAGACCGCTGTTCAAGACCTGCAAGACCTGCCCTATGTCCACCTGCGCATGCACACCGAGTATTCGGTGGTGGACGGCACCCTGCGCACCGACGATGCCGCCGATGCGGCCGCGGCGGATGGCCAGGTGGCGGCGGCCATCACCGACCTGGCCAACCTGTTCGGCGGCATCAAGTTCTACAGCGCGATGCGCAAGAAGGGCGTGCAGCCCATCCTCGGCGCCGACTGCTGGCTGGAGACCGACGCCACCGACAAGCCGCCGACGCGCCTGCTGCTGCTGGTGCAGAACAGCCAGGGTTATCTGAACCTCAGCGAGCTGCTGTCACGCGCGTGGATCGATAACGTGCAGCGCAACCAGGCATGCCTGAAATGGGAATGGCTGACGGAGCTGGGTGGCGGGCTGATCTGCCTGTCCGGGGCCCAGCATGGCGGCCTGGGCCAGGCGCTGATGCAGGGCGACAAGGTGCGCGCCAGGGAATGGGCGCAGCGGCTGTCCGAGGTCTTCCCGGGCCGCTTCTACATCGAGCTGCAGCGCGCCGGTCTGCCCGGCCAGGAGGCGCTGGTGCAGGCCAGCGTGCCGCTGGCGGCGGAGCTGGGCCTGCCGGTGGTGGCGACGCACCCGATCCAGTTTCTCGGCGAGGACGACTTCGAGGCCCATGAGGCGCGCGTCTGCGTGGCCGAAGGAGAGACTCTCGCCAACCCCAAGCGCATCAAGCGCTTCCTGCCCAGCCAGTATTTCAAGACGCAGGCGCAGATGCGCCAGCTGTTCAAGGACATCCCGAGCGCCATCCAGAACACCACCGAGATCGCGCGCCGCTGCTCGCTGACGCTGGTGCTGGGCAAGCCACAGCTGCCCAATTTCCCGACGCCGCTGCTGGACGACGGCACGCCGATGCCGATGGAGCAGTATTTCCGCGAGCTGAGCCACGAGGGGCTGGTGGGGCGGCTGAAGCACCTCTTCCCCAACGAGGCGGAGCGCGACAAGGAGCGGCCGCGCTATGTGGAGCGGCTGGAATTCGAGCTGAACACCATCATCAAGATGGGCTTCCCGGGCTACTTCCTCATCGTGTCGGACTTCATCCGCTGGGCCAAGGCCAACGGCTGCCCGGTCGGCCCGGGCCGGGGCTCGGGTGCGGGCTCGCTGGTGGCCTATGCACTGCTGATCACCGACCTGGACCCGCTCAAGTACAACCTGCTGTTCGAGCGCTTCCTGAACCCCGAGCGGGTCTCGATGCCCGACTTCGACATTGACTTCTGCCAGGGCAATCGCGACCGCGTCATCGACTACGTCAAGGACAAGTATGGCCGCCCGGCGGTCAGCCAGATCGCGACGTTCGGCACCATGGCCGCCAAGGCCGCGCTGCGCGACATCGGCCGCGTGCTGGGCATGGGCTTCGGCCATGTGGACAGCATCGCCAAGCTCATTCCCGCGCCGCCGGGCAAGACGGTGACGCTGGCCAAGCTGCCGCCCAACTTCGACCCCGACAAGGCCAAGGTCATATACGCCCGCCACGAGGCGCCGGAACTCGAGGAGCGCGAGAAGAGCGACGAGGAAGTGGCCGAGTTGTTGAAGCTCGCCGCCCGCGTCGAAGGCATGGTGCGCAACATCGGCATGCACGCCGGCGGCGTGCTGATCGCGCCGGGCAAGATCACCGACTTCTGCCCGCAATACCAGCAGCCCGGCTCAACCTCGGCCGTCAGCCAGTTCGACAAGGACGACGTCGAGGCCATCGGCCTCGTGAAGTTCGACTTCCTGGGCCTGGCCACGCTGACCATCCTGGAGCTGGCCAAGGACTTCATCGTCGCCCGCCACGCCGACCGCGCCGGCTTCGACTGGGCCAATGTGCCGCTGGTCGACAAGAAAGTCTTCGACCTCTTCGGCAAGGGCTACTCCGAGAGCGTGTTCCAGTTTGAATCGCCCGGCATGCAGCGCCTGTTGAAGGACGCCAAGCCCTCGCGCTTCGAGGACCTGATCGCGCTGGTGTCGCTGTACCGCCCCGGCCCGATGGACCTGATCCCTTCCTTCGTGGCGCGCAAGCACGGCAAGGAGACCATCGAGTACCCGCACCCGCTGCTGGGCCAGGTGCTGGAGGAGACGTATGGCGTCTTCGTCTACCAGGAGCAGGTGATGCAGGCCGCCCAGGTGCTGGGCGGCTACAGCCTCGGCGGCGCGGACATGCTGCGCCGCGCGATGGGCAAGAAGAAGGCCGAGGAAATGGCCATGCACCGCGAGATCTTCCGCAAGGGAGCCGCGGAGAAGGGCATCGACCAGGCCAAGGCGGATGAAGTCTTTGACTTGATGGAAAAGTTCGCGGGCTACGGCTTCAACAAGTCGCACGCCGCCGCCTACGCGCTGCTGTCGTATCACACGGCCTGGCTGAAGACGCACTACACGGCCGAGTTCTACGCCGCGAATATGACCATCGAAATGGACGACACCGACAAGCTCAAGGTGTTGCTCAACGACGCCAAGATCTTCGGCATCGAATTCCAGTCGCCTTGCGTCAACAAGGGCGTCTACCGCTTCGAGCCGATGACGAACCGCCTCGTCAACTACGGCCTGGGCGCCGTCAAGGGCACGGGCCGCGGCGCCATCGAGGCCATCATCGCCGCGCGCGAATCAGGCGGACCCTTCCTGAGCTTCTACGACTTCTGCCTGCGCGTGGACCGCAAGGCCGTCAACAAGCGCGCGGTGGAGGCGCTGATCAAGGCCGGCGCCTTCGACAGCATCAACCCCGAGCGCTCACGGCTGCTCGCCAGCGTCGGCCGCGGCTACACGCATGCCGAAACGCAGGAGGCCAATGCCGATCAGGGTGGCCTGTTCGACTTCGGTGACTCGCATGCGGCCTCGCATGTCGAGCCCGATCTGGTCGACGCGCCCATATGGAGCATCAAGGAGCGCCTGTCGCTGGAGAAGACCGCCATCGGCTTCTACCTGTCGGGTCACCTGTTCGACCACGGCGGCGCCGAGGTGCGGCGCATCGTCAAGCGCCAGATCGCCGACCTGGTGGACAGCCGCGAGCCGACGCTGGTGGCCGGCATCGTCAGCGACATGCGCGTCATCAACGGCCAGCGCGGCCGCGTCGCCATCTTCAAGATCGACGACAAGAGCGACGCCATCGAGGCCGTGGCCAACGAGGAACTGCTGAACGCCAACAAGGAACTGCTGGCCGAGGACGAACTCATCATTGCCCAGGGCAAGGTGCAGAACGACCGCTTCTCGGGCGGCCTGCGCATGAATGTGCAGGCGGTGTGGAGCCTGTCGGCGGCGCGCGCCAAGTTCGGCCGGCATCTGCTGCTGGGCAATGCCGGTGCCGCCGGGTTGGTCAAGGAGCTGGTCGAGCGCTTTCCGCCGCGCGAGGTCGAGACGGAGGAGGGCGGCAAGCGCAAGCTCGGCCTGCCCGTGCGCGTGTCGGTCAAGGCCGAGCCGGATGGCGACAGCGTCGGCGCGCGCTGGCTGGTGGAACTTGGCGAGGCCAGCCGTTTCTGGCCCGCGGACGAGGCTTTAGCCAAATTGGGCACAGCGGCTGAGGTCATTTACGAAGCTGGATGAGCCCCGGCATCGGCGATGATTCCCGCCGATGCTGCAAGCCGTGCCCAAGCCCGCATCCCAGTCGATGGGGCTCAACCGTACGCCACCGGTCACGGGGTTGATCCTGACCGGCGGCGGCGCACGTGCCGCCTACCAGGTGGGCGTGCTGGCGGCCATCGCCCAGCTGCGCCGCGATGCCGGCGCGACGCAGCAGAACCCGTTTCCCGTGATCAGCGGCACCTCGGCCGGCGCCATCAATGCGTCGACGCTGGCCTGCCACGCGGACGACTTCGACGCCGCCGTCGACGGTCTGCTGCACCTCTGGCAGGGCCTGCATGTCGAGAACATCTACCGTGCCGACGCGTTCGAGGCGGTGAGGAGCGGCGCGCGCTGGCTCAGCATGTTGAGCCTGGGCTGGGCCATTGCACGCTGGACGCGCAGCCGCCCGCGCAGCCTGCTGAACAATTCACCGCTGCGCGAGCTGCTGGCCCGCTACCTCGACATGCCGCGCATCGAGACCATGCTGGACGGCGGCCATCTGCGCGCGCTGGCGCTGACCGGTTCCAGCTACACCTCGGGCCAGCACGTCACCTTCTTCCAGACCCATCACCACGTCGTGCCGTGGCTGCGCGAGCAGCGCATGGCGGTGCAGACCAAGCTGAGCCTGAGTCACCTGATGGCGTCCTCGGCCATCCCCTTCATCTTCCCGGCCGAGCTGCTGGAGCTGGAGGGCGTGGCCGAGTGGTTCGGCGACGGCTCGATGCGCCAGAGCGCGCCGATCTCGCCGGCCGTGCACCTGGGTGCCGAGCGCGTCCTCGTCATCGGCGCGGGCCGCATGAAGGAACCCGAGGGGCGCCGCGTCACCGCCACCGAGGCCCATCCCAGCATGGCCCAGATTGCCGGCCATGCGCTGTCCAACATCTTCCTGGATGCGCTGGCGGTGGACGTCGAACGGCTGCGCCGCATCAACCGCACGCTGGCCCTGTTGTCACGCGAGACGCGAGCGGCAACGGCGCTGCGGCCCATCGAGCTGCTCGTCATTGCGCCCAGCCGGCGCCTGGACGAACTGGCCGGCGAGCATCAGGCCAGCCTGCCGCCCTCGGTGCGCGCCATGCTGCGGGCCTTCGGCGTCAGCGGCAAGGGCAAGACGACCAGCGGCTCGGCGCTCGTGAGCTATCTGCTGTTCGAACCTAGCTTCGTCAACGAATTGATCAACCTGGGCATGAGCGACACGCTGGCCAAGCGCGCCGAGGTGCAGCGCTTCTTCGGCTGGCCGGCGCGGGCGCCGCAGATCGACCCGGCGCTGCTGCGCAAGAGTCGCTCAGCTGGGTTCGCTGCCGGCTGTTGAGAAGGCTTGGCCGGCCACGCGCAGGCCGGCGCTGGAGAGCTTGCGGGCGGTTCCCGCCTTGATGCCTGGCACACGGCGCATCAGGTCGGTCCAGTCCTTGAACGGCCGCGCGGCCAGCAGGCGCTGCACAAGGGCTGGGCCCAGGCCGGGCAGGGATTCGAGTTCCGCGCGGGTCGCGGTGTTGGCCTCGACCTCACTCTGAGCCAGGGCGGGAAGTGCCACCCACAGCAGCAGGGCCCGCCGCTTCATCGTCAGGCTTCGCCGAGCTGTGCCCGCACCATGGCCGCGTAAGCACCATCGCGCGCGATCAGCTCGGCGTGCGTGCCGGTCTCGACGAGCTTGCCGGCGCCGAGCACGTGGATGGCGTCCGCATCGCGGATGGTGGACAGCCGGTGGGCAATGACGATCAGCGTCTTGCGGCCCGACCAGGCGGCCAGGGCCTGTTGCACGGCGCGCTCACTCTCGGTGTCCAGCGCCGAGGTGGCTTCGTCGAAGATCCAGATCGGGGCGTCCTTGTACAGCGCTCGGGCAATCGCGAGGCGCTGGCGTTGGCCGCCAGAGAGCTTGCTTCCATTGGCGCCGACGTGGGTTTCGACGCCCTCGGGCAGCGTCTGCACGAAGTCCCACAGATGGGCGGCCCGCAGCGCGGCTTCGAGTTTGGCCTCGTCTCGCGGCTGGGCGTAGGCGATGTTGTTGGCCACGGAGTCGTCGAACAGCACGATGTCCTGCGACACCACCGCGAACTGCCGGCGCAGGGAGAGCCGCGTCAGCGTGCCGATGTCGGTGCCGTCCAGCAGGATGCGGCCGGCGTCCGGCGGGCCGAAGCCCAGCAGCAGGTGGATGATGGAACTCTTGCCCGCGCCCGAGGCGCCGACCAGCGCCGTGGTCTTGCCGGCGGCGAAGGTCAGGCTGAGGCCGTTCAGCGCGGGCTGGCCGGCGCCGGGATAGGTCAGGCGCACGTCGTCCATCTGGATGTCGCCTTGCGCCGGTCCAGGCAGCTCGCGCGTGCCGGTGTCGACCTCCTTGGGGGCGTCCATCAGCTCGAAGCAGCCCTTGGCGATGACGCTGGCACGCGTCAGCGGCGAGGCCAGGTCGGACAGGTGGCGCAGCTTGGAGAGCAGCAACAGCAGGGCCGCCACGTACTTGGCGAAGTCCTGCACGCCGGTGCCCTCAGTGCGCGCCTGCCACAGCGCCATGCAGATGATCAGCGACAAGCCCACGCTCGCGACCAGTTGGGACACGGGCTGGGCCAGCGCACCCGCTGCGGCGGCCTTGAGGTTGTAGCGCCGCACTTCCAGCGCCGCGGCTGTGAAGCGCTGGCGCTCGTAGTCCGCCGCGCCGAACTGGCGCACCGCGCGCCAGGCGCGGGTGATGTCGTCCACCTTGTTCACCAGTACCAGCTGCGAGTCGTAGGAGCGCGTGGACATCTGCCGCATGCGCTGGTTGAGCTTCTTCATCACCATCGCCATCACCGGCGTGATGACCAGCGCCATCAGCGTGAGCTGCCAGTTCAGGTAGAACAGCAAGACCGCGAAGCCTATGGCGGCCAGGCCGTCGCGCAACAGCGCAATGCCCACGTCACCCGTCAGCTGCAGGATCTGCTGCGGGTCGTTGACGACCTTGGTGACCGCTGTGCCGGGCTGCATGCGGGTGTAGACCTGGGCATCCAGCCGCAGCAACGAGTTGACCAGTGCGGTGCGGAAATCCAGCACGCTGCGCGTCTGCGTCCAGTGGAAGAGGTATTGCCCGGCAAAGCTCGATGCACCGCGCACGATGTACAGCCCGATGAGTACCACCGGCACCATCCACAACGGGTAAGCGTCCTTGGTGAAGCCCTTGTCGTCGAAGGCATAGCTGATCAGCTGGGGCAACAGCCACTCGGTGCCGGCCAGACACAGGTAGGCCACGATGGTCAGCAGCGCGCCCCACCGATAGGGAAAGACGTATTGGCCCAGACGTCGGGCGATGGAGGCGTTGGCGTCGGCGGACATGGGACGGGATTGTCGCGGGGTTTGCCTGCGTCGCCGCCTGCCGAGCGAGTGGGCAGGCCCATAGAATTCGCCCGCTTTCCGCTCCCCCTGCCTGATGCCGTCGCGTCCCTCATCGCCTGCCGCCACCGACTCCCGACCCCGCACCGTGGTCCTGCTGCAGTGGGTCGGCATGGGCGACCTGGTCTGGCATGTGCCGTACTTTCGACGCGTCGCCGAGACCAGTTTTGGAGGGCAGGTGTCGCTGATTGCCTCGCCGACCGTGTTCGCGCCGCAGCTGGTGGGCCATGAACCCTGGGTGCGCGAGATCATCGACTTCGACCGCCACCCGCGCCGCCATGAGGGCCGCCAGGGGCGTCACCGCGGCGTGCTGGGCCTGTTCCGCATGGGCGTGGAGCTGCGCGAGAAGCAGTTCGACCGCATCGTGCTGTTCACCAACTACACGAACCGCTCCCTGGTGGCGCTGACCGCAAAGATCCCTGAGCGCCTGGGCTATGGCACGACCTGGCTGCAGCGCCGGCTGCTTTCGCACGGGCCGTGGATCCAGCGCTACACCGGCCCGGCCGTCGGCACCTACGAGGACGCCACGATGTTCGCCATCGCGCATGGATGGTGCGATGCACCCATCGTGCCGAGCCTCGTCGTGCGCCCCGAAGCGCTGGAGCGCATGAAGGCGCGAGTGCGGGGCCTGCCACAGCCCATGCATGCGCTGTGCATCGGCTCGTCGGAGCCCTACAAGCAGTGGGGCACCGACAACTTCGCCGCGCTGGCCGCCGAGCTCGCCCGCGCCGGCCACGGGGTGCTGCTGATCGCCGGCCCGGCGGAGCGCGAGATGGCGCAGACCATCCTGCAGCGCATCGAGCCAGCCCTGCGCCCGCGCATTCTGGCCATCACGGACGGCACGGTCGCCGAGACCGTGGCGGCCATGTCGCTGATGCGGACCTGCCTGGGCAACGACACGGGCGGCGTGCAGATCGCCGCTGCGGTCGGCACGCCGACCTGGGTGATGCTGGGCCCACGTCCGCTGCTGGCGCATGACCCCGAAACGCTGCACATGCTGACCGCGCCCAGGCTGGCCGACATCCAGCCCGGCGCCGTTGCCCGTATCGCGCTGGCGCAGGCCGCATGAGCCCGGCAGACACCCGCCCCAAAACAGCCGTGCAGCTGCAGCTCAATGGCATGGGCGATCTTGTGTGGCACGCGCAGTACTTCCGCTGCGTGGCCGAGCAGAGCCGCGACGGCCAGGTCAGCCTCATCGCCGCGCCCACCACGATGGCCCACGAGCTGCTGGGCCACGAACCCTGGGTGCGCGAAATCATCGATTTCGACCGGCGCCCGCGCAAGAGCGAGCGTCGCCGCGGCCGCCACAGCGGCCTGGATGGCCTGCTGCGACTGGGCGCCGAGCTGGCCCCCAAGCGCTTCGACCGCATGGTGCTGTTTTCTGACCATCCGGGTCGCGCCATCATCGTCTGCTGGCGCGCCGGCATTCGCACCGTCCTCGGCTTCGGCGAGACCTGGCTGCAGCGCCTGCTGCTGACCCGATCGCCCTGGATCAGTCGCTACCGCGGCCCCGCCGTGGCCGGCTACAAGGACGCGACGAATTTCTCCATCGCCCAGGGCTTCAGCAGCGCGCCCATCGTGCCGCGCATCAGCGTGCGCCCCGATGCGCTGGCGCGCATGGGCGAGCGCCTGGCGCCATTGCCGCGGCCCTTTCATGCGCTGGCCATCGGCGCGTCCGAGCCCTACAAGCAGTGGGGCGAAGACAACTTCGTCGAACTGGCCAATCGCCTGGCCGCGCGTGGCCACGGCGTCCTGCTGCTCGGCGGGCCGGCGGAAGGCGCGCTGGCACAAGCCATCCTGGCGCGCGTCGAGCCGGCATTGCGCGAGCGCGTGGCTACGATGACCGACAGCAGCGTCGCCGAGAGCGTGGCGGCCTTGTCGCTGGCGCGGTCCTGCATCGGCAACGACACGGGTGCCGTCAACATCGCGGCCGCGGTGGCCACGCATGCCTTCATCGTGCTCGGCCCGCGCCCGCCGCTGGAGCACGACCCCGAGCATGTGCACTTGCTGCAGGCAGCGCAGCTGTCGGACATCGGCGCCGCGGACGTCGAGGCCCGTGTGCAAGAGGTGATCGGCTAGCGCGCCAGCGCTTCCCGCCAGACCGCCAGCGTGCCGCGGGCCGTGGCCTCCCAGGTCCGCGTGCGCGCGTAGGCCAGCGCCGCTGCGCGGCGGGTGGGCGTCATCGCCACCGCGGACGCGATGCCCGCGGCCAGCGCCTCGATGTCTTCCGGGTCTGCGATCGCGGCGTGGCCACCCGCCGCCTCGGGGCAACTGCCGCGGTCGCTGGCCAGCACGGGCGTGCCACAGGCCATGGCCTCCAGGATGGGCAGGCCGTAGCCCTCGTACAAGGACGGGAAGAGATAGGCCGCCGCGCCAGCGTAGAGCGCGGGCAGGTCCGTGTCGCTGACAAAGCCTGCGAAGTGCACGCGCGAGGCCAGGCCCAGCTCGGCAAGCCGTGCCGCCAGGGCCTCGCCTTGGGTGCGGGAGTGTTCGCCGCAGACCATCAACGTGTAGTCCTGGTCGAAGCGCCCGGCGGCGAAGGCCTCGATGGTGCGTGCCAGGTTCTTGTTGGGCGTGGAGCCGACGAACAGCAGATAAGGCCCCGCCAGCCCATGGCGCGTGCGCACAGCCTGAATCTCGTCCGCCGTGTGCGGCCGGAACTCGGGTGCGACGCCCGGATGGACGACCTTGAGCCGCGCCGGATCACCGCCGACCAGGCGCAGGAAGTCCTGCCGCGTGTTCTCGCTGACGCACACCAGCCGCACGCAGCTGTCGCGCAGATGTTCGTAGTGGCGCAGCTTGCGCTGGCGCTTCTTCTCGTCGGTGTAGTTGATGTTCAGCGCCGCGTAGAGGTCGTGCACGGTCGCGACGGTGGGCACGCGCCAGGGCGGCTGGCGTTCGTCGGGCACATGCAGCAAGGCACAAGCCGGGCGCGGCAGCGGCCAGACCGGGCCCCACCAGCAGCGGCTGGACAGCCGGGGCCCCTGGGCCAGCCGGTCGCGCAGCTGCCAGCGCGAGCGCTTGCACAGCTGCAGCAGCTCGAATTCGTCCTGCGGTGGCACCTGCAGCGCCGACAAGGCTTCGATGAGCTGGCGCGTGTAGCGGCCGATGCCGGTGCCGCGTTCGTCGGTCAGGTTGGTGGCCTCGATCGCGAAGACGGGCGGGCGGCTCATGTCAGGCGATGCCCAGTGCGTCCAGCGCCTGCGGGAGGTCGAGGTAGTCCACGGCCGACGGGGTCGGCTGCCCGTTCTTCGCGAGAAGAACGCGGCGCCCGACACCTGCCGCCCGGCCAGCTTCGACGTCCGATGGCTTGTCGCCGAACATCAGCGAGCCGGCGAGGTCGATGTCCAGCGCTTCGGCGCTGCGCAGGATCATGCCGGGCGCGGGCTTGCGGCAGTCGCAGTCGAGCGCGTAGCGAGGCAACTGCGCGTCGGGCAGGTGGGGGCAGTACTCGATGGCGGCCAGCGTGATGCCCTGTTGCGCCAGGTGCTCCCGCAGCGCGTCGTGCAGATGCTGCACCGCCGCTTCGTCGTAGTAGCCGCGCGCCACGCCCGACTGGTTGGTCACGATGACGAGGGCGTAACCGGCAGCCTGCAGGCGGCGCAGGCCATCCAACGCGCCGGGCACGAAGCTGAAGTCCTCCCAGCGGCAGACGTAGCCGTGGTCGATGTTGATGACGCCGTCGCGGTCGAGGAAGGCGGCGGGGCGGCGCGCGCTCATCGGCCCTGCGCGCGGATGCGGTTGACCAGGGCGGTCGTCGAGTAGCCGTCGACGAAGGGAATGGCGCGCGCATCGCCCCCCCACGAACGCACGAGGCGCGTCTCTTCCAGCGCTTCCATGTCGTAGTCGCCGCCCTTCACGTAGAGCTGCGGGCGCACGCGCGCCAGCAGTGCGCAAGGCGTGGGCTCGTCGAAGAACAGCACCGCGTCGACCGACGTCAGGCCAGCCAGCACCAGGGCGCGGTCGACGTCGCGGTTCAGCGGCCGGTCCGGCCCCTTGCCGAGGCCACGCGCTGAGACGTCGGAGTTGACGGCCACGACGAGGCTCGCCCCTTGCTCGCGCGCCGCATGCAGGTAGGCCACGTGGCCGCGGTGCAGCACATCGAACACGCCGTTGGTGAACACCATGGGTCGGCCCAGCGTGGCCAGCCGCGCCGCCAGCGCGGCGTCGCCCAGCGCGGCGGCGTCGATGAGCTTGTCTTCCAGCATGCTCATGCCGCCAGCTCGTCGTAGCTCACCGTCGCTGTGCCGAACTTGCCGACGACGATGCCGCCGGCTTTGTTGGCCAGGCGCATGGCTTCGGGCAGCGGCACGCCGGCGCTGGTCATCACGGCCAGCGTCGCGATGACGGTGTCGCCTGCGCCGGTCACGTCGAACACCTCGCGGGCGCGTGCCGGCTCGTGAGTGACGCCGCTGGCTTCGAACAGCGTCATGCCTTCTTCCGAGCGCGTCAGCAGCACGGCGCCGACGTCGATGTCGGCGCGCAGCGTCTCGACCTTGGCGCGCAGCTCTTCCTCGCCGCGCCAGGCGCCCGCGACCTGGGCCAGTTCGCCCCGGTTGGGCGTGATGACGCTGGCGCCGGCGTAGCGCTGGTAGTCGCTGCCCTTGGGGTCGACCAGCACGGGCTTGCCCGCGGCGCGGGCCATTTCGATCATGCGCGGGATGTGCGTGAGGCCGCCCTTGCCATAGTCGGAGAACAGCACGACGTCGTGTCGGGGCAACTGCTCGGCGAAGGCCTCAAGCATCTCGCCCAGCGCCTCGTGGTCGGGCTCGTTCTCGAAGTCCACGCGCAGCAACTGCTGGGCGCGGCCAATGATGCGCAGCTTGACGATGGTGTAGAGCTGCTTGTCCTCGCGCAGCACGGTTTCGATGTCGCGCTCGTGCAGCAGTTCGCGCAGGCGGCGGGCCGGTTCGTCCTGGCCGACGACGGTCAGCAGCGTGGCCCGCGCGCCCAGCGTGCGGATGTTGAGCGCGACGTTGGCGGCGCCACCCAGGCGCTCCTCCTCGCGTTCGATGCGCACGACGGGCACGGGCGCCTCGGGCGAGATGCGTTCGACGGCGCCGTGCCAGTAGCGGTCCAGCATGACGTCGCCGACGACGAGGATGCGGCGGGAGGCGAGCAGTTCACGCGAGGGCAGGGCGCTCATTGGCCCACGCCCAGGTTGGCCTCGATCAGGCCGCACAGCGTGTGGCCGATCAGCAGGTGCGCCTCCTGGATGCGGGCGGTGATGCCGTGCGGCACGATGATGCTGTCGTCGCACAGCGCGCCCAGCTTGCCGCCGTCACGGCCCAGCAGGCCCAGCGTGTAGATGCCCATGGCCTTGGCGGCCTCGACGGCGCGCAGCACGTTGGCGGAGTTGCCAGAGGTTGAGATGCCGATCAGCGCATCGCCGGCGCGGCCGAGGCCCTGCACCTGGCGGATGAACACATCGTCAAAGCTGTAATCGTTGCCGATGCAGGTCAGCGCCGAGCTGTCGGTCGTCAGCGCCAGGCCGGCGAGCGGGCGGCGGTCCTTGATGAAGCGGCCCGTCAGCTCGGAGGCCAGGTGCTGGCTGTCCGCGGCCGAGCCGCCGTTGCCGCAGAACATGATCTTGCCGCCGGCCCTCAGCGCGTCGGCGAGCCGTTGGCCGGCCTGCTGCACTTGTGGGTCCAGCGCTCCCAGGAGTTGCATCAGTTGCAGGTGTTCATCGAGATTGCGCAGAAACAGGGAACTCATGAGGAGACCGGGGCTCTCACCCGCTTGCAGACCGATGGTTTCAAGTATCGGTGATGGGGCGGTGGTGCCAGCCGACTGACCCGCGCTGGAGGGGCGGTGCACTCGCGCACAGGCGGGGCACGCGGCCAAAGGGCGTGGTGACGGGACGCGAGAGTCCTCATGCAGATCGGGAGTTGCAGCCATTCTCCAAAGACAATGGCTGCAACTCCCGAAGATGCTCGAATCAAACCTGGAGATTAATATTCCTGGATGGAACTCCTGCCAAGCGATTCCAATTTGGAACTGGTTGGGTGCGCCAGTGGATTGGCTGGCACACCCTGCAGTTCAACGGCTGTGCTGAAGCGGAATATCAGTACTGCTGCTGCCCGCCACCACCGCCGCCGCCACCACCACCGCCACCGCCACCGCCGGACGCGGCCGGGCCAACGCTGGGATCAGCCACCGGCGCGGCGCTCCACGGATCAATGCCCGGGCCTTCATACGGCGTGCAAAGGAAGGCGTTGTTGCCAACATGGACGCCGGTCATGACCCACTTTGGCGGGCATGCGTGCATATGTGCAGCTGATGTGCCGGGGCGGCCGGTTGAATAGTCGACGGTTTCGGCCCAGGTATGCAGGATCCGGCCGCTGGCCGGTGACGCGCACCAGATCTTGTTGTTCTGGACATGGAGGCCGGTCATGATGGTGCCCAACGGGCAGGCGAGCATCCCTTGCCGCACGGTGCTGGACTCCATGAAGGCAGGGATGGCGGACGATGCACCCTTGGCGCACAGCAGCTCATTGTTGATGACGTGCAGCCCAGTCATGTATCCGCCAGTGGACATCTGGACCAGATACTGGGACTGGCCGTTGTTTGTTGCCCAGTCCTGGTATGCGCTGCCGCCGCAGTTGTGATAGAAGGCGTTGAAGGCGTAACCCTGGATCGAATGCTTGTCAATATATTCTGCGTTGCCGTTCAGGCTGGCGTAGAACTGATTCCATTGGCCGACAAACGGGCTCAGGCCTTGAGCCATGCTGCTGGCGGAACCGACGAGCGCCGCTGCCGCAATCATGCATTTGGTGAATGACAGTTTTTTCATCTTGCCCTTGTGTATAAGTGATTTATCTGATTTGCCGGCCTTGAAATATATGGTCTTTCTAACTGATTGACGCGTGGATCATGACCGGCTTTCAGCAGCTTACGTTGGGGCTCTTTGTCATTTGATGACTTGCTGTGGCTCTTCCATGCTTCGCGCGGACCCTAATATCGAGAGTGATGGGAGTTTGGGGGTGCGCGGCGGGCCGCCATGTGCTCGCGGCCGGGGCCGCAGTTGCGGCGAGCAAGGGCTTCGACGAAGCCAGGCAGGTCTGCAGCCGAGGTGGCTTTACTTGCTGCGGTCCATGAGCTGGACCAGGGCGCTGAAGGGCGACACGAGGCCGCGGCGCCAGTTGCGCTCGACGATGGCACGGTCAGCGCTGCGCAGCTTGAGCACGGCGGGCAGCACGCGCGGGCAGGGCACCAGGGCCAAGCGAGCGTACAAGTGGCGATGACGCCAGCCGACGCCGGCCTGCCAGGCGAGAGGGCCGTCCTCGGCGCGCAGCAGCACGAGACGAGCGAGCTGGGGCTCGCAGTCCAGCAGCTCCGTTGCTGCAATCTGCATCAATCGATGGCGCTGGAGGTCATCGGGCAGCGCCTGGACGACGCGTGCATGCCGGCCATCGGTCTGCAGGCGCGGCAGCAGCGCCTCGGCGCCTTCGTCCAGCGCCCGGTCGAAGGCGGCAGCCAGCGCGGTCACGAAAGCCCCGCCAGGCACCGAAGCCATCAGCCAGTTCTCGATGATGGGCAGCTCAGGCCGGGTTGTGTAGCGGTCGATGTAGAAGCCGACATAGTCCGCGGCGCGGCGCCGGCGCGTCTCGTGCAGCCAGCCCAAGTCGCGGCTCAGCAGCATGGAGGCGTCCATCCAGACACCGCCGTGCCGCGCCAGCAGCTGGACGCGCAGCCAGTCGGCCTGGCGGTGGGGCGGCATCTCGTCGAAATCGGTTCGCAGCGCGGGCAGCCATTGCGAGACGCTGGTGCGGTCCAGCAGGCGCAGTTGGTGGTCGGGCGCGAAGCGGCGCCAGTTGGCCAGGCAGTCCTGGATGAAGGCCGGCGCCGGGCTGGGCTGCCAGTAGGTCCAGATGATCCTGGGAATCTCGTCCTGGCAGAGCGGCGCGTTGTCGCCCACCATGATGGCGCGGGTCTGCGTCGGTACGCGGGCCCTCAGCACGGTGGCCAGTTCGCGCAGGAACAGGCCGGCGACGATGAGGACGATGCCCGTGGACAACCAGGGCATTCAGGTCAGCCGGCGGTCTAGCTGGCGCTCAAGGATGGCGAGGGGGCTGGCCGTGCGGTCCACCTGGGCCTCGGCCGGCAAGTGCAGGGTCTGTTCCATCATGAACTGGCCGGACATGACCGCATGCGACGTCTGGTCGGAATAGCAGACCCAGGTCGAGCCAGGCGGGAAGGGCATCTCGACCTGCGGGCTGCTGCGCTGGTAGTCCAGGTCGCCCTTCATGCCGTCGTGCAACTGCAGCATCAGGTGGTCGTATTCGGTGCGCAGCGACTTGGTCACGTGCAGCGCCTTCAGGGCCTTGGCCTGCCAGGCCACATAAGGCTTGGCGCGTGGCACGAAGCGCCGGGCGATGTCCTCGAAGGCCTCGCCGACGCGCCAGACGCGCGGCTCGCCGTTGGGGTTGAGGTTGGTGAACACACGCAGAATGCGCTCGCCGCGGTTGGGGCGCGAGGGGAAGGCGTCCACATGCAGGCGGCGGTCATCAGCGCGCCAGGACTGCACGCGCGACTCGACCTGCATGGGCCGATAGCTCGTGGGTGCCAGGCGCAGCGCCGGCTTGTAGGTTGGCGCGATTGCGTCGATCAGCGAGCAGGCGCGGGCGCGGAAACGCCCGATCATGGCTGCCAGCCTTGCCCGCTCTTCGCCCTGCACGGCGGCGCCAGCGAGCACGCCGTCAAGGCGCAGGCTGATGTTGCGTGCCTTCTCGTCACGCACGTCGGGGCGCAGCAGCCCGGCTTCTTCTGAAGTCAGCTCGAAGCGCAGCTCGGGGAAGAACAGCACCCGACCGGCTTCCAGGTCGGGCACAAGACCATGCCTGGGCGAGGTCCAGTCGCGACTGTCGACAGTGACGATGCGGTTGTCCATGCCCCTGGCCTCATTCACGCCAATGATCGGCGATCCACTTTGCCGGGCGGGCGTGACGCCAGTTGCCTTCCGAGCGGCCGACCAGCGCATCGGGTGGGTTCATCACGCCGTGGAAGACCAGCACGCGCGCGCCGGCCGGAATGAAGGGGTCGCGCCAGAAGCTGGTGGGCCACATCGGCAGGCAGTGGTACTTGTAGCTGGCACACCAGTCCGTGGGCCAGTAGCCCAGCTTGCCCTGGTCGTGCAGGAAATGGCTGAGATATTCCTGCTCGTTGCGGTACTTGGCGCGCACCTCGTCCTGGTGAGCGATGAAGTGGGCCAGCACGTCGGCGTGGGCGCCGATGCGGAAACGGTAGACCGAGGAGTTGCCCGTCACGCGCCAGGGGCGCTTCCAGTCCTTGATGATGAGGAAGTCGCCGGGCACAGCGAAGAATTCGGTCAGGTCGCCGACGATGACGACGTCCAGGTCCAGGAACAGGGCCGTACCCTTCAGGCCGAAGAGGTCGGCCTGGTAGGTGCCGAGCTTTTTCCAGCCGCCATCGCGCTTGCCTTGGCTGGCGTGCGTCTCGGGCAGCGGCAGGCTTTCGACCTCGGAGCGGATGCCGTTGGCGTCATCGGTGAAGCAGACGAAGCGGAAGGAGCCGCGCAGGTGGCGCGCGGCCATGCCGTACAGGCGGTTGACGTACTCGGGGCCGTACTTGGTGCCCCATTTCATGCAGATGACGAAGCGGTCTTCGGCTGCGCTGCTCATTTCTGTTGTTCCATAGTCATTGCGGGCCGAGCGCCGGGCCGCTCCCAAGCCGGCCCGCGCTGGCGATGTGCTTGCCGGTCAATCCGGCAAGCATCGCCGTCCCCCCGGGGGACCGGTCAGGCGCACCGCGTTCAGCGGTGTGCGGCTGGGCGAGGGGCTTCATCTACGCAAGCTCCTCAATGGGTTGCGGCGGATAGCTGTCCCAGTTGAGGCAGGCCGGGCATTGCCAGAAGTAGTGGGCGGCCTCGAAGCCGCAGGCGGCGCAGCGATAGCGCTGCAGCGGCTTGGCGGCCTTTTCCAGCGTCTGGATCATGGGAGCGGCCTCGTCGGCGGGCAACGCGCCGGCATTGAGCTTGAGCAGCTCCGTGGCGGCCGACAGGGCCGGCTGCTCGCGCAGATGGGCCGCGAGGCGCTCACGTTGGGGGCCAGGCTGCAGGCCTGCCAGTGCGCGCAGCAAATGCATGCTGGGCGAGCGGTGGTATTGCTCGCTGATCAGCGCGATGGCGCGCTCGGGCTGGCCCAGAGACTTGGCGGCGGCGGCGCAGTCGGCTGCAACGAGGTTGAAGGCCGGCGGATTGGCTGCGAGCAGCTTGGTGAAGGCGGCAAGCGCGGCTTCGGCCTGGCCGGCCTTCAGCAGCATCTGGCCCTGCAGCACATAGGCGCGGGCCGCTTCGGGCGCGCGGCGCTGCGCCTGTTCAAGCAGGGAGGGCACCAGGTCGATATGCCCCTGGGACTGGGCGACCAGGGCCTGCTCGCAGAGGTAATGCGCGATACGACCGGAGAAGGAGCCCGTACCTGCGGCTTCCAGTTCTGCGGCAACCTCGGCGGCCTTGGCCCAGTCGCGCGAACGCTCGTACAGCGACAAGAGGGCCAGGCGCGCCTCACGCTCGAAGGCGGTACCGCGCAGTTCGGCATAGGCCGCCTCGGCGCGGTCGAACAGGCCGGCCTTGAAGAAGTCCTGGGCCAGTTCGTGCTGGGCGCGATCGCGGTCGGTCTTGGGCAGGTCGCCGCGGCGCAACAAGTGCTCGTGCACGCGCACGGCGCGCTCGGTCTCACCGCGGCGGCGGAACAGGCTGCCCAGGGCGAAGTGCAGCTCGGAGGTGTCGGGGTCGTTCTGGACGGCCTCGATGAAGGCATCGATGGCCTTGTCCTGCTGTTCGTTCAGCAGCAGGTTCAGACCCTTGAAATAGGCCTTGGGCGAATCACGCTGTTCCAGCTTCCACTGCTTGGAGTCGAGCTTGGAGGCCAGCCAGCCGAGGACGAAGACGACGGGCAGGACAAAGAGCAGCCAGCGCGGATCAAACTCCATCTTGGTGGGCGGCGTAAGGGGCTGCGGGGACTTCGGGTGTGGGTTGGGGCATGCCGGGCAGGGGTTCGACGCGTTGGGCGGCGCGGCGGTGGCGCCACCAGGCGGGCACCATGGCCAGCACGCCAAAGGCGGCGCCGAAGCCGAAGGCCAGCAGCACGATGATGACCTGCGGCGCGCGCCACTCGTGGCCGAAGAACCAGCGCACGACGGCTTCGTGGCTGTTGTTCAGCGCGAAGGCGAACAGTGTGAAGAAGAGCAGGGCTCGCAGGAGCCAGACGAGGGTGCGCATGGCCCGGGATTCTGACTCAGGCGGGGTCAGGCGTCCGTCACAGGAAGATGCTTGTCGACAGCCTCGCGCAGCGCCTTGCCGGGCTTGAAATGAGGAGCCAGTTTCTCGGGGATCATGACCTGCTCGCCGCTGCGCGGGTTGCGGCCCACGCGCGGCGGGCGGCGGCTGATGGAGAAGCTGCCGAAGCCGCGGATCTCGATGCGGTGGCCGCGTGCGAGAGCGTCGCTCATCGCGTCGAGGATGGTCTTGACCGCGAACTCGGTGTCGCGCTGGGTCAATTGGCCAAATCGTTCGGCGAGCACGGCGACGAGGTCGGAGCGGGTCATAAGCGAGGCAGCTTGTCGGTCTTGGAATTGAAACAGGCCCGCTGGCGAGGCCGGCGAGCCTGTGGGGAGCATACCCGGCCTCCGAGGAGACCGGGCAGGTCAAACAGGGCCTTAGTTGCCCTGGTTGTCCAGCTTGGCGCGCAGCAGGGCGCCCAGGCTGGTGGTGCCGGCGTTTTCACGCTCGCTCGACTGGCTCAGGCGCGTCATGGCTTCCTGGTTGTCGGCGTTGTCCTTGGCCTTGATGGACAGCTGGATGTTGCGGGTCTTGCGGTCGATGTTGACGACGACGGCGGTGACTTCGTCGCCTTCCTTCAGCACGTTGCGGGCGTCTTCCACGCGGTCGCGGGAGATTTCCGAAGCGCGCAGATAGGCCATCACACCGTCAGCCAGCTCGATCTCGGCGCCGCGCGGGTCGACGGTCTTGACGATGCCGGTCACCGATGCGCCACGGTCATTGATCGTGGTGTAGGCGGTGAAGGGATCGCTGTCCAGCTGCTTGATGCCCAGCGAGATGCGCTCGCGCTCGACGTCCACGGCCAGCACGACGGCTTCGACTTCCTGGCCCTTCTTGAAGTTGCGAACGGCGGTTTCGCCGGTCTCGTCCCAGGACAGGTCGGACAGGTGCACCAGGCCGTCGATGCCTTGCGCCAGGCCCACGAACACGCCGAAGTCGGTGATCGACTTGACCGGGCCCTTGACCTTGTCGCCGCGCTTGACGTTCTCGGCGAACTCTTCCCACGGGTTGGCCTTGCACTGCTTCATGCCCAGGCTGATGCGACGCTTGTCTTCGTCGATTTCCAGGACCATGACTTCGACTTCGTCGCCCAGCGAGACCAGCTTGCTGGGGGCGATGTTCTTGTTGGTCCAGTCCATTTCGGAGACGTGCACCAGGCCTTCGATGCCCGGCTCGATCTCGACGAACGCGCCGTAGTCGGCGATGTTCGTGACCTTGCCGAACAGGCGCGTGCCGGTCGGGTAGCGGCGCGCAACGCCGAACCATGGGTCGTCGCCCAGCTGCTTGATGCCCAGCGAGACGCGGTTCTTCTCGGCGTCGAACTTCAGGACCTTGGCGGTCAGTTCCTGGCCAACCGTCACGACTTCGGACGGGTGACGGACACGGCGCCATGCCATGTCGGTGATGTGCAGCAGGCCGTCGATGCCGCCGAGGTCGACGAACGCACCGTATTCGGTGATGTTCTTGACCACGCCGTTGACGATGGCGCCTTCGGACAGCGTCTCGAGCAGCTTGGCGCGCTCTTCACCCATGGAGGCTTCGACCACGGCACGACGCGACAGCACAACGTTGTTGCGCTTGCGGTCGAGCTTGATGACCTTGAATTCCATGGTCTTGCCCTCGAACGGGCTCATGTCCTTCACCGGGCGGGTGTCCAGCAGCGAGCCGGGCAGGAAGGCGCGGATGCCGTTGACCAGGACGGTCAGGCCGCCCTTGACCTTGCCGGAGACGGTGCCGGTCACGAAGTCGCCGGACTCCAGGGCCGTTTCCAGGCTCAGCCACGAGGCCAGGCGCTTGGCCTTGTCGCGCGACAGGATGGTGTCGCCGTAGCCGTTTTCGATGGCGTCGATGGCGACGGAGACGAAGTCGCCGACCTGGACTTCCAGTTCGCCCTGGTCGTTCTTGAACTCTTCGATGGGCACGTAGGCTTCGGACTTGAGGCCTGCGTTGACGACGACGAAGTTGTGTTCGACACGAACGACTTCGGCCGAGATCACTTCGCCAGCGCGCATGTCGGAGCGCTGCAGCGACTCCTCGAACATGGCGGCAAAGGATTCCATGCCGGAGGCTTGGGCGGTTTGGGTTTGGGACATGTGATGGATCCTGATGCGCCGGGGAACCCCGGACGCGGCGTGCAGACAAGCTGCGGGTTAAGTTGTTGACATCGCGACCCTCAGTGAACTGACGTTCGGAGGGAAGGGCCGCGGGCCGTGGCGTCTCAAGCCTGGACCTTCTCTGGCACCTCGTGCGTAACGAGGCGCGTCAAAAAGGCCTGCGCTGTTGCCACCAATCCAGCACCTGATCCACCGAGGCTTCGATGGTCAGCGCCGAGTTGTCGAGCAGCTGCGCGTCCTGCGCGGGTTCCAGTGGCGAGGCTGAGCGGTTCTTGTCCCGTTCGTCCCGCGCCTCCAGATCTTCGCGCAAGCTGTCAATATTAGCCGAAATTCCTTTGGAAATCAACTGCTTATGCCTTCGCTCAGCGCGCGTCGCGGCGCTGGCGGTGAGGAATACCTTGAGGGAGGCGTCAGGGAAGATGGCTGTGCCCATGTCGCGGCCGTCGGCGACGAGACCAGGCAGGCGGCGGAAGTCGAGTTGCAACTGATGCAGGGCCTTGCGCACCTGAGGATGGACGGCGACCTGTGAGGCCAGCAGGCCGGTCGCTTCGGCTCGCAGCCGGGCACTGACGTCTTCCTGGCCCAGGAAGACATGGCCATCGCCGAACCGCAGTTGCAGCGTCGGCACGATGGCGGCGACGGCGTCGCCGTCATCCAGGTTCAAGCCGGCGCGGCGCGCGGCCAGGCCCGCGACGCGGTAGAGCGCACCGGAATCAAGCACGCCAAAGCCGAGCGCCTTGCCCACCTCATCGGCCAGCGTGCCCTTGCCGGAGGCGGTCGGGCCGTCGATGGTGACGACCGGAATGTCGGCAGCGTTGGTCATCACGACGCCGAACAGCGTCTCGAAGTAGTCCGGGAAGGTCTTGGCGACGCAGTGCGGCTCGAGGATGCGCACCGGCACGGCCTGCGCGCTGACAAGGCCGTTGAAGGCGGCCAGCGAGAAACACATGGCGACGCGGTGATCGTCGTAGGTGTGGATGGCCGCGGCCTTCCAGTCCTGCAGCGGTTCAACCCGGATCCAGTCCGGCCCTTCGTCGACCGTGGCACCCAGCTTGCGCAGCTCGGCGGCCATGGCAGCAATGCGATCGGTCTCCTTGACGCGCCAGCTGGCGATATTGGTCAGCGTGGTCGGGCCGTCGGCATAAAGCGCCATCACTGTCAACGTCATCGCCGCGTCGGGGATGTGGTTGCAGTCCAGCGTGATGCCCTTCAGCGGCCAGGCGCCGCGGCGGACTTCCAGCCAGTTGGGCCCGGCCTTGACCTGCGCACCCATGGCGGCAGCGGCCTCGATGAAACGCACATCGCCCTGCAGGGATTCGCTGCCGACACCTTCGATGCGGATCGGCGTATCGATCGCGGCGATGGCGCCGAGGCCGACGAAATAGGACGCCGAGGACGCATCGCCCTCGACGAAGACCTCGCCGGGCGAGCGATAGCGGCTTCCGGCCGGGATGATGAAAGCCTCCCAGCCTTCACGCTTCACCGCGATGCCAAAACGCTCCAGCAGGGCCAGCGTGATCTCGATATAGGGCTTGGAGATCAGCTCGCCGATGACCTCGATGCGAATGTCGCGCTCGGCCACCAGCGGCAGGGCCAGCAGCAGGGCCGTGAGGAACTGGCTGGACACGTCACCGCGCACGCGCACCGGCGTGTCCAGCGCGAGCTGGGACGGGCCGCGCAGGCGCAGCGGCGGGTAGCCTGCATTGCCGAGGTCGTCGATCTCGCAGCCCAGGCCGCGCAGCGCGTTGACGAGATCGCCGATGGGGCGCTCATGCATGCGCGCCACGCCGGACACCTCGAAGCTCGCCCCCTGCGTCGCGGCCAGCAGAGCGAGCGCTGCGGTCAACGGTCGCATGGCGGTGCCGGCGTTGCCGAGAAAGAGTTTGGCGTCCTTGGCGCGAAGGCGGCCACCCAGGCCGTCGATGACGACGGCCTCGCCTTCGTTCCAGACGCCGCAGCCGAGCGCCCGCAGCGCATCGAGCATGACGGCCGTGTCGTCGGACGCCAGCAGGTCGCGCACGACGGTCTTGCCTTCGCTCAAGGCTGCCAGCAGCAGCACGCGGTTGGAAATGCTCTTGGAACCGGGCAGGCGCACGGTGCCTGCGGCGCCGCGCAGGGGCGGCAGGTCGAGAAAGGGGATCTTGAACATCACTTGCCGGCTGGTCGGCCGGGAGGAGGGGCAGGGGGCGGATTGCCCCAGGCTGAACGGCCTTCGGAGATGGGACGCAGCGCGGCTTCCAGGGCCGGCGCGTCACCGGATTCGATCAGCGCTTCGAGCTGATCCAGCATGGTGCGAAAACGCTTGGACTGGGCCAGCACCTCGTGCTTGTTGGCCAGCAGGATGTCGCGCCACACGGACGGCTCACCGGCGGCGATGCGGGTGAAGTCGCGAAAGCCTGGGCCGGCCAGGCTCAGGTAGTCGCGCGCGGCCGGCTGCTCGGCGATGGCCTGGAAATAGGCAAAGGCCAGCAGATGCGGCAGGTGGCTGACCGCGGCGAAGGCCGCGTCATGGTTGTGCGGCCGCATCTTCAGCACCGTGGCGCCCAGCGCGGACCAAACATCGGTGGCGCGTTGCACCAATTGCGGATTGGTGAAGGGCTGGGGCGTCAGGATGACCTGGCGGCCTTCGTAGAGATTCGCCTCGGCATGCTGGACACCGCCTGACTCCTTGCCGGCAATCGGATGGCAGGGCACGAAGCTGGAAGAGCGGTCACCCAGGGCACGGCGCGCGGCCTCGATGACGTCGCATTTGGTCGAGCCGACGTCCATGAACAGGACACCTGGATTGACGAGGTGGCGGATGGCCTTGAGCGTGCTCTCGGTGGCCGACACGGGTACCGCGATCAGCACGATGTCCGAACCTGACACCGCCAGCAGCGCCGATTCGGCGGCCACGTCGATGACGCCCAGCTTCTTGGCCTGCTCCGTCGTGGACGGCGACTTGCTGTAGCCGACGACGCGTTTGACCAGGCCGGCTTTTTTCATCGCCAGCGCGAAGCTGCCACCCATCAGGCCGCATCCGATCACGCCGAGCTGTTGAAACATGGTTAGTTTTTCACCGGGTAGGCGCCCAGCATCTTGAAGAAGGCGCAGAGCTCGCGCAACTCAGCCAGCGCGTCGGCGACGTGGCGCTGCGTCGGATGGCCGTCGAGGTCGATGTAGAAGTAGTAATCCCACTGGCCGGTACGGGCCGGGCGGGACTCCAGGCGGGTCATGGACACGCCGTGCTTCTTCAGCGGCACCAGCAGATCGTGCATGGCGCCGGGCCGGTTGGGCACGGAAACGACCAGGCTGGTGCAGTCGCGCCCGGTGGCCGGCGGTGTGGCCATCGTCTGCGGCAGGCAGATGACGGCGAAGCGCGTGCGGTTGTATGCCTCGTCCTGGATGGCGTGGGCCGTGATGTGCAGGCCGAAAACCTGCGAGGCACGTTCGCTGCCCAGGGCGGCCCAGGCCGGGTTGGTGGCGGCCAGGCGCGAGCCCTCGGCATTGCTGGACACGGCGCGGCGCTCGACGTCGGGCAGGTGCTTGTTCAGCCAGTTCTGGCATTGGGCCAGGGCTTGCGGGTGCGCGAGCACCGCTTCGATGCCGTGCATCGAAGGCTCCTTGCGCATCAGGTTGTGGCGGATCAGCAGGCTGACCTCGCCGACCACATGGCAGGGCGTGTGCAGGAACAGGTCCAGCGAGCGCGTGACGACGCCCTCGGTCATGTTCTCGACGCCGACGACGCCGAACTGCGCGCTGCCGCTGGCCGTCGCGTGGAAGACCTCGTCGAAAGTGGCGCAGTAGGTCATGTCGGCGGCGCTGCCGAAGTATTCGAGAGCGGCCTGCTCGCAGAAGGTGCCGATGGGGCCGAGCACGGCGACGCGCTGCGGCGACTCCAGCGCCAGGCAGGCGGACATGATCTCGCGCCAGATGGCCGCGACGTGCTCGGACTTCAACGGCCCCGGGTTGGCAGCACGGATCTTGTCGATGACCTGGGCGACGCGGTCCGGGCGAAAAAAGGGTGTGCCCTCGGCGCGCTTGATCTCGCCGACTTGCTCGGCGACGCGGGCGCGCTGGTTCAGCAGGTCCAGCAGCTGGCGGTCCAGGCCGTCGATCTGGTCGCGCAGCGCGAGCAGTGCCTGGGAGGCGACAGGTTCAGCCATGGCGGGCCTCGAAGTCCTTCAGGAATGACACCAGCGCCTGCACGCCTTCCAGCGGCATCGCGTTGTAGATGGACGCGCGCATGCCGCCTACCGACTTGTGACCCTTGAGCTGCAGCAGGCCAGCGGCCTTGGCCGCGGTCAGGAAGCTCTCGTTGAGCTTCTCATCCTTCAGGAAGAAGGGCACGTTCATGCGCGAACGGCAGCTGGCGTCGACGCGGTTTTCGTAGAAGCCGGAGGCATCCAGCGTCGCGTAGAGCAGGCCCGCCTTGTCGATGTTGCGCTGCTCAATGGCGGCCAGGTCGCGCTTGCCGGCGTACTCAAAGCCTTTCACCCACTGGAACACCAGACCCGCCACATAGATCGCGAAGGTTGGCGGCGTGTTGAACATGGACTGGGCTGCCGCTACGGTTTCGTAGTTGAAGGCCGAAGGACAGATCTCCAGTGCGCGGCCCAGAAGGTCTTCGCGCACGAAGACCAGGGTCATGCCGGCCGGGCCGATGTTCTTCTGCGCGCCGCCGAAGGCCAGGCCGATGCGGCTCCAGTCGATGGGGCGCGACAACAGGTGGGAGGAGCAGTCGATGACCAGCGGCACGCCGTTGCCGATACGGGGCAGGTCATGGAATTCGACGCCGTCGATGGTCTCGTTGGTGCAGACGTGGACATAGCTCGCGTCGCTGCGAAGTTGCCAGTCGCCGGGGATGGCATGCCCGCTGCCGATGTCGGCGGCGATCTGCACGTCGGCATAGCGGCGCGCCTCGGCGGCGCTCTTGCGCGACCAGGAGCCCGTCACGACGACATCGACCTTGCCGCCACGGCTCAGGTTCAGCGGCACGATGGCGTTTTCACCCAAGCCGCCACCCTGCATGAAGAGGATGCGGAAGTTGGCCGGCACGGCGAGCAGCTCGCGCAGATCCCGCTCAGCCGCTTCCGCGATGGAGATGAACTCCTTGCCGCGGTGGCTCATCTCCATGACGCTCATGCCACTGCCGTGCCAGTCCAGCATCTCGGCCGCCACCTGTTGCAGCACCGGTTCAGGCAGTGTGGCGGGGCCGGGGGCGAAATTGAACGGGCGGGCTGTGGTCATCGAGATCCGGGAGGCTACTTCTTGGGCGCGGAGGCTGCGGGCTTGGGCGCGGCGGCCGGCGGAGGCTGCAGGCCCAATTGCTTGGCCAACGTGGTCTGCAAGGCCTTGAGACGGCCTTCCAGCGTGGGGCCGGCCTCGGCCATCACCTTTTGCGCGACGGCCTTCTGCAGTTCGACGCTGGCAAGGCCGAATTTCTGGCTGACCGGCGATTCTGCCCAGGCGACGACCTGCTTCAGTTCGTCCTCGTTGAAGCGTTCGTCCAGCAGGGCCGAAGCCGTGGGCCCAATCGCCTTGGCGATCTTGTCCTTCAGGTAGGGCACGTTTTCCTCGATGAACTTCTTCAGCTCGGCGTCCATGGCCTTGGCCGTCGCGTCGCGCTTCTCGGGCGGCACTTGCTGCAGCGCGGCGCGGCCGCCTTGCGTCAGCTGCGGCAGGGGTTGCTGCACGATGCTGGCCGCCATGCTGTCGGCCATGCCCTGCTGCTGCAGCGCCACGATCTTGTCGATCAGAGCCTTCTTGGCCGGCGACGGATCGGCCAGGGCGGTGCCAGTGGCCAGGGCCAGGGCGAGGGCCAGGCCCAGGTTGCGAGAGGTCATGTGATCAGTCCTTGGGGGCTTCGGAGGAGTCATCGGTAAGGCCGGCCTCGCCATCTTCGGCAGGGGCATCGGTCTCGTTGGCGTCGTTCTCGACGATGCGCTGCAGGCCGGACAGCTTGCTGCCGTCGTCCAGCGCGATCAGTGTGACGCCTTGCGTGGCGCGGCCGAGTTCGCGGATTTCGCTGACGCGGGTGCGCACCAGCACGCCCTTGTCGGTGATCAGCATGATCTCGTCCTCGGGGCGCACCAGCGTCGCGGCGACGACGCGGCCATTGCGCTCGCTCTGCTGGATGGCAATCATGCCCTTGGTACCGCGGCCGTGGCGCGTGTACTCAACGATGGACGTGCGCTTGCCGTAGCCGTTCTCGGTGGCGGTCAGCACGCTCTGGGTTTCGTCTTCGGCCACCAGCATGGCGATGAGGCGCTGGTCGGGCTCGAGCATCATGCCGCGCACGCCGCGGGCGGTGCGGCCCATCGGGCGCACGTCGTCCTCGTCGAAGCGCACGGCCTTGCCGCCGTCGCTGAACAGCATCACATCGTGGTGGCCGTCGGTCAGTGCGGCGCCGATCAGGTGGTCGCCCTCGTCCAGGTCGACGGAGATGATGCCGGCCTTGCGGGGATTGCTGAAGTCCTTCAGAGAGGTCTTCTTGACCGTGCCCATGGCCGTGGCCATGAAGATGAAGTGATCTTCAGGGAAGCTGCGGAACTCGCCGGTCAGCGCCAGCACGACGGTGATCTTCTCGTCGGCCTGCAGCGGGAACATGTTGACGATGGGCTTGCCGCGCGAGTTGCGCGAGCCCTGCGGTACTTCCCAGACCTTGAGCCAGTAGACGCGGCCGCGGTTGGAGAAGCACAGCAGCCAGTCGTGGGTGTTGGCGATGAAGAGCTGGTCGACCCAGTCGTCGTCCTTCGTCTGCGTGGCCTGCTTGCCGCGGCCGCCGCGCTTTTGAGCGCGGTATTCGCTCAATGCCTGGCTCTTGATGTAGCCGGTGTGCGAGAGCGTCACGACCATGTCGGTCGGCGTGATGAGGTCTTCGGTGCCGAGTTCCTGGGCGTTGTGCTCGATGACGCTGCGGCGAGCGCCCAGCTTGGTCTGGCCGAACTCGTTCTTCAGCTGCACCAGCTCGTCGCTGATGATGGTTGTCACCCGGGCAGGCGTGGCAAGGATGTTGAGCAGATCGGCGATCTCCGCCATCACTTCCTTGTACTCGCCGACGATTTTGTCCTGCTCCAGGCCAGTCAGGCGTTGCAGGCGCATCTGCAGGATTTCGCCAGCCTGCGATTCCGACAGGCGGTACAGGCCGTCGGCCTGCATGCCGTACTCGGGCTCCAGGCCTTCGGGACGGTAGGCGGAGGGGCCACCGGCCGACAGCGTCTCGGTGCGCGACAGCATCTCGCGCACCAGCGACGAATCCCAACTCTTGGCCATCAGGGCAGCCTTGGCGACGGGCGGCGTCGGCGAGGTCTTGATGGTCTCGATGAACTCGTCGATGTTGGCCAGCGCTACCGCCAGGCCTTCCAGCACATGGCCGCGCTCGCGGGCCTTGCGCAGTTCGTAGATCGTGCGGCGGGTCACCACCTCGCGGCGGTGCTCCAGGAACACGATGACCATGTCGCGCAGATTGCATAGCTTGGGCTGGCCATCGACGAGGGCGACCATGTTCATGCCGAAGCTGTCCTGCAGCTGCGTCTGCTTGTACAGGTTGTTCAGCACCACCTCGGGCACTTCACCGCGCTTGAGCTCGATGACCACGCGCATCCCGGACTTGTCGGACTCGTCCTGGATGTGGCTGATGCCCTCGATCTTCTTTTCCTGCACCAGTTCGGCAATGCGCTCAAGCAGGGTCTTCTTGTTGACCTGGTAGGGGATCTCGTCAACGATGATCGACTGGCGCGAACCCTTGTCGATGTCCTCGAAATGCACCTTGGCGCGCATGACGACGCGGCCGCGGCCGGTGCGGTAGCCATCGCGCACGCCAGCCAGGCCGTAGATGATGCCGGCGGTCGGGAAGTCCGGCGCCGGGATGATCTCCATCAGCTCGTCAACGGTGCATTCCGGGCTCTTCAGCGCGAACAGGCAGGCGTCGACAACCTCGTTGAGGTTGTGCGGCGGGATATTCGTGGCCATACCCACGGCAATACCCGAAGCGCCATTCACCAGAAGATTCGGCAAACGGGTCGGCAGTACCAGGGGTTCCTTATGGCTGCCGTCATAGTTGGGTCCGAAATCGACGGTTTCCTTGTCGATGTCAGCCAACATTTCGTGAGCGATTTTGTCGAGACGAATCTCGGTGTATCGCATTGCAGCGGCGTTATCTCCGTCGATCGAGCCGAAGTTGCCTTGACCATCGATCAGCATGTGGCGCAGGCTGAATGGCTGCGCCATGCGGACGATGGTGTCGTAAATGGCCGAGTCGCCGTGCGGGTGGTATTTGCCCATGGTCTCGCCCACCGCCTGCGCACTCTTGCGGTACTTGGCGTTGTAGGTGTTGCCCATCTCGTTCATCGCGTACAGCACGCGACGGTGCACCGGCTTCAGGCCGTCACGCGCATCGGGCAGGGCGCGTCCCACGATCACGCTCATCGCGTAGTCGAGATAGGAGCGGCGCATCTCCTCCTCGAGGCTGATCGGGAGGGTTTCCTTGGCGAACTGGGTCATGCGGCAGGATGACGCACGCGCTACACGGCCGCGGCGTCCTCAGAGGTAGGTGAAAGGCGCGAATTCTATGCGGCCCGCCCCCCTGTAGCAGCAGCGCAACATCGTCACCATGGCCTTGAACGTAGGCCGCCACAATGCGTTGGTCTCGGTGCCCCCATGGCACAATCGTCGGGTCCCTAGGAGAAACCCTAAAGTCTCTCCTGAGGTTAGAGGTTGAGTACTGACTCTCGCAGGGCAACTGCGGCATTCCTTGAGAGGAGAATCATGAAGAAACTGAATCGTGTGGCGTCGCTGTTTGCGGTGGCCGCGGTCGCCGTTGCTGCGTCTGGCGCATCGGCCCAAGCTATCGACAACTGGCGCGCAACCGACGGCACCGTCTGGAAGAACGGCACCAACGAATATTGCTGGCGCGACAATTTCTGGACACCCGCTACGGCCGCCAAGGGCTGCGACGGCGAAATCAAGCCGGCACCCAAGGTTGAGCCGCCGGTACCGGTTGCTCCCCCGCCTCCGGCCCCGGCTCCCCAGCCTCCGAAGCCGGTTCCCCCGCCGCCTGCTCCGGTCAGCGAGAAGGTTACCTTCGCCGCTGATGCCTTCTTCGACTTCGACAAGTCGACGCTGAAGCCCGAAGCCACCGCCAAGCTGGACGACCTGGTCAGCAAGACCAAGGGCATCAACCTGGAAGTCATCATCGCCGTTGGCCACACCGACTCGGTGGGCAGCGATGAGTACAACCAGAAGCTGTCGATCCGCCGCTCGGAAGCCGTCAAGGCCTACCTGGTTGGCAAGGGTGTCGAGCCGAACCGCGTCTACACCGAAGGCAAGGGCGAAAAGCAGCCCGTCGCCGACAACAAGACGACCGAAGGCCGCGCCAAGAACCGCCGCACCGAGATCGAAGTCGTCGGTACGCGCAACAAGTAAGCTCAGCGCCCTCGGGCGCTTTGCGCAAAGCCCCGCACGGTCCGCCGTCGGGGCTTTTCTACTTTCTGGATGTCATGACGATCAACGCCGATCCGCAAGAGCTCGCCAAATTCGGCGAACTGGCCCACCGCTGGTGGGACCCCGAGAGCGACTTCAAACCGCTGCACGAGATCAACCCGCTGCGCCTGGGATGGATTCAGCAGCTCTGCCCTTTGGCAGGCAAGCGTGTGCTGGACGTCGGTTGTGGCGGCGGCATTCTGAGCGATTCCATGGCACGTGCCGGCGCCCAGGTGCTGGGCATCGACCTGTCGACCAAGCCGCTGCGCGTCGCAGAACTGCACGCCATGGAGGCGGGGACCGAAGGCGTGGAATACCGCGAAATCGCTGTCGAAGTGTTGGCCACTGAACAACCGGCCAGCTTCGACGTGGTTACCTGCATGGAGATGTTGGAGCATGTGCCCGACCCGGCCTCGGTCGTGCGGGCGCTGGCGACGCTGGTCAAGCCCGGCGGCTGGGTCTTCCTATCGACGCTCAATCGCAACGCCAAGTCGTTCTTGCTCGCCATCGTTGGTGCGGAGTACGTACTGCAGATGCTGCCCAAGGGCACGCACGAATATGCGCGCTTCCTGAAGCCGTCGGAGCTGTCGCAGTTCTGTCGCGACGCCGGGCTTGAGCTGCAAGGCAGCCGCGGCCTGACCTACAACCCGCTCACGCAGCGCTACAGCCTCGGCAGCGACACCGACGTGAACTACCTGCTGGCTTGCCGCCGTCCCGCTTGAAGCTCCCTGCGCCTTGGTCGCATTTGCGGGCCGTGCTGTTCGACCTGGACGGCACGCTGATCGACAGTGCTGCTGACCTTGCGGCGGCGGCCAATGCGATGCGCGCCGATCGTGGTCTCACCCCGCTGCCGTTGCCGCAATATCGGCCGCATGGCGGCTCCGGCGCGCGCGGCATGCTGGGCCAAGCCTTCGGCGCGGCGCCTGGTCAGTCGGGCTATGAGGAACTCAAGCGTGAATTCCTGGATCGTTACGAAGCGCTGATGTATGACAGCACGCGCGCCTTTGTCGGCATCGAGGCGGAACTTCTCGGGCTCGCGGATGCGGGCCTGGCATGGGGCATCGTCACCAACAAGGCCGAGCGCTTCGCCTTGCCGTTGGCCAAGGCGCTGGGTCTGGCGGCCGGCGCCATCGTGGGCGGCGACACGACAGGGCACACCAAACCGCACCCCGCCCCGCTGCTGGAAGCCGCACGCCGCCTGGGCATGCCACCCCGGTCCTGTCTCTACGTCGGGGATGACGAACGCGACATCCTGGCCGGTCGCGCTGCCGGCATGGCAACGGCCGCTGCAGCGTGGGGCTATCTCGGCCATAGCGGTGAATTTCGTCATTGGGGCGCCGACCTGGAGCTGTCCGCGCCGGGTGAGCTCTTGAAAGCGCTCGGTCTGGCCTAAGATGCGAGGTCTCTGGGGCCGACTTGGTTTCGACGTGGGTGCGGATCCGGAGTAGGGCATGTCGAGCACCAGTCCGCTCGTAAAACCACTGGAAACAAAGTAACTGCAAACGACTCTACGTTCGCACTCGCCGCTTAATTGCGGATGAGCTTCTCAACGGCAGGCCGATGGGCCGGGCTGAGTTCCGCAAGGGGCAAGGCTGAGAAGTCACTCACATCGGCTGGCGTCGCACCGGGTCACTCGGTGGGGCGTGAGATCAAGTGACTGGCGGGAAAGCTAGCGTGCCACTGCGCGAGTTGACCGTGAGATTCAAATCAGCCGGCTAAACATGTAGATCTGCCCGGTGATGGCTTGCGGACGGGGGTTCAATTCCCCCCGGCTCCACCATCCAATTGAGAAGGCCCGTGTCGGTGACACGGGCCTTTTTTCATCTCGAGTGCGCCGGGGTCAATTGAACCCCTGTCCGCGAATCAGCCCAACAGCCAGGCCCTCGATGCTGAAGCTCTCGCTGTGCTCATCGACGCGGATGGGCTCGAAATCGGCGTTCTCGGGCAGCAACTGGATGCCATCAGGCCCACGCTTGAAGCGCTTGACCGTGACCTCGTCGCCGACCCGAGCCACGACGATCTGGCCATTGCGCGCCTCCTTGGCCGACTGCACGGCCAGCAGGTCGCCGTCGAGGATGCCGATGTCTTTCATGCTCATGCCCTTGACCTTGAGCAGGTAGTCGGGCTTCCTAGCGAACAGGCCGGGCTCGACCGTATAGGTCTGCTCGACATGCTCCTGCGCCAGGATGGGCGCGCCCGCAGCCACTCGACCGATCAGGGGCAGCGTCAACTGGGCGAAGTGGGGAATCGGAAGGTTGAATTGGCGGGCGCGGTTGACGGCGCTCAGCGCATCGGACTTGAGGCGAATGCCGCGCGAGGTGCCGCCGACGAGTTCCAGCATGCCCTTGCGAGCCAGGGCCTGCAGATGCTCCTCGGCCGCGTTGGCGGATTTGAAACCCAACTCGGCGGCAATCTCGGCGCGGGTGGGTGGCGAGCCGGTGCTTTCGATCGCGTTGCGGACCAGGTCGAAGATCTGCTGCTGTCGGGCGGTAAGCTTGGGTCGGTCTTGCACGGGGCGGCCTTTTCGTCAGGGCTGGAAATTTGTCCAGCACCTGTATTTTCATCCAGGAATCCAAGAAATTGCAAACCTTTGACCGTCTGATCGTCATTCTGGGCACCGGCGGCACGATTGCCGGCACTGCCAAAACCGCCAGCGACGGTGTGGGCTACACGGCGGCGCAATTGAGCGTTGAGGATTTGCTGGCGGCAGTGCCCGCGCTGTCGGGCCAGAAGCTCGAGGCGCAGCAGGTTGCCCAGCTCGACAGCAAGGACATGGATTTCGCGACCTGGCAGCGGCTCGCAGTCGCCGTACAGCAGCACCTCGACCGGCCTGAAGTCGCTGGCATCGTCATCACCCATGGCACGGACACGCTCGAGGAGACCGCCTACTTCCTGCAGCGCGTGCTGGCACCTGTCAAGCCCGTCGTTCTGACGGCCGCGATGCGGCCGGCGACGGCGCTGGCGCCCGACGGGCCGCAAAACCTTTTCGATGCGGTGCAGGTGGCAGCGACGCCCGATGCGGCGGGCGTCGTCGTCGCATTCGCAGGCCGTGTGCACGATGCGACCCAGGTGCGCAAGACACACAGCTATCGCGTTGACGCCTTCGAGTCGGTCGACGGGGCGCTGGTGGCGCGGGTGGAGGAGGGCGTCGTGCGCCAGCTTGGCCGCTGGCCCGTGGGCGATGGCCTGGGGCTGGCGCGCATCGCCCGGCCGGCCGCACGCTGGCCGAGGGTCGAGATCGTCATGAACCATGCCGGTGCGGATGGCGTTGTCGTGCGGGCGCTCTGCGCGGCAGGCATCGACGGGCTGGTCGCCGCTGGCACGGGCAACGGCACGCTCAGCACCACGCTGGCTGCCGCGCTGCACGAAGCCCGGGCCGGTGGCGTCAAGGTCTGGCGCAGCACGCGCTGCGACGCCGGCCCGGTCATGGACTTGCCCGGGCTGCTGCCCAGCGCCGGCGCGCTGAGCCCGGTCAAGGCCAGGATCGAACTGATCCTGCGCCTGCTGGGCGACTGAGCCTCAGCGGCTGCGGCGCCGGGCCACGAAACCGACCAGGCTCAGGCCGGCCAGCAGCAGGGCATATTGGCTGGGTTCCGGCACGGCCGCGATGGCTTGGTTGGTCAGATTGCCCTCGAAAGCGAAGACGTAGAACTGGTTGCCGTAGGCCGCCGGCGCGCTGCCGCCGTTCGGAATTGCCGTGGCCAGGAAGTCGTTGTCGTTGGCGAGATACAGCGTGTGCATCGTTTTGCCGTTGACGACGACGTCCTCGCCGAAGGCAATGCCTTCGAGCTTGGCCGGTATCAGCGCGTCGGAAATGCCGGCGGCATTGAGAGCGGCCTTGATGTCGAGGAATCGCGTGCCGACTATTGCCGTGCCGGGTTGGGTGCGCAGGTCAGCGATGCCACTGACCTCGGCGGCACCGGTCAGGTCGATCTTGACGAGCTGTTTCACCGCCGCCTTGGAGCCGTCGCCCATGCCCTTGCCGTCGCGCTCCAGCACGATGAGTTCGTGGTCGTTCAGTGCCAGCAACTCGCTGCTGTTGTAGGCCTTGCCGTTGATCTGGTTGTCGAAAGCGAACTGGCTGGTGGCTCCCGTGGCGACGTCGATCTTGACGATGCGGTTGTAGCGGCCGCCGTCGCCGCCGTCCTGGGCCAGCGGGCTCTGCACGAAGCCGAACAGCGTCTTTCCGTCGGGCGAGATGGCCAGGCCCTCCATGCCCTTGTTGGCGACGCGGCCTGCCGTGTTGCCAGAGATCTCGGCGGCGCCGGAAGAGCTGACGTTGCCAACGGCGAAGCTGCTCGGCAGGCTGAAGGTGCGGATGCGCTCGCCCGTCGCGCGGTCGAACTGGTAGACGTAGGGGCCGTACTCGTCGGAGATGAAGACGCTCTTGCCGTCGTTGGAGACGCGGATGCCTTCGGGGTCCAGGCGCGCGTTGGCCGGGTTGGTCGACAGGCCGGCGGCAAAGTTGTCGGAGCGGCCCGAGAAGTAGTTCTTGCTGCCGGCGAGGACTGTGCTGCTGTCCACGATGCCGCTCAGTGTCGCGGCCTTGGGGCCGTAGTTCAACGCTGTGGAACTGGACAGCAGCGTGGTGGCCTGCAGCGTCGGCGTCAGCGCGTAGGGCAGGGCGGAGCCGGCCGCGTTGGCGGTGAGGCTGAGCTGCACCGTCTGGAAGCGGGCGATGAAGGACGTCGTGTTGTCGAGCTGCGGCGCGCCCCAGTCATTGGCGTTCGGACCGCGGTCCGGCAGCGCCAGGAAGGTGTTGCCGCCGGCCCAGGCCAGGCCCGAGCCCATGCCGCCGAGCAGGTTGGCCGCGAGGCCGCTTTCGAGGGAGTAGTTCAGGCCGGAAAGGTCGCTCAGCGAGCCGCTGAGGTTGCCCATGCCGATCAGCACCGGTTCGGCCGCGCGGGATGGAGCGGCGAGGGCCAGCAGGGCGCTGGCGATGGCGGTGGTCAGGAAGAGGCGCATCGCGGGTCTCCGGGTGTGATTGGAAAACCCGCGATGCTGACCGGCGCGCGTGACGCCGGCGTGACGCCCATTTAGACGACGGTTAGACGACAGTCAGCGAGACGTCGACGTTGCCGCGCGTGGCGTTCGAGTAGGGGCAGACCTCGTGGGCGGTGGCGACCAGAGCCTCCAGGGCGGCGCGGTCCATGCCGGGCACGGAGATCTTCATGTCGACCTGGATGCCGAAGGCCCCGGGCTTGTTGGCGTGCGGGCCGATGGCGACGTCGCTGGTGATCGAGACCTCGGCAGGCAGGCTGATCTTCTGCTTGCCGGCGACGGCTTTCATGGCGCCAATGAAGCAGGCGGAATAGCCGGCCGCGAACAGCTGCTCGGGGTTGGTGCCCGGGCCGCCGGCGCCGCCGAGTTCCTTGGGCGTGGACAGCGTCACGTCGATGGCGCCGTCGGACGACTTGGCGGTGCCGGCGCGGCCACCGGTGGCAGTGGCGGTGGCGGTGTAGAGGGCTTTTTCGATGGCCATGGTGGCTCCTTTGGGGTGGTGGGGGAAGAAATCAGGCAGCCGTGTCGGCGGCCCGGTTGAGTTGCTGGCGCAATTGCGTGAGCCGCTGCGTCAGCGCGATGACCTCGTCCAGTTCGCAGGCGCTGGCGCAGGCGAGGTGGCCGGGGATGTCCAGTGCCTGCTCGCGCAGCTTGCGGCCCTGCGGCGTCAGGAAGATGTCGACACGGCGCTCATCGTCGCTGGCGCGGCGGCGCTCGATGTGGCCCAGGGCTTCCAGGCGCTTGAGCAGCGGCGTCAGCGTGCCCGAGTCCAGCGACAGGCGCTGGCCGAGTTGTGAGACGCTGGGGCCTTCGACCTCCCACAACACCAGCATGACGAGGTATTGCGGATAGGTCAGGCCCAGCGGCGCCAGCAGGGGCTTGTAGATGCGGGTCATGGCCAGCGAGCTGCTGTACAGCGCGAAGCAGAGCTGGCGGTCCAGCTGCAGCCATTCGCCGCGGGGATCGGCGTTGGGGGGTGGGGTCTTGCTGCGTGCCATGGCCATTAATGTAGTTCGCAATTCAATTGCGTACAAGTTAAATGGTCTTTCATGCGACACCGGACGCTAGGGCGATCTGAGACGATGCGCCACCCCCAATCACAAAAGACGAGGAGAAACGATGCAGATGGTCGCAATCGTGCTGTCGGCGCTGGTGGCGCTGCTGCACCTGTATTTCCTGGTGCTGGAAATGTTCTTCTGGACCAAGCCGCTGGGCCGCAAGGCCTTCGGGCTGAAGGCGGACTTCGCCGAGCAGACCAAGGCACTGGCGGCCAACCAGGGGCTCTACAACGGCTTTCTCGCCGCAGGCCTGGCCTGGGGCCTGATGCAGGGCGCCGCAGGCGCGGGCAAGCCCTGGCTGGTGTTCTTCCTGGGTTGCGTCGTCGTGGCCGGCGTGTTCGGCGCGGCCACGGCCTCGAAGAAGATCCTTTTCGTGCAGGCGCTGCCAGGCGCGATTGCCCTGGCAGCGGTGCTCGCGATCTAGGCGTTCAGCGCCTCGATCTGCTCACCCAGCTCCAGCCAACGCGCCTCGTCGGCTTCGAGCTGGTCGCTGATCGCCTTCAGGCGCTTGCCCATCTCGGCAATGGCCGAGGCGGCAGCGCCTTCGGCGAGCTGGGCTTCGATGCCGGCGCGCTCAGTGGCGAGAGCATGCATGCGCTTGTCGATCTGCTCCATCTCCTTGCGCAGCGGCCGCGTCTGGTCGGCCAGCTTGGCGCGCGCCTGACCCGAAACCTTGCGGTCCTCGCGCGCGGCAGGCGCAGGCGCAGCTGAAGCCTTGACCACTGGCGCCGGCGCTGCCGCCGACTGCTTCTTGGCCGCACGGGCGGCTTCCTTGCTCTGGTCGAGCAGCCATTTCTGGTAATCGTCCAGGTCACCGTCGAAAGGCTTGACGACGCCGTCGGCCACCAGCCAGAACTCGTCGCAGACCTCGCGCAGCAGCGCGCGGTCGTGGCTGACCAGCATGACGGTGCCCTCGAACTCGTTGAGCGCCATCGACAGCGCCTCGCGGGTGTTCAGGTCCAGGTGGTTGGTGGGTTCGTCCAGCAGCAGCAGGTTGGGGCGTTGCCACACCAGCATGGCCAGCACCAGCCGCGCCTTCTCGCCGCCAGACAGGCTGCCGACGGCCTGGTTGACCATGTCGCCAGTGAAGCGGAACTGGCCGAGGAAGTCGCGCAGTTCCTGCTCGCGGCCGGCTGGGCCGACCTCGCGAGCCAGCCGCACCATGTGCTCCAGCGGGCCTTCGTCCAGGCGCAGCACGTCCAGTTCCTGCTGGGCGAAGTAGCCGATGGACAGGCCCTTGCCCTGCGTTAGCCTGCCCGCCAGCGCTGGCTGGGTACCGGCGATGGTCTTCACCAGCGTCGACTTGCCCTGGCCGTTGGCGCCGAGGATGCCGATGCGCTGTCCGGCCAGCACCGAGCGGTCGATGTCGCGCACGATCGTGGTCGTGCCATAGCCGGCCGACATCTCGTCGAACATCAGCATCGGGTTGGGCAGATTCAGCGGCTCGCGGAACTCGAAATTGAAGTCGGCGGATGCCAACACCGGCGCCAGCCGCTCCATGCGCTCCAGCGCCTTCACGCGGCTCTGCGCCTGCTTGGCCTTGCTGGCCTTGGCCTTGAAGCGGTCGATGAATTTCTGCAAGTGGGCCACGCGGTCCTGCTGCTTGGAGAAGGCGGCCTGCTGCAGCACCATGCGCTCGGCGCGCTGCGTCTCGAAGCTGGTGTAGTTGCCGCCGTAGCGCACGAGCTTGCCTTCGTCCAGATGCAGGGTGACCTTGGTGATGGCGTCGAGGAATTCGCGGTCATGGCTGATGATGATCAGCGTGCCGTCGTAGCGCTGCAGCCAGGCTTCCAGCCAGACCAGGGCGTCCAGGTCCAGGTGGTTGGTCGGCTCGTCCAGCAGCATCAGCTCGGCCGGGCACATCAGCGCGCGGGCCAGCTGCAGGCGCATGCGCCAGCCGCCGGAGAAGCTGTTGACGGGAGCGTCGAGCTGCTCGGTCTTGAAGCCAAGGCCCATCAGCAGCGCCTGGGCGCGCGAACGGGCGTCGAAGGCGCCGACGTCGGCCAGCAGCGCATGCGCATCGGCCATGGCGTGGCCGTCGTTGGCGGCCTCGGCGGCTTCGAGCGCGGCGCGGGCAGCAACCAGCGGCAGGTCGCCTTCGAGCACGTAGTCGGTCGCGCCGTCCTCGGTCTCGGGCATGTTCTGGGCGACCTCGGAACGGCGCCAGTGCTTGGGCACCTCGACCTCGCCCTTGTCGTTGCCCAGGCGGTGCGTCAGCAGCGCAAACAGGCTGGATTTGCCCGCGCCGTTGCGGCCGACCAGGCCGATCTTTTCGCCGGGCTGCAGCGTGGCGGAGGCGTTGTCCAGCACCACCTTGACGCCGCGGCGCAGCGTGATGTCGCGAAGTGTGATCATGTCGCCGCCTGCCGGGCCGCCCCAAAGGCGGCGAAGCCCCCTCGGGGGGCAGTGAGTGAAACGAACGTGGGGGCTGTCATGCGAGAGCCTCCTTCGTGACCAGGAGGACCTGGTCGTCGCCCGCGGAGGTTTCCAGCCAGACGACTTCCAGGGCCGGGAAGGCCGCCTCAAAATTCTCGCGTTCGTTGCCGATCTCGAGTACCAGCACGCCGTCGTCGTTCAACGCCGCGGGCGCAGCGCGCAGCAGCTCGCGGATGAAATCCATGCCGTCGCTGCCGCCGGCCAGCGCCAGTTCGGGCTCGGCGCGGTATTCGGCGGGCAGGGCGGCCATGCTGGTGCTGTTCACGTAGGGCGGGTTGCAGAGGATGAGGTCATAGGTGCCTTCGGCGCCGGCAAGGCCGTCACCCTGCAGCAGGCGCACACGCAGTGCGAGGTTGTGGCGCTCGACGTTCAGCTTCGCCACGGCAAGCGCATCGACGTCGATGTCCAGCGCGTCGACCTCCACTTCCGGCCAGGCCATCGCGGCCAGCACGGCCAGGCTGCCATTGCCGGTGCACAGGTCCAGCACGCGGCGGCTGTCGGGGTGCAACCAGGGGTCGATGCTGGCATCCGCAATCAGCTCGGCGATGAAGCTGCGCGGCACGATGGCGCGCTCGTCGATGGTGAAGGGCACGCCTTGCAGCCAGGCCTCGCCGGTCAGATAGGCAGCGGGCTTGCGCGTTGCAATGCGTTGGTCGACGAGTTCGGTGATGTTGGCCAGTTCGGCCTCATTCAGCTCACGCCCGGCGTGTTCGTCCAGTGCGTCCAGCGGCAGTCCCAGGCGCCACAGCGCCAGCCACGCGGCCTCGTCAAAGGCGGTCGAGGTGCCATGGCCAAAAAACACGCCCGCCTGGTCAAGGCGGGCGGCTTGGGTTTCGATACAGGTGATCAGTTTCAAGAGCCGCGGACGTCCAATGTGATTTCTGTAAAGCTGGCGTCGTCGCCGGCCTTTTCTTCTTTGCGCGGCGCCGTGACCAGGCGTTGGCCCGGCGCTTCGTTCTGCAGCCGCCAGAGCAGGTTGGTCGGCGAGTCAGCGAACGCCAGGCCTTCCTCTCGGGTGATGGTGCCTTCGGTGATGAGCTTGGCGAAATGCTCTTCGTAGGTCTGCGAACCCTCGGCGATGGACTTTTCCATCGCCTCCTTCACGCCGGCGAAATCGCCCTGCTCGATGAGCTCGGACGTCAGCTTGGTGTTGAAAAGGATCTCGACGACGGGCACGCGCCCGCCCGTCGTGGCGCGCACGAGGCGCTGCGACACGATGGCCTTGAGGCCTGCCGCCAGGTCGTTCAGCAACGCCGGGCGGGACTCGGGCGTATAGAAGGACAGGATGCGGTTCAGCGCGTGGTAGGTGTTGTTGCCGTGCAGCGTGGCCAGCACCAGGTGGCCGGACAGTGCATAGCTGATGGCCGCCGTCATGGTGTCGCGGTCGCGGATTTCACCGATCAGGATGCAGTCGGGCGCCTGACGCAGTGCGTTCTTCAGCGCGATCTGCAGCGACGCCGTGTCGCGGCCGATCTCGCGCTGGTTGACGACCGAGCGCTTGTTGCTGAACAGGTATTCGATCGGATCCTCGATGGTGAGGATGTGCCCGGTCATCGTCTGGTTGCGCATCTCCAGCATGGAGGCCAGCGTGGTGCTCTTGCCGGTGCCGGTGGCGCCCACCATCAGGATGAGGCCGCGCTTTTCCTTGATCATCGTGCCCAGCACGCCCGGTAGCTGCAGGCTCTCCAGCGTCGGGATGTCGTGCGGGATGTGGCGGAACACGCCCGCGATCGAGCCGCGCTGGCGAAAGCCCGACAACCGGAAGCTCCCCACGCCACGCACCGACACCGCCATGTTCAGCTCGCCGGTGTTGTCCAGTTCGGCCAGCGATGCCGGGTCGATGACCTCGGCGATGAGCTGGCGCGGCTGGGGCGGCGTCAGCAGCTGGTCTGACAGCTGCACGGTCTGGCCATTGATCCGGATCAGCACCGGCATGTTGGCTGACAGATAGCAGTCCGAAGCACCCTTGTCGGCCATCAGCCGCAGGATGCGTTCCATGTTGCCGGCGCCGGGGCTGCTCATGATCAGGCCCGCAGCAGTTCGTTGATGCTGGTCTTGGAGCGCGTTTGCGCGTCGACCCGCTTGACGATGATGGCCGCGTACAGCGAGTAGCGGCCGCCATCCTTGGGCAGGCTGCCCGAGATGACGACGGAGCCGGCCGGGATGCGGCCGTAGCTGACGGTGTCGGTCGCGCGGTCGTAGATCGGCGTGCTCTGGCCGATGTAGACGCCCATCGAGATCACCGAGTTCTCCTCGACGATGACGCCTTCGACGACCTCGGAGCGGGCGCCGATGAAGCAGTTGTCCTCGATGATGGTCGGGTTGGCCTGCAGCGGCTCCAGCACGCCGCCGATGCCGACGCCGCCGCTCAGGTGCACGTTCTTGCCGATCTGCGCGCAGGAGCCGACGGTGGCCCAGGTATCGACCATGGCGCCTTCATCCACGTAGGCGCCGATGTTCACGTAGCTGGGCATCAGCACGACGTTCTTCGCCTGGAAACTGCCGCGGCGCGCGACGGCCGGCGGCACGATGCGCACGCCGCTGGCGCGCAGCTGCTCGTCGCTCCAGCCCGCGTACTTGGTGGGCACCTTGTCGAAGAAGGTCAACTCCTTGTCGCCCATGATGCGGTTGTCGTTCAGCCGGAAGGACAGCAGGACCGCCTTCTTGACCCACTGGTGCACCGTCCACTGGCCAACGCTCTCGCGGGTGGCCACGCGCAGGCGGCCTGCATCCAGCTCGGCGATGACGTGCTCGACGGCCTGGCGCAACTCGGGCGCGTTGGTGGGGTCCAGCGCCGCGCGGTTGTCCCAGGCGAGGTCGATCAGGCTTTGCAGTTCAGCGGTGTTCATGGGAGAGATTTCGTGAAGGAGACGATGCGGCGGGCGGCTTCGAGGCATTCGGCCTCGTCGGCCACGAGAGCCAGGCGGATACGCCCGGCGCCAGGGTTGCTGCCATTGGCTTCGCGCGCCAGCAGGCTGCCCGGCAGGACGGCGAGATTGTATTGAGCGAGCAGCTCCTGGGCGAAGCGCACGTCGTTACCGCCTGGAACAGCCGCCCAGAGGTAGAAGCCGGCATCGGGCAGGGCCACGTCCAGAACGTCAGCCAGCAGGGGCGTGACTTCGGCGAACTTGTAGCGGTAGCGAGCCCGGTTTTCGACCACATGGGCCTCGTCGCCCCAGGCCGCGATGCTGGCCGCCTGCACGATGGGGCTCATGGCGCTGCCGTGATAGGTGCGGTAGAGCAGGAACTTCTTCAGCAGGGCCGCGTCGCCGGCCACGAAACCCGAGCGCAGGCCCGGTACGTTGGAGCGCTTGGACAGGGACGTGAAGGCGATCAGGTTGCGGAAGTCGGGGCGGCCCAGCCTGGCAGCGGCCTCAAGGCCTCCCAGGGGCGCCTCGTCACGGAAATAGATCTCCGAATAGCACTCGTCCGACGCGATGACGAAGCCGTGGCGATCGCTCAATTCGAACAGGGCCTGCCATTCCGACAGCGGCATCACCGCGCCGCTCGGGTTGCCCGGCGAGCAGACATAGAGCAGCTGGGTGCGCGCCCAGGTCGCGTCATCGATCTGGCGCCAGTCGACGGCGAAGTTGCGCGTCGGATCGGAATTGGCGTAGGCCACCTCGGCACCGGCCAGCAACGCGGCCCCTTCGTAGATTTGATAGAAGGGATTGGGGCAGACGACGGTGGCGCCGGGTCGGCTCGAGTCGACGACGGTCTGGGCGATGGCAAACAGCGCCTCGCGGGAGCCATTGACGGGCAGAACCTGCGTGGCCGGGTCCAGCGTCAAACCGTAGCGACGCGCGATCCAGCCAACGATGGCCTCGCGCAGGGCCGGCGTGCCGGCAGTGGCCGGGTAGCCCGCCAGGCTCTTCATCGAGTTGCTGATGGCCTCCGCGATCAGGGCCGGTGCGGCATGGCGCGGTTCGCCGATGCCCAGCGAGATGGGCGCGAGGTCGGGATTGGGCGTGATGCCGGCGGTCAGCTCGCGCAGGCGCTCGAAAGGATAGGGGTGCAGCCGGTCGAGCCGCGGATTGACGGGAAAACTCATGCAGGCATGATAGGGCGCGGCCCGTGATCTGCAGCCTGGGGAGGCATGTGACGAAACGCTGTTGGCTGGTCTGCGCGCTGCTTGCCGCAAATGGCGCAGCCCTGGGCCAGGCAGCCTGCCAGAAGGTCGTCGTGACGGCCGATCCCGAGTACCCGCCCTATGCCTGGTATGACGGCCAGACGCTGCGGGGCGCCAGCGTCGATGTGGTGCTGGCCGTGCTGCAAGCGATCAAGCTGCCCTATGAACTGCGCTATGTCGGGCCGTTCGTGCGCGTGCTGCAGAACGCGCGCGTCGGCGAGGTGGATATCGTCACCGAACTCAAGCGCAATGCCGAGCGCGAGCAATACCTGGCCTTCGCCGACACGCCCATCTTCACCAACCCTTCGTCGGTGTTTGTGCGAGCCGGGCAAAACCTGAAGTTCACCAAACGCGAAGACCTGCGCGGGTTGCGCGGCGGCGTCACGCATGGCACGCGGTTCGGTGACGGGCTGGACGAGTACATCGAGGCCAATCTCAATGTCGAGGCAGGGCCGGGCATCAAGGAGAACTTCCTGAAGCTCGACGCCGGCCGCATCGACTACTTCATTTCGCCACATTACCCGGCACTGTCCCATCTGATCACCAGCGGCAACGAGGGCAAGTACGTTGCGCTCAAGCCCTATGCGGCTGAGGCGCTGAACTATGTGGGCTGGTCACGCCGAAGCGCCTGCCTGGGGCGGCTGCAGGAGTTCGATGCCATGCTCAAGCGCTATCTGTCCACCTTGAACGCCGGCCGCATCGTCGATGACAACCAGGACGCGTGGCGGCGCAACCCCATCATGAAACGCTGATCAGCCCAGCATCCCCGACTCAAACCCATGGGCCGGCAGGTCCACGCGCTGCGCGGGCGTCCAGCCGGGCTTGCGGTGCTCGGCCACCACGTTGGTGTAGATGCCGCCGCGCACATACCACTTGGCCGTGATGCGGATGAAACGCGGGTCGGTGACCTTGATGATGTCGTCGAGGATGGTGTTGGTGACCTTCTCGTGGAAGGCGCCCTCGTTGCGGTAGCTCCAGAAGTACATCTTCAGGCTCTTGAGCTCCACGCAGAGTTCGTCCGCAATCATGTCGATCGTGAAGTGGGCGAAATCGGGCTGGCCGGTCAGCGGGCAATGGCAGGTGAACTCGGGCACCTGGAACTGGATGACGTAGTCGCGTTCCGGGTTCGGATTCGGAAAGACCAGGATGTCCTTGCTGGGCTTGGTGGGCGGGTTCTTGGGCACCTCGCGCATCTTGGGTTTCTTCTTGGCGGCGGGGGCGGAGGCGGACTTCTTGGTAGCCATGATGCAGGGTCAATCAGAGAGGGTGCGAATGCTATCATCCGACCCCGTTGAAGCGCCCCTGAAAGGCGCTTTTCTTTAGCCAAATCAAGGGCTTACGCGCAAGCTTCATGCGGCTGAACTCGATCAAGCTGGCCGGCTTCAAATCCTTTGCTGAACCCACGACCTTCCAGTTGCCCGGGCAACTTGTCGGCGTCGTCGGGCCCAATGGCTGCGGCAAGTCCAACATCATGGACGCGGTGCGCTGGGTGCTCGGAGAGAGCAAGGCGAGTGAGTTGCGTGGCGAGTCCATGCAGGACGTCATCTTCAACGGCTCGGGCAACCGCAAGCCCGCGGGGCGCTCCAGCGTGGAGCTGGTGTTCGACAACCAATCCGCCCGCGCCGGCGGCCCGTGGAACCAGTTCACCGAGATCGCCGTCAAGCGCGTGCTGACGCGTGACGGCACCAGCAGCTACTTCATCAACAACCAGCCGGTGCGCCGCCGCGACGTGCAGGACGTCTTCCTGGGCACGGGCCTGGGGCCGCGCGCCTACGCCATCATCGGCCAGGGCACCATCTCGCGCATCATCGAGAGCAAGCCGGAAGAGCTGCGCCTGTTCCTGGAAGAAGCGGCCGGCGTGTCCAAGTACAAGGAACGCCGCCGCGAGACCGAGAACCGGCTCAAGGACACCCGCGAGAACCTGACCCGCGTCGACGACATCCTGCGCGAGCTGAACGCGAATCTGGAGAAGCTGGAACGCCAGGCCGAGGTCGCGGCGAGCTATCGCAGCCTGCAGGACAGCGGCACGCTGAAGCTGCATCAACTGTGGTTCCTGAAGCTGCGCGACGCCGGCAACGAGGCGACGCGCGTCAAGGCGGCACACGCCGAGGCGCTGAATGCGCTGGAGTCGCGCACTGCCGAGCTGCGCGCCGTCGAGGCCACGCTGGAAGAAGTTCGCCAGGCCCACTACGCGGCGGGCGACGAGTTGCACGCGTCACAAGGCCGCTACGCCGAGGCCCAGCTCGAAGTGAGCCGGCTGGAAGAGCGCATCCGCTTTGTCGTCGAGAGCCGCAACCGCGCGCAAGCCCGCCTGACCGAGTTGCACACGCAGGACGGCCAGTGGCGCGAGCGCGTCGAACAGGCCAAGGCCGAGCTGGAAGGCATTGCCGAGCAGATTGCCGGCGCCGACGAACAGAGCGAGATCCTGGCCGCCCAGGCCGAGGAGCAGCAGGCCCAGCTGCCGCAGAGCGAGGACGCCGTGCGTGCCGCCCAGGCCCGAGCCAACGAGCAGCGTGCCCTGGTCGCCCAGGTGCAGCAGCAGATCCAGGTGCTGGCGGCCGAGAGCCGCAGCGTGGACGAGCAGGCGAGGGCGCTGCGCCAGCGCGAGGACAAGCTGACGGCCGAGTCGCGCGCACTGGGTGCTCCCGATCACGAAGCCCTGGAAGCCCTGCGCGAACGCAGTGCTGCAGCCGACGAGGCGCGCGATCTGTCCGACGCTCGCCTGCAGGAGCTGGCCGAGCAGGTGCCGCAACTCGAAGAGCAGCGCCGCAACGCCCAGCAGGACACCAACGCCCAGCTCGCCCGGCAGTCCGACCTGACCGCTCGGCTCGAAGCGCTAAAGGCCCTGCAGGAGAAGGTGCAGACCGAGGGCAAGCTCAAGCCCTGGCTGGCCAAGCATGGCCTTGATGGCTTGCAAGGCCTGTGGACCAAGCTGCACATCGCCCAGGGTTGGGAGAACGCGCTGGAAGCCGCGCTGCGCGAGCGCATGGGCGCCTTGAGCGTCGGCCGGCTGGACACGGTGCGTGCCTTCGAGGCCGACTCGCCGCCAGCTCGCCTGGCTTTTTATTCGACGCCGAGCGGCTCCATCGCCAACACGCACGAGACGCTGCCCAAGCTCAGCGAGTTGCTGCGCCTGAACGACGCGGGCCTGTCCGCGCTGCTGAATGACTGGCTGGAAGGCGTCTACACCGCGCCGACGCTCGATGACGCGCTGGCCGCGCGCGGCAAGCTGACGCACGGCGAGCTGATCCTGACGCCGGCCGGCCACGCCGTTGGCCAGTTTTCGGTCACCTTCTACGCGCCCGACTCCGAGCAGGCCGGCCTGCTGGCACGCGCCCAGGAGATCGAGCAGCTGACGACGGCCCAGCGCGCCCAGAACCTGATCGCCGACGAGGCTCGCCTGTCGCTGAGCCGCATCGAGCACCAGTTCAACGACGCCAATGGACGGTTGACGACGCTGCGCCGCGAGGCCAGTGAGGCGCAGACCCGCGCCCACCAGATCCACGTCGAGCTGCTGCGCCTCTCCCAACAGGCCGAAGCCAGCCAGCAGCGCCGCAGCGTGCTGGATGCCGAGTTGGCCGAGATCGCCGCCCAGCAGGAAGGCCTGCAGGAGCGCCGCGCCGTCGGCGAGGCCCGCTTCGAGGAACTGGACATCCAGCTCGGCGACGCGCAGCAGCGCCACGCGGAGCTCGAAGACGGCACCATCGCCGCCGAGCGCAAGCTGGCTGATGCGCGCGAGCAATTGCGCGCGCTGGAGCGCCGCTCTCAGGAAGCGCGCTTCGCAACCCAGACGCTGGCTGCCCGCCGCGGCGAGCTGCAGCGTGGCATCGAAACTGCAGAGGCGCAGATCGCCACCGTCGCAACCTCGGCCGCCAGCCTGCAAGGCGAGTTGGACACGCTGAACGACGCCGCGGCGCAAGCCGGGCTGCAGGACGCGCTGGCCGTCAAGGTCGAACGCGAGCAGGCCTTGGCCGCCGTGCGCACCAACTACGACGATCTGAGCTTGCGCCTGCGCAAGGCCGACGAGCAGCGCATGGGTTTCGAGCGCAGCCTGGACCCGCTGCGCGAGGCCATCACCAAGCTGCAGCTCGAGGAGCAGGCCGCCCAGCTCGGCGGTGCGCAGTACCGCGAGCAACTCGAAGCGGCGGCCGTCGACCTGGAAGTGCTGGCCAAGTCCATCGAAGACGGCGTCGTCAAGCTCTACGGCCTGCAGGGCGAGATCGATCGCATCAACCGCGAGATCGCGGCCCTGGGCGCCGTCAACCTCGCCGCACTCGACGAGCTGACCACGGCCCGCGAGCGCAAGACCTTCCTCGACTCGCAGTGCGCCGACCTGAACTCGGCCATCAAGACGCTGGAAGACGCGATCCACAAGATCGACCTGGAGACGCGCGACCTGCTGGGCTCGACCTTCAACCAGGTCAACGACCACTTCGGCCGCATGTTCCCCGAGCTGTTCGGTGGCGGCGAGGCGCGCCTCGTGATGACGGGCGACGAGATCCTGGACGCCGGCGTGCAGGTCCTGGCCCAGCCGCCGGGCAAGAAGAACAGCACCATCCACCTGCTGTCGGGCGGCGAAAAGGCGCTGACGGCCATCGCGCTGGTGTTCGCGATCTTCCAGCTCAACCCGGCGCCCTTCTGCCTGCTGGACGAAGTGGACGCACCGCTGGACGACGCCAACACCGAGCGTTATGCGCGCCTCGTCACCAAGATGAGTGCGGGCACGCAATTCCTCTTCATCTCGCACAACAAGATTGCGATGGAAATGGCTGAACAACTGATTGGCGTGACCATGCAGGAGCAGGGTGTGTCGCGCATCGTGGCCGTCGACATGGACAAAGCCCTGGCGATGGCGGAGGCGGCATGAACGTTTCGTTGACCGAACTTCTGGCCATCACGGGCGGCGTGGTGCTGATCGGTGTCGTGGCCCAGGGCGCCTGGGCCGCCCGCAAGGCGGGGCCGAAGCGCGCCGTGCCGTCGTTGGAGGAGCCGCATTTCGACGCGCCGCCCGTGACGGCGGAGGCGACTGCCGAGGCCGAGGCGCTGGAAGCGACGCTGCCCGCTGTGGCCCGCCCGCTGCGCCGGCCGTCGGCGCGGATCGACGCGCTGATTGACGCCATCGCGACCATCACCGTCGAGGCTCCCATCTCTGGCGAAATGGCCCTGCAGCACCAGCCCGGCAGCCGCCGCGCCGGCACCAAGCCGCTGCAAATCGAAGGTCTGAATGCCGCAACCGGCGACTGGGAACTGCCCGCGCCCGGCCAGCGCTACAGCGAATTCCAGGCCGGGCTGAAGATGGCCAACCGCAGCGGCGCCCTCAACGAGATCGAGTACTCGGAGTTCGTGCAGAAGATCCAGGCCTTTGCCGACGGCGTTGGCGGCTTCGTGCAGTTCCCCGACATGCTGGACGTCGTCGCCCGCGCCCGCGAGCTGGATCAGTTCGCGGCCAGCCATGACGCCCAGCTTGCCCTGCTGCTGCGTGCCAAGGCCGCGGCCTGGACGCCAGGCTTTGTGCAGCAGGCCGCGGGTCGCCACGGCTTCGTCGCCGGTGCGCTGCCGGGCCGCCTCGTCATGCCGTCGGCAGAAGAGGGCGCGCCGCCGGTGCTGACGCTGCAGTTCGATGCCCAGGCTGCGCTGGCTGAAGACCCCGAAGCCCTGTCGCTGCGCGAGCTGACGCTGGCGCTGGACGTGCCGCAGACGTCGGCCGATCAGGAGCCGTTCGCGCTCTGGCAGGAGTCGGCCCGCGCACTGGCCCGCGATCTGGAGGCCGAGGTTTGCGACGACCGTGGCCAGGTGCTGGGCCTGCATGCCTTCGCGTCCATCGACGTTGAGCTGAAGAAACTCTACGAAGCTTTGGCGGAGCGTGATCTGGCCGCCGGCTCGCCTGCCGCACGAAGGCTGTTCAGCTGATCGCGTGACATTGGCCGCGCAAACGCCGCGGTCTGACTGACAGCCCACGGGGCGGCGGGGGGCAAAGCTTCTAAAGTCTGCGCGTTACACGGCCCTTCAAGCCTGATGCGCAGCGGCGGCTTCCTCCAAGTTTTCAGTCCCATCCTTCGTCCAGCCACCCAGTTCTGGCTGGTGGGTTGGCTGTTGCTGCTGTCGCTGCTCGCTGGGCCAAGCCTCGCCGCCCCCACGCTCGCCCAGCAGATCGAAGCCATCGAAGCCAGCCATGGCAGCGAGCCGCCCGAGGTGGTCGCGCGCCTGCGGCCGCTGGAAGCGCAGGCCCGCGCTCTGGGCGGCGACAACCTGCGCGTCTTCCTCGCCGCCTGGGGCTATGCCCACGGCATGATGGACCAGTTCACGGTGGTCGATGCGGCGACGGCCGAGCTCATCGACCTGGGGGAGCGCGAAGGCAACGCCGCGGCCATGGCTTCGGCGCTGGCACTGCGCGCGACCGTCCTGCAACTGTCGGGCCGCCTGAGCGTCGCCTACGACTGGGTGAACGCGTCCCTGCCCTGGGTGGAAAAGACCCAGGACGAGCCTCTGCGTTACTGGGTCTTCATGACAGCGGGCAATCTGAGCCTGGCGACGGGGCATTTGCAGGAAGGCCTGCGCAGCTACGCGGCGGCGAGCCGGTCGGCGCAGGCCCAGTCCAACCCGCGGCGCGGGGCGCAGGCCCATATGGCGCTGGCGCCCATACGCCTGGTCCTGCACGACATCGACGGTGCCCGTGCTGATGCGCAGCAGGCCTTTCGCCTGGCCGAGTCCGCGGGCAGCCTGCCCCTGCAACTGGCGGCCAAGTTGATCGAATCCTTGGCCGAGGAGGAGGGCGGACGCGGCCCGGCGCGCGACCAGGCCCGGGAGCAGGCCCATCGGCTGGCCGCCCAGATCGAGCCCACGCTGGCCGCCAGCGCTGCCGCCGTGAATCCTGCTTCAGGCAGCGCGACCTGGTTCAACACCCAGGCGGAGGTCGTGCAGGAACTGGCCGACCTGCACCTGAGCGCACGCAACTTTGTGGCCGCGCAGCGCTATGCCGAGACTGCGCTGAAGTTGGCCCGACAGGAAGGTGACGAGGACGCTGTGGCCGTGGCCACGATCAGTTCCGGGCTGGCGCGACTCGGCTTGCGCCAGACGGCCCCCGGCGACCAACTGGTGAACGAGGGCCTGGCGTCGCTGGAGAAGCAGGGCCGCAAGGTGCGCCTGCTGGAGCAGTTGAACCGGCATGCCGGCCTGCTGGAAGCCCTGGGCGATGCGGCGGGCGCGCTGCGCCAATCGCGCAAGGCACTGGGGCTGGAGGCCGAGCTGGTGCGCAACGACCGTGTCAGCACGGTGCTGGAACTGCAGCGCCGCTCCAGCTTCGAGCAGAACCAGCGCGCCCTGGAGAGCCTCAAGCATGACAACGAGCTGCAAGCCAGCCAGCTCGAGCGCCACAGCAGCGAAAGGCGGCTGACCCTGGGCCTGGCCCTCGCCCTGCTCATCGTCGTGCTGCTGACGGTGACCCTGTATCGCCGCGCCCGCAAGGCCAACCGCACGCTGCAGGCCCACAACGCCGAGCTGGCTTACGTCGGCCTGCATGACCGCGTGACCGGCCTGCCCAACCGGCGCGCACTGGAGCGGCGGGCCCGGGAGCTCGGCAACGAGAGCTTCATCGGCTTGGGGATAGCCATCAATCGCTTCAGCCGCATCATGGGCAGCCTGGGCCATGCCGCCGGTGACGACTTGCTGTGCCAGGTGGCAGCTCGGCTGAAGTCCGTCGTCGAGGGCGCCGGCGGCCGGCTCTACCGGATGGACGGACTTTCCTTCGGTGCCATCGTGCCCGCACTGGGCGATGACGCCGCCCTGCGCAGCCTGCTGGAGCAGCTGCTGCAGGTGATGCAGCCTGTCTTCGAAGTGCAGCGCCAGCAGCTCGCGGTGACCTTGAGCATCGGTGCCGCTGAATACCCGCGGCACGGCGCGCAGACCTCCGACGTGGCCAAGGCCATCCAGCTCGCCATGCGACAGGCGCAGGGCCAGCCGGGCAACAGCGCGGTGGTTTTCACGGCAGGCCTGCTGGCCGACCAGCAGGACCGGCTGCAACTGGAAGCACGGCTGTCACAGGCCCTGGAGCGCGGTGAACTCGAACTCTTCTACCAGGCGCAGTGCGATCTGCGCACGCGCAGGCTGTCGGGCTTTGAGGCCCTGCTGCGCTGGCGCAGCCCCGACGGCCTGATTGCGCCGGACCGCTTCATTCCGCTGGCCGAGGAATCCGGTCTCATCGTGCCCATTGGCCGCTGGGTGCTGCAGCAGGCCTGCCGCCAGGCCAGGATCTGGCATGACAGCGGGCTGGGCCGGCCCGTGATGGCCATCAACATCTCGCCGCGGCAGTTCCAGCATCCCGAGTTCATGGCCACGGTGCGCGAGGCGCTGGAGAGCAGCGGCATGGACCCGCACTTCATCGAGCTGGAGATCACCGAGGGCGCCATGATGGACGACGCCGAGTCCACCATCACCAAGATGGCCGAGCTGCGTGCGCTGGGCCTGCACCTGGCCATCGATGACTTCGGCACCGGCTATTCGAGCCTGGCCTATCTGAAGCGCTTTCCCATCAACCGCCTGAAGATCGACCGCGCCTTCGTGCGAGACCTCGGCCAGGACGAGGGCGGTGCGGCCATCGTGCAGGCCATGATCCAGCTGTCGCACAGCCTGGGTATGACGGTGGTGGCCGAAGGCGTTGAGGATGCCAGCCAGGAGGCCTGCCTGCGCAACTGGCATTGCGACGTGATGCAGGGCTTTGGCTATGCGCGCCCGCAGCCCGTGCGAGAGGCGACGGCCTTCCTGGAGCGGTGCAGCCGTGAGGGCGGGATCGCGGAATAAACTGAAGCTCCATTCAGACCTCGGACTCGGCGCTTGACCACCAGCCTGCTGCTGATTGCCCTCCTCATCGCCGCCAGCGCCTTCTTCTCGATGGCCGAGCTGTCACTGGCGGCCTCGCGGCGGCTCAACCTGCAGCAGCGCGCCGACTCCGGCGATGCCCGCGCAGCCAAGGTGCTGGCTGTGCAGGAACACCCGGGCGACTACTTCACCGTCGTGCAAATCGGCGTCAACACGGTCGCCATCCTGGCCGGCATCGTTGGCGAGGGTGCGTTCACGCCGCATTTCGAAGCGGCGCTGCGCCTCGTCGTTTCACCCGAACTGGCCGCGACGCTGGGCTTTGCCGCGTCCTTCATCAGCATCACATCGCTCTTCATCGTGCTGGCCGACCTGGTGCCCAAGCGCTTGTCGATGAACGAGCCGGAGCGCGTCGCCATGACGCTGGTAGGCCCCATGCTGGCCCTGTGCCGCGTGCTGAAGCCCCTGGCCTGGTTGTTCAGCGGCATCACCGAGGGCTTGATCCGCGTGCTGGGCCTGCCGGCCAAGCGTGACGAGACCATCAGCTACCGCGACATCCTCGCGCTGACCGAGGCCGGCTACCAGGCCGGCGTCGTCGCGGACGAGGAGCAGCAGGTCATCGCCAACGTGTTCGAGTTGGACACGCGCACCGTCGAGACGGTGATGACGGAGCGCGAGCGCATCGTCTTCTTCTCGCGCGACGACGATGACGTGCTGATCCGCAACCGCATCGCCGACACGCCCCACTCGACTTACGTCGTCTGCGACGGCGACGTCGACCAGGTCGTCGGCTACGTGGACGCAACCGACCTGTTCCAGCGTGTGCTGCGCGACGAGAAACTGTCGCTGCGCGAGGACGGCGGCGTGCTGGTCAAGAAAGTGCTGATCGTGCCCGACAGGCTGACGCTGTCCGAGATGCTGACCCAGTTCCGCGACGCGCATGAGGACTTCGCCGTCGTCGTCAACGAGTACAGCCGCGTGGTGGGCGTCATCACGCTGAACGACGTGATGAACACGGTGATGGGCAGCCTGGTCGCGCCGCACGACGAGGAGCAGATCGTGCGCCGCGAGGACGGTTCCTTCCTCGCCGACGGCATCACGCCCATCCCGGATGTCGAGCGGTCGCTCGGTATCGAGGGCTGGCCGCATGCTGGTACCTATGACACGCTGGCCGGCTTCCTGATGGTCATGCTGCGCCGCATTCCGCGGCGCACCGATGTCGTCGAGTGGGAAGGCTGGCGCTTCGAGGTGGTTGACGTGGACAGCTACCGGGTCGACCAGGTCATGATCACCGCGGTAGCGCCTGCCGTCAGGGTTTGAAGTTGCCGTCGCTGCGAGCCTGCGAACCGCTGGCGCAGCTCGTGAACTCGCGGTTGCCGCTGCCGGTGGCTTGATTGCTTTCCCAGACGGCCGACGAGCCGTTCCACTTCACGTACTTGTACTGGATCGCCGTGCCGGCAGGCAGGCTGACGGTGCCCGTCCACGGCACGTTGGCGCCCGAGCCCTGGATGGTCAGCGCGAAGCCCGAGCCCGGTGCCCAGGCGCCGAGACCGGTCACGTTGCCAACGACGCGCAGGTTTTCGCCCATCACCGTGTTGGCGTTGGCGATCGTGAAGGTCACGGCACAGCTGCTGCTGCCGCCGCCGCTGGTCTTCTGCCCGGTGTAGATGGCCACGGCCGGCGTGGGGCTGCCGCTGTTGGCCGGCACCGTGATGCTGGCGTTGCCGCTGGCATCCACCGTGATCGAGTCGGCCGTGCAGCCAGTACCGGCGGCGTTCTTCGTGCCGTTGATGACGTTGCAGTAGGTGCCTGCGGAGAGACCCGTGGCAAACGTGCGCGTCCAGGCACTGCCGCTGTTGTTCAGCGCGACGAAGCCCACATTGCCGCGGCTGAAGGCGACCTGGTTGCCGTTGTTGCCGACGATCCAGTTCTGCTGCGCCTGGCCGAGGCTGGCATTGCGGAAGGCCACCATGTTCGCCAGCGGCGTCCAGCGGTGGGCGAAGTCCCAGACGACGTTGATCTGTGGCGCGCCGCCGCTATAGGGGCTGGCGCTGGGGCGGTCGGCACCGGTGTCGGTGAACTTGAAGCCCGAATAGAGCTGGGCCTCGCCATAGCCCTGGGCCAGCATGAAGACGTGCGCCAGCGTGTAGCGCTGCCCGGTCGCATCGGCGCCGCCGTTGTTGTTGATGTTCAGCGAGCCGCCGTTGCGCTCGGTGTCCCAGTTGGTGATGAAGACGGTCGCGTTCTGCGGCTGGATGAAGCCCCAGCTGCCGCCCCAGTTGCCCCAGGTGCCCATGACGCTCGGGATGCTCGCGAGGTTCAGGCCGCTGTTGTTTCGGAAAATGTCGCGCATCGCCGACGTGAACTGGAACTCGTTGAGCGTGCCTACGGGGAAGTAGCTCGGCCGGTCCACCTCGCCGTCGTTGATGATCTCCTGCGTGACCCAGATCGGCTCGCCCTGCAGCGTCGTCGGGTAGGCGGCCTTCACGGCGTTCATGATCGACGTCCAGGCGCCGGCCGGCATGTGCTTGGACGCATCGATGCGGAAGCCATCCACGCCCATGGCCAGCAGGGCCTTCAGGTAGTTGACGATCTGGCCCTGCACATAGCTGCTTTCGGTGGCGAGGTCTGGCAGGCCGCCCAGGCGGCAGTTCTGCACATTGCTGCGGCCCGACGGCGAGTTGTAGTCGCCGTCGTTGATGTTGCAGTTGGCGTGGAAGTCGCTGGCGCTGAAGAAGGGGTAGGCGAGCGTGCCGGCGTTCCAGGTCGAGCCATCGGTGGCCGTGCCGCTGCCGTCGGCCATCTGGTTGACGACGATGTCGGCATAGACGCGCACACCGGCCGTGTGGCAGGTGTTGATCATGGTCTGTAGCTGCCCGGGCGTGCCCATGCGGCTGGTCAGGTTGGTGTAGTTGACGGGCTGGTAGACGCCCCACCAGCCATTGGCGTTCTTGGACGCGCCGGGCGGCGAGATCTGCACGCCGCCAAAGCCCTTGGGGCCCAGCCATTGGGTGCATTCGGTGGCGATGTCGGGCCATGACCACTCGAACATCTGGACCGATGTCGAGTTGGGGTTCAGCGCGTGGGCCGGTGAGGCGAGGGCGGCGCTCAGTGCGAGCGCGAACGAGAGCGAAGGGGCGAGTCGGAAGCTCGCGGGCAGCAGCGATGGCATGGGTGTTGTCTCCGTCATGTGGGTCGACCGCCGCCCTCGTCATGGGGCGGCTGGGTTCGGCCAATCGACTGCTTGCCCTGGCCGCCTTTCCCGTTCAGGAAAGTGCCGCGACTCTAGACAGACGGCGGCAATTGAAATGTAGGAAAACTACCAATCAACGAGCAAAATCCCTAGAACATTCGGCGGCGGCGAGGTGGCTCAGGGCGATTTCCGACGCGATGCCATCTCTTCTCCAATCTTGGAGAGGGACGCTTTGTCCAGATTGGACTGAGCGATGGGGAATGCTTGATCGTCTTCGGCTGCCAAATGGGCCTGATAGAGAGTTGTGTAGTTAAGTAACAAGTTGGCATCAAGAGGCGCGGTTCTTCCGCCGGTCCATGCGAGCAGAGGCTCGCGCAACAGCGCCCACAGTCGCCCCATCTCGACGTGGTCGGCGTGCAGTCGATCGGCCAGATCCGTCAGGCCAGCCCTGCGCAGCCGCGGCAGCACATGACGCTCCTCGTCTTCGTGGTGAGCCGGGCCGGCGCGGTCGAAATAGCGCAGCACATCGGCCGCAGCGTCGCGCGCCTGGGCGTCCACGCCATGCTGCTGGACATGTGCATGCAGGCGCTGCAGCAGGTCCAGGCTGCGGCGCACGCGCTCGTGACAGGCGGCCAGCATCTCGAAGGGCTGGTCGAAACCGACGGCGGGGCCGGCGTGCAGGAAATCGACACGGGAGCTCATGCGACGGATTGTCCGACCGCGACAAAATGCCCCCATGACCGCCGCCCCCGCCTCCCGCGCCGCCGATCTGCGCGCCCAGCTGAACCATCACGCCCACCAGTACTACGTGCTCGACGCGCCCGAACTGCCGGACGCCGAGTACGACAAGCTCTTTGCCGAACTGCAGGCCATCGAGGCGGCCCACCCCGAACTGCAGACGCCGGACTCGCCGACCCAGCGCGTCATCGGTGCCGTGCTGCCCGGCCTGACGCCGGTGCGCCATGTCGTGCCCATGCTGTCGATCACGACCGAGACCGACACGACCGAGGGCGGCGCCATCGCCTTCGACGCGCGCGTGCGCCGCGAGCTGGGGCTGAAGGAAGGCGACCCGCCGGTCGATTACAACGCCGAGCTGAAATTCGACGGCCTGGCCATCAACCTGCGCTTTGAAGCCGGCGTGCTGGTGCAGGCCGCCACGCGTGGTGACGGCGAGACGGGCGAGGACGTCACGCACAACGTGCGCACCATCGGCCAGATCCCGCTGCGCTTGAAAGGTGATGCGCCACCGGTGCTGGAAGTGCGCGGCGAGGTGTACATGCGCCGCGACGCCTTCGAGGCGCTGAACGAGCGCCAGCGTGCCAAGGGTGACAAGACCTTCGTGAACCCGCGGAACACGGCCGCCGGCGCCATCCGCCAGCTCGACTCGCGCCAGGCCCGCGACAAGCCGCTGAGCTTCTACGCCTATGGCATCGGCGACGTGCAGGGCTGGGCGCTGCCGGCGACGCAGTCCGGCCTGCTCGATGCCTTGGCCGACTTCGGCGTGCCCGTCAACAAGCTGCGCACGGTCGCAGCCGGTACGGCGGGCCTGGTCGAATTCCACCAGCGCGTGGCCGCAGCGCGTGACGATCTGCCCTTCGACATCGACGGCGTCGTCTACAAGGTCAATTCCCGCGAGCTGCAGCAGAGGCTCGGCTTCAAGACCCGCGAGCCGCGCTGGGCCGTGGCCCACAAATACCCGGCCCAAGAGCAGGTGACGACACTGCTGGCCATCGACGTGCAGGTGGGTCGGACAGGGAAGCTGACGCCGGTGGCGCGGCTGGACCCGGTATTCGTCGGCGGCACGACCGTCAGCAACGCCACGCTGCATAACGTCTTCGAGATGCGCCGCAAGGGCGTGCGCGTCGGCGACAAGGTCATCATCCGCCGGGCGGGCGACGTGATCCCCGAGGTCGTCGGCCGCGTGCCCGGCGAGCGCGCCAGCTACGTGCCCAACTTCCACATGCCGCGCGCCTGCCCCGTCTGCAAAAGCGAGGTCGTGCGCGAGCGCGGCGGCATGGACCACCGCTGCTCGGGCGGCGTCTTCTGCCCGGCCCAGCGCAAGCAGGCCATGCTGCACTTCGCCGGCCGCCGCGCGATGGACATCGAAGGCCTGGGCGACAAGCTGGTCGAGCAGCTCGTCGACGCCGGCATCGTGCTGAGCCTGCCGGGCCTCTACAAGCTCGGCGTCGCCAAGCTGGCAGCGCTGGACCGCATGGCCGAGAAGAGCGCGCAGAACATCGTCGACGCGCTGGAGAAGAGCAAGACGCCCACGCTCGCGCGCTTCCTGTTTTCGCTCGGCATCCGCCAGGTTGGCGAGACGACGGCCAAGGAGCTGGCGCGGCACTTTGGCACGCTGGACAAGCTGATGAACGCCAGCGTCGAGCAATTGCTCGAAGTGCCTGATGTCGGCCCCATCGTCGCGGCCAGCATCCACACGTTCTTTGCGCAGCCGCACAACGTCGAGGTTGTAGAGCAGTTGCTGGCGGCTGGCGTCCAACCGAAGGAAAGCGCGGGCGAGGCCGACGACCGGCCGCGGCCGCTGCTGGGCAAGACGCTGGTGTTGACAGGCACGCTGCCGACACTCTCGCGCGACGAGGCCCAGGCCTTGATCGAGGAGGCGGGCGGCAAGGTCAGCGGCTCGGTGTCGAAGAAGACGAATTACGTCATCGCCGGCGAGGAGGCCGGCAGCAAGCTGGAGAAGGCCCGCAGCCTCGGCGTCCCCGTGCTCGACGAGGCCGGCCTGCGGGCCTTGTTGGAGACGGGCGCCTGAGCAGCGCCCGCCCGCTCACTGGCTGACCTGGATGACCCGGCCGTTGAGCGGCTGCACGGGTCGGGCGTTCATCGCATAGACGCGGCCAAAGCGGGCGATCTGCTCGGCAGACACCTGCACCGGCGTCTTCAGCACGAACCAGCTGACGCCTTCGCTGCAGGGCGGCGTCGTCAGCGAGCCGGCGAAGCTGTAGTAGGCGCGGTTGTCGGGCAGCAGGGCGTTCAGGTCGATGCCAAGGCCGGCGACGCTGGACTCCTGCTCCTTGGCCTTGGGCAGGTTGTCGAACACGGCCTGGATCAGCGGCAGCCTGGCGCCCTTGTCCATCAAGACCGCCACGACGGCCAGTTTGCCGTCCTCGCTCTTGTGAACGAGATGAGCCACGAGCGGATAGGCTTTGCCGTTCACCCGTTCCTCGCTGGGCTTGTGGAAGTGGAACTGCAGCAGCTCGTAGCGCTTGTCGCCGACGGTGATCGAACTGCCCGGCGCGATGTTGACCTGCACGGTGTGGCCGTTGTCGATGATCTTCAGCGGCGTGGGCTTGTAGTCGAAGCTGATCGCGGGCAGGGCAGCCGACTGGACGTCGGTGGTGCGGATGTCGATGGGCGACTGGGTCTGCCCCATCGCGCAGGTGCCGAACTTCTCGTCGACGCTGGCCCATTTGGCCGGCCCGGTCACGCCGCTGTAAGTCCAGTGGGCCGGGTGCTGGCCGGGGTGTGCGGTCGCCGTTTCGGCGCAGAAGCCGGCGGCTGGCAGCAGGGCCGCCGTGAGCGCGATGACGTTGAGCTGGGAAATCCTTTTCATGTGCGGCTCCTTGAGTCTTGGAAGTACGCCGCCGCGCGGGAGGCGGCGCCGGTCATTGTGTGACGAGAGCCGCAGCCCTGGCGACAGCTTTCGGACAGCCGGTGGATGAAGAAATGCGAGCGCCCCGTGGCGGGTTTTTACAAGACCCCCAACCGACCGCTGCGGACACTGGGTTCCATCGATTCACCTCACCTGGAGCCCACCATGACCGCTGCCATCCGCCCCTTCCACATCGACATCCCGCAAGCCGCCATCGACGACCTGAAGCAGCGCCTGCGCCAGACGCGCTGGCCGCAGGCCGTGGCGCAGGACTGGAGCCGCGGCCAGCCCGTCGCCTTCGTCCGTGAACTGGCCCACCAGTGGCTGAACGGTTTCGACTGGCGCCAGCAGGAAGCCGCGCTGAACCGCCACCCGCAGTTCACAACCGAGATCGACGGCCAGACGATCCACTTTCTGCACGTGCGCTCGCCCGAGCCGCATGCGCTGCCGCTGATCCTCACCCATGGCTGGCCCAGCACGGTGGCCGAGTTCCTCGACCTGATCGGCCCGCTGAGCGACCCGCGCGCCCATGGCCTCGACCCCGCGCAGGCCTTCCATCTCGTCATCCCGTCGCTGCCTGGCTTCGCGTTCTCGTCGCCGCTGGCGGGGCCCGGCTGGGACGCCGCCCGCACCGCCGCCGCGTGGGATGTGCTGATGAAGCGCCTCGGCTATGAGCGCTACGGCGCGCAGGGCGGCGACGCCGGCGCGCTGTTGACCCGCGAGTTGGGCATCCTGAATCCGCAAGGGCTGGTGGGCGTGCACCTGCAGCAGATCTTTGCCTTCCCGAGCGGCGCGCCGGGCGAGATGGAGAAGCTGTCGCCTTTCGAGAAGGCCGGCCTGGGCAACCTGGCGCGCTTCCAGAAGTACAACGGCTACGCCGAGATCCAGTCCAAGCGGCCGGCGACGCTCGGCTTCGGCCTGGTCGATTCACCGGTCGCGCAGCTGGCCTGGAATGCCGAGCTCTTCTTCGGCTTCGAGGGCGAGGCCGCCACCACGATGGATCGCGAGCGTTTCCTGACGCATGTGTCGCTGTACTGGTTCACGGCCACCGGCGGCCAGGCGGCCGAGTTCTATCTGGAGAACGCCCGCACCGGCGCCGGCTACCGCGAGCTGCCCAACGCGGCGCCCACCGCGGTCGCCTCCTTCCCGAACGACTTTCGCTCCGTGCGGGCCTTTGCCGAGCGTTCGCACAGCAACATCCGCCAGTGGACCGAGATGCCGGAGGGCGGCCACTTCGCCGCAACGGATGCGCCGCGGTTGCTGATCGATGACATCCGCAGCTTCTTTGCCCAGGTGAACTGAGCACGAGGCTGGCTACGATGGGCGAATGCCCGCCGACATCCGCCGCGAGACGCGCGAGGCCGATTCACCGTCGGCCTCGCGCTTCATCGCTCGCATCGAACAGGTCGAGTACGCCGCCCCGGCGGTGGAGGTGGCGCGGCCGGCCGGCGCCTGATCAGGGCTTGCGCCGCGGCGTCGCGTCCGGCCCCAGCACGCCCTTCACATGCGCCCATTCGGGCACGGTCTCGAACAGGTGGTCGATGAAGGCGCGCGTCTTGGCCGGCATCAGCCGGCGGCTGGCCGTCAGCAGCGTCACGGGCAGGGGCTCGTAGCTCCACTCGGGCAACACGGGCACCAGGGTGCCCGCCACGATGTCCGACGCCACCATGCCGAAGGGAAAGCTGCCGAGCCCGCCGCCGGCGCGCGTCAACGACAGCACCAGGCCGATGGAGTTCGCTTCCAGCGGGCCAACCGGATGCACCTCGGCCGTCTGCTTGCCGTTCTGCAGCGTGCGGTACATGCCCTTGCCCTGGGTCAGCACGACGAAGTCATGCTCGGCCAGGTCTGCAGGCGTCTGCGGTGCGGGCCTGGCCTGCAGATAGACCGGGCTGGCATACAGGCCTCGCTCCAACAGCATGTACTGGCGCGCCACCAGGTCGGGCTCGTCCACCGGGCCCATGCGCACGGCCACGTCATAGGGCTCGTTGAAAAGGTCGACACGGCGTGGCGTCGTGTCCACCTCCAGCTCCACCTTGGGGTAGCGGCGTATGAAGCGAGCAAAGCTTTCCGCCAGCACCAGCATCGCAAACTCGGCCGGCACGGACACGCGCAGTCGCCCTGTGGGCGTGGCATCGCGTGAGGCCAGCCATTCGCGCGTCTCGGCGATGTCCTCTTCGTGGCGGGCGGCGCGTTCGGCGAGTTGCTCGCCCAGCTCCGTCAACGTCAGCCGGCTGGCGCCGGGCACAAAGAGGCGGGCGGCTACCGAGGTCTCCAACGCCGTGAGGCGCCGGCTCAAGGTTGCCTTGGGCAGGTCGAGCTGGCGGGAGGCCTCGGACAGCGATCCCGCCTTGTGAACCTGGGCCAGCAGCAAGAGGTCGTCGATCTTCATGGCGTCGTTTATCTCGCTGTTTCTCGTTTGGTTTCGTTTCGTTTCTGGAACGGTGAGTTTGAGTTTTGTGGCTATTCGCCATAAATGGAACTCTCTACAGTCGCGGCCATCATGTCAACCGCCCGTCTTCTCCAGCCCCAAAGGCACCGCATCGGCGCCGGCTTCCAGGCCGAGGGTTGGCGTGAGCCGCTGGCGTTGCTCGACCCTTTCATCATGGTCGACCACTTCCGCATGAGCGAGCCGGCGTTTGCGCCGCACCCCCATGCCGGCTTCTCGGCGGTGACCTATCTCTTCGATGACTCGGCCACCGGCATGGTCAGCCGCGATTCGCTGGGCGGCGAGCATGAAATCCTGCCGGGTGGCCTGCACTGGACGCTGGCCGGCCGGGGCGTCATGCATGACGAATTTCCCATCGAGGCGGGCCGCGAAGCCCATGGCCTGCAGATCTTCGTCAACCTGCCCGCCGAGCAGAAGCTGCGCGCGCCTACCGTCATGCGGCTTGCTGCCGAGCAGATGCCGCGCCGCGTGGGTGACGGCTGGCGCGCCATTCAGATCTTCAGCGCCGACACCGGGCTGGACCTGCCTTGGTCGACCTCGCTGGTGCTGGTCGACATTGACGCCGGCGCTGCCTTCGATTTCGTGCTGCCCGAGGGCGAGCAGGGTTTTGCCATCCCCATCCACGGCAGCGGCCACACCGGCGAGCTGCCACTGACCACCGGCCGAGCCCTGAGCGTGTCCGTCGGTGGCGGCGCCCGCATCGTGGCCGCTGAGGCGCTGCGCCTGGCCTGCTTCTGCGGCCGGCCGCTTTTCGAGCCCGTCGTGCGCCACGGCCCCTTTGTCATGAGCAACGAAGGCCAGGTTGTGGCCGCGCTGCAGCGATTCCAGTCTGGCGGCATGGGCCGCCTCAGCCCTAGAACAACCTCAAGCAACAACAAGGAAACCCTGTCATGAATGCACCGCAAGACAACACCGTTGCCCCGAAGCCTGCCAAGAGCGGCCCGCCCGTGCCCCTGCTCATCGTCGGCGCGATCCTGCTGATCGGCGGCATCGGCCTGGGTGGCCGCATGTGGTGGCGCGCACAGCATCTCGTCGAGACCGAGAACGCCTTTGTCGCCGGCCGCCTGCACCCGGTCGCCACGCGCGTGGCCGGTGTAGTCACCGAGATGCGCATGCAGGACAACGCTGTGGTCAAGGCCGGCGATGTGCTGCTGCGCCTGGACCCGTCCGACGCCGCCGTGCAGATCGAGCGCCTGAAGGCCCAGATCGCGCAGGCCGACGCGGCCATCGCAACGACAGCTGCGCAGATCGCCCAGTCCAAGGCCCAGGCCGCGGTGACGAACTCGCAGGTCGCCCAGGCCGAGAGCGTGCTGGCCCGCACCGAGCTGGACGCCAAGCGCAGCCAGGCGCTGTTCGGCGCCGAGTTGCGCGCCACGAGCAAGCAGGAACTGGATGCCACGCTTGCCGCCCGCGACGTGGCCCGCGCCGACCTGACCGCCCGCAAGGCCGGCGCCTCGGCCGCCAAGGAAGCCATCGCCGCCGCCGAGAGCGCGCGCCAGTCGGCCAACGCGCAAAAGAGTGCGACGCAGGCCTTGCTGAAGGACGCTCAGAACCAGCTTGGCTATGTCGAGCTGCGCGCGTCCAGCGACGGCCGCGTCGGCAAGCGCACGGTCGAGGTCGGCCAGCGCGTGCAGGCCGGCCAGCAGTTGGCGGCCATCGTCGAGCCCGAGGTCTGGATCACCGCCAACTTCAAGGAAACCCAGCTCGCGAAGATGAAGCCGGGTCAGAAGGTGCACGTGAAGGTCGACGCCTTCCCGGGCAAGGAACTGGAAGCCCATGTCGACAGCTTTGCCCCGGCCTCGGGCGCCAGCTTCGCGCTGCTGCCGCCGGACAACGCGACCGGCAACTTCACCAAGATCGTCCAGCGCGTGCCGGTCAAGGTTGTCTTCGAGCCCGAGAGCCTGAAGAGCCTGGGTGAAGCCGCGACACGCATCGTGCCGGGCCTCTCGGTGCAGGTGGAAGTCGAAATTTCCGAGTAAGCCTGACATGGGCAACGAAAACTACCTCCCCCCGCCGCCCGACCAGAAGGTCAGCGGCCGCACCTGGCTGGCCGTGCTGGCCAGCCTGCTGGGTGCCTTCATGGCGGTGCTGGACATCGCCATCACCAACTCCTCGCTGCGGGACATCCTCGGCGCGCTGTCGGCCACGCAGGAAGAGGGCTCCTGGATCTCCAGCGCCTACCTCGTCGCCGAGATCGTCGTCATCCCGCTGGCGGGCTTCCTGTCGATGGTGTTTTCCACGCGGCGCTACCTGGTCATCAATGTCGCGCTGTTCCTGCTCTTCAGCACGCTGTGCGGCATGGCCTGGAGCCTGGAAAGCATGATCGCCTTCCGCGCGGCCCAGGGCTTCACCGGCGGCGTCATGATCCCGATGGCGATGACGCTGGTCACGCGCAAGCTGCCACTGAATAAGCGCCCCATCGGCCTGGCCCTGTTCGGCATGACGGCCACGCTGGCCCCCACGCTGGGCCCCACCGTCGGCGGCTACCTTACCGAGCTGTATGGCTGGCCCAGCATCTTCTACATCAACTGGGCACCCGGCATCCTGCTGATGCTCGGCGTCAGCATCGGCCTGGACAAGGAGCCGATGAACTTGCGGCTGCTGCGTGAGGTGGACTGGTGGGGCGTCGTCTTCATGGCCGTCGGCCTGGGTTCGCTGACCGCGATGCTGGAAGAGGGCAATGCCAAGGACTGGTTCTCAAGCCCCTTCATCATCACGGCCGCCGTGCTGGCGGTGGGCGGCATCTATGGCTGGGCCTGGCGCGGCCTGACGCGCAAGAACACCTTCATCGACCTGCACATCCTCGGCCGCCCGAGCTTCCTGATCGCCGGCGTCATTGCGTTTGCGACCGGCATGGGCCTCTACGGCTCGGCCTTCATCCTGCCGCTGTACCTCGGCCAGATCGCCAGCTACACGCCGATGCAGATCGGCATCGTCATCATGTGGATGGGCCTGCCGCAGCTCTTCATCATGCCGTTCGCGGCCAAGCTGTCCACCAGGCTGGACAACCGCGTGATGATGAGCGTGGGCCTGGCGCTGTTCGCCACGTCGTGCTTCATGAACACCCACATGAGCGCCGACACGGCCGGCCCCGAGCTGCTGTTCGCGCAGATCGTGCGCGCCCTGGGCCAGCCGCTGATCATGATCACGCTGACCAACTTCGCGGTGAACGGCGTCCCGCCCAACCTGCTGCCCAGCGCCTCGGGCATGTTCAACATGATGCGCAACCTCGGCGGCTCGGTCGGCATCGCCACGCTGGCCACGCTGCTGACCAACCGCGAGCACCTGCACAGCGCCCGCGTCGGCGAGTCCATCAGCCTTTACGACCCCGCCACGCAGGCTCGCCTGGACACGCTGGCGCAGAACTTTGCGTCCAAGGGCGCCGACCTCGCCACCGCCCAGGACATGGCCATCAAGGCCCTGGACAACGTCGTGCGCCGCGACAGCTTCGTCATGGCCTACAACGACGCCTTCCTGATCCTTGGCATCGCGCTGATCAGCTGCGTGTTCATCGTCTGGATGAGCAAGAAGGTGCTCGGTGGCGCCGGCGCCGCCGAAGCCGCACATTGAATCGGGAGATCAACATGATCCAACTCAAGACCGTTTTCACCCTCGTTGCCACGGCGGCGCTGGCCGCCTGCACGACGCTGGGCCCCAACTATCAGACCCCAGCCGCCAACGCACCGGCCGCCTATCGCGCCGCAGCCCTCGTGGCCGGCGCCGAGCTGCAGCGCGACTGGTGGCTGCTGTTTGGCGACGCCCAGCTCGACGCGCTTGAAGCGCAGGCCCTGCAGGCCAGCCCCACGCTGGCGGCCGCGGCCGCGCGGGTCGAACGCGCCCGCGCCGTGTATGGCGCGACAAAGGCGGACGAGCTGCCGCGTGTCGACGTCGGCGGCAGCGTCACCAACCTGCGCACGTCCGCCAAGTCGGTCACGACGCCGGTGCTGGGCGGCCAGGCCATCACCTTCGACGGCACCCAGACCGGTGTGCAGGCCTCCATCGGCTGGGAGCTGGACCTCTGGGGCCGCGTGAAGCGCCAGGCTGAAGCTTCGCAAGCCCAGCTGGATGCCTCCACGCTCGACGCTGCCGCCGCCCGCGTCGCGCTGACCGCCGACGTCGCCGCCGCCTACTGGCAGTGGCGCGCGCTGGCCGACGAGGCCGCAGCGTTGCAACGCCTGCGCGACAGCCGCGCCAACGCCTTCAAGGTCGCGCAGACCCGCTTCGACGCGGGCTCCTCGACGACGCAGGACCTGGAGCGCGTGCGCGCCGAACTGGCCTCGGCCGACGCCGACGTGGCCGACCTGCCGCGCCGCCAGGCGCTGGTGGCCAACCAGATCGCCGCGCTGACCGGCCAGGCCGCGGCCGAGCTGAAGCTGCGGGCGTCACCGATGCCGGCACCGCCGCAGATCCGCGCCGGCCTGCCGTCCGAGCTGCTGCAACGCCGTCCTGACCTGGCACAAAGCCTGGCGCAGCTGCATGCCGCGACGGCCCAGGTCGGCATTGCCGAGGCCGCCTTCTACCCGTCCATCCGCCTGACCGGCAGCTTCGGCTACCAGAGCAAGGAGTTGGACTCGCTGATCTCCGCGCCAGCGCGCCTGTACAACATCGGTCCGAGCATCTCGCTGCCCATCTTCGAGGGCGGCCGCAACAAGGCCAACCTCGCCGGCGCGAGGGCCTCGGTGGACGAGTCTCTCGCCGCTTTCCGCGGCCGCATGCTGCAGGCCTTGCGCGAGGTCGACGACGCGCTGGCCGAACTGCAGGGGCGCGCGACGGTGGTGGACGCCCAGAACCGCACGTTGGCGTCCAGCAGCCAGGCGTTGAACGTGGCCAAGAGCCGCTATGACAAGGGCGCCGTCAGCTATCTGGACGTGACCGAGGCCGAGCGCACGCCGCTCGCCACCGAGCGCGCGCTGGCCCAGCTGCGCGGCGCGCAATGGGCGGCGACGGCGCAACTCGTCAAGGCGCTGGGCGGCGGCTGGACCCAGGGCAGTTGATCCCGGGGCTCAGCCCCTGTTCTCGTCGAACTGCTCGGCGCCCGGGACGGCCTGAAGCCAGGGCTCGCGGCGCTTGACCCAGAGCTCGTAGCTCGGCACCAGCGGCGTGGGCGCCTTCGACAGGATGCCGAGCTTGATCTCGGCCTCTTGGTCGTCGAGGGAAAACAGCCGGGCCCCGCAACGAGGGCAGAAGCGCTGGCCGCGGAACTCGGCGGTGTCGCCTTGATGCTCGAACTGGCCGGCCGGCCAGACGGCGTAGAAGGTGAAGGCCGAGCCGCTCTCCTTGCGACAGTCCATGCAATGGCAGATGCCCACGCGCAGCGGTTCGCCTCGGGCGGCCAGCTTTACCCGGCCACAAAGGCATTCACCGGAATAGGTCGTCATGGCCGTCAGGGAATGATTGAAAGCAGGGCCACCGCCATGCGGGCGGCAGCCCCTTGGTGCGCCCGGGAGAAGGCTTGCGCCCGTGCCGCCATGGTCTGCCGTGACACAGTGTCCCCACAAAGTGTCAGGCCCTGGGCGACGGCGTCGGACAGATCGGCACAGCGTCTGGCCGCACCCGCGGCAATGGCCAGCTCGGTCGCCTCGGCGAAATTGAAAGTGTGCGGCCCCGCCAGCACCGGGCAGCCGCAGGCCGCGGCCTCGATGAGGTTCTGGCCGCCCAGTGGCGCGAAACTGCCGCCGAGCAGCGCGACGCTGGCCAGGCCGTAGTACAGCGGCATCTCGCGCATGGAGTCGCCCAGCCAGACGTCGACGGTGAGGGCCTCGGGCGGCGGCTCATCGCCCCACTGGCTGCGGCGCGCCAGCGTCAGGCCGGCAGCCTGAATGAGCGCTGCGATCTCGTCGAAACGCTGGGGATGGCGGGGCACGATGGCCAGCAGCGGTCGAGGGGAGGGCAGCCTGAGCCACTCGGCAAGAAGCGCCTGCTCCTCGCCTTCGCGGCTGACGGCCAGCATCAGCACGGGTCCGTCCAGGAGGGCGGCCCAAGCCTGGCCGCGGGCGATCAGGGCCGGGTCCATCGCGATGTCGTACTTCAGGTTGCCGGCCACCTCGACACGGGCCATGCCCATCGCGCGGATGCGTTCGGCGTCGGCCTCGGTCTGGGCCAGGGCCAGCGTCATGCGGCGCGCCGCCGGCCGCATCAGTGCCGCCAGGCGCCGGCCCTGGCGCAGGCTTTTCTCCGACAGGCGCGCGTTGGCCAGCACCATGGGCACCCGGGCCTTTTCGGCTTCACGCTGCAATGTCGGCCAGACCTCGGTTTCCATCAACACGCCGACCTTGGGCTGCCAATGGCGCAGGAAGCGGCGCACGGCGCCGGGTGTGTCGTAGGGCAGCCAGGCCTGGGCATCACCCTCGCGCAGCAGGGCTTGGCCGGCTTCGCGGCCGGTTGCCGTGGAATGGGTCAGCAGCAGGCGCAGGCCGGGCTCGCGCCCGCGCAGGGCCGTGATGAGGGCGCTGGCCGCGCGCGTCTCGCCCAGTGACACGGCATGGATCCACAGCCGGCCAGGTTCGGCCGAGCCTGGGTAGAAACCAAGGCGTTCGCCGAGGGCGTGCCGGTAGAGCGCCTCCTTGGCGCCGCGCCGCCACAGCCGCAGCAGATAAAAGGGCGTCAGCAGCCGCAGCGCGGTTGCATACAGGGCCAGCGCGAGGCCCTCAGGCATCAACCACCTTTGCGTGCCAGCTCGTGCGCGGCCTTGAGCCGACGCATGACCGGGTCATTCAGTTCGCGGCTGACAGGATTCCAGAGCTGGACCTGGCGATCGATCTCGGTCTGCAGGCGGGCAGCCGTGGCGGCGTCGCCGGTGGCCAGGGCCCAGATCGAATACTCGGCATTGGCCTCGAAGCTGCCGAACCGGCGCACTGCTGCTTCGAAGTTCTCGCGGGCCTCGGCCTGCCGGCCCGTGCCGGCGAAGCAGCGTGCAAGCAGCAGCAGGACCTGGTCGGGACGGTAATCGGGCCGTTCGGCCTTGAGTACTTGCAGATGGCTCAGCGCCGGGTCGAAGCGCTGGCACTCCACGTGGGCGCGCACGGCGCCGAAGCGCAGGTCGGGGTCGCTGGCAAACGGCCCCTTCAGTGCGCCCTCGTACAGCTCGGCGGCCTCCTTGGCCTCGCCGGCATTCAGCAGCGCCTCGGCCAGCCGCATCTGGTTCTGGGCCGAGGGCGACACGTCGTAGACGATGCGTGCCTCCCGAACTTCACGGCCGGGATCGAGAGCCCGCGCGGCCGCGGACACCGCCTTGCGTGCGCCTTGGTCCAGCCGCGAGTTGGGCAGGTAGATGGCGAAGAAATAGACCGCGCTCCCCAGCAATGGGAAGGCGAACAGGATGAAGAGCCAGTACAGCTGCTGGCCGCTGCGCACGACATGGACCGCGCAGAACAGCGCGATCAGGATGTGCAGGCCTCCGATCAATGGCATGTCGTTCTCCCTGTGATTGGTCTTGGGCGGCTCTGTGGCCGCTTCGGAATCAGTGGCCCGCTGCGAACTGGGCGTCCGGCTTCACGCGCTTGAGTTGCTCCAGCACGTCGTGCTGGATGCGTTCCAGCGCCTCGGGCGTATGGCCTTCGAAGCGCAGCACCAGCACGGGCGTCGTGTTGGACGGGCGGATGAGACCGAAACCATCCGCGTACTCGATGCGCAGGCCGTCGATGGTGATCAGCTCGTTCGCACCGGGGAAGTCGGCCAGCGTCGTCTGGGCCTTCAGCGTCTTGACGACCTCGTGATGCTCGCCTTCGGCGCAGGGCACGTTGATCTCGGGCGTGTTGAAGCTGTTGGGCAGGGCCTGCAGCACGGCGCTCGGGTCCTTGGCCCGCGACAGGATCTCCAGCATGCGGCCGGCCGTGTACATCGCGTCGTCGAAGCCGTACCAGCGCTCGGCGAAGAAGATGTGGCCCGACAGCTCGCCGGCCAGCGGCGCGCCGGTCTCCTTCAGCTTGGCCTTGGCCAGCGAGTGGCCGGTCATCCACATCAGCGGCTTGCCGCCGTGCTTCTTGATCCACGGTGCCAGGCGCTGCGTGCACTTGACGTCGAAGATGATCTCGGCGCCCTTCTGGCGCTTCAGGATGTCGGCCGCGATCAGCATGATCTGGCGGTCCGGCATGATCATCTCGCCGTCTTTGGTGACGATGCCGAGGCGGTCGCCATCGCCGTCGAAGGCCAGGCCCAGCTCGGCGCCGGTGGCGTGGACGACGCGCTTCAGGTCTTCCAGGTTCTCGGGACGGCTCGGGTCCGGATGGTGGTTGGGGAAGTCGCCGTCGACCTTGGAGAAGATGTCGATGACCTCGCAGCCCAGCGCACGAAGGATGGCCGGGGCAGAGGCGCCGGGGATGCCGTTGCCGCTATCGACGACGATCTTCATCGGCCGGGCCAGCTTGCAGTCGTTGACGACGCGGTGGGTGTACTCGGGGACGATGTCCATCTTGGCGCCGCGGCCCTTGCCCTTGGCGTAGTCCTCGGCTTCGATGCGCTGGCGCAGGCCCTGGATCTGCTCGCCATAGACGGCGGCGCCCTTGAGCACCATCTTGAAGCCGTTGTAGTCCTTGGGGTTGTGGCTGCCCGTGACCATGATGCCGGAGCTGCAGCCGTGCGCACCGCGCGTGGCAGCGACGTAATAGAGCATGGGCGTGGTCACGGCGCCGATGTCGACGACGTCCAGGCCCGTAGAGCGCAGGCCACGCACGAGTGCTGCGACCAGGCCGGGGCCCGACAGGCGGCCGTCACGGCCGACAGCGACGGCCTTTTCGCCCAGGGCCTTGGCCTCGGTGCCGAAGGCACGACCCAGGTGCTCTGCGAGCTCCTCGTTCAAGGTCTGGCCGACGACGCCACGGATGTCATAGGCCTTGAAGATGGATGCGTGAACCTGCATGAAATGCCCTCGAATACTGGGTTTTGAAAACGCGCCGGATTGTAGGCACGGCATGTGTCCGACCATCCGTCGCATCGGCTGTCGATTCGTCACTGATGCAAGGGTCATGCCGCCGCGGCTTCCTACACTCGCGCCCCATGACATTCACCGAGGAATTCGCCCAGGCCCTGCGCCACCAGCGCGTGCTGATGAAACATCGGCCGGACCGGATGCGCTTTCGGCTGCTGATCTACCTGATCTGGACGCTTGGTTTCGGCACCGTTTTTTCCGTCATGGCCGGCCTGCAACAGGGCAATCTCGGTTCGCTCTTCTGGTGGCAGGCCCTGATGCCAGGCAACATGCTCGTCAGCCTGTGCGTGTCGATCGGCTTCTTCTCCATCTTTCGCGCCTTCGAGCGGCTGGCGCCGCAGCGCTGGCTGGACACCGTCATGGGTTGGCGCGACTGGCGCTCGGGCCTGTTCTTCTCTGTGTTGTCCATCAGCTGCGCGCTGCTTGGCGTGGTCGTTGGCATGTGGCTGGTCGACCGCATCTGGATGGGCAACGGCAACACGTTGCAGCTGCTGGGTAGCTTCGGTTTCTGGCGCCAGTTCCTGCTGATCTCGGTGTTCATTTCCGTCGTGGCGAGCTTTCGCTACCGCGCGCGGTGGCGCCAGGAGATGCTGCAGGCCCGGGTGACCGAGGCCCAGCTCAAGCTGCTGCAGGGCCAGATCGAGCCGCATTTCCTGTTCAACACGCTGGCCAATGTGCAAAGCCTGATCGACTTCGACCCGACGCGGGCCAAGCAGATGCTGGAGCGCTTCACCGATTACCTGCGCGCCAGCCTGGGCCAGTTGCGCGGCGACACGACGACACTGGCCCAGGAGTTCGCGATGCTCGACGCCTACCTCGCGCTGATGCAGTTGCGCATGGGCGAGCGGCTGCGCGTGCGGTTGGAGCTGCCCGCTGAGTTGAACGGCATCGAATTGCCGCCGCTGCTCGTGCAGCCGCTGGTGGAGAACGCCATCCACCACGGCCTGGAGCCCAAGATCGCCGGCGGCGAGATCGTCGTCAGCGCGCGGCGTGAGGCCGACACGCTGGTCATCGATGTCGACGACGATGGCCAGGGGCTGGACGCCCCGAAACGGCGAGGTGGCAACGGCGTCGCCCTCGACAACATCCGCGAGCGGCTCAAAGCCCGCTGGGGCCTGCGCGCCACGCTCGAACTTCAACCCCGCGAAGGCGGCGGCACCCGCGCCCGCATCTGCATTCCCTTTTCTGCCTGAACACCATGACGACAGCCCTCATCGCCGACGACGAACCCCACCTGGCCCAATACCTGAAGGCCCAGCTTGCCCAGGCCTGGCCCGAGCTGCAGATCGTCAGGATCGCCGCCAACGGCGTCGAGGCCGCCGAAGCCATCGCCGACCTCGAGCCCGACCTGGCCTTTCTGGACATCCAGATGCCCGGCCTGACCGGCCTGGAGGTGGCCCAGGGCATTGAGGGTGCAACGCGCGTTGTCTTCGTGACGGCCTATGACCAGTACGCTGTCGAAGCCTTCGAGGCCCGCGCCGTCGACTACCTGCTCAAGCCGCTGAAAGCCGAGCGCCTGGCCGCGTGTGTGACGCGTCTGCGCCAGGAGGCGCCACCGCCGGCTGGCGACGATGCGCTGGCCGAGACGCTCAAGCGGCTTCTGCCCACCGCCGCATCGGCACGGCTGCGCTATATCCGCGCCGCCCAAGGGGAGCTGATGCACCAGATTCCCGTCGATGAAGTGCTGTTCTTCCACGCAGACGACAAGTACACCGTCGTGCAGACGGCCACTGCCGAACACCTGATCCGCACGCCCATCTTCGAGCTCGGTGGCCAGTTGGACCCCGACCGCTTCTGGCAGGTGCACCGCTCCACCATCATCAACCTCGACCACCTCGCCGGCACGCGCCGCGACGAGCAGAGCCGGCTCTTCGTGCGCATTCGCGGCCAGGCTCGCGAGCTGCCTGTCAGCCGCGCCTACGTTCATCTGTTCAAGGCGATGTAGAACGGCCTTCACCCGGCTTAGAGTCGGGGCATGCTGTTGTCCCGCCGCTGCCTGCTGTTCGCCCCGGCTGTACTGCTGGGCACGGCCCAGGCCGCGCCGCCATTGGAGTGGGTGGCCGGGAATCTGCCACCCTTTGCGTGGGAGGCGAGCGGTGGCCCACGCGGCTTCGCCCACGAGTTGGCCGTTGCCATGGCCCAGCGCCTGGGCAGGCCGGCCCTCGTCAGCTACGTCCCCTGGGCGCGCGCGGTGCGCACGGTCGAGCAGGGGCGGCACTACGGCATCTTTCCGCTGGCGCGGACGCCGGACCGCGAGGCCCGCTTCCAGTGGCTGGTGCCGCTGATGACGGTGCGCTACGGCCTCTACACCCTCGCGACCGAGTCGCGCCTGGAGCTCGACCAGTTGCGTGAGCTGCGCATCGGCGTGCTGCGCGGCTCACCCATTGCGGCCAATCTGCGGGCCGAGCGCTTCAAGACCATCGTCGAAGCGAAAGACTACCGCGACCTGTTGCGCCTCCTGCGCGAGCAGGCGCTGGATGCCGTCTACGCCGGCACGCCCATGCTGGAGGCCGCAATGGACGAGTATGGCCAAGCCCGCATGCTCTTCGTGTTGCAGACGACGCTCGGCGAAGCCACGCTCTACATGGCCGCGTCGCTCGGGCTCGATGCCGCGGAGGCACGGCGCTGGGTCGCGGCCTACCGCCAGCTTGAAGAAGACGGCACCGTCGCCCGCATCCGCCGCCGCTACCTCCAGTAAGTTCTGGGGGCATGTCCGAAAACTGCCAGGATCTGGCAGGGGCCCGTCCTAGACTGGCTGCATGTTGTCCGAGACCCTCCCACCTGACGCCGCCTACGCCGTCCTGCAGTCGCACGACGCGCGCTTTGACGGGCGGCTCTACGTGGGCGTCACGTCCACCGGCATCTACTGCCGCCCTGTATGCCGGGTGCGCCTGCCGCGGCGCGAGAACTGCCGCTTTTTCTCGACGGCGGCCCAGGCCGAAGCCGCCGCCTTTCGCCCCTGCATGAAATGCCGGCCCGAGCTGGCACCGCGCGCCCTGCCGTGGACGACGATGGACGCCTCGCGAACGCTCGCCCAGCAGGCCGCTGCCTGGCTGGATGCCTGCGATGACGCCGAGGCCAGCGTCGAAGACCTGGCAGCCCATCTCGGCATCACGAGCCGGCACCTGCGCCGCATCTTTCAGGCCGAGCACGGCGTGTCGCCCTTGCAATACTTGCAGACGCGCCGCCTGCTGCTCGCCAAGGCCCTGCTGACCGACAGCACGCTGCCCGTCAGCGAGATCGCCTTCGCGGCCGGCTATGCGAGCCTGCGGCGCTTCAACGCCGCCTTCGTCGAGCACTACCGCCTGCAGCCCACAGCCCTGCGGCGCGAGGGTGGCGGTGCGGCCCCCGTGTCGCGGCTGCGGCTGAGCTACCGCCAGCCCTATGACGTGGCTGGCGTGCTGGCGTTTCTTGCGCCGCGTGCGATCACGGGGGTTGAGCGGGTGGAGGAGGGCGGCGTCACACGCTCCCTGGCGCTGACTCACGCCGGCCGGCGCCATGCCGGCTGGCTGCGCGTGAGCTTCGCCAAGGCGGGAGAGGTCGGCGTCGAACTGTCCCCCACGCTCTGGCCTGCCGTCGGCTCGCTATTGCCGCTGTTGCGCCGCTGGCTGGACCTGGACGCCGAACCCGAGGCCATCGCCGCTGCGTTGGGCGAGGCGGCCGTCGCAGGCCAGCGGCTGCCGGGTTGCCTGGACCGCTTCGAGCTGGCGGTACGCGCCGTCCTGGGCCAGCAGGTCACCGTGGCCGCCGCTCGCACACTCGCCGGCCGTTTCGTCGAGCGTTTCGGCGAAGCCTTGTCCGACGCACCCGAAGGTTGCCAACGCTTGTTCCCCACACCCGAGCGCATTGCCGAGGCGACGCGCGACGACATCGCGTCACTCGGCATCATTGGCCGGCGTGCTGACAGCCTCATCGCCCTGGCCCAGGCCTGGCCGACGCTGGCCTTTGCCCGCCACGAGGGTTCACCAGAAGCCGCTGCCGCCGAGCTGACGGCCATCCCCGGCGTCGGCCCCTGGACAGCCGGCTACATGTTGATGCGGGGCTGGAGCTGGCCCGACGCCTTCCCCCCCGGCGACGTTGTCTTGCGCAAGGCCCTGAGCCGCGAAGGCCCGTTGCTGTCGCCCAAGGCCTATCTCGAAGCCGCGGAGCACTATCGCCCCTACCGCAGCTACGCCGTCCTTCATCTCTGGAGAAGGGCTTGACCCACCCCGTACGCGCTTCGCGCGCGCCCTCAAGGGGGCACTGCCAGCGGCCTGACAAAGCCAGTTCCGCGGCAGTCGCGCGGCCAATCAGAAAGATCGGAGTTACTCGATGAACCATCACGTTTTGCAACGCAGGATCGAAACCCCACTCGGCCCGCTGACGGCCGCACGCAGCGCCACGGGCCTGTCGGGCCTGTGGTTTGACGGGCAGAAGCACCATCCCGGCGCGCTTGACGCGCCTGAGGACGACGGCAGCGACGCCGTCCTGTCGGCCACCGAAGCCGCGCTGACGGCCTATTTCAGCGGCAAGTCTTTCGACCTGCCGCCGCTGGACCCGGCCGGCACGGCCTTTCAGCGCGAGGTCTGGCAGGCGCTGCTGGCCATCGCTCCGGGGCAGCCCTCGACTTATGGCGCATTGGCCGAGCGCTTGGGGCGCGCCAGCGCAGCACGAGCGCTCGGCGCCGCAGTCGGGCGCAACCCGATCTCCGTCCTCGTGCCCTGCCATCGCGTTGTTGGCGCCGATGGCTCATTGACCGGTTATGCCGGCGGGTTGGAGCGCAAGCAGGCCCTGTTGAGCCTGGAGGGTGCTACCGCATGAAGGCTTTCGACATCGGCGAGCTGGTACTGCTCGCCGCGCTCTGGGGCGCCTCCTTCCTGTTCATGCGCCTCGGGGCCCATGAGTTCGGGCCAATCGCGCTGGCGGCCGTGCGCGTCGGCCTGGCCAGCGCCATGCTGATCCCGCTGCTGGCAGCGCGCGGCAATCTGGCTGACCTGCGCAATCACTGGAAGGGCTTGCTGCTCGTCGGCGCGCTCAACAGCGCCATCCCGTTTGCGTTGTTCTCCTTCGCGGCCCTGTCGATCACGGCCGGCCTGTCCAGCATCGTCAACGCGACGACGCCGTTGTGGACGGCCGTCGTCGCCTTCGTCTGGTTGCGCCAGGGGCTGACACCATGGCGCGTGCTCGGCCTCGTCATCGGCTTTGCGGGCGTGGCCTTCCTGGCCTGGGACAAGGCCGGCTTCAAGCCCGGCGAGGACCATTCGGGCTTCTGGGCCGTGCTGGCCTGCGCGACGGCCACCCTCTGCTACGGCATCGCGGCGAACGCAACCAAGCGCTATCTCGCCGGCGTTTCTCCTCTCGCCGTGGCCACTGGCAGCCAGTTCGCCGCCGCCGTGCTGCTGGCGCTGCCAGCCGCCTGGCTGTGGCCGGCCGCCATGCCGAGCAACGTCGCCTGGGGCTCGGCGCTGGCGCTTGCCGGCCTGTGCACGGCGCTGGCCTACATCCTCTATTTCCGGCTGATGAGCCGAGTCGGGCCGACGAACGCGGTATCGGTGACCTTTCTCATCCCGCTCTTTGCCATCCTGTGGGGGGCGCTCTTCCTGCAGGAAGCCATCACGTCCCAGATGGTGGCGGGTGGCGCCATCGTGCTGGTCGGCATTGCGCTGGCGCTGGGCCTGGTGGGTCCCAAGCCGCGCTGAAGTCACGCGGCGGATCTCCAGGCGCCTCGGCGCGGTGCAAACAGTGATAGCGTGCGCGCCATTGCAATTGGTAGCGCTACCTTCAGGCGCATGGAGACCGCACGATGTCCTTGCTCCCATCCCGCCGCTGGATCGGCGCTCTCGGCTTGCTGGCCGCACAGATCCTGGCCACCACCGCCATGGCCCAGCCCTCGGGCGGCCCTTATGGTCCGGTGCCGCAACGCTACGCGGTGCCCAAGGCGCCGCACGTCTATTTCGTGGCGCCAGACGGCAAGGCCGAGGCTTCCGGCGCATCGGTCAACGAGGCCACGTCCATCGAAACTGCAGTGACGCGCGTCGTCACCGGCGACGCCATCGTCATGCGCGGCGGCACCTACCGCACCGGTGGGCTGCAGCTCAACCAGGGCATCACCATCCAGCCCTATCTGGATGAAGTGCCTGTGCTCAAGGGCACGCGCATGGCGACCGAGTGGCAGAGCCTGGGCAACAACGTCTGGCGCACGAAATGGGCCACGCTGTTCCCGGCCCAGCCGCTGGGCTGGTGGCAACGCGAGCGTGAGGGCATGAAGACGCCGCTGCACCGCTTCAACAACGACATGGTCTTCATCGACGGCGAGCCGCTGCAGTCCGCGGGCTGGGAAGGCGAGGTCAGTGCCAAGGCCTACTACGTCGACTACGCCAAGGGTCATGTCTACATCGGCGCCGACCCGACCGGTCGCCTCGTCGAGATCACGGCGCACGACATCGCCCTGCACCGCCCCTCGCGCGAAGTCCACGGCAAGCCGTCGGACCGCAAGGGCCCGACTCTGCGCGGCATCACCTTCACGCAATACGCCTACCGGGCCATCGACATCGAGGGCAAGAAGCCGTCGACGCTGGTGTCGGAAGAACCGACCGACGATCCCGTCGGCCCGTCACCTGAAAGCGAGCACGGCAAGGAGGTCATGGGCACGCTGCTGGAGAACGTCACCATCAGCCATTGCTCGCGCGTGGCCGGCTACTTCCGCGGCGACGGGCTCGTCATCCGCAACTCCCTCATCAGCGACACCGGCACCGAGGGCATCTATGTCATCGGCTCGTCGGACGTGCTGCTGGAGCGCAACCTCATCCGGCGCAACAACGTGGAGAAGTTGACCGGCTATTTCCCGGCAGCGGTGAAGATCTTCAACCAGTCCTACCGCGTCACCGTGCGCGACAACCTCATCGTCGAGCAGCCGAACTCCAATGGTGTCTGGTACGACGTGGGCAATGTCGGCGGCGTCTTCGTCAACAACTACGTCGAGGGCACGATGGCGGGCCTGTTCTTCGAGATCTCGAAGGGCATCGTCGTGGCCGGCAATGTGTTCGTGAACAACGTGCAGGGCATCCGCATCCTGAACAGTTCGGATGCGCGGGTTCTGCACAACACCTTCGTCAACTCACCCGCATTGATCGACCGCAATGAGCGCAGTGCCGAGGCCGATCACTTCGGCTGGCACCCGCAGACCGGGCCGGGCGTGAACGAGCGCGTCGGCCATGTCTTCGAGGGCAATCTGCTGGTGGCCGATGCCACCGTGAAGGGTCCGCTGCTGCGCGTCGAACAGGCGGCGGTCACCTGCGGCAAGGTCACGCAGACCATGATGAGCCGCGTCGACGGCAATGTCTATCTGCGTGCGGGCAGCGGCCAACCGCTGATCAGCTGGGCGCCGCTGCCGGAAGCGGCTTGCCAGGCCCACTTCGCCAGCCTCGACGCCCTCCGCCAGGCGGTGCCGGGTGCGGAGGCAAGGGGCCGGGCGCTGCCGGCCTACGCAGGGGCGGTGTTTCGTAGCCCGGAGCTGCGGCGGTTTGAGCTGGCGCGCGTGCCGGACGGGGTCCAGCCGCTACCGATACCGGCCGAGGTGCGCAAACTGCTGGGCTGGGAGGCCAGCCACCAGCCGGGCGCGCTCCCCGCGGCCCGCTGAGCTGATCACGCAGAAGCTCAGCAGCTCCGCGATCACCAGGTCGGTCCCAACGTGGCATGGGAGAAGGCCAGGCTGGGCATGGGAAGCCGGTCGACATACAGGCCATTGCTAGCCAGCCATGGGGCAGCAAAGCGGCGCGATCGTCGGCCAGCGTGTCGGAGTCTTCGCCGGCAACGCTCGCCGAACTTCACCGAGGGAGCCGTTGTGGGCGCCGTCCTCACCTAACGCCGTTGCAGATCATCCGCCGTCAAGGTCTGCAGGAAAGCCACGATGTCCGCCTTCTCTGCGTCAAGCAGAATCAAAGGCCGCCCGCTGGTACGACTTCGGTAATACACCTCTAGGTCGACCGCCTCGGCCAGCGTTGGCACGCTACCGTCGTGCATGTACGGAGCCGTCAGGCCGACGTTACGCAGACTGGGCGTCTTGAACCGACCGATGTCTTTGGGTTCTCGGGTCACCACGAAACGGCCAAGCTCGGCAAGTTCAGGTTCCCTTGCAATGACCAGCCCGGTGTCCGGCTCTTTGTCAGCCAGGCTCAAGAAGATCCGCACCAGCTCGTCTGAAGATTTCGCGTCGTTCTTGCTCGGGACGAAGACGTCGTGGAATGCGTGGACGGCCACCAATCGCTTGAAGGAGGTGACCGACCCCAACAGCAAACTGGTGATCTCCAACACGTACGAGACCGTCAACATTCCTGCGGGCAACTGCAGCTCTGGCGCCAGCAGCCCCGCGCTGAACAACTACGAGACCGGCCGCGTTAAATCCCAAACCCTGGCCGACGGCTCGACCTTCAGTTATTGGTACTCCACCACGGCGACCCAGCCGCCTTGCGCTGGCGGCGCAGTGACGCTGCCCGCCTCCTTGCAGACCGACCTCATCGACCGCCGCACCATCGGGCGGCGCGTGCAGTTCGACGCTCGCGGCAACGTCATCAAGAACATTGCGGCGATCGGGCAGCCCGAGCAGCAAACCACCACCTTCACATACACCGACAACCTGCTGACCAGCCTCACTGATCCGCTGAACCGGCAGACCACCTTCGGCTACGACACAGTCGGCAACCTCAAGACGCTCACGCGCCTGGCCGGCACCGCGGATGCCGTCGTCACCAGCGCCACCTACGACACGGTCTTCAACCAACCCCTGACCGTGACCGACCCGCTGGGCCACACGCACACCTTGCGCTACGACGCCCGCGGCAACCTGCGTAGCGTCACCGACCCGCTGGGCCACGTCACCACCTTCGCCTACGACGACCAAGGCCTGCTCATCAGCACGAGCGACGCCCTGGGCAAGACCAGCCTGTTCAGCTATGCCAGCGCCGACCCGCTCAGCGCGACCGACCCACTGGGCCGCACAGCCAAGCAACTCACCGATGCGGTCGGGCGCGTTACCACCACCACTGACCCCCTGGGCAACACCACCATCAATACCTGGGACGCCATGAACCGCCTCACGCAGGTCACGGACGCGCTGGGCGGCCTCACCACATTCAGCTACGACAACAACAGCCAACTGCTCAGCCACACCGACGCCAAGAACCAGACGACCGGCTACACCTACTGGCCCACCGGCCAGGTCAAGGACAAGACCGACCCGCTGGGCAAGGTGGAGAGCTACCTGTACGAGCCCGGCGGCCGGCTCAAGCAGCGCACCGACCGCAAAGGCCAGCTCAGCGGCGTCACCTATGACAACCTGGGTCGCGTCAAGACCATCGGCTTCGGCGCCACGGCGGCCAACCCCACCGCCTACACCAGCACGGTGACCCTCACCTGGGACAACGCCAACCGCTTGACGCAGATCGTCGACACCCAGGGCGGCGTGAGCAAGACCATCACCCGCGCCTACGACACGCTGGACCGCCTGACCCAGGAGAGCACCGACCAAGGCGAGGTCAACTACACCTACGACAAGGCCAGCCGGCGCGCGACCATGACTCTCAAGAACGGTCCGGCAGGCAGCCAGGTGGCCCAGCCCACGCTGACTTACACCTGGGACAACGCCGACCGGCTCACGTTGATCAGCCAAACCCCTGGGGCCAGCAACGGCAACCAGGCACAGACGGTGGCCTTCCAGTACGACGACGCCAACCGGCCCACCAAAACCACCTACACCGGCGGCATGAGCGTGAACACCACGTACACGGATGCGGGCGAGGTCAAGACGCTGAAGTACCTCAAGGCCGATGGCAGCGTCATCGCGCAGGGTGGCTATACGTATGACCTGGCGGGCCGGCGCACCGGCGTCAGCGGCGACCTGGCCAACTTCATCGGCACGCAGCAGCCCGACATCACCGACGCCAGCTACAACGCCGCCAACCGATTGCTCACCTGGGGCGGCAAGACCTTCAGCCATGACCTGAACGGCAACATGACGGGTGACGGAGTCACGACCTACACCTGGGATGCGCGGGACCAGCTTGTCAGCGTGAACAACACGATGACCAATGCCGGCTTCAAGTACGACAGCCAGGGCCGGCGCGTCTCGCGCACGCTCGGTTCAGCGACAACGGCTTTTAACTACGACGGCGACAACTTCATCCAGGAGTTGGATGCGCTGGGCAGAAGCGGCAACATCCGGGCCAACCTCATCACCGGCGGCATCGACCAGCACTTCATGCGCCAGACCACCGTCAACGCCCAGCCCAGCCTGAGCTGGGTCATGGCCGAGGCCAACAACAGCACCGTGGTGCAGGCCGACGGCGCGGGCAATGTGCAGAAGAGCTTTCAGTACACGCCGTATGGCAGCCCCATTGCCACCACCGGCACCAGCACAGACAGCCAGCGCTATACCGGGCGCGAGGACGATGGCACAGGGCTGTACTACTACCGGGCGAGGTATTACAGGCCGGATTGCATGAGATTCATCAGCGAAGATCCGATCGGTTGGGCGTCGGGTCAAGTTAATAACTATGCGTATGTCGGCGGCAACCCAATTTCTTACTTGGACCCAAGTGGCCTGTACTGCATGTCCGAGGAGGCCATCGGGACAATAGGTGGGATCGCAGGTGGCGTTCTATCGGGTGCGATAAATGGATTTCAACGAGGGGGCTTTCCCATGGCCATCGTAACGGCTGTGACCGGCGGTGCTATGGGCGATCTTGCTGGCTTCATTGGCTCGTCAACGGTTGGAAATTCTTCGCTGGGTGGCGCCGCCGCAGCGGTTATGGGTTCAGGCGGGGTGCCGGTTCGTGATGGATTTGGAGGACTCGTCGGCGGAGTGTTCGCCTATGAACTCGCGCAGGACGGGATGCGTGATTCACACGCCGCAATCGTCGGTGGGGGAATTGGCGGAGGCGTCGCTGGCTTCGTTACGGGATTTATGACAAACGGCGTGGCAAAAAATGTGGTGATGGGCGGACTCGGCGGAGTAGCGGGCGCCGCACTCGGCAGCGCCATCGTCGAAGGTCTTAGGTTTGGGAATTCTTGTGGGCAATAGGCATGAGAAAATACTTGCGGCTGTCGCTGTATGTTTTTGTTGGGGTGGCTCTAATGGTTACAGTTGGGGTCGCCAGTGTTTTTCTTTGGAAGCATTTGGCCAGCATCGGACGCGCGCCACCTGCAATTGTTTTCGGAGTAATCGCAATCGCTTTGGTATTTGCAATTTACTCGAAAATAAATGCAATTTGTCTGAACGAGGTGCAGCGGCTTCGCAGATCGAAGGAATTATCTGCAACCAAAGCTCATTAGAAGCTTAATTGGCTAAACAGATCAGGTCACTCGCCTCCTAGTCTTTGGAGTGCAACCAATGCGTTACTTCGATCGACCCATTGTTAGGCCGCTGATAGTTGGGTTTCTAGGATTCATCCTTGCGGCAATTGGGGCGGGGCTCGCATATGTTCTGGATCTAGATCGTGGGATGGCACTTGCCGCATGCTTTTTTCTGGTCGCCTGCGGAGTAGCCGTTGGTTTCTATGGCATAGGCAAGGGTTGGGTCGCGTGGGCTGCGTTGTTGAGATCGATCTCCCGCTCTCGATGAGCTTAACGGCGGCTGGCACCCGCAGACCGGGCCGGGCGTCAGCGAGCGTGTCGGCCATGTGTTCGAAGGCAATCTGCTGGTGGCGGATGCCGCGGTGAAGGGTCCGCTGCTGCGCGTCGAACAGGCGGCGGTCACCTGCGGCAAGGTCACGCAGACCATGATGAGCCGCGTCGACGGCAACGTCTATCTGCGCGCGGGCAGCGGCCAACCGCTGATCAGCTGGGCGCCACTGCTGGCAGCGGCTTGCCAGGCCCACTTCGCCAGCCTCGACGCCCTTCGCCAGTCAGCGCCAGGTGTGGAGGCCACCGGCAAGGCGCTGCTGGCCTACGAAGGGGCGGTCTTCCGCAGCCCGGAGCTGCGCCGCTTTGAACTCGCTCGTGTGCCGGAGGGCGTTCAGCCGCTGCCGGTGCCAGGGGAGATACGCAAGCTGCTCGGTTGGGAGGCAACGCATTTGCCGGGCGCGCTGCCGGCCAGCTCGCGCTGAGGGCGCTCCGGCCCGAGCCTCCTAGTGGCGCTTGCGCCAGGCATCAACCACACGCTCCGTCAGCACATCGGTCTCGCGCTGTTCGTCGGCGCTCAGCGCCGGCGGCGCCCAGCGCCCTTGGCGCATCATCTTCTCGACGTTCTCCATCGAATCGCGGCTTTCCTTGGTCGCCGCCGGGCCGGACATTTCAGTCAGGATGCGCAGCCACGCTTCCTTGTAGGCCTGCCGCTGCATCGCCGTCTCGCCCAGCGCGCCGAATGAATGGACGTAGGTCGACAACGCCTCCAGGTCGCCGTCCTCGGCGGTCTGCCGCACCTCGCGCTGCAGCTTGCCGAGCAGTTCCGGTGCGGCGACGGCCTGGTTGGCATGGGCGTTGAGCCACAGCAGGTACGCCAGCGCCATGCCAGGGAGCTCTCCCTCGTAGGCTCGCTTCAGAAACTCGCCCCTGCGCGCCAGGGTGGCCGTGTCGAAGAACTGGCAGCGTCGCTGCAAGTCCTGCTTCTCCTTGATCCATTGGTCCATGTTGAAGCCAGGAGTCTTCTCGAACACTTGCCGCAGCGGGCCGCCCTGGTCGCGTACGCTGTACGCGAATTCGATTGTCTGGGTCGCATGCTCGCATCGCTCGAGCACGTCGGCTGCTTTGCGCGCCTGCGCTGGCGTCGCGCCCTCTTCCAACGCAAGCTGCACCGTGCGCAGTTCATCGGGTGTCGATGAGGCCGGCGTGCGCAGAGACGGGGGAAGCGCAGCCGGCGTGGCCGCGCTCGCCGGCTGGGTAGCGGCATCGGCCTTCGCGTCAACGATCGGCTGTAGCAACGTTCCTAGAAGTGTTGCCGAGGGCGGGGCTGGCTGGGTGGGCGGCAGTGAGGTGGGCGCCTCGGCCGATCGGTTCAGTAGCCAGCTGCCTGCGGCCAGCGCTAGTGCGACGGCCGCGACGGCCGCGACGGCTGCGACCGTCCACGCTGTACGAATGGGCACGGATGCGGACCCGGCTACTTTTCCCGCCACCGCTTACTTCTGTGGCGCCGCCGCCGCGCCATCCACCCGGATCACGCGCCGCGAGCGGCCTTCGGTGTCGTCCAGGGACTCGCTGACCAGGCGGTTGTGCTGCTCCCAGTCCTCCGCGCTGCGGATGATGCTGGGCTTGATGAGGACGACGAGCTCGCGCTTGCGGCCGTTGTTGGCGCGATTGCCGAACAGCATGGACGTCAGCGGGTTGCTGTCGGCACCCGGCACGCCCGAGCCGCGGCGCGTGGCTTCCATCTGCATCAGGCCGCCGATGGCGACGATGTGGCCGTCGGGGATGCGCACCACGGTGTCGCTCTCGTTGACGCTGGCGCTGGCCAGCGGCAGGCGGAAGTTGCCGACCGAGCCGAGATCGACCTGCTTGATCTTCTCGGTCACGTTGGAGACCGAGGGGTGGATGTGCAGGGTGATCATGTCGGCCGCGTCGATCTGCGGCGTCACGTCCAGCGCGATGCCGCTGAAGAAAGGCGTCAGCGTCAGCGTCGGGATCTGGTTGGTGGTGCCGTTCGTGCCGTTGGTGCCGGTATTGGTGCCGCTGTTGCTGCCGCTGATGCCGGTGATGAAGTAGTCGTCGGTGCCGACCTTCAGCACGGCCTTCTGGTTGTTCAGCGTCGCGATGCGCGGGCTGGACAGGATCTGCGTGTCGCCATGGCTTTCGACGAAGGCCAGCAGCGCCTGGAAGCCGCCGCGCGCCAGCGCCAGCCCTAGCGTGCCGCCGCCGGATGAGGGCAGGGGGATGAGGTCGGGCCAGGCCGGGCTTTGCGTGCCGCTGGACAGGGTGGGCAGCCCGCGCGTGTTGCTGACCAGCGGATTGATGATGCTGCTGACGCCGCTAGGGATGGAAGGGTTGACGCTGGTCTGGCCGATGGCGCTGCGCTCGCCGATGCGCGACCAGTCGATGCCGCTCTGGTAACCCTCGCGCAGCTCGACCTCGACGATCTTGGCCTCCAGCATGACCTGGCGCTCGACGGCGATGCGCGTCGCCTTCAGCCAGGCCTCGACGTGGCGCAGCTCCTCCGGCATGGCGCGCACGGCGACCGTGCCGGTCTGCGGGCTGGTGATGACGGCGCGGCCCTCGCCGCTGCCGACCAGGGCCTTCAGCGCGTTGTTGGTCTCGCCCCAGAAATCGCTCGACACCTTGGTGCTGAGCTGGCTGCTCTCCTGCTGCTGGACCGTGGTCGTGCTGCCGCCGGTGGCGCTGCCAGTGTTGCCGCTTGCACCGGCGGCGCCGTTCTGGCTGCTGGCCGGCGCGGCGCCGGAGCTGACGCGAACCTCGCTGCGGCCGCTGCGCTGGTGGGCCAGCGCGTTGATCGTGAAGACGCGGGTCTGCAGCGTGGGCGGAAAGACGGTGATGCGGCGGCCGTCGATGGAATAGTCGAAGCCGTAGACATCGCGGATGGCGTCCAGCGATTCGCGCACCGTGACGCCCTTGAGGGTGACCGACAACTGGCCCGACACGCTGGGATGCACGAGCATGCTGTAGCGCGTGTCGCTGACCAGGGACAGGAAGACGTCACGGGCCGGCGCGCCATTGACGATGAGGTCGAAGCGTGGCTCGGGCGGCAGCGCGGGGGCGGGCGGTGGTACGGGCGTCGCCACCACGACCGGTGCGGGCACGCCAGAGGCGGCGGGGGCGGCTCGCTGGGCCTGCAGCTCCTCGCGCAGGGCCTGGCTGGGCTGGGCCACGCGCAGCGGCTTGTCGGCACAACCTGACAGTCCTGCTGCCAGCAGCGCAGCGGCTGAGCTGGCCAGCAGGAGTCGATGGACGGGGGCCTTCATGGCTTCTCCTTGGATTTCTTCACGCCGGATGCAGCCCGGGCCGCCTCCGGAGGCGGGCGCTTCTCGACGCCGCCATACAGCGGCTCGCGCCGGACCTGGCCGGCCTCGCGCAGCCAAACGGCCTGTTCGGTGATGCGCTCGATGCGTGCGCCTTCGATTTGTTCGCCCACGCCATAGCGGCGGCCGCGCTGTACGACATACGCGCGGCCTCCCGCGAAGACGACCTGGCGGATGGCGTTGTCGGCCGGCGCAACGCCAGAGGCAGCCGGTGCGGCCGAGGCCGCCATGGCGCTGCGCAGCGCGGGTGGCCAGGCCGTGGGGTCGCGGGTGGGTTCGTCGGCGGCCTGGGCCAGCGGCGCAGCGAACAGCAGGGCGATGAATGCCGCTCTCATGGCTGCACCTTCAGCAGATAGATCCGGGCCAGCAGGCGCGGCACCTCGTTGGGGCCGCCGCTGCTCAGGCGCATCTCGCCCCAACGCAACGCCGGCAGTTCGCGTTCCAGGGCCTGCACATAGTGCTGGGTGTCGCGGTAGCTGCCTTGCAGCTGCAGCTCGACACCCTGCCAGCTCATGCCTGGCATGCTCGGTGGCAGCGCGTTGCCTGCTGCCGATGCCGATGCAGACGGCAGGCTGACGGGCGTGTCGTCCAGCAGCGTCAGTCGTTCCAGTACCAGACCGGGCTGCTGGGCCAGCACACGCTGCAGCAGGGCCGACAGCCCTTCGGCGGGGTTGACGGTGCTGGCCTGGCGCAATTCGCTGTCCAGGCGCTGGCGCTCGTTGCGGGCGCTTTCGAGCTGGACTTGCAATTGCTCGGCCGGCGTGCCGCCGCTGCCGCTGGCGCTGATGAACTGCTCGCGCAGCTTGCTGATCTCGGCGGCCTGCTGCGCCTGAGCGTTGCTGCGCAGCTTGGCGCGGGCGGACTGCGGCGCGAGCACAAAGGAGTCGAACAGCAGGGCCAGCACGGCCACGATGCTGAGGAACAGGATGGCGCGCTCACGCAGGCTGAGCGCATCGATGCGCTTGGCCTGGCGTTCCCAGCGCTGCAGCAAGGGCGCGAGGCGGCGCCGCAGCAGCGCGAGATCGATCGTCGTCTGCGCCTTCATCGTGCGCCTCCGGTTGCGGCGCTGGCCGCATGGGCCGGCGCGCTGACCACGCGAAAGGCCCAGACCGGCAGGCCGGTGCTGACGAGCGGGCTGTCACGCGACAGCAGCGGGTTGCCGCCCGTCTCGGTGCCAGGTGCCCCCAGGCGCTCGACGCGCAGGGCCGACAGCTGTTGACCGGCTAACAGCGGATGGACCGCGAGCCTGGCCAGCCAGGGCCTCAGCATGGCGGTGTCCAGCGTGCCGCCGACGAGTTCGACTCGGCCCGGCGTGTAGCGCAACTCGCTGAGCCAGGCCGGTTCGGGCAGGGTGCGCGCGATCAGTGCGAGCAGGTCGGAATGGCGCTGCCCGGCTGCGTCGGCGCCCAGCACCTGCAGCAGCGCACGGCGATCAGCGTTGCCGGCCGCCAGTGGCAGCAGTTGCTGCTGCACCGTGGCGGCATCCAGTGGCGCGGGCAGGTTGGCGCGGGCCACGGTCAACTGCTGGCGCTCCGTCGCGTATTGCGCGAGAACGACCTGATGCTGGGCTTCGGCGCTGCGGTCACGCTGCTGCAGCCACAGCGCCGCAGCCAGGCCCGCGAGGCACAGCAGGCCCGTGGCCTGCACCAGCGTCAGCGCCGAGAAATAGCGCTTGGGTGCCAGCAGGATCGGCGTGAGCAGGTTGATTTGCTGGGCCATCAGCAGTGCCCGCCCGGCCGCCCGAAGGGCACTGGCGCCCCCTTGGGGGGCTGAACCCGCGCAGGAATCGCCCAGTGGGCGAATCCTGGCTGGTGAAGAACCGCGCCCCCGGCGCGGTGCGGCCTGCAAGGCGTTGAACGAAGTGAACGAGGGGGCATCACAACTTTCGAGTCTCGGTGCGCAAGGCGGCGCCCAGCAGCGGCAGGCAGGCGCCCAGGGCCTGGGCTGCGTCGCCCTCGGGGGCCGGCGCGTCGGGCGCGAAGGCGGCCAGCGGATTCAGGGCCACGGTGCGTTGGCCGAGTTCGCGCTGGATCAGCGTCGCAACCTCCGCGCCGTGCTCGGCCGTGATGACGTACAGCCGCGCCAGTGGCAGCTCGGGCCAGCTGCGCTCCCAGACGTCGATGGAGCGTTGCAGCTCGACGACCAGGGGCGACTCCTGCGTGGTGCTGGCATCGAATGTGCCGCCGGGCTGGTATTCGAAACCCAGCGGCAGTTCGGCGGCGCTGGCGTCGGCCTGCTCGCCGCGCGCGCGCGCCAGCAGGCCGGGGTCGCCTTCGAGGCGGCGCGTGTAGAAGAGTTCATCACCGGCGCTGACGACGAGCAGGCAGTGGCGCTCATCGATATGGACGGCGGCGCAGGCGCGCGCGGCCAGGTCATCGGCACGGGCCTGGGCGGCGAGCAGATTGCGCAAGGCCGTCTCCCAGACATCGACGATGGTGATGTTGCTGCTGATGCCCGCAGCGCCGTTGGTCAGCGCCTTGATGGCGCTGTTGCGGGCCGCGACGACGAAGAGCTGGCGCTGCGCGCGCTCGACGTCGCCACCGACGTGCATGACATCCAGCGTCAGTTCGGCAACGTCGACGTCGACCATCTCCTTGATCTGCCAGCGCGCCGCGGCCTTCAGCTCCTCCGGCGGCACATGGGGGGTGTCGACCTTGAGGATCTGGTAGTCGGCCGGGTCCAGCAGCGCGATGGCGTCGCCCGAGGTGACGGGTTTTGCCTCGCTCATCAGGCCCCATCGCAGCAGCCGGGCCGGCTGGTCCTGGTCATGACCGGGTGGGCCGTCGGTCAGCACAAAGGCATGCTGTTCGCCAACGCGGCGCAGCAGCAGGCGCTGGCCGTTGCGGCGGGTGGACCAGGGCCAGCGCATCAATAGTTCTCCCGCTGGTAGACGACGCCGTCGCTGCCGCGGTACAGGCCCCAGGTGGCGCGGGCACTGGGGTCGCTGGTGGCGGCCGCGCCGCACCAGGCCCCGCGCAGCGATGCGAGGTTGGCGCCGGCCGTGGCGGGTTTCGCTGCCACCCAGCCAGCCGCGGTCTTCAGGCAGGAGGAGTCCGTGGGTGTCGACCCCAAGGCCACGGCCACGTCCATGCTGCCCAGGCGGCCGCCGCCGGGGGCTGCCAGCGTGATGTAGGTCGGCTGCAACGGGTTGACGACGACAGTGGCGTCGGGGACGTTGGGGTCCATGACCGCATCCTGAGCGGTGAGGGTCTTGCGGAAGTTGCCGAAGCTGAGGTTGGCGGCGGTGATGCGGGTGCAGGAATCCAAGGCGTTGGTCACAAAGGCCGCGCCGTTCCAGGATTGGGCGGTCAGCGGTAGTTTCAGCGTGCGGTTGGCGGCGCTGAGCGCATTTTGTAGGCGCAGGCGACCGTGCAGCAGGGGGATTTGCCCCAGCCGGGTCCGGTCGTTGCCGGCCACGACCGGGTCCGCATCGAGGTCGAAGGCCGTCATTCCGACTTGATCGTCGTCCACTGGCGCGATGCCGAAGGCGGCGTTGTTGAAGGGCCCCGTGGGATTGGCGGCTGCGTTGACCGTCGTGACGAGAGACACACCAGCCGACACTGCGCCAGCAGCATCTCGGGTGCTGGCAACACCCGACACCCAGGTTTGCGTGCCTGTACCGAGCGCCACCACCAGTTGCGGGGGCACAAAGCGGGTAGCGCCATCGGCGCCGGCCAAAGCAAACTTGCTGGCATTGGCGAGGTTCAGTTTGGCAAAGCCAAGGGCGCTGTCGTAATTGAGCGTCGGTGCGCCTTGGGCGTTCACCGCGGTCAGCGTGAATTTCGTTTGGAAGGGCTCGCCCAGATAGGTAAATGCTGAGATGGGATTGCAGGCTTGCGCACTGCGATGCGTGATGCTTTGCACCGCCAGCGTGAAGCCGGCCGGGACGAAGCGGCCGATGCGGTTCTTCTGGGCGCCGTCGGCCTTGAAGACGACTGCGTCCAATGCGATCCCGCTCGACAGAAAATTGCCGACGACGGCGCTGGTCTTCAACGCAAAGCTGCCGACCTCGCTGTAGCTGAGGTTGTTCACGGTGGCGCTGCCGCCGGAGAAGCCGCTGATGACGTTGTTGAGGAGGCTGCCCGGCGTACCGCCAGCCGGCGTATACAAACTCGCATCCGGCGTCAGAGTGACGCTGCTGTTGAAGGTCGGAGCGAGGCCGCCGGCCGTGACCTGCGCCAGGGTGGCGTTCGCGTCGGGTACCCCAGTGCCGCCGCTGTCGGCGCCGGAAGCCCAGCGGTAGGCGCCGACAGTTGCCGAGAACGCGGCCCCAGCCCTGCCGAAGAAGGCGTCCGCTGCATTGCTGCCAGCGGGGTTGCCGATGCCGCCGAGCGTCAAGCCACTGATGACGACGGTGAAAGGTCGCACGATCAGATCGCCGACGCTGCCACTGAGGGTGGATCCGACGTAGGTGAGAGAGTCGTCGTCCAGGCTGAGGGTGTATTTGCCGATGTCGGTCGTCGTGAGGCTGACATTGGCGACGCCGCCGCTGAAGACCAGCGAAAGATTGTTCGTCGACGGTCGCGTCGTCGGCACGGGCAGCGTCGCGTTGGGCGTGACGGTTGTGTTGACGAGGCTCGGCATCGCCCAGGAGCCGTTCTTGTCCGTGCGCCATAGCTTGAGGTTGTGTGTGCCGCTGTAGTCGGTCGCGACACCGCAGTTGGCCGTCGTGCTGTCCTTCTTCACCAAAGAGACGCGGAGGTCGTGGGGGCGGCCAGCGACAACCACATTGCTGCCATCGATCTTGTTCGCAAGGTCCTCGGCCCAGACGAAGGCGTTGTCGCTGAACAGGATGTCCGCCGTCGTCGTGCTGGTGCTCGCGGAAGTGCTGTCCGCCGCTGTCACTTTGACCGCCTGGGCCCGGCCGTACGAGAGGGTCAGGCGGGCGACGCCTTGGTCCGCCGACGAGAAGGTGTAGCTGGACTGACCGCTGCCCGGCGAGGGCTGGCTGAAGCTGCCGCTACCGCTGGACAGCGCCCAGGTGCCGCGGCTGGTGGAAGTCGACAGGTTCACTGTCCCCACGTAGCTTGTAAGGACGATGGCGCAGGCCGTGTCGCTGCAGGCCCGCAATGTGATCGTCGTGGGAGAGCACGTGCTGGCGTTGGTGGTGCTGGGAACGACTTCAATGTGGTCCAGCGGCAGCGGGCAGACGCGCGAGAGCGACGCCATGTCGGCGTTCAGCTCCAGCGCGCTGATCTCGTAGTTGTAGACCCGCATTTCGTCGATGAGGCCGTTGGCCGACCTCAGCGTGCCATTGGTGGGCGCGGTGCTGCTGCGGTTGTCGCCGACAAAGAGGGTGCCGATGCTGTTGTCCAGGCTGCCGCTGGTCGTCGCCGTCGTGGCGCCGATCTGAACGCCGTTGAGATAGATGCGCAGCGTGCTCTGGTTGGTGCCGGCTGCCAGGTTCCAGGTGATGCCGATGTGCTTCCACGTGCTCGCGGCGACGGACTGCGCCGGCGTGGCGGTCGATACCACGAGCCCGTTGCTGTCGGTGACGGTCAGGCGCAGGGAGCCGTCGCTCTGGCGCACCAGGAAGAAGGGCTTGCTCGTGGACGTCGTCGCGTCCAGCAGCATCGCCGCCGAGTTGTTCCAGGCCGTGCTGGCGTCGTACCAGAAGGTCACGGCGCCCTTGTCGCCGATGCCGGAGTTGACGTCGAGCAGCGTGTCCACTGCGTGGCTGGCGCTCGTCGTGTCGGCCGGAATGCTGAGCGAGCGGCAGACCTTGGCCGTGGCCGAGGTGGCCGCGTTGCCGACGCGCACGCCATTGTTGCTGTTGCCGCTGCTGTCCGCCACCTCGCCGACGCGACCGCTGTAGTTCCATTCGTCAAAGCGGTACTCGGCGCGGCGCGTCGGCGTGCCGTTGGGCACGAACCAGCGGATGGCGCTGCCGTTGGCGTTGTAGCCGCTGTTGTAGGAGTACTGGGTGGTGTCGCTGCTGCTGACCTGCACGCCAATGGTGGCGTTGGAGCCGCTCGCATTGGCGTTGCCGTACTGGTACTTGAACTCACCGTTCTCGAACAGGATGATCTGGAAGGTGTAGGGGGTGCTGGTGTTGTACTGGTAGACGCCGTTCCAGGACACGACGACGTAGCGGTTGGGCGCCGTGCCCTTCTGCTCCCAGGTCACGCCGCCGCTGCCGGCGCGGCTGGGGTCGAGGTCGGTCCAGTAGGCCAGGATGACGTTGGTCGTGGCCGAGGCAACGCAGCCACTCTGCGTGTCGGCCGCGCCGGCCGGCAGGGCGGTGTTGGTGTAATTGCGGAAGAAGCCGGTGTCGGTCCCGAACTGCAGTCCACCATTGGTCAGCACGCGCACCGACGTGTAGGCCGTGCCTGCGAAGGTGAACTTGAAGCCGCCGGTGAAGGTGATGGTGGCCTTGTCGTCGTCGCCCGGGTAACTGGTGCAACTGCGGTCCCACGCGAGGGCATTGGCGGCCGTCTCCCAGGCATAGCTGTCGCTGCGGAAGGTGTAGCTGGACGCGGCCTGCGCGAGGCCGCACAGCAGGGCCAGGGCGATCAGCAGGAGACAGCGGGCGGCGTGCATGTCTTGTACGACAAGGTACGGCTGAGCTGGCGCTCGGCGTAGGTGGGTTCGGTGGTGCTGCCGTTGGGGCAGGCGCCGCCGCTCGCGATGTTGCAGGCGGTGGCCTGCACGACGTAGAAGGCCAGTTGCTGCTCGCCGTCGGTCACCGTGCCGGCGGCCGGATTGCGCGCGCAGGTGATGGTGACGGTGAAGTCGGACAGTTGGTCGGGCAGGGCGATGCTCTTGGTGGCGAAGCAGATGGGCTGGGCGGCACCGCGCAGGACCTGGTAGCTGCCCCAATCCAGACCAGCCAGGGCGGCCTGGTAAGCCTTGGCCGCGGCCAGTTCGCCGGCCGAGCCGAGCTGCTGGCGCTGGCTCAGCGAGGCCAGCGCCACGCCCAGCGCGGCCAGCACCACGAGGATGAAGAGCATGGACATCATCGTGAAACCGGTACTCCGGTTCGATAAGCCGCGCAGCGTTCTCATGGCAGGTTGTCCACGTGGACGGCGTGATAGAGGGACACGGTCTCGCCGTTGCGGGCTAGCGAAATCTGCAGCGAGGCGAGGGCGTAGCGGGCCGTCGCCGCGCCCGTGCTGTAGCTGAAGCTGCAGGCGGTGACGTTGCGGGCCAGCACGGCGGCGGTGCCTGCCGGCGGGTCGGCCTGGCTGGCTGTCGCGGCATAGCCGCTGTAGCGGGTGAGCGTGCCGGCGGCGATATTGCAGGTGTAGCTGACGGGTGACTCGATGGCATAGACGCGATATGGCGGCGACTGCAGCGCATTGGGCAGCGCTGCGCCCGCGACGCCGACGTTGACGGCATTGCCCGCGGCGTTGCCGGAGATGCGCACGTTGTCACCGGCGTAGGCGTCGGCGTCCGGCGTGTCGGCGCCGAGGTTGTACCAGGCCAGCTTCTGGCTGGCATGGCTGATCGCGAGCGGCGGCCCAACGATGGCAAAGTTGGGGACGGGCGCGACGCCGAACTGCAAGGCACCGGCACCGGCGGTGGCGTAACGCGCCGCTCCGCTGACGGGGATGAGCTCCAGGCTGTTGCCCTTCACGCGCACACTGTTGGGCAGAGCACCGGCCAGGTCGCGGGCGATGCGGCGCAGCGCGGTGTCGGCCTGTTCGCCGAGCTGGGCGCGGTCGTTGCTGGCGAAGTAGGCATCCGTCGCCGGCACGATGAAGACCGAGACGATGGTGATGACGATGCCGGTGAGGACGATGGTCATCACCGCCTCGATCAGCGTGAAGCCTTGCTGGCGCGAACGAGCGCGTTCAGTTCGCATCATTCGGGGCAAAGCGGGTGCGCCAGCCTTGCAAGGTCAGCGTGCTGCTGTCGGGCGCAGTGACGGTGACGGTGATCTTCAGCGCCTCGCCGGCCACGACGTTGTCCAGGGCGGCCGAGGTCACGGCGACCGAGGCGCTGTAGCCGCCGAGGCCGGCGATGGCCGTGTTGGTCACGTCGCGGATGCCGCTCATGGAGAAGCCGGCATAGTCGTTGACGTTGTCGAAGGAGGTGGTGCCGTAGCGGGTCTCGCCGGGCTCGGTGCCGCTGCCTTCGACGAGCGTTGCGCACCCGGTTGGCGACACCGTGGCCGACGTGGCCGTGGCGACGTTGGCATCGTCGGGGTCGCACCAGGTGAAGTTCATCAGCTCCACCTCGCGCAGCAGCGACTCGGCGATGGCCAGCTGCTGGCGGCGGATCATGGGTTCCGCGCTCGCCGTCGTGGCCGTGACGAAAACCTTCAGCAGCGCGGCCAGCGCGATGCTGACAACGACGATGAAGAGCAGGAGTTCGATCAGGCTCAGGCCGCACTGGCGCGGCCGACGGGGCATGGCCGGCATGCGGGAGATGCTAGCCGAGCGCCTCATGGGTCAAGCCTCAAGGAGTCGCGTAGATCAGGCCCGTATCCGCCTCGATGCGGTAGGCCTGGCTGTAATTGCTGGAGGCGACCGTGACGGTCAGCGCACCACCCGTGTGGGTCGTCGTCGCGCCGCTGTTGCCGCTGTTGAAGGTCACTGTGCCGCTGGAGGACAAGCAAGGGCTTTCGGTCGCAGGGCAGGGTAGCGTCGCGATGGCGGTGCCACTGCCATTGCCGTAGGCCCAGCTCACGCCGGTGCTGCTGATGGTCTCGATGATGGGGCGGCGCTGCTGCAGGGCCAGCCTGAGCATGGCCTGGTGGCGGCCCTGAAGGTCATCGCCAAAAGAACGCAGCCGCCACAGCGTCGTGTCCACCACCTTGGGGAGGGCGAACACCGCCAGGGCGGCTGTGATCACGATGACGAGGATGAGCTCGATCAGCGTAAAGCCCGCGTCGGTGCGCGGGGCGCGGGTCATGGGATCAGAGGATGCCGGTGACGGTGAAGAAGGCCTTCTTGTCGGTGTGACCGGTCAGCTCGCAGGTGCCCACGGTGATGTTGGCGCCCGCGGTGCTGTCCGTCGAGACGGTGAAACCGTTGGGCAGCGGGCTCTGCAGCATCGCGACGACATCGGAGCACTTGGTAACCGCGACGCCGTTGTTGCCGTTGGCCTTGCGGCCGGCGTAGTTGATGGCCGAGGCCGAGCTCAGCGCGCCGGCAAAACCGTTGACGGCCGCCTGCTTGGCGTCGTCATCAACGGCGACGAACTTGGGCAGGGCGACGGCCGACAGCACGCCGAGGATGACGATGACCATCACCAGTTCGATCAGGGTGAAACCAGCTTGCACAGACTTGTTCATGGGGTGCCTTCCTGCGCTCTGGGCGCTGTGGTCCGGGGGGTGACAGGACTATCGGGCAGCGGCTCAGCGATGAGAAGTGAATTGCGCACGAGTTTTATGACGGGTCCACACCGGCCTGCAAACCGTTGCAGGCTTCACGCCCTGGCCGTCGCTTCAACGCCCCATGGCCGCCTGGCCCAGGTTCCACAGTGGCAGGAAGACACCCAGGGCCAGCACCAGCACCATGCCGCCGATGATGCTCAGCAGGATGGGCTCGATGGCGGCGGACAGGCCTTTGATGGCGAAATCGGTCTCGCGCTCATACATCTGCGCGATCTCGGTCATCAGGGTATCCAGCTCGCCCGTCTCCTCGCCCACCGCAATCATTTGCAGCACGATGGGCGTGAAGACGCCGGTGCCCGTCGCGCAACGAGAGATGCTTTCGCCGCGCTCGACCCCGTCGCGCATCTGCTCGATGCGGGCGCCGATGTAGGCGTTGTCCACGGTCTGCGCGACCACGGTCAGCGCCTGGCTGATGGGCACGCCCGAGCTGCTGGCCAGCGCAAAGCTGCGCGCGAAGCGGGCCAGCGTGGCCTTGAGCACGATGTTGCCGGCGATGGGCAGGCGCAGCTTGAAGCGGTCCCAGGTGTAGCGGCCGCCGGGTGTGGCGATCCAGTTTCGCCAGGCCAAGGCCGCGCCGATGCCAGCAGCCACGACCAGGGGCCACCACTTCACCGTCCAGCCCGAGAAGCCGAGCAGGATGCGTGTCATCAGCGGCAGCTCTGTCTTGAAGTGGGAGAAGACGTCGGCGAACTTCGGTAAAACGAAGACGTTGATGACGATCAGTGCGATGGCCATCGCGACGATCACCATGATGGGGTAGCGCAGCGCCTGCTTGATGCGGGCGCGGATGTCCAGCTCGAACTCCAGGTGCTCGGCCAGGCGCTGGAAGACCTCGGTCAGCTTGCCTGTCAGCTCGCCGACGCGGGTCATGGCGACGTAGAAGCTGCTGAACACGGCCGGGTGGCGCGCGAAGGCGGTGCCCAGCTCGCGACCCTGGTCCAGGCTGGCGCGCACGTCCTGCAGCAGGGCGATGATGCCGGGGTGGCTGGTGGAGGCCTCCAGTCCTGCCAGCGCGCGCAGGATGGGCACGCCGGCCTTTTGCAGGGTGTACATCTGACGCGTCAGCACCAGGGCGTCTTCCTGCGTGATGGGCTTGGCGAGCAGGGCTTCGAGCCAGTTGCCGCCGCCGGCCACGCTGACGGCCTCGGTGGTCGCCTCGATGCTGACGGGCACGACGCCGCCAGCCATCAGCTGGGCAGCCACGGCGTCGCTGCTGGTGGCGTCGACGATGCCTTCAACCAGCTCACCGCGGCCGTTGCGGCCCTTGAACGCGAAGTTCATGCGGGTTGCCTTCTGTGCGTTCGAGCCGCGAGCCGAGCGCTGGGCCGCCCCGAGCCGGATTGCGGGCGATGTGCTTGCGGCTCAACGCCGCAAGCATCGCCGTCCCCGCGGGGGACCGACTGGACTCGCCCGCGTTCAGCGGCGCGAGGCTGGGCGAGGGGCTTCAACTCTGTCATTCAGCATCTACGCTGATGCGCACCGCCTCGGCCAGTGAGGTCTTGCTTTCGCGCACCATCGCCAGGCTGCGGTCGGCCAGGGTCTTGCCGCGCAGCGACTTGCGGGCGGCCGTCAGGAAGGCGCCGGCGTCGCTGTTCTGGATGGCCAGAGCCATGTCGGGGTCCATCTCCAGCATCTCGTAGATGCCGCGCCGGCCCTGGTAGCCGGTGCCGTTGCACTCCGCACAGCCGCGGCCCGCCACGCTCTTCACGAGGCCCGGCGCCTCGCCATTCATGGCCAGCACCTCGTTGATCCAGGCCTGCTCCTGCGGCGTGGCCAGGTGCGGTTCGGCGCAGTGCTTGCAGACGCCGCGCAGCAGGCGCTGGGCCAGCACGGCCTGCAGGGAGGTGGCCACCATGAAGGGCGGCGCGCCCATGTCGAGCAGTCGGAAGGGCGTGGAGACGGTGTCCTTGGTGTGCAGCGTGGACAGCAGCAGGTGGCCGGTGATGGCGGCGCGCAGGCCGATCTCGGCCGTCTCGGCATCGCGCATTTCGCCCACCAGAATGACGTCGGGGTCCTGGCGCAGCGCGGCGCGCAGCACCTTGGCGAAATCGAGCTCGATCTTGTCGTTGACCTGCACCTGGGTCAGGCCCGGGAGACGGTATTCGATGGGATCTTCGGCCGTGATGATCTTGAGCTTCTCCGAGTCCAGCTCGGCGAGCGCGGCATACAGCGTCGAGGTCTTGCCGGAACCGGTCGGGCCGGTGACGAGCAACATGCCGGAGTCGCGCCCGAGCAGCTCGCGAAAACGCTTGAGCATGTCGTCGGGCATGCCGATGTCGCCCAGGCGGCGCAGGGCCGAGCCCTGGCCGAGCAGGCGCATGACGACGGACTCGCCGTACTGGCTGGGCATGGTGGACAGGCGCACGTCCAGCGTGCGGTCACTCAGGCGCAGCGTGAAGCGGCCGTCCTGCGGCAGGCGCTTTTCGGAGATGTCCAGGCCCGCCATCAGCTTCAGGCGCTGGGCCAGCGCGGGCGCGATGCGTTTGTCGGCTTGCGTGAGCGTCTGCATCAGGCCGTCGACGCGGTTACGGATCAACAGCTCGCCTTCCTGGGGCTCGATGTGCACGTCGGAGGCACCGGCGCGCGTCGCGTCCTCGAACACCGACTGCAGCAACCGCACGACCGGTGCGCCTTCCTGGCCGACGCTGGCCTGCAGGGCGCCGAAATCGACGGCGTCGCCGATGTCCTTCTCCAGCGCCTTGGCCAGGCCGGAGATCTCGTCGCTGCGGCGGTAATGCTTGTCGAAGACGGCCGGCAGCTGGCTTTCGGCCACCACGGCCATGGCCAGGCGGCGCTTCAGGATCTTGGCCAGCTCGTCGAAGCCGAACAGGTCCAGCGGGTCGGCCATGGCGACCAGCAGCGTATCGCCACGCTCCTCCAGCACCAGGGCGCGAAAGCGCCGCGCCGGCGTCTCGGGCAGCAGGCGCACCAGGTCGGTCTTGAGCGGGAAGGTCTTGAGGTTGACGAAGGGCGCGCGCAGCTGGCGGGCCAGCACATGGGCCAGGGCCTCCTCGGTGATGAGGTTGGCCTCGATGAGGATGCGGCCCAGCTTCTTGCCGGTGGCGCGCTGCAGCTCCAGCGCCTGGCCGAGCTGCTCGGCCGAGATCAGCTGCTGCTCGACGAGGACGTCACCCAGGCGCAGTTTGGGGCGAGGGGCAGCGGCGGTCTCGGCGGGTGCTTCGCTCATCGGCTCAAACTTTCAGTCATGCATTGCTGGTGGCGTGGACTTCGGCGAGGGTCGTGATGCCCTGCAAGACCTTGATGATGCCGTCCTGGCGCAGCGAGCGCATGCCTTCGGCGAGGCCGCCGTGATGTAGTTCCTCGGCGCGGGCCCCGGTCTGGATCATGCGGCGTATGTCTTTGGACACAGTCAGCAGCTCATGCAGGCCGGCGCGCCCCTTGTAACCACTGCCGCCGCAGGCGGTGCAGCCAGGGCTGTGGTGCTTCATCAGCCGGCCGCCCTGGCCGTAGGACTTGATCCATTCCGACATCAGCGCGAGCTTGCTGGGCCGTCCCTCGGCCGGGAAGACGTGCAGATAGTCGTCCAGCAGTTCCTGCAGCTCGGCCTCAAGCATGGGCTCGCTGGTGCGGCAGGCGGTGCAGCTGCGCCGCACCAGCCGCTGGGCCAGCACGGCCAAGAGCGAGTCGGCGAAGTTGAAGGGGTCCATGCCCATGTCCAGCAGCCGCGTGATGGTCTCGGGCGCGCTGTTGGTGTGCAGCGTGGAGAGCACCAAGTGGCCGGTCAGCGAGGCCTCGACGGCGATCTCGGCGGTTTCCTGGTCACGGATCTCACCGACCATGATGACGTCGGGGTCGGCGCGCAGGAAAGCGCGCAGGGCCTTGGCGAAGGTCCAGTCGATCTTGGCGTTCACCTGGACCTGACGCAGGCCGGCCTGGGTGATTTCGATGGGGTCCTCGGCGGTCCAGATCTTGCGCTCGGCGGTGTTGATGTGGCTGAGCGCCGAATGCAGCGTCGTCGTCTTGCCGGAGCCGGTCGGGCCGACGCAGAGCACCAAGCCATATGGGCGGGCGACGGCGGTCTGCAGAGCGGCGAGGTTGGCCGGCGACAGGCCGATGCGGTCCAGCGGCATGGGCTTGCTGCTGGCCAGCAGGCGCATGACGACGTCTTCCAGGCCGTTGTTGGTCGGGATGGTTGCCACGCGCAGCTCCAGCCGGTGCTGGGGCGAGTACTTGGCGAAGTTGATCTTGCCGTCCTGGGGCTTGCGGCGCTCGGAGATGTCGAGGTCGCACATGATCTTGATGCGCGCGATCATCGCGTTGCGGTAGGTGGGGGGCAGCTCCAGATAGGGCTGCAGCACGCCGTCGCGGCGGAAACGGATCTTGAGTTTTTCCTTGCCCGGGTAGGTCTCGATGTGGATGTCGGACACGCCCTGGTTGTGCGCCTCGATGATCATCGAGTTGATCAGGCGCACGAGCGAGTTGTCGCTCTGCTCGATGGGCGACTCCTCTTCCCTGGCGCTGCGCTCGCTGCTGTCGCGCTCCAGGCTCTCGATGAGCTTGTTGGAGTTGTCCAGCGTGAAGTCGGGCTGGAAGTCGGGCAGGGGGTCGACGGCGCTGCCGCGCGGCAGGGGCTCGCCGCCATAGCGGTCGAAAGCCAGCGGAATGGCGAACTGCAGGGTGCCGAGCTTGGTCAGCGTCGGCACGACCTTGAGCTGGGTGATGAACTCGACCTCGTCGAGGGCGTCGCGCCGCGTCGGGTCTTCCATGGCCACGACAAGGCGGCCGTCGCGCAGCAGCAGGGGCAGCACCTCCAGACGCTTGGCCACCGCGTGCGGCAGCTTGCGCACGGCGTCAGGCTCGATGGCGAAGTTCTCGACATCGACCACCGGGTAGCCCATCTTGCGCGCCAGCGCCGACTGCAGCTGCGCGCGGCTGATGACGCCCTTGCGCACCAGCAGCTCGCCCAGCGGCACGGAGCGGTCATCACGCTGCTGAACCAGTGCCACCTCGAGCTGCTCGGGCGTGACCAGCTCCAGCGCCAGCAGCGCCTCGCCGATGCGCACCATCGGCATCTTGGCCTGCTGCTCGATGGCCTGCAGCAGTTGCTCGGCGGTGACGATCTGCTGGTTGACGAGGATGTCGCCGACGCGGCGCTGGCGCAGGTCGTTCTGCTCGACAGCGGCGGCGTTGAGCTGCTCGGGCGTGACGAGTTTGTCCTTCAGCAGCAGGTCGCCCAGGCGCTCACCGATCTCGAAATTCGCCAGCACCTCGCGGGGCACGAAGACGCGGCGCACGGAGTCGTCGTCATCGGCCAGCGGCGGGAAAAGGAACAGGCCCAGGCTGTCGTGATGATGGCCGATGGTCACGCCCTTGAGCTCATCGCCGCCAGTGAAGACGACGCGGAACTCGGTGCGCGGGCGCTGGTCGACGCTGAGCGGGGAATTCAGGTCGCCGGCATCGCGCGGCGGCACCTCCAGCGTGCGCAGCAGCTTGACGGCACGGAACTGGCTGAACTTCAGCGGCATGCTGTTGCGCGCTGGCGGCACATTGATCTGCACGATGCGGTCGCTGGCATCGAGTTGCAACAGCTGGCCCATGCTGCGGCTGTTGTTCAGCCCCAGGATCTCGCAGGCCTCGGACCCACGCTGCACCTGCGGCTGGGGGTAGGCGGCATAGGGCGGGCTGGGCCAGAGAAAACCGGAGGCCGGGCCTGCCGCAGCGGGTGAGTCGGCATCGCCATGGGGCCAGGGCAGGGGCTGGGACGGGTCGGTCATGGGCTGGGCAGCAGGTGTGCCGATGATTATGGAGGGCTGCGGCGCTCGCGCTGGCCCCGAAAAACGCCATGCTGACGCCGCAGACCGACGGGCCGCGGGCTCGCCCGGCTTCGACATGAAACGACACAATTGGGGCCATGAACATCCTGCTCACCGGTTTCGAGCCCTTTGGCGGCGAGGCCATCAATCCGTCCTGGGAAGTGGCCCGATCGCTGCATGGCCAGATCATTGCCGGAGCGACGGTGCAGGCGCGTTGCCTGCCGACGACCTTTGGCGGCGCTCCCAGAGTCTTGGCTGAAGCGCTGTCCGTGCACAAGCCCGGACTCGTCATCGCACTGGGCCTTGCGAGCGGCCGGGCAGAGATTTCCATCGAACGCTTGGCCGTCAATCTCATCGACGCGCGCATCGCCGACAACGCCGGCGAGCGCCCGCAGGATGTGCCGGTGCGGGCGGACGCGCCGCCGGCCTATTTCTCGACGCTGCCCGTCAAGGCCATTCGCAACGGGCTGCGCGCAGCCGGCCATCCGGTGGGGCTGTCGTTGACGGCGGGTGCCTTTGTCTGCAACCAGGTGTTTTTCGAACTCCAGCACCGGCTCGTTGGCCTTGGCGTGAAGAGCGGCTTCATCCATGTGCCGGCCCTGCCCGAGCAGGCGGCTCGCACCCAGCCGACGGTGCCCAGCATGGGCCTGGCGGCTCAGATCGATGCCATCAAGCTGGCGATTGCGATTGCGCTGGAGGGCGACGAAGCGCTGGCATCGGCCCTGCCCGACGAGGGCGCACCGGTGGCCTGATCAGTCCTCGGTGTAGTGCCGCCAGCGCGCGCTGGCCTGGCGCATCAGCTCGACCTGGCGGTAAAAGCGCCGGCAATTGGTGCAGATGCGGTGGTGCAGGCGCAGCGACAGCCGCTCGGTCAGCGGCATGCTGCGATCTTCCGCCTTGAGCGTGATCTGCGTGGCCTCCCGGCAGGTGATCTTCAGCTTGATCAAGTCGCCCCTCCAGCGGTCGCGCCGCCGAACCAGCCGGACTGCAGGCAGTCCCGCAGTCTCAGCCGGGCCCGGTGCAGCATGACCCACAAGTTGGTCGGTGTGATCGCCAGTTCCTTACAGATCTCGTCCGATTCCAGCTCCAGCCACTCCCGCATCATGAAGAGGCGGCCCTGCTGGCCGGGCAGCTTCTCGACGCAGGCCTCCAGCACCCTCATGAAGTCGACCTGGCGCAGCGAATCCTCGGGGTTGCCCCAGTCGTGCTGGGTCTCGCGCCAGTGGCCGTCGCTGGCGAACAGCAGATCGTCGAGGTCCTCGCCGTCTTCGCTGCTGCAGGTGGTCGACAGTTCGCGGCTGTTCTTGCGGATCTGGTCGACGAGCTTGTGCTTGAGGATGCCGACCAGCCAGGTCTTGAGCTGGCTGTTGCCCGCGAAGGCCTGGGGCTTCTCCAGCGCCGCGAGCAGGGTTTCAGAGACGGCATCCTCGGCCCAGGCGGGGTTGCGCAGCTGCAGGCGCGCGTACTTCAGCAGCGGCGGGCGCAGGGCTTCGATCTGGCGGCAGTAGTCCGCTGAGGCGGTTGGAGCGGTCATGGCGGCGGCAGTGTAAGGACTTGGCAGCGTCTTGCGACTTCGTTCTTGCCGCCGGATGATCGGCCGCCTTTTACCCCCCAACCTTTTGGAGACCTGTCTCATGAAGAACCAAGCCCTCGTGTCCTCCGCCCTTGCCGCCGCCCTGTCCCTGGGCATGGTTGCCCAGGCCCAGGCCGCCGATGCCGCCAAGGAAAAGTGCTACGGCATCGCCAAGGCCGGCCAGAACGACTGCGCCACCGCCAATGGCAGTCACTCCTGCGCCGGCCAGTCCAAGGCCGACAAGGACGCCAACGAATGGAAGTACGTCGCCAAGGGCACGTGCGAAAAGGAAGGCGGCTCGACCAAGGCGCCCGCGAAGAAGTGAGGGCTTGACCGCCATGACCTCGGCGCCACCCTTGCCCTGCGTGGGCATTGGCTGGCGCCAGCCGCATTACGAGACCTTGCTGGCCGAGCGCCCCGCACTCGGCTTCATCGAGGTCCATTCAGAGAACTTCTTTGCCGACGGCGGTATCTCGCTCGCCGTTCTGGAAGCAGGCCGCGCGGCCTATGAACTCAGCCTGCACGGCGTCGGGTTGGCCCCGGGCTCGGCGGCCGGGCTGGACGATGCTCACCTGGAACGCCTGGCCCGCCTGGTCGAACGCATGCAGCCCCGCTGGGTGTCCGACCACGCCTGCTTTGCCCGCGTGGGCACGGGCCTGCATGCGGCAGACCTGCTGCCCATCCCCTTCACCGACGAATCCCTCGCGCTGATGGCGACCCATGTCCAGCAGGTCCAGGAACGCCTGGGCCGGCCCATGCTGGTGGAGAACATCAGTGCCTATGTTGGCTGGGCCGGTGACACCCTGGCGGAGCCGGAGTTCTTCAACGAGCTGACACGGCGCAGCGGCTGCGGCCTGCTGCTGGACGTCAACAACCTCTTCGTCAATGCGCGCAATGCCGGCCTGGCGCCGGGCGACGCGGCGGGTGAAGCCATGCGCTGGGTTGACGCGATCCGCCCCGGCAGCGTCGGCGAGATCCATCTGGCCGGCCACTGTGAGCAGGACGACGGTCTCGTCATCGATGACCATGGCAGCCGCGTGCGTGACGAGGTCTGGCGTGTCTACGAACACACGCTGCAGCGGCTGGGCCCGCTGCCGACGCTGATCGAATGGGACACCGCTGTGCCCGATCTGGCGGTGCTGCTGGCTGAAGGCCAGCGGGCGAGGGCGCTGCACCCGTGAAGGCCGCTCAGCAGGCCTTTGTCGATGCGCTGCTGGGGCGTGGCGAGGCGCCGCCCGGCCTGACTGGCGGCGAGCGCGGCCTGGCGGCCTATCGCAACAACCTGCGGGCGCTGTCGGCCCAAGCCCTGGCCGTGCCCTTTGTGCGCTTGCGCGAGGAACTCGGCGAGGACGAATTCGCGTCGCTGGCCTGGACCTTCTGGCGCGCCCACCCGCCCGAGAGCGGTGACCTGGGGCAGTGGGGTGGGGCGCTCGAAGGCTTCCTGCTGGAGCGCGCCGGCGAGGCTTCGGGCTTGCCCGATCTCGCTCGCCTGGATTGGGCGCTGCACCGGGCCGAACGCGCGCAGGACGCTTCGTTGGACGCCGACTCGCTGGCCCTGCTCGGCACCACATCGCCCGACAAGCTCTGGCTGCAATTGCGGCCAGGCCTGGCGGTGCTGGCGCAGTCCGACGGCCCGGTGGTGGTCTGGCGAGCCGGTTGGCGCGGGAAATGGCAACCCGTGTCGGCCGCTGATGCGGTCTTCATGCGGGCCCTGATCGACGCGGTGAATCTTGCCGAGGCATTGGAGGCGGCCACAGTGAAAGGTTCTGGCGGTGAAACCGACTTCGACTTCGCCGCCTGGCTGCAAGCCGCGTTGCACAACGCCTGGCTGCAGGGAGTCAGGGCCACAACACCGAACCGGACCACCACACCATGAAAGCTCTGATCTCCAACGCGCTGCGCGCCGTCACCGACCCGGGCCTGCAACCCACCCGGCTGCCCGCGCCGTTGGACACGCTGGTCAGCCATCTGCAGTCGCTGGCGCTGCTGGCGGCGCGGCTCTACGTGGCCAAGGTCTTCTTCATGTCGGGCCTGGTCAAGCTGCGCGACTGGTCGTCCACGCTGGCCTTGTTCAACGACTACTACCAGGTGCCGCTGCTGCCGCCGGCGCTTGCGGCCTACATGGGCACCGCGGGCGAGCTGGTGATCCCGGTGCTGCTGGTGCTCGGCCTGGTGGGCCGCTTCGCCGGTGTGAGCCTCTTTGTCGTCAACCTGATGGCGGCGCTTTCACTGCCGGCGGAGGACCTGTCGGCCGCCGGTGAGGCGCAGCACATCTTGTGGGGCGTGCTGGCCCTGGCCATCGCGCTGTGGGGCGCGGGGCGCTGGTCCGTCGATCGCATGGTGCTGAACCCGGCGGCTGGCCGCGTGAATTGACACAAGGCATCCGTGTGTAAGCAGCGGCCACAATTGGAAACCATCTGGCAGCTGGGTTTGCCCTAGTCTCGCGGACAGTTAGCAAGAGTCCGCCGATGGAGTTTTCAGAGCTGTTCACCCAGAGCGCGCGCGACGTGCTGCCCCACGCCAGAAAGAAGGGGCTTGTCACCTACTTCGACTATCACGGGCCCCGCCTCGAGCTTCACGATCCTGGGCCCTACCTGCGTGCCGGCATCCACCGGATATTGCTGGGCATCGTCGACTGCTTTGAGTCGGGTTTCGTCATGTTCACCGCGGTGGTCGAGCCGCCGGTCTTCGGCCGAAGCAGCATCGTCATCCACGCCGCTGGCACTGGCGCGAGTTGCCCATCCGATGTCATGGGCGTGCTGCAGCGCCTGCAGTTGGTTGCCGAGGATACCGATGTGGCCCAAGGGCTGATTGCGCGAGCGCAAGCGCCTTGTCCGGCCACCGCCGGCTCGGTCCAGTTCGTCGACGCGGGGCTTGACGGCCTGGTCATCTCACTGAGCGGCGAAGTTGTCGCGGAAGAGGTGGTGTTCGAGCACTCACCCAACGCCACCGGCTCGGTGGCATGGCTGGTCAGCCCTCCGCCCGGCGCGCTGGACTCGGTCGAGACGAGGCTGCGGCACCTGGGCTGGCACGTGGTGTCGTTCGAGCGGATCGAGGAGGCCGCGGCGGCGATATCCGCTGCTGCGGCACCGATGTTGATGATCGTCGCGGAGAACAGCGGCCAGGAACTGGCCCAGCTCGAACAGATCGCCCAGGCCTTGCCCAGCCTGTGGACGGTGCTCGCCGTGGTCTCTGGCTCCGACACGCTGCGCTTTCGGCGCCAGTGCTCGGTCGACATCCGGGTGCTCCCGCTCAGCCCGCTGGAGCTGGAGCGCTTCACCGCGCATGTCGATACCCGGACTTCGACCGCACTGTCGCGGCTGACGTCGCCCACGCCGCTGTACGTCCAGGAGAGCCGCCGTGTGCTCGTCGTGGACGACAACGTCGTGAACCAGATCGTCGCGCGGGGCCAGCTCGAGGCCTTGGGCTACGAAGTGGTGGTGGCCGGCGACGGCATCGAGGCACTCGACTCCTGCTGCGACGAGCCGCCAGACATGGTGCTGATGGACGTGGACATGCCGGTCATGGACGGGCTGGAAGCCAGCGAGCATCTGAGGTCCTTGCAGCGCGTCGGCAACTTGCCGCCTTTCCCCATCATTGCCGCCACTGCCGGCGACACGGATCTGCGGCGCAATGCCTGCCTGAAAGCCGGTATGGATGGCTACCTCAGCAAACCCATGGACCTTCAGGCATTGGCCGACGAGTTGCACCGGGTGCTGCCGGGGCGGCCGATCTCCTTGGAGCTTTGAAGCCTCGGGCCGTCAGGACTATTCGCGCGGGCGGAAGGTGAGGATCAGCACTGGTGGCACGCGGCCGTCGATGTCGCGCGGCAGGGTCTCGGCCCTCTCGATGGCGCGCAGCACGGCACGATCCCAGTCGGGGTCGGGACTGGCCTTGAGCACCTTGCTGCCAAGAATGCGGCCGTCGGGGCCCAGCGTCACCTGCACCTCGGCGGTCGGGTTCGCGACGCCATCGTCCGGGTAGATGATGAGGGGGCGGATCTTGCCCTTGATGCGGCCGGCATATCCCGCGGACGGCGCCGAGTTCTGGGCCGCGGCGCCGGTGGAGCCGGGCGTGCCACCGGCCATGCCCTGGATGCGGCGCAGGTTTTCCTGACGCAGCGCTTCGCGCCGGGCATCGGCCTCCTTGGTGTCTTTCGCCTCTTTCGCGTCCTTGGCCGCCTTGGTGTCCTTGGCCTTCTTGCGGTCCTGCTCTTCCTTGTCCGCTTTCTCTTTGGCGAGCTTGTCCTTGGCCAGCTTCTCCTGGGCGGCTTTGTCGCGCTCGACCTTGGCAGCCTCGTCGCGGGCCTTTTCCTCCTTGCGCTTCTTCTCCTTGGCGATGGCGATCTCGGCCTCACGCTGCTCGGCGGCGGCCTCTTCGGCTGCTCGCTGCTGGGCGCGGGTGTCGGGCTTGGGCGCTTCGGGTTCGGGCTCGGGCGGCGCTTCCTCGCGCGGCGCGGCCACCTGGGGCACCGCCGACCACAGCTCGGCCTCGAAGGCGGGCGATGAATCGCTGTGCCAGTTCAGGCCATAGCTGAGCGCGAGGATCAGCAGGCCATGGGCGATCAGCGCCAGGGTCATGCCGCGGCCGAGGCCCGCAGCCTCGGGGGGGCGTAAGGTCGCGCTCGTCATCTCACTTGGAGGAGGAGGCGCCGCTCTTCACAGCCAGGCCGACGCGCTGGATGCCGGCGCGCTGCAGCGTGTCCATGACCTGCACGACGGCCTCGTACTTGACGTTCTTGTCGGCCGAGATGACGACGGGGCTGGTCGCATCCTTGCCCTGCGCCTTCTTGACGCGCTCGGCCAGGCGGTTCGCGGGAATCGATTCGGGCTCGAGCTGGTCGACCTTGATCTTCAGCTTCTCGTCGGTGCCGACGATGATCTGGATGACATGCTCGGGCTGCTGGCGGCTCTTGCCCACGCTGGGCAGGTCCACGAGGCCAGTCGTGATCAGCGGCGCGCTGACCATGAAGATGATGAGCAGCACCAGCATCACGTCGATGAACGGGACCATGTTGATCTCGTTCATCGTGCGCCGCCGACGGCCGCCACGGGAGGAGATGGAGGCCATCAGCTGTGGGCGGTGGAATTGCGCTGCAGGATGTTGGAGAACTCCTCGATGAAGGTCTCCAGCGTGATTGCGCTGCGGTCGATCTGGCGCGCGAAGCGGTTGTAGGCCAGCACGGCGGGAATGGCGGCGAACAAGCCGATGGCCGTGGCGACCAGCGCTTCGGCAATGCCCGGCGCGACCGTGGCCAGCGTCACCTGCGTCAGATTCGACAAGCCGACGAAGGCGTGCATGATTCCCCAGATGGTGCCGAACAGGCCGACATACGGGGAGACCGAGCCCACCGACGCGAGGAAGGACAGGTTGTGCTCCATCGCGTCCAGCTCGCGATGGAAGCTCGCGCGCATCGCGCGGCGGGCTGCGTCGAGCAGGGCGCCGGCATCGGTCACGCGCTTCTCACGCAGCTTCAGGAACTCGCGCATGCCTGAGGCGAAGATGCGCTCCAGAGGTGCGGCATCCGCACGGTTGCCTACCGACTGGTAGAGGTCGTTGAGGTTCTTGCCGCTCCAGAACTCGGCCTCGAAGGCGTCGTTGCGGCGCTTGATCTGGCCCAGGCCGATCAGCTTGCCGAAGATGACGCTCCAGCTCGCCAGCGACACGAGCAGCAGGCCCGCGATGACGAGCTGCACCGCGAAGCTGGCGTGCAGGATCAGGGAGACGATGGACAGGTCTTGGTTCATGCGGTGATCGCTGCCACGACGGTGTCGGGCAGGCGTTGGGGTTTCAGGTCGCTGGCGCGCACGCAGCCGATGCGGATCTCGCCTTCGCACAGCAGCGTGTTAGCGCGCAGCGCGCGCTGGCGAACCACGAGGCTGGCGCGGCCCGCGGGCTCAGGTTCGACAGTGATGGTCAGCAGATCATCCAGCTTGGCCGGCGCGGCGTAGCGCAGGCTGGTAGCGGCGACGACGAAGATGAGGCCGGTGTCCTCGCGCAGCTGGTGCTGCTCGACGCCCGCCGCACGCAGCCACTCGGTGCGAGCGCGCTCGAAGAACTTCAGGTAGTTGGCGTAGAAGACGATGCCGCCGGCGTCGGTGTCTTCCCAGTACACGCGAACTGGAAATTCGAAGTTCATCCAATCACCTCGCGCAGACGATGCACGGCTTCCTGCAGGTCTTCCATCGACGACGCGAAGGAAAGGCGCATCCAGCGCTGCGGATCGGTCAGGCCGAAGTCGCGGCCCGGCGTCAGCGCGACCTGGGCGCTTTGCAGCAGTTCGTGGGCGAAGGCCCAGCTGTCGGCGTGATGGCGGCTGACATCCATCCAGGCGTAGAAGGCGCCGTCCGGGGGCACTGGCACATTCAAGTCCAGGGCGTTGAGCGCGGGCACGATGTAGTCGCGGCGCTCGCGCAGTACCGCACGGCGGCGTTCGAACTCGGCGATGGAGGCGGGCTCGAAGGCCGCCAGCGCCGCCATCTGCGACAGCGTGGACGGGCAGATATAGAGGTTCTGCGCCAGCCGCTCGATGGCGGGCACGAGATCAGGGGGCAACACCAGCCAGCCCAGGCGCCAGCCCGTCATGCCGAAGTACTTGGAAAAGCTGTTGACCGAGATGATGTCCTCGCCCAGTGCAAGCGCGCTGTGGCCGAAGTGCTCCTCGTAGCTGAGCGGCAGGTAGATCTCGTCAACCACCGTGACGCCACCGCGCTCACGCACGAAGCCGGCGATGTCGGCCAGCACCTCGGGCGCAATGGACGTGCCGGTCGGGTTGCTCGGCGAGGCCAGCAGCACGCCACGGGTCGCCGGTGTCCACGCGTCGCGGACCTGCTGCGCTCCGAGCTGGAAGCGCTCCGCGGCGCCGGTCGGCAGCAGCCGCGGCGTGGCGTCCGCAGCCGTCACGAAGTGGCGATTGCAGGGGTAGCAGGGGTCGGGCATCAACACCTCGTCGCCGCGCTCGAAGAGGGCCAGGCAGGCGAGCTGCAGGCCGGCCGACGCGCCGGCCGTGATGGCAATGCGTTCGGGCGCGATGGCGAGGCCGAAGCGCTGGCCGTACCAGCGCGAGATGGCTTCGCGCAATGCGGGCAAACCGAGGGCATCGGTGTAGGGCGTCGGGCCCTGGGCCACGCGGGCCACGGCTTCACGGACCGCGGGCGCGGCGCCGAAATCGGGCTCGCCGACATTCAGGCGGATCATGTGCCGGCCGCCCAGCGCCGGATCGCACAGCGGCCCGGCCGCGACCCGGGCCGCGGCCTTGGCCAGCTCCATCACATAGAAGGGCTCGATGCGGTCGAGCCGCGCGGCCAGTTTCATCAGCGCTTCGTCAACGCTTGGCTGCGACCTCGACGGGGCGCAAGTCGCCCGCCGCGCGGTCCAGCACGCCGTTCACATATTTGTGCCCATCGGTGCCGCCGAAGGACTTGGCCAGCTCGACCGCCTCGTTGATGGCGACCCGGTAGGGGATGTCGACGCAGTGCTTGAGCTCGTAGGCGCCGATCATCAGGATGGCGTGCTCAATGGGCGAGAGCTCGGTGGTCTTGCGGTCGACGTGGCGCGACAGGATGGCGTCGAGATCAGCCGCTTCGTTGACGCAGCCAGCCAGCAGCGCGTCGTAGTGCTTCACGTCGAGCTTGGCATAGCCTTCCTGCTCACGGCCCAGGGCGGTGATGGCGCCGATGTCCTCGCCGGTCAGCAGCCATTGGTAGAGGCCTTGCACGGCGGCCTCGCGTGAGCGGCGGCGGGCGGACTTGGCGGGAGCGCGCTTGACGCCAGGTTTGTTGGCCGTCTTCGTGGCGGTCTTGGGGGTGGAGGCGTTCACTCGATCTCTTTCAGCAGATTGGCCATTTCGACGGCGACGCGGGCAGCGTCGCGGCCCTTGGGTTCGGCGCGGGCCCAGGCCTGGGCTTCGTTCTCGACGGTCAGGATGGCGTTGGCGATCGGGATGCCATGGTCCAGGCCGACGCGGGTGACGGCCGCGCCGCTCTCGTTGGCCACCAGCTCGAAGTGGTAGGTCTCGCCGCGGATGATGCAGCCCAGGGCGATCAGCGCGTCGAAGTCATTGCTCTCGGCCAGGGCCTGCAGGGCCAGTGGCACTTCCAGCGCACCCGGCACGGTGACGTGGCGGATGGCTTCGGTCGGCACGCCGAGCACCGACAGCTCGGCCAGGCAGGCGCTGGCCAGGGTCGAGGTGATGGCGTCATTGAAGCGCGCCTGGACGATGGCGATGGTCAGCTCGCTGCCATCGAGAGCGCCCTCGAAGCTGGGCAGGCCTGGTTCGGAATCTTGCATCGCGGGCCTTTCGGGTTCAGCAGTTGGGAGGCGCAGTAAAGCCGGTCACTTCGAGGCCATAGCCGGTCATGCTGGGCATGCGGCGCGGGCTGCCCAGCAGGCGCATGCGGTGTACGCCCAGGGCCTTCAGGATCTGGGCGCCGACGCCATAGGTGCGCAGGTCCATCGCGCCCTTGGTGGCGGGGGCCGGCTCGCAGGCCTGCACGCGGGCCAGCACGCCGGCGGCGTCCTCGCCGCAATTCAGCAGCACGACCACGCCGCCCGGGCTGGCCTTGACGGCGGCCAGCGCGGCGGGCAGGCCCCAGGAGTGGCCGCAGGGGCCGGCTTCCAGCAGGTCCATGACCGACAGCGGTTCGTGCACGCGCACGAGGACTTCGGTGTCGGGCGTCCACTGGCCTTGGCTGAGCGCCAGGTGGGTGCCGCCGGTGCGGTCGGTGAAGACCTGGCAGTCGAACTCGCCCTGGGCCGTGTTCAGGCGGCGCTCGGCAACGCGCTGGATCAGGCTCTCGTGGCGGCTGCGGTGTTCGATGAGGTCGGCGATGGTGCCGATCTTCAGGCCATGCTCGGCAGCAAAAATCTCAAGGTCGGGCAGGCGAGCCATGGTGCCATCGTCCTTCATGATCTCGCAGATCACCGAGGTGGACGACAGGCCGGCCATGCGCGCCAGGTCGCAGCCGGCCTCGGTATGGCCGGCGCGCATCAGCACGCCGCCGTCGTGGGCCTGCAACGGGAAGATGTGGCCGGGTTGCACGAGGTCGCTGGCCTTGGCGTCCGCAGCGACGGCCGCCTGCACGGTGCGGGCACGGTCGGCGGCGGAGATGCCGGTCGTGACGCCGGTGGCGGCCTCGATGGACACCGTGAAGGCGGTGCCATGCTGGGTGCCGTTGCGCCGCGTCATCGGCGGCAGCTGCAGGCGCTCGCAATGCTCGCGGGGCAGGGTCAGGCAGATCAGGCCGCGGCCGTAGCGGGCCATGAAGTTGATGGCCTCGGGCGTGACGAGGTCGGCCGCCAGCACGAGATCGCCTTCGTTCTCACGGTCTTCCTCGTCGACGAGGATGACCATGCGGCCGGCAGCCAGCTCGGCCACCAGCTCGGGAATGGGGGAGATGGGCATAGCCGGCGATTGTAGGTGGCGACCCTAGCGGCTGGTGCCGCGTGGGGCGTTACTTGGGACGCAGCCGCAGGCGCAGATCCGGGCCGATGGGTGTGGCTTCGATGAGGCGCCAGCGACGCGCGTCGCCGAGTTCGGCCAGCGGGCTCAGCGCCGCGAGCGGGCGGCCTTCGCCGATCAGCATGGGCGCCTGGTAGATCAGCAGCTCGTCGACCAGGCCGGCATCGAGGAAAGCCCCGGAAAGCGTCGGACCGGCTTCGACATGCAGTTCATTGATGCCTTGGGCGCCGAGTTCGGTCAGCAGCGCGGCCAGATTGGCCCGCCCGGGACCGATGACGCGGGCTTCTCCGGGGGGCTGCAGGATGCGGGCGCCGCCTGGCATGCGGCCTTGCGGGTCCAGCACGATGCGCAGCGGCTGACGAGCAGTCGGCACCAGGCGCACATCGAGGCGCGGGTCGTCGGCCAGCACGGTGCCGATGCCGGTCAGCATGGCGCCTGCGCGCTTGCGCCAGGCATGGCCGTCGGTGCGGGCGGCCTCGCCGGTGATCCATTGGCTGCGGCCATCGGGCAGGGCGGTGCGGCCGTCGAGCGAGATGGCCGACTTCAGGCGCACGAAGGGCCTGCCGCGCTGCATGCGCGAGAAGAAGCCGATGTTGAGTTCGCTGGCCGCCTCGGCGATGGCCGGGTCCGCCAGTTCAACCTGCAGGCCGGCAGCCTTCAGGCGCGCGAGGCCCTGGCCGGCGACTTGTGGGTTGGGGTCCTTGACCGCAGCCACGACGCGCGCGATGCCGGCGGCAATCAGCGCATCGCAGCAGGGAGGCGTTCGGCCATGGTGGGAGCAGGGCTCGAGGGTGACAACGGCGGTCGCGCCGCGCACATCGTGGCCGCGCGCGGCTGCATCGCGCAACGCCATCACTTCGGCATGGGCCTGGCCAGCCGGCTGGGTGTGGCCCGCGCCGAGTTCCCGGCCGTCGGGAGCCAGGATGACGCAGCCGACGCGGGGGTTGGGGTCGGTCAGGCCGATGGCCTGCTCGGCCAGGGAAAGCGCTCGCAGCAGCGCCGCCGTGATTGCGGGCGAATTCATGCGAGCAGTCTAGGGCCCGCCAACGCGGCGGCTAAGGTCCAGGGGCAGGCTGCAGCTGGATGGTCGAGTAGTCGGCGAAGACGCCGGCACTTGGATTCACCGCTGGCGCAGTCGGGCAGTCAAGGTCGCCGCGGATGACCAGGAAGTTCTGGCGTGCCAGGGATCCCGTCACCTTGCCATAGACCTCGGGATGCTCTTCGTTCTCCAACGCCTTCAAGTCGGTCGTGAACCTGCTGCCGTTGCCGTTGTAGTCGGCGCTGTAGCGGCAGACGCGGTATTCGGATGCGGTGGTGCCGATGGTGATGCCCGTCAGTTCAAGCTTGCCAGACCAGAGTTTGGTGGTGGTATCGGGGTAGACGATGCAGTTGTAGGTGACGAAGGGCTGGGCGCTTGGCGACGTGGTGGGGGCATCGTCGAAGCAGTCTGGCGCCGGTGTCGGCGCCGAGGCGGTGAACGTGTCCAGCACCATGCTGCCACCGCTCATTACCGGCGCGCCGTTGACGAGTTGTGGCAATGAATAGCTGCCGCCAGTGATAGCCAGCCCCAGGTCGATGGCTGTGCCACCGGGGGCGCTCGGGTTGGGCGGGTTGCTGTTGGAGAACCGGATCACGCCGCTGAGCAGGTAGCCGACCGTGTTGTTCTTGCAGGATTCAACGCCGGCGGCGGTGAGCGCGGAGACGGCCGTGCCCGGCGTGATGCTGCATTTGCCGGTGATGACGCCCGTCACGTTATTGAAGACCCAGGCCACTCCGGTCGAACTGCTCGGAATGAAGGCGCTGTTCTTGCCATCCAGTTGCTTGGCTCCAACCGGGATGGCGGGGTGCCGGGCAGAGGGCAGCGTGACAGGCCCTGCCGGCGGTGTGAAGCCCACGGCCGCACTGAAGAGCGGATCCACAGCGGCGACGACCGTGTCCAGGTTGACGAACTGCGGGTCGCCAGCGCGGTCGGTCCAGGCCACGCTGACGCGGACATGCCTGGCGCCAGCCAACTGCGTGACCAGGCGCTCAATGCTGTAGGTGGTGTTCGAGTCCGCCGGCGTGAGCGGCGTTGCCGCCTGGGCGCTGATATCGCTATAGGCCGGTGTCGCGGCTGGCGTCGCCGCGGTCCGCGTCACCGTCGTGAAGGTTTTCAACGTGGCCATCTCGGCGCGGGCGATGCGCATGGCCTCGCTGCGTTGCTTGGCCAGGTCGGCGCCCCGGCGCAGATTGCTCATCAGTCCGACGAGGGCGAGCATGCCGAAGGACATCACGAGCAAGGCCACCAGGGCCTCGATCAGCGTGACGCCGCGCTGGCGGCGCGAGGCGCGGCGGGAAGTTTGGGAGTGCAAGGACTTGAGCATCGTCAAATTCCGTAGGTCCCGTCGATCCAGCCACCTGAAACGCGGGCGTAGCTGCCCAGGCGGTTGCGCAGCTCGTTCGCAATGGACTGCTGGTAGATGATGTCCATCTGGCCCGTTGCGGTCATTTGACCCTGGACCACCACCATGCCCGTGACCTGCGAGGCCCCTGCGGTGTTGTTCGTCCAGGTCAGGTCCCCGAGGACGACCAGCATGCCGTTCAGTTGCATGGGGCCAGTGAGGGCCACGTCGCCGTACACGACGAGCACGACCGGTGCAGCCGCCGTGCCGATGGTGACATCGGAGCTGATGGCCATGTCGCCGCTGACAGTCAGGATGCGCTTGCCGGCGTTGACGGCGTCGACGAGCGCCGTGCCGCAATCGACCGCGCAGGTCACGGCGCGTGCGGCAGGGTGGTTGAGATATCGGCTCGGCGCCATGCCCATGAAGTTGCGGAAGAACTTGATGTTGCCTTCGGTGGTGTTACCCAGGTTCTGTAGAGAGGTGTCGCCGAAGACCCGCGCCTGATCCGGCGGCGTACCCGGTACGCTGTCCATGCGATCGTCATTCAGCGTCGGCGCCAGGCCACCGGAGACGACGAGCAGGCCGACCGAGCGCGGGTCGGTGTTGTGCAGGCCCAGGCCGCCGCTGCCCGCGGTCGTCATGTTGCCCTTGACCGTCAACGGTGCGGCCGGCGAGGAAGGCACCGCTGCAATGAAGGCGATGGCGGTGTTCTGCAGCACCGTGGCCGCCGCCCGCTGGCTGCGGGCCTCGGTGTTGGCACTGACGCAGTTGTCGACGCTGCTGTCGGTGCACCCATAGGCTGACAACAGGAAGCTGCCGTAATGGGTGGCGGCGTCCGTGCCCAAGGCGATGCCGAAGCTTGGGATCAGGGCGCCTGCGAGGGCCGTGCTGGGTTGGGCCGTGCGGCTAGCGGGTGCCGGGCAGCGGCAGACCAGACCCGTGTCGGTCGAGGAGCAATCGACGACAAGGTTGAGGTTGGAAGGGGTCGGGAGCTTGCTCGTGACGGCACGATCGGCGGCCGAGACATTGAGGTATTTGTCGACAAAGCGCGTACCGCCCGTGGCGACCGTGGCGCAGTTGTCGTCGATGCCCGTGCCATTGAGCATGGCCACGGACCATTCCACGCCTGCTTCGGCCATTTCCTGAGCCATGCTGGCGCGGTAATAGCTGCCGGAGATGCGCTGCTCGAACATCAGGTTGCGGTTGGCATAGGCGGCCAGCAGGGCCATGACCAGGAAAAGCACCATGACCACGACCAGCGTGGCGGCACCGCGCTGGGGCCGTGCGAAATGCATGAAAGGTTCTTGCTTCATGCTGGGCATTCCCCACTGATGTCGTCGGCGCGAATCTTTTCGCTGACCGTCAGCGTACGGACGACGCTGGGATCGGCCCTGGCGACCGCCCGGATCGTGAAATTGACGGTTCTCAAGGACTGGGTCGGGCAGGTTCCCGCCGACGTGCAGGACGGATCGCAGAGATCGTCAAGAGGAATCTGCTGCGTCACGATGTTGGCTGCGAAATTCGTGATCCTGACGACGTTCGGATCGGTGATGGGCTGCCAGTTGTGAGCGCCGTTGGCTAGCAGGCCCAGCGCAATGGAGAGCGTCTCGTCTTCCAACTTGACGCCGAATTGCTCGTTGCCTGAGACGATGTTGCTCACGTTCAGAATGCCGTTGGCCTTCTTCGCATAGCGGTAAAAGAGATCGCTGCCGCCAGCGGTGGTCTGGGTCAATGCGGTGTAAGGGCTGGAGGCGGCTTCCTTGGCCGGCGTTGCGCCCGCGTTGCGCTCGGGCTCCCAGACCCCCTTTGAAGGCAGGCCGCGGTAACCCGCCCGGCGCATGTCCTGCTGCAGCAGGTCGGCGGCGATCCGCAGGTCCTGTTGCATCTGCACTTCCAGCATCAGGCGCCGATGTTCGTTGATCTGCCGCGTGGCCACGACGGCCGCGCCGGCGGTGACGATCAGGCCGACCGTGATGCCCACCATCAATTCAACCAGACCCAACCCGCGTTGGGCTCGGTACGACTTGGTGCGTGCGGTATTCAGCATGACGCGTACCCACTCATCCTTTGAAACGGCTTGGCCTCGTTTCTTTCGGCCGGCGCAGACGGCGCGCAAACCCTGACACGCCCGATGCCATTCACCTCAATGCGCAGCGTGTAGCCTTTTCCCAGGCCCACCACGTCGACTTGGAAATTCCCAGTCTCCATCGTCATCTGATCGCGCGCGAATCGGATGTAGTTGTTGCCAGCGGCCCAGACACCCTCAGCATCGAACTGCACATGGGTTTTGGGCAACTGGAACAGGCGCAATGACCTGCCGCCTCCGGTGGGGCAAAGATTGTTCGCCGGATAGTGGCATCTGCAATTGTTGCCCCCCGCCGATGTCACGACCATCGCGCAGCTCATCGTCGCGTGCGGGTCGAATCGAACGAAAAGCAGAGAATTGGCCGCATTCGTTTCCGCCTTGGCGTAAGTCAATATGCCGGAAACCTCTTCGGCAGCGGCCGTCACCCGGCGCCTTTCCAGCAAATCGGCCATCGAAGGAATGGCCATCGCCAATATGACGCCGAGAACCGCCACGGCGACCATGATCTCGATCAGCGTCAGGCCGGATATCCGGGCCTTCAAGATGCGGACAGGGCTTCTCATGACTATCGAGGCCAGCATTCAGAGCCGGTGTCGCGATTCGTGCCGCTGTTGCTGGGGTCGCCTGTCGCCGAGTACTGGGGTGTAGCACCCACCAGGGTCACCGTCAGGGTCTTGCAGGTCAGATCCGTCGCCTGTTTGCCGCCGGCGATAGGGGTTGCCGTGGCGATGTAGCCGACGTCAAACCCCGGGGTTGCGCCGACGCCTGAGAGGCTGACGCTGTAAAGGGGCGTGATGCTGGCAATGTTCAAGTTCAGCGCGCTGAGGGTCGACGCGTAGGTGGCTGAATTGCTGCGGAAACGCTCCTGCGCCTGCATGACGGCGGTCAGCGCGGAGATGGCGTCTGCGCGGCGGGCTCGCTGCATGTGCGAGGTGTAGGCGGGGTAGGCAACCGCGGCGAGGATGCCGGCAATGGCCAGCGCGACCATCAGCTCGATCAGGGTGAAGCCACGGCGTCGCGGACGGGAACAGGTGCGCATGGGCGGATTTTCGGCAGTACGTCACAACGATCGGTAACGTCTTGGCCGCTCATCCGCCGAGTTGCGCCGCTGGTCGGCATCCACCATGAATGAAGGGGCGAATGAAACGGCCCTCAGGCGCACTTGGGCATGCCGCTGACTTTGTTCGTGCCCACGTAGCAGCTGCGCACGCGGCCGGTGAGCGCCACGACCTGGCGGATGGATTGGCCGCCGCTCAGGCTGAGATCAATGCTGCCGGCCTGGGTGACCAGGCCTTGGAGGTACTGGAATTGCAGCGTCTCGGCGTTGCTGCTGAGGCGCACGGGCTGGGTCGTCGGCAGCCACTCGGCCTTGATGACCTGGCTGCTCGGCTTCTTGCAGGCGGCCTTGCCGCCAGCACAATCGCAGTCGTCCTTGGCGCCGATGTACATCACGTAGCAGGCGTTGGCGCCCTTGCCGCTGATGCGGAAGAAGACCGAGTCGCCCAGGCGGGCCGCTTCGCTGCGCGCCAGGCGCAGGTCGCTGGCCAGGGTGTCCGCGCTGACGCGCAGTTGCTGCTGCTGGCGCATCGTACCCATGGCTGGGACCGCCTGGCCGAGCAGGGCGGCGCAGATGCCGACGCTGGCGCAGAGCTCCACGAGCGTGAAACCACGGTTGCTGCGACGGGTGTTGGCGGTGCGGTTCATGGTGCTTCCCTGGGTTCGTTGTTGATGGAACGAACTCTAGGAAGCGGGGCTCACCGCGTCTTTCCCCCCAAAGGCGGAACGAAGAGGGATGGCGGGTGCCCCATCCCCCTGGTCTCCCCCTCATCTCCCCCCGCCGGGGGATAGGGTCAACCCGGTATCAGATCTCGCGGATCAGCTGCCGGAACTCGTCGACGTCCTCGAAGCTGCGGTACACCGACGCAAATCGAACGTAGGCGACCTTGTCGATGCGCTTGAGCTCGCGCATGACCAGCTCGCCCAGTCGCGTGGACGCGAGCTCGCGGGCGCCGCTGGCGAGCAGCTTCTCCTCGATGCGGTTGATGGCCGCATCGATCTGCTCGACGCTGACCGGCCGCTTGCGCAGGGCCAGCTGCATGGAGGCACGCAGCTTGGACGCGTCGAAATCGGCGCGCCGCCCGTCCTTCTTGACGACCGAGGGCATGGCAATGTCAGCCCGCTCATAGGTCGTGAAGCGCTTGTCGCAGGACAGGCAGCGGCGCCGGCGCCGGACGACGTCACCCTCATCCGACTCCCGGGTCTCGGCGACCTGGGTTTCGGTGTGAGAGCAGAACGGGCAGCGCATTGAGGCTCGACTTAGCCGCGGTAGACCGGGAAGGCGGCCGTCAGCGCCGCAACCTTCTCGCGCACGGCGGCCAGGTTGGCCTCGTCATGCGGCTTGTCCAGCACATCGGCGATCAGGTGGGCCGTCTGGCGAACTTGCTCCTCCTTGAAGCCGCGCGTCGTCATGGCCGGCGTGCCCAGGCGAATGCCGCTGGTGACCATGGGCTTTTGCGGGTCGTTGGGGATGCCGTTCTTGTTGCAGGTCATGTGGGCGGCGCCCAGGATGGCCTCGGCTTCCTTGCCCGTCAGGTTCTTGGGACGCAGGTCCACCAGCATGACGTGGCTCTCCGTGCCGCCGGAGACGATGCGCAGGCCGCGCTCGATCAGCGTGTCGGCCAGCACCTTGGCGTTCTTGACGACCTGCTCCTGGTAGACCTTGAACTCGGGCGTCAGGGCTTCCTTGAAGGCCACGGCTTTGCCGGCGATGACGTGCATCAGCGGGCCGCCCTGGATGCCGGGGAAGATGGCCGAGTTGATCTTCTTGGCGATCGCCTCGTCGTTCGTCAGGATGATGCCGCCGCGCGGGCCGCGCAGGCTCTTGTGCGTGGTGGACGTGACGACGTCGGCGTGGGGCAGAGGGTTGGGATAGACGCCCGCGGCGATCAGGCCGGCGTAGTGCGCCATGTCGACCATGAAGTAGGCGCCGATCTCCTTGGCGATCTTGCCGAAGCGCTCGAAGTCGATGCGCAGCGAGTAGGCCGAGGCGCCAGCGATGATCAGCTTGGGCTTCTTCTCGCGGGCCAGGGCTTCCATGGCGTCGTAGTCGATCGCTTCATTGGCGTCCAGGCCGTAGCTGATGACGTTGAACCACTTGCCGCTCATGTTCAGCGCCATGCCGTGGGTCAGGTGGCCGCCTTCGGCCAGGCTCATGCCCATGATGGTGTCGCCCGGCTGCAGCAGCGCGAAGAAGGCGCCTTGGTTGGCCTGCGAGCCGGAGTTGGGCTGCACGTTGGCGAATTCGGCGCCGAAGAGCTGCTTCAGGCGATCGATGGCGAGTTGCTCGACGACGTCGACGTACTCGCAGCCACCGTAGTAGCGCTTGCCGGGGTAGCCCTCGGCATACTTGTTGGTCAGCTGGCTGCCCTGGGCCTGCATGACGGCCGGCGAGGTGTAGTTCTCGCTGGCGATCAGCTCGATGTGGTCTTCCTGGCGGCGGTTCTCGTTCTGGACGGCGGTCCAGAGTTCGGGGTCGACCAAGGCGAGGGTGGAGGTGTTGCGGTCAAACATGCTGGTGTTTCCGAAGGTCAGGCGGTGAATCCCCGGCGGTCACGGCAGGCGTGATGTCCCAAGGCTGCCCAGGCGAACGGCTGATAGCGGTTGTCATGTCGACAGAGGACAGCCGCCTCACGCTCCCCGGTGGTGGCCCACCTCAGGTCAGCTAGTGACCCTGATCGCCAGTCGCGTGAATGCTCAGTGTATGTCAGCCGCGCCTCAGCGCAGCAGGGCCACCTGGGCGGAGTCGCCGGTCGAGGGGGCAGACGCCGCTTCGCGCACCAGCGGCCGGACGGTCGTCATGGTCGGCACCGTGCGGCCGGCCGCGACCGCCTTCAGCAGGTCGTGCTCGGCCAGCACGCGGCCCGCATAGCCTGTGTCCTCGGCCAGATTGGCCGCGCCGACGTAATAGCGCAGGCCCTCTTCCAGGCCGCCGGCGCGCTGGATGCATTCCTTCAAAACCTGCACGCCCACGCGCAGATTGGTGACCGGATCGAAGGCCGCCAACGTGCCGCCGAAGGCTTCGTACTTGTCGTCGTGCACGCGGGTCATGACCTGCATCAGGCCCTGGGCGCCAACGGCACTCTGCGCAAAAGGGTTGAAGCGCGACTCGATGGCCATGATGGCCAGGATCAACGTTGGCTCGACCTTGGCGCGCTGGCCCACGGCCCAGGCTTCCTGCACGAGGCGGCTGATGGGTTCCGGCGCCACGCTGTACCGGCGCGCCAGCCAATGGGCGACGGCGGCCTGCTGGCGGCTCAGCTCGCGGGGGTCGGTGGCGGTGGCGCGGGCAATGGCATCGGGCTCGGCCGACGCCATCAGGGTGTTGCCCTCGGCCTCGGCACGCGCTTCATGGCGCGCATTCAGCCAGCCGAGGGTGGCGGATTCCACTTTCTCACGCAGGCCGGCCTGGCTCGTGAACACCAGCAGCACCGACACCACGGCCAGCCCCAGCAGGGCCAGTGTGTTGTGGCTGACCACGAGCAGGCCGTTGCCGATGTCCTTGACGAACAGCGACGCCGAATCCCGCGTGTGGCGAGCCAGGCTGAACAGGTCTTGACGTGTCGTCATTCGACTCCTTGTGCCGCAACCCGCCTCAGGCTGCCTCGATGCGAAGCGGTCTGGGTGGGGCGACGGTGATAATTTCCCGGCCGATTGCTCTGGTCTGTGGCATCTCTGTGCCCGGAGGACCTGGCCGGTTGGGCTTCAGTAAAAACCCGAAGCGACGAATTTTACGAGGCGTAGATAACCAGTCAAGGTTGTTTTGCCTCTTCAAAACTACTTTTGGTTATGAAATACAGCGATCTGAGGGACTTCATCGCCGGCCTCGAAGGCCTCGGAGAGCTCAAGCGCGTGCGTGAAAAAGTCTCGCCGGTGCTGGAGATGACTGCCCTCAGCGACCGCGTGCTGCGGGCCGGCGGACCGGCCCTGCTGTTCGAGGCGCCGGCCGGGTTTTCCACCCCCGCCTTGACCAATCTTTTCGGGACAACGCGTCGCGTCGCACTCGGCATGGGCGCTGAGTCTCTGGCCGATTTGCGGGATGTCGGCCGGGTGCTCGCCAGCCTCAAGGAGCCCGACCCACCCAAGGGCCTGAAAGACGCCGGCAAACTGTTGCAGATGGCCAAGGCCCTGTGGGACATGAAGCCCGCCGTGCAGCGCCGCGCGGCCTGCCAGGAAGAGGTCATGGAGGGCAGCGACATCGACCTCGGCCGCCTGCCCATACAGACTTGCTGGCCGGACGACGCAGCCCCCCTGATCACGTGGGGTCTGGTCATCACCCGGGGGCCGACCCGCACCCGCCAGAACCTGGGCATCTACCGCCAACAGCTTATTTCCCCCCGCCAGGTCATCATGCGCTGGCTGGCGCACCGCGGTGGTGCGCTGGATTTCCGCGACCACGCGCTGGCCCATCCGGGCGAGCCGTTTCCGATCGCCGTGGCCCTCGGTGCCGATCCGGCCACCATCCTGGGCGCCGTCACGCCGGTGCCAGACAGCCTGTCCGAATATCAGTTCGCCGGCCTGCTGCGCGGCTCGCGTACTGAACTGGTCAATACCGGCGTGGGCAAGAACCAACCGCTTCAGGCACCGGCCTCGGCCGAGATCGTGCTGGAAGGCCACATCCCGCCTGCCGCACCCGGCTACACCGGCGTCAGCGAGCGCGGCGTGCCGCTGAAGGAAAAGGGCGGCTATCTGCACGCGCTGGAAGGCCCATTCGGCGACCACACCGGCTATTACAACGAGCAGGACTGGTTCCCCGTCTTCGAGATCTCTCGCCTGACCCAGCGCAAGAACCCGATCTACCACTCGACCTACACCGGCAAGCCGCCGGACGAGCCCGCCATCCTTGGCGTTGCGCTCAACGAGGTCTTCGTGCCCATCCTGCAAAAGCAGTTTCCCGAGATCGTTGACTTCTATCTGCCGCCTGAAGGCTGCAGCTATCGCATGGCCGTGGTATCCATCAAGAAGGCCTACCCCGGCCACGCCAAGCGGTTGATGTTCGGCATCTGGAGCTTCCTGCGCCAATTCATGTACACCAAGTTCATCGTCGTGGTCGACGACGACATCGACACGCGCAACTGGCAGGAAGTGATCTGGGCCATCACGACGCGCATGGACCCGGTGCGCGACACCACCCTGGTGGACAACACGCCCATCGACTACCTTGACTTCGCCTCACCGGTCAGCGGCCTGGGCGGCAAGATGGGGCTGGACGCGACCAACAAGTGGCCCGGCGAGACCAGCCGAGAATGGGGCCGCGGTATCAGCCTGCCGCCCGAGATCACGGCGCGGGCCGAGGCGCTATTCGGGCAACTCTTCTTGAAGCCCTGAGCGTGCTCGCCTACTGTTGAGATGCCTTTTGAGGCACAACCTCTGGCGCAATCCCTTGCGCGCCAGGAGCCCTTCGGCAAATCGCCGTGGAGCCCCAAGGTGGCATAGCCACCCACCCCGCCCGGCCTTAAAGCCCGGCGGGGTTTCTATTTGTGGCGCCTCATCGACCCGCCCACCACGCCAAGGTCTCGTAGACCACATAGCGCACACGTGCAAAGCCCTCGACGGAGGGGCACCAGTCGTCAAAGCTGCTCAACGCGTCATCGCGCAGGCCCATGGGGGCCGCCAGCATCGTCAGACCTAACGGTGCGGCCTCGGCCTCGAAGGCGCGCAGCGCGCGGCGCATGTGGGCCTCATGCGTGACCAGCACGACCTGTTTCACGCCCGCCTTCGCCAGCAGCGGCAGCGTGTGGGCGGCGTTCTCCCGCGTGTCCCGTGAACTGGCTTCGGCCCAGCGCAGTGGGAGGCCATAGTCCTGAGCCGCCACGCGGGCAATGATGTCGGCCTCGGGTTCGCGCAGTTCAGTCGCTGTCCAGCCGATACCGCCGGAAAAGGCCAGCGGCCAGCCGCTGCGCCGGGCAACCCAGACGCCATAGGCCAGGCGTTCGGCGGTGATGCGGGCCGGAGCACCAGCGGCGAACTCAGGCGCATGGCGCTTCACGCCGCCGCCCAGCACGAGCACCGCGCCGTCTGAGCGAGCGCGCAACGCGTCAATCCGGGCTGGCTCAAGAGCCGTGGGCAGCCCCACGGCCCGGCTCAGCAGTTCGCCCACCGCCTCGGTGGCCGACAGCCAGACGCCGATCAGCGCCAGGCCCAGCAACACCCCGCCCAGGCGCCGGCCTCGTTGGAGTCGCCAACCGCCCCAGGCCGCGAGCAGCAACAGGGGCGCTGGGGGCAGGGCGGCGGCAAGCAGCAACGTCTTGAAGCCTGAATAGTCGAGGGAGATCACCTGTGGCATCTTCGCCGACATCAATAATGCTTTTGCCGTGACAGTGACCTCCCGTTCCCCCGCCCGCCTCGCCCTCTGGACCATCGCCGCGCTGTCGGCCCTGGTCACCTTGCTGCTGCTGGTCGTGACACTGGCGCTACCCGGCTGGGTTACCGGCCGTGGCGCTGCACTGGCCAGCGAGGCCCTGGGCCGGCCGGTCACCGTCGAGGAGGCCAGTTTCCAGCCCTGGCGTCTGGCCCTGGTCATCGAAGGGCTGAGTATTGCCGGCGCCGACGCCGGGCAGCCACCGCTGTTCAAGCTGCAGAAATTGGACGCTGCCCTATCGCTGCGCTCTCTGCTGCGCGGCCGTGCCGTCATCGAATCCGTGGCCTTGACCAAGCCCGAACTGCGCCTCGCCCGCGTGGCCGAGGGCCGCTATGACATCGACGACCTGATCCAGCGCTTTGCCGCCAAGCCCGGCGCGCCCGAGGAGCCGGACGCCGAGTTCGCCGTCTACAACATCGAGCTGGCCGACGGGCGCATCCTCTTCGACGACCGCCCGGTGCAGCGCAAGCACGAGCTGGCCGGCCTGCACCTGGCCCTGCCTTTCATGTCGACGCTGCCGGCCGACGTCAAGGTCAAGGTGCAGCCCCAGCTGAACGGCAAGCTCGACGGCGTCGCCTTCGACAGCCGCGCCGAGGCGCTGCCCTTTGACGACGACGTCAGTGCTCGTTTGTCCTTCAAATTTGCCGGGCTGGATCTCGCACCGCTGGCCGCCTATGTGCCTGCCAGCGCGCCCGTCCGACTGGCCGGCGGCAGGCTCGATGTCGACGTGGCGGTGGACTTTGCCGAGCGCCCCAAGCAGACGCCGGGTGTCAAGCTCAGTGGCCTCATCCAGCTGCACGAGCTGGCCCTGACCCAGCCCGACGGCCAGGCCCTGCTCGGCTTCAAGCGGCTGAGCCTGCCGCTCGCCGATGTGCAACCGCTGCGTCGCCAGCTGGGCTTCGGCGCCATCCTGCTGGAGTCGCCCGATGCCTGGCTGCGCCCGCTGCCGGCAGGGTCAGGGTCTGGCGGCGTGTCATCGCCAACTGCGGCCCCCTGGCAGTTCAGCCTTGCCGGGTTGGAAGTCAAGGAGGGTCGTTTCACTCTCAACAAGGGCCTGGCGCTGGAGGCCATCCAGATCAAGCTCGGCGCAGCCGCCTGGCCGTTGAAGTCGCCTGCCCAGCTCGACGCCAGCCTGCGCCTGGACCGGGCCACGCTGACGGCCCAGGCCAAGCTGTCGCCCGAGCTGCTGCAGGCTGATGCTGAGCTGGATGGCCTCGCCGTCGAGCGCCTGGCCGCCTGGCTGCCGTTGCCCAGCGGCGTACGGCTGGTCGCCGGCCTCTCCACCAAGGCTGGCCTCACCGTCACGAACCCGCTGGCCGAAGGCGCTGCCGACCGTGCCCAGCTGACCCTGGCCGAGCTGCGCATCAGCGACGCTCGCCTTGGCCTGCCCGGCGCGCCGCGGCTGGTGACGCTGGCCTCGGCCCAGCTCGACAAGGCCAGCGTCGAGCCCGCCACGCACGCCATCACCCTCGGCACGCTGGCGCTGGACGCGCCGCGCGCTCTGCTCGCCCGCGAGCAGGGTGGCCGCTTGAACATCGCCGGCCTGCTGCCGCCTGACAGCGCCGCGTCCGCTGCCGGCCCGGCCTGGAAGGTGCAGCTTGCTGGCCTGACGGTCGAGCGCGGCGCACTGCGCTGGCAGGACGCCGCCGTGCCCGCAGGTGTCGCGCCCGTAGGCTTTACGCTTGAGCCGCTGCGCCTGCAGCTCGGCGCGCTGAGCTGGCCCGCCGCAACGCCCGTGCAGGCGCAGATCACCACCCAACTCGCTGCCCTTGGCGCGAATGATCAGCCCATCGCCGCCAGCGCCGGCAGCCTGCAGTGGAGCGGCCGCGTCGGTATTGCGCCGCTCTCGGCCAGCGGCAGCCTTCAGGCCAAGGCCCTGCCGCTGCATCTGCTCAACGCCTACCTCGACCCGGCCTGGGGACTGCATCTGCAGCGCGCCGAGCTGGGGCTGAAGGCCGAAGTCACCGCCCAGCAGGCCGGCGGCGCCTGGACGGCCAACGTAGGCGGCGACGTGCGCGTCGGGCCGCTGGCGCTGCTGCAGACCCGCGTCGTCGAGGGCCAGCGCGTCGTCGGCGAAGACCTGCTGAGCTGGCAGGCACTGCAGCTCGACGGCCTCAAGCTCGCCCTGGCGCCGGGCGCGCCGCCACGCCTGGCCGTGAAAGACGCGCTGCTCGAAGACGCCTATGCCCGCCTGATCGTCAACGACCAGGGGCGCTTCAATCTGCGCGACATCGGCCCGGCGGAAGCGGCTGCAGCGCCCGCGCCAGCCGCATCGGCAGCGCAGCCGGAATTCGCCGCCGAACGCATCCGCGTCAACCGCGGCGTCGTCGATTTCAACGACCGCTTCGTGCGCCCCAACTACAGCGCCCGCCTGACCGAGCTGCAAGGCTCGCTGGGCGCCTTCTCGTCCACCAGCAGCGCGATGGCGCCGCTGACGCTGAAGGGCAAGGTCGCCGGCACCGGCCTGCTGGAGATCGACGGTCAGCTCAAACCGGGCGCACCACTGGCCATGGACATTGCCGCCAACGCGACCGACATCGAGCTGGCGCCGTTGTCGCCCTACGCCGCCAAATACGCCGGCTACGCCATCGAGCGCGGCAAGCTGTCGACCAAGCTGCGCTACAAGGTCGAGCCCGGCGGCCAGCTGGTGGCCAGCAACCAGATCATCCTGAACCAGCTGACCTTTGGCGAGCGCGTGGAGAGCCCTGACGCGACCTCGCTGCCGGTGCGCTTCGCCGTGGCGCTGCTGAAGGACGGCAACGGCGTCATCGACGTCAACCTGCCCGTCAGCGGCTCCCTGAACGATCCGGAGTTCAGCGTCGGCGGCCTGGTCTGGAAGCTCGTGCTCAATCTCATCGGCAAGGCGCTGACCTCGCCCTTCGCCCTGTTCAGCGGCAGCGACGCACCCGAGGAGGCCCAGATCGCCTTCGTGCCGGGTGGCGTCGAACTGGCCGACTCGACCAAGCTCGACCGCGTAGCCAAGCTGCTGGTCGACAAGCCCGGCGTGCAGCTGACGCTGACGGGCTGGGCCGGCATCGCCGCCGAAGGCCAGGCCTTGCGTGAACAGCGCCTGGCCAGTGCACTCAAAGCCGAAAACGCAACACCCGATGCCGCGCTCAAGCGCCTCTACCAGGCCAGCAAGCTGCCCAACAAGCCCAAGAACCTGCTCGGCCTGGCCAAGGATCTGCCGCCCGAGCAGATGCGCGGCCTGCTGCTGGGCAGCTACGCCATCGAAGACGAAACACTGCGCCAGCTGGCGGTGGCCCGCGCCACGGCGGTGCGCGATGCGCTGCTGGCCCGCGGCGCGCCCAATGCGCGCGTCTTTCTCGCCGCGCCCAAGCTCTGCGACCAGGGTTGCGATGAGACCTGGCGCCCCCATGTCGAGCTCTCCCTTGGCGCTCATTGAAGGTCATTCCATGTCTGCTACGAATCTCGAACGCATCACCCTGGCCGGCGGCTGCTTCTGGTGCCTGGAGGCCGTCTACGAGCGCGTGCGCGGCGTGCACCACGTCGAGAACGGCTACAGCAATGGCCAGGGACCCAAGCCGACCTACGAGGCCGTCTGCGGCGGCAACACCGGCTATGCCGAGGTCGTGCGCATCGACTTCGATCCCGCCGAGGTCTCGCTGCGCGAACTGCTGGAGGTGTTTTTCACCATCCACGACCCGACGACGCTGAACCGCCAGGGCGCCGACGTCGGCACGCAATACCGCTCGGGCATCTACTGGCACACCGAGGCCCAGCGCCAGCTCGCGGCCGAGGTGCTGAAGGAGGTCAACGACCATCACGCCGGCCGCGCCGTCACCGAACTGTTACCTGAGACCAATTACCACTCGGCCGAGGCCTATCACCAGCACTACTACGCCCGCAACCCGGAGCAAGGCTATTGCGCCTTCGTCGTCGCCGGCAAGGTGGAGAAGTTCCTGGCCAGCTTCAAGCGCCTGGTCAAGTGATGCTGGCCTGGGGCGGCCTGCGCCATCGCTACGCCGGCGGCGCCGAGCTCGCCTATGCCGACTTCGCGCTCGCCGCGGGCCGGCATCTGCTGCTGCGTGGCGCCTCGGGCTCGGGCAAGTCGACCTTGCTGGCCCTGTTGGCGGGCCTGCTGCGCGTGCAACAGGGCGAACTGAACGTTGCGCAAACCGAGCTGCAGACGCTGAGCCCGCGCGCGCTGGACGCCTGGCGTGGAGCCACGTTGGGCGTCGTGCCCCAGCGCCTGCATTTGAGCGAGGCGCTGACTGTGGCCGAGAACCTGGCGTTGCCGGCGCTGGCCGCAGGGCAGGGCGCCGACCCGGAGCGCGCGGCCGAGCTGATGGAGGCGCTGGACATTGCTGAGCTGGCGAATCGCCGGCCGCACCAGCTCAGCGTTGGCCAGGCCCAGCGCGTGGCGCTCGCGCGCGCACTGATGCGCCGTCCGCGCCTGCTGCTGGCCGATGAACCCAGCGCCAACCTGGACGATGAGCACACCCTGCACATGCTGGCCCTGCTGCTCGATGCGGCCGAGCGCGAGGGCTGCACGCTGGTCATCGCCAGCCATGACGCGCGTGTCGTCGAAGCGCTGGCAGAGCGGGATGACGTCAGCGAGGTGGTCTTGTGATCCGCCTCGCGTGGCGATACCTGTGGTCCAGCCCGTTGACGACAGCGCTGAACCTGCTGCTGCTGACGCTCGGCCTCGCCGCCGTGACCTTCGTGCTGCGCGCCAGTGCCCAGGTCGAGGCGGGGCTGAAGCGCGACCTCGCCAGCATCGACCTCGTCGTCGGCGCCAAGGGCAGCCCCATGCAGATCATGCTGGCCGGTGTCTTCCACCTCGACGCGCCGACCGGCAATATCCCGTTGGCGACGCTGGAGCTGTTGAAGCAGCAGCCCCTCGTCGCCCAGGCTGTGCCGCTGTCGCTGGGCGACTCCTTCCGCGGCTACCGCATCGCTGGCACGACGCCGGCGTACATCGATCTCTATGGCGGCCAAATGGGGCAGGGCGCGCTCTGGACGAAACCGATGCAGGCCGTTCTCGGCGCCGAAGTCGCGCGCACGAGCGGGCTGAAGCCCGGTGACCGTTTCGCCGGCAGCCACGGCTTGGCCGAGGGTGGCGGCGCGCATGGCGAACATCAGTTCGAGGTCGTCGGCGTGCTGGCCGAATCCGGCAGCGTGCTGGACCGCCTCGTGCTGACCGATCTGGCATCGGTGTGGGAGGTGCACGAAGACCACGCCGTCGCACACGACGAGGAGAGCGAAAAGAAGGAGATCACGCTCGCCCTCGTGCGCTACCGCAGCCCGCTGGCCGCCGTCATGCTGCCGCGCTGGGTCAATGCGCAGGACGGCCTGCAATCCGCAGCGCCGGCGCTGGAAACAGCCCGATTGATGCGCCTGGTGGGTGCCGGCACCGAAGTGCTGCGGGGCTTTGGCATCGTGCTGCTCGCCGCGGCGGGGCTGTCGGTCTGGGTGGCGTTGCTGCATGCCGTGCGTGCCCGCCAAGGCGATCTTGCGATGCTGCGCATGCTGGGCGCGCCGGCCTCGCGTGTCGCCGCGCTGATCGCGCTGGAGGCCTTGCTGCTCGCCGGCCTCGCCGCCGTGCTGGGGCTGGTGGCTGGGCACGGCCTTGTTGCGCTGCTGGAGCGTCTGCTCGCCGAGCGACAGTCGCTTCGCCTGGGCCAGCTCGGCATGAGCGAAGCCGAATGGCTGGTGCCGCTGCTTGCCGGCGCCCTGGCGCTGCTGGCCGCTGCCTGGCCCGCATGGCGGGCCTATCGGCTGGATGTCACAACCCTGCTGCAAGCTCCGCGCTGAACCCCGACAATCCCGCCATCATGAAGTTCAAGCCCCTTCTCGCCGTCTGTCTTGCCGCTGCTGCTGCGTTCGCCCAAACGCCGCCGGGCATGGGGCAGGGGCCTGGCTATCACGACCCACGCAGCCCCTTCAAGCCGCTGGAGGAGCGCGCCGACATCGTGTCCTGGCATTTGCTGTCCCAAGTCACCGCCAAGGCCGAGAAAAAGAAGATCGTGCCGACCTTCCCCGCGGCCGTGCAGGCGCTGGACCGCAAGACCATCAAGGTGCAGGGCTTCATGATGCCGCTGGAGGCGGGCGACAAGCAGCAGCACTTCCTGCTGTCGTCGGTGCCCACGACCTGCTCCTTTTGCGTACCGGCCGGGCCCGAGGGACTGGTCGAGGTGCGCACCAAGAAGCCGGTGCGTTACACGCTGGAACCCGTCGTCGTTGAGGGTGTGCTGGCCGTGCTCAACGACGACCCTTACGGCCTGTACTACCGCGTCGAGGACGGCAACGCCGTCAATTAGGGCGCCAGCCGTTCGCGCACCCAGCGGTCGGCATCCAGGCTGAAGACCAGCCGGTCGTGCAGCCGGGAACGGCGCCCCTGCCAGAACTCAAAACGGTCCGGCACGAGGCGGTAGCCGCCCCAATGCGGCGGCCGGTCCGGGTTCAGGCCCTGCTGAACGGCCGCCTTGGCGGCGTTGGCCACCAGCACAGCACGTGAACTGATGACCCGACTCTGTGGTGAAGCCCAGGCCCCAAGGCGCGAATCCAGCGGCCGGCTCTTGAAGTAGTCGTCCGATTCCTGGGCCGAGGTCTTCTCGACGCGCCCCTCGATGCGCACGACGCGTTCCATCTCCACCCAGTGGAATTGCAAGGCCGCGTAAGGGTTGCCTGCTAACTCTTCACCTTTACGGCTTTCGTAGTTGGTGAACCAGACCATGCCGCGTGCATCGCAGCCCTTGAGCAGCACGACGCGGGTCGACGGCCGGTGGTTGGCACCGACCGTGGCCACCGTCATCGCGGTCGGCTCGGACATATCGTGGGCGATGGCCTCATCCATCCAGCGGTTGAAGAGCGCCAGCGGTCCATCCGCAGCTTGCACCTCATCCAGCTCCCCTAGTTCGTAGCTCTTTCGGAAGTCGCTCAACTTGCTCATGGCGGGAGGTCATCAGGCCTGGCGTTAGGCCCGCGTTGGTGCTGCAAAGGGCTCAGTCTAGGCGCAAGGCGCAGCGATGCCGGTGGCGTCGCGAGCACTTGCAACAACGACTGAGCCCTTTGCAGCTCCAACCCGGAGGGCCGGGGCGAGTTGCGGGGTGATTCGTCGTTACCCGCTCGTTGTGTAGGCCCGCCACACGCCTCGCAGGCGCCTTGCCTCACCCCGCAACTCGCCCCGGCGCGGGCCCAACGCCAGGCCTGACGACCTCCCTACGTATGCAGACCTTCCCTTAAGTGAACGCCCCAGTTTCAAGCGAAGCCTCACTCGGCATGCTTGTGGCACTGCAGCAAACGGCTCAGACCGGCGCTAGGTAAGTGGGTTTTGAAGGACGAATAGCAAATGACAAAGCGACGCCCCGTCGTCGTTGTGCTGGCCGCGGGTCGCGGCTCGCGCTTCCGCGGCTCGGGCCACAAGCTGGAACAGCACCTGGCGGGAACGCCCGGTGGAGATACCTTGCTGGCGCGCACCTTGCGCCATGCCATCGCGACGCAGCTTCCGGTTGTCGTTGTGACGACGGCAGCCCTGGCGCCGGCCGTGCACAAGCTCATCGCGGCGCGCGACGTCGTGACGCTGCCTGAGCGCGATACCCACGGCCGGCCTCAGCCCATCGGCATGGGGCATTCCATCGTCGCCGGCGTCAGCGCCACGGGTGATGCCGACGGCTGGCTCATCCTGCCGGCCGACATGCCGCTTGTGCAGCCGACCACCATCATGGCCGTGGCCGAGGGGCTGGAGCGCTACCCCGTCTGCTATGCCCAGTACCGCGGCATCCAGGGCCATCCGGTCGGCTTTGGCACTGAGCTCTACTCGGAGCTGGTGGCCCTGCAGGGCGATGAGGGCGCGCGGCGCATCGTGGCTCGCTACGCGGCGCAACCCATTCCCGTCGACGACCCCGGCGTGCATGTCGACGTCGACACCGAGGAAGATCTCGCGCGGCTCAGGGGCTGATCAAAGCGGGGCGCACAGCCCGTGCTGCGCCGCCAGGTGGGCCTGGCGCTCCAGTTCCGCGTCGCGGATCCCATGTTCGCGCAAACCCTGAACGGTGCGCAGCAGATAGTCCAGCGTCGTGCCGTAGCGGCCGCTGGCGTGTTGAAAGATGTGCAGCAGCTCCGGCTCATGCAAAGGCCCGGTCCAGTTCGGGCTCTGGCGCGACAGCGTGAACGCCAGGGCGCGCAGCCGGCCCGCGCCGGTGTCGCAGTTCAGCCAGCGCGGCTCGTAGACGCCGTTGGGCATCTCGCGTTCCCACAAACGCGGCAACACCTCTTCACCGACGGTGCGCGGGATGCGGTAGACCAGCCCGCGGCAACTGCCACCCGAGATCAGCGCCAGCACCAGGCCCGGCTCCTGGGGCGAGCCGCGGTTCACGCGCGAACGCATGCGCAGCACGCGGTGAAAGCCCAACACCCGCGCCGGCAGCGCGTCGGCATACTCGAACTCGGGCCGCCAGATCAACGAGCCATAGGCAAACAGCAGCAGGTCTTCGCCGCTAGCCCGCCATTCGGCGGTCGTGCGCTGCAACAGATGGGCGCTGCGCGCCGGGCCATGGGGAATATGGATTGCCTGTGACGCCATCGCCCCCATCTTGTCATGCCAGAGAGTTGCACGACGTTTCTCAGGTACCCAGCCCGTAACCCGCGCAGCGCTGGAGGCAAGTAATATGGTTACCTAAATTCCCAAGGGCCGGTTACGAGAGCCGCAGGAGACCCGCATGCACGACACACTCATTCAAGTTACAGACCGCATCCGCGAACGCAGCGCCAAGCTGCGTGGCGACTATCTCGCCCGCATCGCCAAGCTCGGCGGCCGCCAGCGCGGTTTCGAGCGCATGGGCTGCGCCAACGTCGCCCACGCCGTGGCGGCTATGCCGTCCAACGACAAGCTGCGCATCGTCGCCGAGAAAGCCCCCCACCTCGGGGTCGTCACGGCCTACAACGACATGCTGTCGGCCCACCAGCCCTACGAGGGCTACCCGGAGCAGATCCGAGCCGAGGCCCATCGCCTGGGCGCCACGGTGCAGGTCGCGGGCGGCGTGCCGGCGATGTGCGATGGCGTGACGCAAGGCCTGCCCGGCATGGAGCTGAGCCTGTTCTCGCGCGACACCATCGCGATGGGCACGGCAATAGCGCTGACGCATGACGTCTTCGATGCGGCCCTGCTGCTGGGCATCTGCGACAAGATCGTGCCGGGCCTGTTGATCGGCGCACTGCACTTCGGCCATCTGCCCTGCGTCTTCGTGCCCGCCGGGCCGATGAGCTCGGGCATCTCCAACAGCGACAAGGCCAAGGTGCGCGAGCTCTACGCCCAGGGCAAGGTCGGCCGCGACGAGTTGCTGAAGAGCGAGCAGGCGGCCTATCACGGCGCCGGCACCTGCACCTTCTACGGCACCGCCAACAGCAACCAGATGCTGCTGGAGGCGATGGGCCTGCACACGCCGGGCAGCGCCTTCGTGCATCCGCACGACGACCTGCGCACGGCGCTGACGCGCGAGGCGGTCGCCACGGCGATCAACATCAGTGGCCGCGTGGCGGGCCGGGCCGCCAAGCCTATAGGCCACCTCGTCGACGAGCGCTGCATCGTCAACGCGATGGCGGCGCTGCTCGCCACCGGCGGCTCGACCAACCACCTGATCCACTGGGTCGCCGTCGCCCGTTCGGCCGGCATCCTGATCGACTGGACGGACTTCTCCGACCTGTCCGCCGTCGTGCCCTTGCTGTCGCGCGTCTACCCCAATGGCAGCGCCGACGTGAACCAGTTCCAGGCCGCCGGCGGCCCGGGCTTCGTCATCCGTGAGCTGATGGACGCCGGCCTGATGCACGAGGACGTCATCTCAGTCGCCGGCGACAGCCTGCGCCCCTATGCCTTCGTGCCGCGGGCGGTGGGCCAGAGCGGCGAGGTGGTGCGCGAGCCGCTGCCGGCCGTCAGTGGCGACGACGGTGTCGTGCGCACGGCCGCCGCGCCTTTCAGCGCCACCGGTGGCCTCAAGCTGCTGGCCGGCAACCTCGGCCGCGCCGTCATCAAGGTCTCGGCCGTGCCCGAAGATCGCCACACCGTGGAGGCGCCTTGCCGCATCTTCACGACGCAGGAAGCCATGCTGAACGCGTTCAAGAACGGCGAGCTGGAGCGCGACGTCATCGTCGTCGTGCGCTTCCAGGGCCCGCACGCCAATGGCATGCCCGAGCTGCACAAGCTGACGCCGCCGCTGGCCGTGCTGCAGGGCAAGGGATTCAAGGTGGCGCTGGTCACCGACGGCCGCATGAGCGGTGCCTCGGGCAAGGTGCCCGCGGCCATCCACGTCAGCCCCGAGGCCCTGGCCGGTGGGCCGCTGGCCAAGCTGCGTGATGGCGACGTCGTGCGCGTTTGCGCGCAGACCGGCACGCTGGCCGCCCTGGTCGACGAGGCCGATTGGGCGGCCCGCGAGGTGGCGACGCTCGATCCGGACGAAGCCGACGTCAATGCCCACGGCCTAGGCCGCGAACTCTTTGCCGGCCTGCGCCGCAATGTCCTGAGCGCCGAAGAAGGCGCCTGCACCTGGTTGTGAAGTGAGACAGCCCCTCGTCCAGTCTGGCGGCGCTGAACGCGCGCCAGCCTGGCCGGTCCCCCGAGGGGACGCCAAAGCTTCCGGCATTGAGCCGCAAGCTTCGCCAAGCGGGCCGGCTCGGGAGCGGCCCAGCGCTCGGCCCGAATACCCCGGTCTTATGGAGAATTGAAATGATCGACACCCTGAGCCTGGCCAGCCACGGCCCCGTCATCCCCGTCATCGTCATCCAGCGCCTGGAAGACGCCGTGCCGCTGGCCGAAGCGCTGGTTGCTGGCGGCGTGCGCGTGCTCGAAGTGACGCTGCGCACCCCCGTCGCCCTGCAGGCCATGGAAGCCATGGCCAGGGTGCCGGGCGCCATCGTCGGCGCCGGCACGCTGCGCAGCCCGGCCGACGTGACGAACGCCAAGAATGCCGGCTGCCAGTTCGGCGTCAGCCCCGGCTACACCGACGCACTGGCCGCCGCCTGCCAGGCCCAGGGCCTGCCGCTGCTGCCCGGCGTGTCGACGGCCTCCGAGGTCATGYAGGCCAATGCCGCCGGCTTTGGCTTCCTGAAGCTTTTCCCGGCCGTTGCCGTCGGCGGCGTCAACCTGCTGAAGTCGCTGGCCGGCCCCTTCCCGGACGTGGCTTTCTGCCCGACCGGAGGCATCTCGCTGGAGACGGCGCCGCAGTTCCTGAAGCTGCCCAACGTCAAGGTCTGCGGCGGTTCCTGGCTGACGCCGCAGGACGCGGTCGACGCCAAGGACTGGGCGCGCATCACCAAGTTGGCCTCCGAGGCCGCGGCACTGCGCGCATGACGCTGGCGGTCGTTGCGACCGTTGCGGCCGTCTGGTCCAGCGCAACGCACAGCTTCTCCAAGTTCGCGAGAGGCGAGCTGCGCCTCATCGCAGGGCAGGGCGTCGAAGGCGACGCCCATTGCGGCGTGACGGTCAAGCACCGCTCGCGCGTGGCCGTGGACCCGACCCAGCCCAATCTGCGCCAGGTCCATCTGATCCAGGGCGAGCTCTTCGACGAACTCGCCGCCCGCGGGTTCGGCGTTCAGCCCGGCCAGATGGGCGAGAACCTCACGACCCGCGGCATCGACCTGCTCGCGCTGCCGCGCGGCACCGAGCTGCGCATCGGCACCGAGGTCGTGCTGCGGGTGACCGGCCTGCGCAACCCCTGCCTGCAGATCGAGAACTTCGAGGCTGGCCTCTTGAAGGCCGTCGTCGACCGCGATGCCGACGGCGAGGTCGTGCGCAAGGCTGGCATCATGAGCATCGTGCTGGCCGGCGGTGCCGTGAAGCCGGGCGATGCGATCACGGTACGGCTGCCGCCGCTGCCGCACCACAAGCTCGAGCGCGTCTAGCTCGGCAGGTCGAACAACAGGCAGGTGGTGCTGGCGTGGGCGTAGAGCTTGCCGTCGTGGCCGACCAGCGTCGCCTCCGACGTCGTCACCTGGCGGCCGCGGTGCACCACCTTGCCGATGGCGCGTACGAAGGGCACCTTGTCGCTCAGCGCGCGCACGAGGTTGATCTTGAACTCCAGCGTCGTGTAGCCGCGGCCCACCGGCAAGGTCGTGTGCACCGCGCAGCCCAGGGCGGAATCGAGCAGCGTCGCGAACCAGCCGCCGTGCACGCTGCCGAGCGGGTTGTAGTGCTTGAACTGTGGTCGCCCCTGGAAGACGGCGATTCCGTCCTCCACCGAGATCAGCAGGAAGTCCAGCGTCTCGCTGATCGGTGGCCGGGGTGCCAGGCCATCCAGCATGGCCTGCATCTGTTGCAGGCCGGTCTTGCCAGCCAGCATGGCCCGCGAAGCCAGGCCGGTTTCACCCTGCTGCCGCGTGCGCAGCGCGGCCTCGTCAGCTTGCCATTGGGAAAGGACGGCTTCGGGAGAGGGAGAACTCATGGCGGCGGCTTCAAGCGATGAAGCCCTCGATTCTGCGCAAAGCCGGTGCCCCGCGCTGTCACCAGTGTTCAAGCGGCCAGGCGCTGCTCCGCAACGGCCTTGCGGCGCGAAGGTTCGTCCATCCTCAGCTTGTCCAGCACCGGACCCTGCCAGGGCAGCAGATACACCAGCGTCGCCAACGTCGCGCGTCGACGCGACGACAGCAGCGGGCGGCCGCGGGCGTCCAGCAGCAGCACGTTGGAGCGCACATTGAGCGGATCGGCCTGCGCGACGGTGCCCTCGTTGATCTCGACCCAGTCCCATTCCACCCAGGCGCAGGCGTCGGCATAGCAGCGCTCCCAACGCGTCGAGCCGCTGACGCGGTGCTCGTCGCGGCGCACGCGGTGCACCTGGGTCCGGGCGTGGCGGACATCCTGGGCGGCGCTGGACAGCGCGGCCACCGGCCAGCAGACGCTGCCTTCGGGCAACTGGATCAGGGTTGGCATGGACGGCTCCTCTGTGTCGTGTGATTCGAACGGGAGGGCAGTCTCTGGTCAGGGCCAGTGGGGAACAAGCTGGCAGACTTGGCAGGTATGGGTAAGCCCGAAATGAACTACCAGCAGCTGATCGACGTCGGCCTGAGTGACGACTTCGAAAGCTTCGAGCGCCGTCTTGTCGCGACGGCGGATGCGCTGGGCTTCCCGATCATCTCCGGCGTGCTGATGCGTGGGCGCCTGCAGGACGCCGATGTGCAGATCACGTCGCTGGGGAACACGCCCGAGGGGTATCTCGCGGTGGCGAAGGACCTGGGCGAGGCCCGTCGGGATCCCGTCATGGCCAAGCTCATGAGCCATGCCGTGCCGGTCGTCTACGATCAGAAAACGTATGTAGCGGCGGACGCCGGGGACATCTGGGAAGCGCAGGCACCCTACGGCTACAAGACGGGAATCGCCGTCAAGCTGCACCTGCCGGGTGACAAGCACTTCCTGCTCGGCGTGGATCGCGACGAGGCGCTGCCCGAGCCGGGCATGCAGCTGATGCAGATGGTTGCGGGCCTGCAGCTGCTGGCTGCGCATGCGCTGACGGCGGCGGACCGGCTGCTGGGCGCGAAGCTCAACAAGGGTGATCTGCCCAAGCTGACCCGGCGCGAGCTGGACGTGCTGAGCTGGACGGCCCAGGGCAAGACGGCCTGGGAGGTCAGCGTCATCCTGGGCATGAGCGAGAAGACGGTGAACTTCCATCTTGGCAATGTGATGCGCAAGCTGGGCGTGACGTCCAAGCACCAGGCCGTGCTCAAGTGCGTGGCGGCCGGCATTCTGTAATGCGGTTTCAACCTAGCAGACTTGCTAGGTTTCTAGGGGGGTTAAAACAGGGAAAGTGCGGGCAGGCGACATCTAGCCCCCACCCTGCAGGAGCCCCCCCATGAAAGTCATCGACCTGATCTGCGAACTTCTCGGTCTGCCCAAGCTTGGAGGCTGACCTGATCGACGGGTTCTTGCCCAATGCATGCGGCGATAGATTGCGCAGATGACCAGCTCCAGCCAACGAGCTCCGCATCTCTCGCATTCCTGATGCCGCTGCATACGGCCCCGGCCCCCCACCCTTGCCGCAGCACAGGCACCGTGTCCATTTCCCCCGAAACCTATGCCCGGCTTTTGAGCCTCGCCGATCAGGCGCCGCTCGATTGCCTGCCACTGACGTCGCGCACCCTGGCATGCGCCAAGACGCTGGGCTACAACCAGATCGGCCAGATCCGCAGCACGCCCAACAGCCGCCTCTTTGCCGACCTTGGCGAAGATCGCGCCGAGGAACTCCAGCGGGCCCTCTATGACTTCGGCGTGCGGCCGATGCAAGGCGGCGAGCTGAGCGGCTGACGCGCAACCACCCTTCAACTCCTTCGAGCCCGCCTGCTTCGGCAGACCGGGCTCCTTTTTTGTCCACGTTCACGCATGTGCCTTCGTGCGAGCATGCGGTCCGTATGCAAGACCGCGACATCCCTCTCGACGCCTGGCCGCGCCGCGCCGCGCTGGCGCACTTCCGCACCATGGCCCAGCCGGCCTTCAGCATCACCGCGCCGGTCGACGTGACCGGCCTGCGCGAGCGCGCCGCTGCTCACGGCGCCACGCCCTGGCTGGCCTACCACCACGCTGCGCTGGAGGCCGCCAATGGCATCGATGCGATGCGCCAGACCCTGACCGACGGCGGCCGGGGCGTGCGCGAGTTCGGCGTCATCCATGCCAGCACGACGGTGCTGCGCGACGACGGAAGTTTTGGCTTCCTGACGCTGCCACGCGAACCTTCGCTCGCCGGCTTTGCCGCCCGCGCCAAACCCGGCATCGAGCGCGTGCGCCGTGCCAGTGGCGACCTTTTCGCCGCCGATGAGCCCGGCGACGTGCGCGAGGAAACGCTGGTCCACATGACCGCGCTGCCCTGGCTGGGGTTCACTGCGTTCACCCACGCGCGCGGTCAAGGCGACGACCGGCCCAAGGTGGCCTTCGGCCGCTTCACCGAGACGAACGGCCGGCTGCTGATGCCGGTCGCCGTCGATGTGCACCATGCACTGTGCGACGGCGTGCACATCGGGCGCTTCTTCGAACGCTTCCAGGCAAATCTGGACGCGATCTAACGATAGGCCGCCACGTCGACGTCGCCCGCCTCGCTGTCGAGCATGTGGCGCCAGGCGTCAGGCTGGCTGCCGTCCAGGTCGGTGAAGCCGTAGATGCGGGCCAGCTGGCCGCTGGACAGCGACTGGCCGTTCCAGCGCGCGACGTCGGGGTCGGTCGCGAGCGCCACGACGGCCCGCCCGACGAAGGCCGGGCTTTCGGCAATCGCGAAGCCCGGCACGCGGTCGATGGCGTCGCGCCAGTTGTCCTCGCGCACGCCAAAGGCCTCCAGCATGGCCTCGGAGCGCAGCCAGCCCGGCGTCAGCGACAAACCCGTGGCACCGTGCGACTTCAGCTCATGGCCCAGTGCAAAGCCCATGCGCAGCACGGCCGCCTTGGCAAGGTCGTAGAAGAAGGAATTGCGGTAGCGCGTGCCGTTGTATTCCTCGGTGCCGTCATTGATCTCCACCGCCAGGCCGCCCGGCGCCTTCAGCAGCAGCGGGATCGCGAAGTGGCTGGTGATGGCATGAGTGTCGATGGCCAGGCGCAGGCTGTGCAGGCCGAATTCGAGATCCGACTCCCAGACGGTCTTGCCCCATTCGATCTTGCTCGCGCCGAAGATGTCGTTGACCAGAACGTGCAGTGCCCCCTGTTCACGTTCGATGCGAGCGACCAGATCGCGCACTTCGTCGGCCACCAGATGATCGACCTTTACCGCGATGCCACGGCCGCCCGCAGCATCGACGAGAGCTGCCGTCTCCTCGATGGTTTCGGGTCGATCCATCTCCGAGCGGGCCGCCTGCGTGCTGCGCCCGGTGCAATAGACCGTCGCACCGGCCTCGCCCAGGGCCACCGCGATGCCACGGCCTGCGCCGCGCGTGGCGCCGGCCACCAGGGCCACCTTGCCTGCCAGATGCCTGTTGTGCATGTCACTCGCCTTTGAAATGACCGGTTTGCGATTCGCGGTTTGTCGAAACTCGCTGCTCCGATTCGTCATGCAGCAGATGCCGGCCGATCGCCGGGCGTCAGTCAAACTTGAAGGGTATCGATATGGCAACGCAAGACAGCAAACTCAAGGGCCCCGCCTCCTATTTCCCCTCCATCGAGAAGAAATACGGCCAGCCCATCGCGCACTGGGAACAGGTCATCACCCGGGCCGGGCCGTTGAAGCACATGGAGCTGGTCAACCTGTTGAAGGCCGAGCACGAGATGGGCCACGGACACGCCAATGCGCTGGTGGCCTGGGTCCTCGCGAAGAGGTAGCCCGCGTCGCCGGCGCGCTATCCGAGGTCAGTCGTCGAGGGTGACGATGACCGGCGCATGGTCGCTCGGCCGCTCGTTCTTGCGCGGCAGCTTGTCGATCTCGCAGGCCGTCACGCGGGGCTTCAAAGCCTCGCTGACGAGAATGTGGTCGATGCGCAGGCCCTGGTTCTTGCGGAAGGCCATGTTGCGGTAGTCCCACCAGCTCCAGCTCTTGGGAGGCTGCTCGAAAAGCCGGAAGGCGTCGGTCAGCCCCAGGGCTATGAGCTGCTGGAAGTGCTCGCGCTCCTGCGGCGTGCAGTGGATCTGGCCAGCCCATGCGACGGGGTCGTAGACGTCGCGGTCCTCGGGCGCGATGTTGAAGTCGCCCATCAGCACCAGCTCGGGGTGCTGCTTCATTTCTTCGATCAACCAGCCGCGCAGGCCGGTCAGCCAGTTCATCTTGTAGGTGAACTTGTCGCTGTCGGGCGCCTGGCCGTTCGGGAAGTAGCCGCCGATGACGCGCACACCGCCCACGGTGCCGGCGATGACCCGGGCCTGCTCGTCGGCAAAGCCGGTGATGTTCTTGACGACGTCATCCGCGCGTTCACGGCTGATCAGCGCGACGCCGTTGTAGGTTTTCTGGCCGAACCACTGCACTTGGTAGCCGGCCTCGCCGATCTCCATGGTCGGGAATTTGTCATCGGTGAGCTTGGTCTCTTGCAGCACCAGCGCATCGACGGGGTGGGCAGCCAGCCAGTCCAGCACCTGCGGCAGGCGGACGGCGAGGGAATTGACGTTCCAGGTAGCGAACTTCTTCATCCTGTGATCCTAGCGTCGTCAGCCGCCGACCTCGGCCTCGGTATCGCAGTCCATGCAGTTCTCGATGGGCGGCGCAGGCAGGTGGAGATCGCTGTGCAGCTGGCGCAGCGCCGTGCGCAGGCCTTCCTCCACGACCGGGTGATAGAAGGGGCAGTCCAGCATCTGCTGCACCGTGTCGCCGCGCTGCACGCTCCAGGCCAGCAGGTGGCCAAGGTGCTCCGCGGCAGGGCCGATCATCTCGGCGCCCAGCAACCGGCCCGTGCCGCGCTCCGCATAGACATGCAGGCCGCCGCGGTTGACGAGCATGACGCGGCTGCGGCCCTGGTCGGCAAAGCTGACGCGGCCGACGTCAAAGTCGCGGCCCGTGGCGACCAGCTCCGAGTGACTCGCCCCCGCGATGGCAATCTGAGGCTCGCTGAAGACGATCGCCAGCGGTGCTCGGCGCGGGCGACTGTGCACATCGGGCCAGCGTGCTGCGTTGTCGCCGGCGATGCGGCCGGCGTCCGACGCTTCATGCAATAACGGCCGATCGTTGGTGACGTCGCCGGCGATGAAGACCGGCATGCCGCCCCACTGGCTGGTGTGGCGGTCGATCAGCGGGTGGCCTTGGGCATCGCGTGGCAGGTTCAGGGTCTCCAGCCCCAGGCCGTCGAGATTGGCCTGGCGGCCTGCAGTGCAGAGCAGGGCATCGAAGCGCTCGCCACCGACGAGCACCTGGTCGCCGTCCGGCGTCGGGTCCAGCGCGGCGCTCAACGTCAGTGGCAGGTCTTCGGCAAACAGCTTCTGGGCCAGCGGCTGCAATTCGGGATCGGTCAACGGCCCGACGCGATCGCCGCGAGCGAACAGGCGCACGCGCACACCGAGCTTGTGCAGGGCCAGGGCCAGTTCCAGGCCGATGACGCCGGCGCCGACGACAGCGATCGACTTCGGCAGGTCGACCCAGTCGAAGACATCGTCATTGACGATCAGCCTGGCTCCCAGGCGTTCGCGCCAGCCCGCCGGCACGAAGGGCCGGGAGCCGGTTGCGATGACGATGGTTCGGGCCTCGACGCGCTGGCCATCGACGTCCAGCACGCCTTGGGCGAGGAAGCGCGCCCGGCCGAAAAGCCGCGTGGATTCCGGCCAGCCATGCACCGTCTCGAGCACGAAACCGACGAAACGATCGCGCTCGTCCCGCACCCGCTGCATGACGGCCCGGCCGTCAATGCGCGGCGCCTCGGCCTGCACGCCGAAGCGATGCGCCTCGCGCACGGCCTGGGCTGCTTCGGCCGCAGCGATCAGCAGCTTGCTGGGCATGCAGCCGACACGCGCGCAGGTGGTGCCGTAGTGGGCGGCCTCGATCAGCAGCACCCGGTCGGTGTGGGCGCGCGCGGCGCGGTAGGCAGCCATGCCGGCAGTGCCGGCGCCGATGATGGCGACGTCGCAGGAGAAGGTCACGGTGCTGGGCTTCCTGAGTGTCCGACTGGGCAGGATAGCCGCTGCCGCGTCAGGTGTGCAGGCCGCGCCGCGCGGCTTCCTCGCGCAGGCAGTTCAGCATCAGCTCCGCCCCCGGCGACAGCTGATGGCCGCGGCGGGTGACGATGCCATACGCGTCCATGCGCAGGCCGAGGTCGAAGTTGAGCACAGCCAACAAACCCGCCTCCAGATAGGGCTTGACCAGCTCTTCGGGCAGGGCCGACAACATGTCGGACTGGCCGAGCAGGCTGGTGATGACGGGCAGGGACAGGGTCTCGACGGTCTGCTGGGGCTGGTCCAGGCCGGCGGACAGGAACAGGGCGGTCAGGCGGTCGCGCAGGATGCTGCCGCCGGGCGGCAGGATCCAGCTCTGGCGGGCCAGCTCGGGCAGGCTGAGGTCGCGACGGTCGGACAGCGGGTGGCCGGCGCGCACGACCAGGCAATGCGGCTCGTCGGTGAGCGGTTCGAAGCTGAGCTGGGCGGCCGACTCGCTGTCCAGCACCCGGCCGATGACGAGGTCGAGCTCACCGTTCTGCAGGTGCTGGATGAGCAGCTTGCTGGTGTCCACCGAGATGGCGACATGCACCCGCGGCTGGCGCGCCTTGAGCTGCGTGATGGCGGCCGGCAGCAGCGTCGTCGAGGGCGTCAGCACGGAACCGACCGCCACGCGGCCCGACAGGCCCGACAGCAGTTCCATGAGCTCCTGATGGCCGGCGTCCAGCTCGGCCAGGGCCGCGCCGGCGCGCCGGATCATGACCTCACCGTACCAGGTTGGCGCCACACCGCGCGGCAGGCGCTCGAAGAGCTTGACGCCCAGAGCGTGCTCGAGATCGGCCAGCAGCTTGGATGCCGCCGGCTGCGTCAGGTTGGCGGCCTGGGCGGCATGCAGGATCGAGCCGTGCCGACCGAGTTCCACCAGCAGCACGAGCTGGCGGGTCTTCAGGTGGGAGCGGACAAAGCGATCCGAGCGCGGGTCAGTCATTCGTGATAGAGCTGCGACCGGCCCCCATCGATGAGGATGTCGGTTGCGTTGATGAAGCGGGCTTCGTCGCTGGCGAGGAAGAGCGCAGTGTAGGCAACCTCGATGGGCTCGCCGACGCGCTTGGGCGGCAGCAGCTCGACCTGCCGTTTGGCGTCCTCGGGTGAGTTGGCCAGCCACTCGACGACACGCTCGGACAGGATCAGCCCCGGCGAAATGGAGTTGACGCGGATGTTGTGCGCGGCGTATTGGATGCCTAGCGCCTTGGTCATGCCGATCAGTGCATGTTTGGCGACGGGATAGGGGAAGGCGTTGGGGATGATGCGGTGGCCGTGCACCGAGGCGACGTTGACGATGCTGCCGCCGCCGCTCTCCAGCATGCCGGGCAGCACGGCACGGCTGCAGTGCATCGCGCCGTCGAGGTCGACGGCGAAGCAGCGTTGCCACTGCGCCGTCGTCATCGCCAGCGGCTCGGCGAAGACGTCCATGCCGGCGTTGTTGATGAGCACGTTGATCGTGCCGAAGCGCTCGACGCCGCGCGCAGCCATCGCGCGCACGGCGGCTTCATCGGCGATGTCGGTGGCGATGAACATGGCGTTGTCATCGCCCAGCTCCTGCACCAACGCCGCGCCCAGCGCCTCGTCGGCTGCCAGCCCGTTGAGGATGACTCTGGCGCCCTCGGCGACAAAGAGCCGGGCGATGGCCTTGCCGATGCCCTGGGTGGAACCGGTCACCAGCGCGACCTTGCCTTGCAGACGTGAACTCATCTCAGCTTTCCATCGTGGCAAACGCCCCACGGTTCGTCGTATTTGCGGGCCGAGCGACGGGCCGCTCCCTAGCCGGCCCGCGCTGGCGATGTGCTTGCGGCTCAATGCCGCAAGCATCGCCGTCCCCGCGGGGGACCGACCAAGGTAATCCTTGGGCGAGGGGCTCCATATCAGCCACGGCGTTCGCCTCGGGTCTTCAGTTGGTCGAGAAGGACGGCGGCCAGCAGGATGAGGCCACGCACGAGGTATTGATAGAACGCGTCGACGTTGAGCAGGTTCATGACATTCTCGACTGTGCCCATGATGAGCACGCCGATGACGACGCCGAAGATGCGCGCCTTGCCGCCCTGCAGTGACACGCCGCCCAGCACGCAGGCCGAGATGACGTCCAGTTCGAAGCCCGTGGCCGCGTTGGGCTGGCCGCTGGTGATGCGTGCCGACAGGATCAGGCCTGCCAGCGCCGTGACGACGCCCTGCAGCAGGAAGATCCACACGCGCAGCCGTTCCACGCGCACACCCGCCAGGCGTGCCGCCTCGGGGTTGCCGCCGATGGCCAGCGTGTTGCGGCCGAAGACGGTGTGATTGAGCAGCACGCCGAAGATGAGGAAGCTGAAGCCCGTCATCCAGATCGGCAGCGGCAGGCTCAGGAAGCTCGTGTCGCCGAAGCTGATGAAGCCTTCGTCGGCGATGCCCACGGCCTGGCCCTTGGACGCGATGAAGGCCAGGCCCCGCACCATCAGCATGGTGGCCAGCGTGGCGATCAACGCGTTGACGCGCAGATAGGCGATCAGCACGCCATTGCCCGCGCCGATCAGCGCGCCGGCCAGCAGCCCGCCGCCGATGGCCAGGCCGACGCTGCCGGTGCGCTCCAGCACCATGGCGCCGAGCACGCCGGCGAAGGCGATGGTTGAGCCCACCGAGAGGTCGAAGTCCCGCGAGGCCAGGCACAGCATCATGGTGCAGGCCACCATGCCGATCTGGGCGACCGACAGCAGCAGGCCGACGATGTTGGCGCTGGAGAAGAAGTTCTCGACGGTGAAGGCCAGCACGACGAAGAGCAGGCCGTAGCCCAGCGTCATGCTGTGTTCCTTGAGCAGGGCGCGGGACGTCGAGGACATGGCGGGGCGGGGCGTGAGAGTGGTCGTGTTCATGATCAATGCAGTGGTGCGGCGGGCGCTCCGTCAGGCAAGGCCAGGGCAAGTGCGGCGGTCTCGCTGGCGTTGGCGCGGTCCAGTTCGCCGCTGATGCGGCCGTCGCGCATGACGATGAGGCGGTCGGTGATGCCCAGCACTTCGGGCAGCTCGCTGGAGATGACGATGACGCAGCAGCCCGAGGCCGCCACGTCGTGGATGATCTTGTAGATCTCGTTCTTGGCACCCACATCGATGCCGCGGGTCGGCTCGTCGAGGATGAGCACCTTCAGCCCTGGTTCGGCCAGCCAGCGCGCGAGGATGACCTTCTGTTGGTTGCCGCCGGACAGCAGGCGGATCTCCTGCTCGCGGCTCGGCGTCTTGATGCGCAGCTTCTTGATGAAGTCGTCAGCGCGCTGCGCCTCCTGGCCGTGGCGCAGGAAGATGCCCCCCGCCAGGCCATGGCGGCGGCAGCTGATATTGATGTTCTCGGCGACTGAGCTGTGCGACAGGATGCCCTGTTCCTTACGGTCCTCGGGGCAGAGGACGATGCCCGCGGCGATGGCGTCCGCCGGGCTGTGGGCCTGCACCGGCTGGCCGTCGAGCAGCACCTCACCGCCGCGGCGTGCGTCGGCGCCATAGAGCAGGCGCATCAGCTCGCTGCGGCCGGCGCCGACCAGGCCGAAGAAGCCCAACACCTCGCCGGCTCTCACGGCAAAGCTCAGTGGCGTGGGCAGGCGGTCGCTTTGCAGGCCGCGCGCTTCAAGCCGCATCGGGCCCTGCTGGCGGCTGCGGTAGTCGTAGATATCCTGCAGCTCGCGGCCGACCATGTCGGCGATCAGGCGCTCACGCGGCACCTCGGCCATGACCTCGTGCGTGACGATCTTGCGGCCATCACGGAAGATGGTGCAGGCGTCGCACAGCTCGTACAGCTCTTCGAGGCGGTGCGAGATGTAGATCAGCGTGCGCCCTTCGGCGCGCAGCCGTTTCACCAGCCGGAACAGGATTTCGGTCTCGCGGTGCGACAGGCTGCTGGTGGGCTCGTCGAAGGCGATGACCTTGGCGTCCTGCATGACGGCCTTGCAGATCTCCACCATCTGGCGCTGGGCGATGGACAGCTCCGACAGGCGCGAGGCCGGGTCCAGATCCACGCCGATGGCTGCCAGTTGTTCGGCCACCAGCCGGCGCGCGGCCTTGTGGTCGACGAGGCCCAGGCGTGTCGGCAGGCGGCCGAGCAGCACGTTCTCGGCCACCGTCAACTCGGCCACGTACTGCAGCTCCTGGTGGATGATGGCCACGCCGGCGGCGATGGCGTCGCCAGCCGAAGTGAAGTGGCGCTCCTGATCATCGATCAGCAGCCGGCCACCATCGGGCTTGTACTGCCCGCCGAGGATCTTCAGCAGCGTGCTCTTGCCGGCGCCGTTCTCGCCGAGCAGGCCCATGACCTGGCCCGGCCGCGCCTCGAAGCTCACCCCGTTCAGCGCCTTGACGCCGGGGAAGACCTTGCTGATGTTGTCGAACTGCAGGGAAGCCATGTCAGAGGCCCATCTGCTTTCGGAGTTCAGCTTGGTTTTGACGGGTCATCAGGATGCCGCTGGTCAGCGTGACCGGGGGCGGCGTCTTGCCGGCCGTGGCCCATTCGAAGACAGCCGTCGCGGTCTCGTAACCATGGCGCTTGGGGCTGATCAGCACCGTGCCGTAGAAGGCCGTGGGCGTGGGCTTGGTGAACTCGTTGAGCGCCGTCTGGCTGCCGCCGATGCCGATGGCCAGCATCGCGTCCTGCTTGATGCCACGGCCTTCCGCAGCGCGTACGGCGCCCAGGGCCGCTTCGTCGTTCAGGCCGAAGGCAACCCAGCGCTTGAACTTGGCGTTCTTCGTGAAGGCGATGTTGGCGGCGTTGAAGGCGCTCTCCGTGTCGGTCTTGGCCTGGGGCGCGTCGACCACGTTGGCGGCCGGCACGCCGGCAGCCTTCAACGCATCCACCGCGCCCATGGTGCGATCGCGCGCCGTGGGCAACTGGTCGAAGGCCACGCGCAGCACGCCCACCTCGTCCAGCTTCCAGCCGCGTGCCTTCATCTCAGCCAGCAGCCCCTGGCCGACCTGCTTGCCGATCTCGTAGCCCGAAATGCCCATGTGGGGAATGTCGGCGATGGGCTTGCCGGCGCCGTCGACGAGTTGGTCGTCCACTGACATGACCTTGAGGTTGTGGCGCTTGGCGGCGCGGTTGACGGCCACGCCGAGCTTCACGTCGGGTGCGCAGATGACGAAGCCGACGGCCTTCTGCGCCGCCAGGTTGTCGATGGCAGCCATCATCTTTTCGCCGTTGGGGATGCCGATCTTCACGAGGGTGAAGCCCTTGTCCTTGGCGGCCTGCTCGGCATAGCGCCATTCGTCCTGGAACCAGGGCTCTTCGGCCTGCTTGACGAGGAAGCCGATCTTGACCGGTTCGGCCGCCTGCAGCGCGAAGGGGGTGGCCAGCAGGGCCAGGGCCAGTGCGGCGCGTCGTTGCATCTTCATCGTTGTCTCCTAGTTTTTCATCAGTCTTCAAACAGGGCGTCAGGCACACCCAGCGCCGTGGGCAGACGCAAGCCGAACAGGCTGCCGGACAGCGGCTGGGCGGCGAGAGCGTCGCGGCTCAGCTCCGTGCGGGCGGTGGTGAGCATCAGCTGGTCCATGCCTTCACCGCCGATGGCGGGGCAACTGGTGTGAGTGGCCGGGGCGCGCAACACGCCCATCAGCCGGCCCTCGGGGTCGTAACGTGCCACGCGGCCGGCGCCCCATTGGGCGTTCCACAGGCAGCCTTCGGCATCGACGACCGAGCCATCGGGCCAGGCGTCGTCGCGGTCCATCGCCGTGAACAGGCGGACGTTGTCGACCTGGGCGGTGTCGGCGTCGTAATCGCACTGCTGGATGCGCTGGGAGAGCGTGTCGCAGAAGTACATCGTGCGGCCGTCCAGGCTGAAGCAGATGCTGTTGGCAATCGCCACCGCCGGCAAGGCCAGGCGGCGCAGGCCGTGGGCCATGGAGTATTGGTAGAAGCTGGCGATCGTGGACTTGGGCCGGCGCTCCTGGGCCTCGTTCATCGTGCCGAAGACGAAGTTGCCGCGCCGGTCGGTGCGCCCGTCGTTGATGCGCGTGCGCGGCTCGGCGGCGTCGACCGGGGCAGCGGTCTGCAGCTGGCCAAGATCCAGGTTGTCGCCCAACGTCGCGAGAGCCAGGCGCTTGGCCAGGCCCAGCAACACGCGGCCCGAGCGGCAGTGGGCGAAGCTGCCCAGGCGATCCGGCAGGCGACATGACAGCGGTCCCGCCGCGCCCGGCTGCCAGGCAAACAGGGTCGCCGCCTCGATGTCCGTCCACCACCAGCGGCCGCCATGCCAGAGCAGGCCCTCACCAAGAAGGGCGCCCTGTGGCAAGGTCAGTTCAAGGTCGCCGTTCAATGTCATCAGAAGTCCAGGTTACGGAGCGGTTCCATTCGGCACAAATCGAATGTCCGGGCTTAACTATCCAGATTCGGAATACCGGTCACTCAGGGCGCGATCGCTGCACGCCTGACCGTCAGCAGCCGGGCGCCGCGCAATTCGGCGACCTGCGTCTGGCCGGCGGCGAAGGCGGGCCGATGGGCCGCGTCGATGTAGACCGGCGCGTCGCCGCGCAGCGGCAGCACGCTGAGCTGCAATTCGGCACCAGGCTGCAGCGCGAACTGGCGCAGGCCGATCTGCCAGCGCTGGCCGTTGTAGTACCAGTCGTCCAGCATCCGGCTGCCGGCGAAGACGCGGCCGATGTCGCCGACGAAGTCCAGTTCCAGCAGCACGTCCTCCGCGTTCGGCGCCAGCGGCTGGGGCAGCTTCAGCGACCAGGTCGCCGCCGCTGCAAATGCCTCAGGAATAGGCTGCACGGCCGCCTTGGCCAGGCCACCCTTCAGCACGGGTGGCACGGCCCGGGCCGGGCGGGTGGGGCTGATCTGCAGCGTCGGCTGGGCGTTGTCGCCCGCCAGCTCCAGGCGTTGCAGCAGGCCGTCCTGGCCGACCTTCAGGCCGACCGCACGCGGCCCGGGCAGGGCAGGGAAGACGGCGGCGCGAAGCGGCTGCGGCCCGATGCCGCGCAGTTGCAGCTTGCCGTCCGCCACCCAGGCCTGCTGCTCGCTGAAAACGAGCCGGCGCTGCCCGGCAATCTCCAGCACGTTCAACTGCTCCACCTGTTCCGGCGCCAGCAGCAGCACGCTGACGGCGCGGCCGTCGCGGCTGCCGATGCGCTGCAGCTGGTTCGCGTCCGGCTTCAGTGTCCTGATGCCGTCGGGCAGCGCGAACTCTGCGGAGACGCCGGCCGTCGTCGCGAACACATGGACGATGCCCTGGGCGCCCGCGTCGAGGCGCGTGACCGGTTGGGCCGTCGCGTGGCGCAGCATCACGCCGTCGAGCTCGAGGTTGATGGGCCAGATGAAATAGGCGCCGTTGGGAATGTCGACCGGCGTGCTCGGCAGCGTCACCGTGCCACCCGGCAGCTGCACCTCGAAGCGCACGCCGACCTGCGCCGGCATGGCGTACTGGCGCACATGGTTGTTGAAGAACAGGAAGCCGGCGTCGCCCTTGCTTCGCACGGACCAGCGCGGCGTCTGCAGGTCAGCCGGGTTGGTCGGCGAGCGCTCGGGCTGGCGTACCGTCATCGTCGCCAGCGCTGCGCCGTGTTCGCGCAGGAAATAGTGAAAGGGACGCAGCTTGGTCAGTACCGGGCGCTGCTGACCGTCAGGCCCCAGCGGCGCCTGGAAGTCATAGCTGATGCGTGGCGTGTCGTTGTAGCCGCCGCTGAGCGTGCTTTCCTCCAGGCCGGTGCCGCCCACGCCGACCGGGTTGCGGCCGCCGTGGAACATGTAGTAGCCGAACAGGTTGACGCCCGAGCCCAGCTGCACGGGCAGCATGGCCGCGATGTCGTCAGGCGACACCAGCGTGCGGCGGCGGTACATCGCTGGCAGGCCGGGGCCGTATTCGGCACCGAGGAAGGGCACCTTGTCCTTGTCGGTCTCGGCAGTGCCAGGGGCGTGTGATTGGGTCTGCGCGCCAAGATCGCCGCTGACGCGGGTGTTGAAGCGGAAGGCGTGCGTCTCCTTGGGCGGAAGCTCCCGAGTGCTGGTGGCCCAGGGCTCATCCGGGTAGCCACCGAAGACGGGGGTGACCTCGCCGGACGGGTAGACGGTGCCGTCCCAGCCTGTGACGGTGTACAGCGGCACATCCATGCCGGCCTTCAGCGCGAGCTTCTTTAGTGCGCTGATGTGGTCCTCGCCCTTGCCAGGGCCGCGGATGTTGTATTCGTTCTCCAGCTGCACGCCGACGACCGGACCGCCGTCCTTCCACAGCAGGCCCTTGAGCTGCACGCCGATCTCGGCGTACAGGCGCTCGACATGGCCCATGTATTCGGGGTCGTTGCCGCGCGTGGGCATCTTGTCGACGACCCAGTCGGGAATGCCGCCGTAGCGGGCCTCGCCGTGCGCCCAGGGGCCCAGCCGGACGACGACCTGCAGGCCGGCGGCCTGGGCCAGCTGCACGAAGCGGCGCAGGTCGTGGTTGCCCTTCCAGTTGAAGGCGCCGGGCTGCTCCTGGTGGTGGTTCCAGAACACATAGCTCGCAACGATGTCGATGCCGGCGACCTTCATCAGGCGCAGCTGGGCGTCCCATTGCGAGGCGGGTGCGCGGCTGTAGTGGTACTCGCCCATGACCGGTAGCCAGGGCTTGCCGTCGCGCAGCAGGTACTGGCTGTTGACGTCCAGCGTCTGGCCCTGAGGCGAGCGCGCCGTGCCGAGCTGCAGGTGGCCGGTGGTCGGCACGGGAGCATCGGCGCGGGCATCGAGTGTGAGCAGCGTGTCGGCGTTGGCCTGGCCAAGAGCGAGCAGCGCCAAGCCTGCGCACAGCGTGAGCATGCGGTTCATGGAGGTCTCCGGTGTCGTTGTTTTTGTCGCGCGTCAGAGCGCGCGCCAGGCCTGCACGAAAGCTCTTGCCCGCGGTGCCACATCGGACGCCGTCAGGCCTGGGCTGTAGAGCGCCGAGCCCAGGCCGAAGCCGGCGGCGCCCGCTTGCCTGTACGGGGCCATCGTCTCGGGTGTGATGCCGCCCACCGGCAGCAGGCTCAGCTCGCGCGGCAGCACGGCACGCATGGCCTTGAGCACCGGCGGTGTGACCAGTTCGGCCGGGAAGAGCTTGAGCGCGTCGGCACCGGCCTGCAGGGCCGCAAAGGCTTCAGTCGGCGTGGCCGCGCCGGGAATGCAGGCCAGGCCACGCGCCTTGGCCACGCGGATGACGGCGACGTCGGCATGCGGCATGACGATGAGGCGGCCACCGGCGATCTGCACGTCACGCACCGCGTCGGCGCTGAGCACGGTGCCGGCGCCGATCAGCGCGTCGTTGGGCATGCGGCGTGCGAGGCGGGCGATCGAGTCCAGCGCCTGGGGCGAGTTCAGGGGCACCTCGATGACGCGAAAGCCTTCGAGATAGAGCGCGTCGGCGATGGCCTCGACTTCATCGGGCTTGACGCCGCGCAGGATGGCGACGAGGGGGAGTTGTTGCAGTGCCTGGTCGAGCATGTCAAAGCCCCATGGTTTGCGCCAGCCGCCAGAGGCCGGCGGGCGCGGTGTTGTCGAGTTGCAGCGGCTTGTCCATGCCGAAACGGCCGAGGGCGAGCGCATATCGCTCGCACAGTGCCGGGTCGCCGATGAGAGCCAAGCGCTCGGGCGTGGCGGTCTTCAGTTCGTTGGCGATCTCGTGGCCGATCAGCAGGCCCGAGAGGTAGTCGGGCAACTGCTCTGCGGGCAACCGCTTGAAGAGGCCCAGCGTGCGCACGGCAAAAAGCTGGTGGCTCAGGGCCCCGTCCTCGCGCGCTGCGTCCACGCCAGCCAGGAACGCCTGGGAGGAGGGCGCTGAACTGCCGTCCGCAGGTATCAGGCGGGCGAGCACGGAATGCTGGCGCAGCAGCGCATAGAGCTCGCCGGTCATGTGGGTTGCAAAACCCGTCACCCTGCCAGCCTCGACGCGCGCCCACTTCGAATGCGTGCCTGGCAGCACCAGGCAGGCCTGTTCGGCCAGCTCGGGATGCAAGGCGAAGGCGCCAACAATCTGGGTCTCTTCGCCACGCATGACATCCGGTTGGGCGCCGTCATGCATCAGGCCGGGCACGATCCAGAACTTGGCATCGACCTGCAATGCCTGGCGAGCCAGCGCGGCGGCGTCGGCCGGGCAGGGCGCATAGGGCGCTTCGCGCCAGCCATGCTGGCTGCCGACCATGCCGCAGGCGAGCATCGGCAGCCCGGGCCAGCCATCGGTCACGGCGGCCAGCGCCTGAGCGAAAGCGTCTGCGCCGGCCAGCGTCGAGGCGCCCTGCTCGGATTGGCGCGTCGCCAGCACGGCACCGTCGGCGCCCAGCAGGAAGGCGCGCAGCCGCGTGCTGCCCCAGTCGAGCGCGATGAGGCGGCCGCCGTCGATCACCATTCGGCGACGCTCCCGTCCGCGTGGCGCCACAGCGGGTTGCGCCAGTCCGGCGCCGTCTTGCTGGCCTCGATGACCTTCTCTTCGTCCACCACCACGCCGAGACCCGGTTTGGTCAACGGCTTCATGTAGCCGTTCTCGATGTGGAAGTCTTCCTTGTTCAGCACGTAGTCGAGCAGCTCGCCACCCTGGTTGTAGTGGATGCCCATGCTCTGTTCCTGCAGCACCGCGTTGTGCGACACGAAGTCGACGTGCAGGCAGGCGGCCAGCGCAATGGGCCCCAGCGGGCAATGCGGCGCGAAGGCCACGTCGTAGGCTTCGGCCATCGCAGCGATCTTGTGGCACTCGGTGATACCGCCGGCGTGAGAAAGATCCGGCTGCACGATCGACAGGCCACCGGCCTGGAAGACGCGCTTGAACTCGAAACGCGAATACATGCGCTCGCCGGCCGCCAACGGGATGGCGGTGTGCTCAGCCAGGCGGGCGTAGGTTTCGTCCTGCTCGGCCAGCACGGGCTCTTCGACGAACAGCGGCCGGTAGGGTTCCAGCGCTTTCAGCATGACCTTGGCCATCGGTGCGCCGATGCGGCCGTGGAAGTCGATGCCGAACTCGATGTCGTGGCCAAAGGCTTCGCGGATCTCGGCGATGCGGGCCACGGCTTCGTCGACCTTGCGGGCGCTGTCGATGAGGCCCATCTCCTCGGAGCCGTTCATCTTGAAGGTGTCGAAGCCCCCTTCGCGCAGCCGCTTGATGTCGCGGATGACATCGGCCGGCCGGTCACCGCCGACCCAGGAATACACCTTCATCTTGTCGCGCACCAGGCCGCCGAGCAGCTGATGCACCGGAGCGCCCAGGGCCTTGCCCTTGATGTCCCACAGCGCCTGGTCGATGCCGGCGATGGCGCTCATCAGGATGGCGCCGCCGCGGTAGAAACCGCCGCGGTACATGACCTGCCAGAGGTCGTTGATGCGGGAGGCGTCTTGCCCGATCAGATAGGGCTCGAACTCATGCACGGCAGCTTCGACGCTGCGCGCCTTGCCTTCGATGACGGGCTCGCCCCAGCCGCTGATGCCGGCATCGGTGTCGATTTTCAGGAACATCCACCGCGGGGCGAGGCGGTAGGTCGTCAGCTTGGTGATTCTCATGGGGCCATGACTGGTGCAGGAACGGCCGAAAGCTTAGGAGGGGCTGCTAGTTCTGAAATATCGAATCTTTGCCAGCGGCTATATGGATTTCATATTGGTGGATAGGCGCCGAAAAGCAAAAGGGCTGCAGAAGCAGCCCTTGAGCGGTTGCGGCACGCGGTTCACATGCCCGTTTCAGTGCGACTTCAGTCGCGCTTGCTGTTGTACTGGCCACTCACGGCGTCGCCCAGTTGACCCACGATCGCCAGCGTCGCCAGCACCAAAGTCACGATCAGCAGTTCCATTTGTTTCCCTTTCTTCGTTGTTGACGGATCGCATATTAGGGTTTTCACCATATCAACAAGGGTTAACCCTATGCATTGCGGGCATGGAACGATGCGGTACCTGCGCCGAGAGGGCGTCAACGAGCGGCTTTCGTGCGATCTGCACTGAGGGCGGGGCGGCGAACGGCCTGTCGGTTGTTTCGCCTTGCGACTTGTTTGTCCGTTTGTTTGGTAAGACCGGGCATGTTGTATGCTTGACTTCGGTCTGACCAAATGCAATGCCGGCCGACCGGAGACAACAAGGAATCAAGAAGCATGAAGTTCACTGACGGACAGTGGATGCATCAGCCGGGCGTGGCCGCGCATTACGCGGCCGAGGCCTATGCGATCGAAGTCCACGAAGACCGCCTGGTCGTGCTCGCCACGACCCGCCCCATCAAGCACCGCGGCGACACGCTGCAGGGCCCCACGCTGACCGTGACGCTGAGCTCGCCGCTGCCCGGCGTCATCCGCGTCAGCGTCGAGCACTACGCCGCATCCAGCGCGCCGCGCCTGCACATCCCCATGCCATGC